>CAYNMV010000025.1:0-56832 GCA_964398315.1 uncultured Tepidisphaeraceae bacterium | reverse complement strand
AGCGGGAACGCCAGTCGTTCATTGTCGAACCACTGCCGCCGCACCAGCACCATCATGCACATCAGCGCCCCGTACAGCGCGAAGATGAACACTCCCCATGTCAGCGCTGGCGTGATCCACGCCGCATACGGCGGCGGGCCTGCATCAGTCGGCCAGCGGGTGTAGTAGCCCGTCACCAGCGGATCGTTCATCCGATCGGTCACATTCTCGGATTCGAAGGTGGGGAATATCCACTGCGGCAGGTCCATCGCCTCCATCACCGCACGGAAATCGCTTCGCCCCAGCGACAGGTGATAAGGGGCGATCATTGATGGCGGGAAATAGCGCATCAGCCCGCTGGTTGGCAGCGTGCAGCTCACCAGCGCCATGGTGAAGGCCACTGCCAGCTCGCCGGGACTGAATGCAAAACGCGGCGTGAACTTCAGCAGCGGCACGTTGACCAGCAGCACAAACGCGAACGTCAGCACCATCAGCCCCAGCGGCAGGTTGTTGCCGATGAAGGCGGTGTTGTTCAGGGCGTAGTCGTTGTAAGGGGTGAACGCGCAGATCAGTACCACGCCTGCCAATCCCAGCAGTACGCTGCGCAGGTTGACCGCCGGCCGCGCTGCGACCGACCCGGGCGACGAGGGAAGACCCCCCGGCTTGCTCAGCGTTGAATCCATCGTCCTGCCACCTCTCAACACACCCTGTCAACTGCGCGCGGACACCCGCGCCGCGCTGATGGGCGAATTTTTACAAATAAGTGTGGAAAATGGAAGAGGTATCCCTTTTCATGACCCATCACTGCCGGATTTCAGGGCTCAGGGCTCAAAAAAGACGCGCAGGACCCTCATCCCGGCGCAGCGCTCACGATGCGTTGGACTGACAAATGACAATCGGCCACTGGCAACTCGCAGAAGGCCATACGCTGAAGGCTCCCCATCTCCCACCATCCGGTCAGCGCGTTACAATGCCCGCATGCCCATCGTCGATGATCTGCTGACGATTCTGCCGGCCGACCAGGTGCTGACCGATCCGGCCGAACTGTTTGTGTATGAGTGCGATGGGTTCACCATCGCCAAGGCCAGGCCGGCAGCGGTTGTTTTCCCGACAGGCACCGAGCAGGTTGCCGCGGTGGTGAGCCTGCTGGCGCGCCAGGGCGTGCAGATCGTCCCGCGCGGGTCGGGGACCGGTCTGGCGGGCGGGTGTGTGGCATATGCCAATGGCGTGATCATCTCCACCGCCCGCATGAATCGCATCCTTTCCATCGACCTGACCAACCGCGCAGCCCACGTTGAGGCGGGTGTGTGCAACACCGCGCTGTCCGAGGCGGTGGCAGCGCTTGAGCAGACCGCCGCTGTCGGGCCGCTTGCGCGAACCGGCTATCATTTTTCCCCCGATCCCTCCAGTCAGCGTGCCAGCACGCTCGGTGGCAATGCCGCCACCAACGCCGGCGGCATCCACGTGCTCAAGGACTTTGTCACCAGCAATCATGTGCTCGGGCTCGAGATGGTGCTGGCGGACGGGCGCGTACTGACCTGTGGCGCGGCTGATGGGGCCTGTGAGCCGGCGGCGTTTGATCTGCCGGGGCTGATCTGCGGCTCGGAGGGCACGCTGGGGATCATTACGAAGCTCTGGCTGCGCCTGACGCCGCGGCCGACCAGTTTCCGCACGATCGTTGCGCTGTTCTCCGCCACCGCCGATGCCTGCCGTGCGGTCAGTGCCATCATCGCCGAGGGGCACCTGCCGGCGGCGATGGAGATGCTGGATGGGGCGATGGTCAAGGTGATCGAGGATGCCTTTCATTTCGGCCTGCCCGCCCATACCCGGGCGATGCTGCTGATCGAGATTGACGGCATCGAGGAACTGATCGACCAGCAGATGCAGCAGATCGTTGATCTGTGCCGATCCGAGCAGGCGTTTGAGGTTCAGACTTCCAGCGATGAAGCCCGCCGGGCCGCCCTGTGGAAAATGCGTAAGAGCGCTTTTGGGGCCATCGGCCGTATCAGCCGCAGCTACTGCACGCAGGATGCCTGCGTGCCGCGCAGCACGCTGGAGCAGGTGCTGGAGCGGATCGACGCCATCGGCCGCGACCACGGACTGGCCATCACCAACGTCTTCCACGCTGGCGATGGCAACGTCCACCCCATCTTCCTCTACGATGATCGCGATGAGGCGCAGGTGCAGAACGTGCTGGCGGCGGCGGAAAAAATCCTGCAATACTGCATCGATGTCGGCGGCACGCTCACCGGCGAGCATGGGGTGGGCGTGGAAAAGCTCCATCTCATGCCCTATCTGTTCGATGCCCCAACCCTTGCCTGTTTTGACCGCATCAAGCGCGCGTTCGACCCCCACGAGCAGATCAATGCCGGCAAACTGATCCCCAGCGAGAAGATCCAGGTCCGCCTGCTCAAGCCGGGCCGGCAGGTGCCGCAGTAGCGCAACGGGGGAGATGGGGATTCATCGCTGCGCTCTGAACAGGGGGCCTGCTTTGCATTTCTGTGTCGGCACGGATGTCGAAACCCGCCCGTATGCCTTGCGGCCGCGCTATTCCTGCGCCTGATTGCGCAACATCCGCGCATGGCTATTTTGCCTCGTCGGAATTGTGGCCAATCGGTGCGGTTGGGGACGAAACATCAGACATGACAACGTCCGGTGTGACATCTTCAGGCTCGAATACGGCGCCGACTACCGTGCGTAACCGCATGGGTGAACTGAAGGCAGAGGACTTCATCAAAATGATGATTACCCAGCTTCAGAACCAGGACCCAATGGAGCCGGCCAAGAACAGTGAGCTGCTGGCGCAGATGTCTCAGATCGGCAGCCTCCAGTCCTCCACCATGTTGCAGGAATCGCTCAAGTCGATCGTGCTTCAGAACCAGATCGGCGGGGCGGGCAACCTGCTGGGCAAGATGGTCCAGGGCATGGACGCCCGGAACGAGACGGTGATGGGCGTGGTCAACTCCATCCGCGTGGAGAAGGACAAGGTCATGCTCGAACTGGACAACGGCAAGACGCTGGCGATGGACCGCGTGACCCACATCGGCCCCGCGCCCGGTCCGGCCACGACCGCCGTACCCGCGCCAGCCGTATGAACAGGAGCGACAGGTGATGAGCAGGAAAGGCTCGTTTCACCTGTCGCTCATCAGTCCGGTGCCGGTGGAACCGGCATCTGATCGTTACGAACCAGGATCGAACCGCGAATCGGATAGGCGACGAACATGGCACTGACCAGCACACTTTTCACGGGCCTCAGCGGGCTGGATGTGAACCAGACCCGCCTGAATGTCGTCGGCAATAACATCGCCAACGTCAACACCGTCGCGTTCAAGAGCAGCCGCGCCCTGTTTAAGCCGCAGTTTTATGTAACCGATGCTGCCGGTTCCCCACCCAGCGCAGGCTTCGGGGGGACTAACCCCAGCCAGCGCGGCCTGGGTGCCGCGGTCTCGGCCATCGAGAAGGACTGGTCCAATGGTGCGATCGAGCCGACCGGCCGCATGACCGACATGGCCATCGACGGCAACGGATTCTTCGTGGTAGATGGCCCTGGCGGCCAGCGGTTTACCCGCGATGGCTCGTTTACCCTCAACAGTTCCAACCAGCTGGTCACCCAGGGCGGCGACTTTGTCCAGGGGTTCGGGGTGGATGCCAATTATCAGGTTGTCCCCGGCCAACTCCGCAATATTGAGATCCCGCTGGGGGCGATGACCATGGCCGAGGCGACCCAGAACATGACACTGGTCGGCAACCTCGATGCCTCCGGTGATGTTGCCACCGGAGCCAGCATCCTGCTGTCGCAGCCGCTGACCAGCGCGGGCGGAACGGTTGCGCCAACCGGCGCGACGCTCCTGACCGATCTGGAAGATGGCAACAGCGGCGCGCTGATGTTCACAGCCGGCGATGTTATTACCCTCAACGGGACCCGCGGCGGCCGTGAAGTAGGCGCCCAGACGTTCACCGTCACCCCGACCTCCACCCTCGATGACCTGGCGCTCTTCATGCAGCGCGGGCTGGGGATCGATGCCGGCTTCACCGTGCCCGGCGGGCCAACGCCCGGCGTGACCATTGAGCCGGATACCGCCACAACCGTCCGCCTCGGTGTCATCGGCAATGTCGGCACCGAAAACGCCCTGGCCATTCCCGCGGCAGGTTTCGTCAAGCAGGATGGCACCGGCCCGCTCACCTTTGACGAAGGGAGCATTGGCGGCTTTACCAGCAACCCCACCGGTGAGAGCGTAACCACCACCATGGTGGCCTACGACTCGCTGGGTACGCCTATCACCATCAATGTGACCGCGACCCTGGCGGCCAAGACCGATGAAGGCATTACCTGGCATTTCACCGCTACATCGCCGGATGACCAGCGCCCTGACCTGCTTGATCCGCTGGCCGGCCTGGTTGTCGGCTCGGGCACGCTGACGTTCGACAACTTTGGGCGGCTCAAGGAGACCCAGGGCACCACCCTCACCATCGACCGCGACCTTACCGGGGCCGGCACGCCGCTGACGCTCAATCTCGACTTCCAGTCGATGACCTCGCTGACCAGCCGGGCCAGCGACATGGTGATGACCGAGCAGGATGGTTCGCCCATCGGAACGCTGGACAGCTTCAGCGTCGGCGCGGATGGCACGATCACCGGCTCGTTCACCAACGGTCGCACGCGCACGCTCGGCCAGATCGCACTGGCCACCTTCAACAATCCGCAGGGGCTGGTCGACCAGGGCGGCAACCTGTTTGTCGCTGGCAGCAACAGCGGCGCGGCTACCATCACGAGCCCGCTGAACCTGTCGGCCGGGTCGGTTCGCTCGGGCGCGCTTGAACTGAGCAACGTGGACCTGTCCGAGCAATTTATCAACATGATTATTTCCTCTACCGGCTTCAGCGCTTCCAGCCGGGTGATCTCAACCAGCAATCAGTTGATCCAGGAGCTGTTGAACACCAGCCGGTAGGCCCGGCACTGAACTGAGACACGCGCCCCGGCGGAGCCCGCGGCGCAGACGATTCGAGCCCTCGCGGCAGGTGTTTATTCTGCTGTCGCGGGGGCCATAAAAGTGGCGGTGGGTGATGGGTGATGCGTCCGGCAGGAGCCATCACCCCTCACCCCGAATCTAATAACGACGGAGTCGTTGTCATGATTTTGCTGACGCGGATGAACGGGCAGGCGTTTGTGGTCAATGCTGAGAAGATTCGCTATGTCGAGGCCACACCGGACACGGTGGTCTGCTGCGACAGCGGTGATCGCCTGATGGTGCGCGAATCGCTCCAGGAGGTCATTCAGAAGGCCATCGAGTACGCCCGGGTGATCCGTAAGCCCATCACCGCCTGATTTCCTCGGGCGCTGGGCGGGGATTGCTGGTCGCTTTACCTTTTCCTTTGGCCTTGCGCGGTCAATCTGCCGATAAGAATCGATGAATCCCCGTGTTTTGACGGGGTGTGGTTTCATCGTGGGCACGCTATGGCCGAGGAAGCAGCAAAGAAGAAAGCCGACGGGGAGAAGGCCAGGGAGAAATCCGGCGACAAGAAGGGCGGCATTGCCGCGCTGCTGGGCAACACCCCGGTCCTGATCGGCGGGGTCATGGTCATCGAGGCGGCGGTGCTGTTCGCCGGCTTCAAGTTCCTGGGTGGCGGCCCTGTCCCGGCAGTGGGGGCGGATTTGCAGACCCACCCCGAAGGCGTTGCCGCGGATGGCGGCAGCACAGCATCTGCCAATAAGCTGGTTGAGATCCCGGTTGTTGAGTTCCGCGCCCCCAATAAGGTGTCCGGGCGGCTGCTGCTGATCGATGTCTCCATCTTCATGGTCGTTGGCAGCGAGCATGAAACACAGGCAAGGGATACGCTGAAGGCCCGCGAGGCGTTGATTAAAGACCGCATCCGCACGATCATTGCCCAGAGTGACCCGGAAAAACTCGGCGGCCAGGCCGAGCCGGGACTGGAAACCCTGCGGCGACAGGTTAAATATCAACTCGATGAGGTGATGGGCGAAGGCATGGTGCGCGAAGTGCTCGTGCCGCGCTGCATCCCGATCCGAACCGATTAATGGTCCGCGGCAGGCAAGAAACTGCAAATCGCCCCGCGGTATGCTTTTGCACCTGGCAAACAGCCGGGAACAGGATGTTCCCCACGGCGAACCAAGGATGGTGAGCGATGGCAGAGCAAGCCCCCGATCCCGCCCAATCCGATCCCACGCTGCCCACGGCGGATCAGCCCGAGATGGGTCAAGCCGATGTCGGCCAGCCCGAGGCGGCGCAGCCCGAACAGGCTCAGCCGCAAGCGGGCCAGCCCGACATCGACACGATGACCCAGGCTTCACTGGATGAACTGGAGGCAGCGCTCAAGGCCGCCGATGTGTCTGACGCTGCCGCACCCGGCGCTGAGCCATCCGGTGGCGAGTCAACCGATGCCGGCAAGCTCGATCCTCTTGCCACCAGCACCGATCCAGCCACGGATGAGTCCGGCCACGGCGATGAACCCAGCCTGGGCGATGACCCCGGGGGCAGCGTGCCCCTGGATCAAGTCTCGATTGACGAACTGCTCAAGGCCGCCAGCTTTGAAGATCCCTCTTCCCTAGCCGGCGGCGACCTGCCCCCCGATGCCCAGGATGTCGCGTTGCCTAATTTTGCCCAGGTGATCCGCGATGCCCAGGTCAGCAGCATTGACTTGCTCAAGGATGTTGACCTGAATGTCAAAATCGAGCTGGGCCGCTCGCGCATGCTGGTTGAGGATGTGCTGAAACTGGGGGAAGGATCGGTGGTCGAGCTGGACAAGCTGGCCGGCGACCCAGTCGATGTCTTCGTCAACGATCGCCTGGTCGCTCGGGGGGAAGTGCTGGTCCTCAATGACAACTTCTGCGTCCGCGTCAATGAGATTGTCGCCGGCGCCCGCGACGAAACGGCGTAGCCGCAAGAATCTGCATCTGGCCGTCAGTCCTGCAAAGCCCCGGGGTTGACTGATCCTGCAACAAAAGTGTTGGCCGGCTATGCCGTCGCTTCGGCGGTGGCGCGGGAAACAGCGGGGGAAGGCACGGGAATGCGCCTGCGCAGGGTCTGGCTGACGACCAGGCAGGCGCTGATGACGATCAGCGCGGCGGCTACGTAAAACGCCCACTGCGGCACCTCGCCCCGCAGGTAATAGGCCAGGATCGCCGCGAAGATGAACTGGCCCATATTCACGATGGACACCACCTGGCCCCGCAGGTGCTTCATCGACAGGTTCAGGATCGAGTGCCCCAGCACAGTGGGGACCAAACCCAGCCCCAGGATCAGTGCGATCTCACCGGGTGGATAGGGCTGGGTGAGCGGGTTGACCCGCAGCAGCGATGCCCCCATGCACAACACCCCGGCCACCGCATACAGCGGCACCACATACAGCCACAAGCTTGGCAGCGCCTGGCTCCGCCGGGCCAGCACCAGATAGGCCGCAAACGCCAGCATCGACCCGAAGCAGATCACATCTCCCCAGAAATAGACCGGGCTGATATTGAAGTCGAACCCGCACAGCAGCAGCACCCCGATGATCGCGGTGGCCGTCGCCAGCATCTCAGTGCGCGTCAGCCGCTCATGCACCGTGGCGGCCAGCATGATCGGCATCACAATCGGTACGAGGTTGACGATCAGCGTGGAGTTGGCCGCAGGCGTCAGGCGGGCACCGATGATCCATGAGATGAAATGCACCGCCAGCAGCATGCCCGGCACGATTGTCGCCATCAGGTGTTGGCGCGTATAGGCCGCGCGGTGCGCTCGCAGGTGCCGGAAAAACAGCGGGGAGAGTGCCGCTGCCGCCACCATCAGCCTCAGCCCTGACAGCAGCACCGCGTCAGTGCGGCTGGCCTTGATCATGATGACCGCTGTCGAGCAGCAGAAAACGCCGAAAATCAGCAGCAGGATGTGATACCAGCGGGAGGTCATGGGGCGGCAGTGTCCAGCCTTCAGTGTCCGGTGTAGACCGATGACTGGAGACTATGCTTCCTCCCCGGCTGAGGCAACGCGGGCCAGGGTGTGCTCCTCGATGCGCTTGAAGATCTCGCGCGTCGGCTTGGCCTGGTAGACAAAATCATCCAGCTTGAGCCTGCCGGTCTGGCCGCCGGCGTCATAGTCGATATACGCGATGCCCTTGCGGTCCCAGAGCTGTTTATCAATTTTTGTGATCTGGTCGAGGTCGATCTCCGGATGCCCCGGCACTGCCAGCCGGTTGCCCTCCAGGCGATACTGCCCGCGTGAGTTGAAGAGCGTCCAGGCCAGGTAGACCAGTCCCAGGGGCGGCAGGGTGAAAAACAGAATCTTCTGCAGCAGAATGTCGGTTTCGCTGTGTTCTTTCAGATTCTTGAGCTCGTTTGCCAGTTCTGCCCGACGCTCTTCGGTGGTGCCTGCCTGACGCTGCTCTTCTTCGATTGCGCGGATGCGGGCGTTCTCCTCCGGCCAGCCTTTGTATCCGTCATACCCGAACCACAGGCCCATGCCGATGATGATCGCGATCATGATGTAGCGCTTGATGCGGTACTCCGCGCTGCCGCGGGCGATCAGAATATTGCTGCTGGCGGGTTGGGTATCGGTCTGTGACATGAATCTCGTTTCCTCAGCGATGTGTCCCCGGGCTAATTCTGCTCCGTCCGATCGTCCAGGGCTGCCTGAAGGGCTTCCTGGATTGAGCGGACCATCCGTTCGGCCGATGCCACCGCGTTGGCCATGGCTAAACGGCCGGCCGCCAGATCCTCAGGGGGGATCGGCGGGGGAGTGGCCTCGGCCTCGGCGGCCATGCGCTGGACCTCCTCCAGCAGCCGCTCGGCCTTTGCCTTGGCCTCCAGCAGCATTGGCAGATCCGCATTGCGCATTTCGCACAGTCTACCTGCCCCGGCCGACAACACAAAACCGGGCACGGGCAGCACTTCTCCGGCACAGTGGCTGGAAGCGGAAGGCTTGAAAAAGCGGTGTTTCCGGCCACATGATCGGCTTTTGGAGCCCCGCCGTTTCGCCTGCGGCGGTTGGGATGCTAAGATCGCGTGGACGAAGTATGGCCAAACGCGACTATTACGAGGTACTCGGGGTCAAGCGCAATGCGTCGGCGGATGAAATCCGCCGGGCGCACCGCAAGCTGGTGCGCCAGTATCACCCCGACGTCAACAAGGACAACAAAGCTGCGGAAGAGAAGTTCAAGGAAGTTCAGGAAGCCTATGACGTCTTGTCGGACCCGGAACAGCGCAAGCGCTACGACCAGTTCGGTTTCGCCGGCGTAGGCGCGGGCGGGCCGGCTCCGGGGGGTGATCCATTTGAGGCCTTCCGCCGGGCCCAGGGTGGCCGAGGCCGCCAGAGCTACCGCTCCCCGGGCGGGGCGCGGGTGCGGGTCGAGGATTTTAACTTTGGCGGCGGTGCCCCCAGCGGCTTTGAGGATATTTTCGAGCAGATCTTCGGCCAGCGCAGCCGCGGTGCCGGCCCGGGCGGGCCTTTTGGCGGATATACCACCGAGTCCCCGGTCGAGGCGCCGCCGGCTGATGTTGAGTATCCCGTCACCATCACGTTCTACCAGGCCGCCCGTGGCACGACCCTGCCGCTGCAAATCAACCGCGAAGGACGGATCGAAACCATCGAGGTGAAAATCCCCGCGGGTGTCCGGGACGGCTCGCGCGTGCGCATCCGCGGCCGCGGGCAGCAGGTCAACGGCCGGGCCGGCGACCTGTACATCATCACCAAGGTCCAGCCGCATCCCTATTTCCGCCGCGAGGACATGGATGTCTACCTGGACGTGCCCATCAGCCTTTACGAAGCGCTGCTCGGGACCAAGGTGGAGGTGCCGACGTTGGATGGGCCGGTGATGCTCACCATCCCGCCGGGCACCAGCAGCCACGCCAAGTTGCGCATCAAGGATCGCGGCATCCATCGCGGGAATCAGAAGGGCGACCAGTATTGCGTGTTGCGCATCATCGTCCCCCGCGAGGTGGACAGCCGCATGCGCGAGGCCATCGAGGAGTTGCGGAGCAAGTATCCGCTGGATCCGCGTGCCGATGTGAAGTGGTAGCGGGGCGTCCGCCCGTCTGGATGGCCGGCTTACTCCGCGCACATTCAGGTTCAATCGTGTCAGATGAACACCGCCCCCATCCCGTTCGCCGTGGCCGCCTGCACTGGGCGACGCTGGCGTTTCTGCTGGGTTTTACCGCACTGCTGGTGGTGGTGGGCTATTTCTACCTGGTACCGGGGGCAGAAGCGCTCAGGGAAGCAGGCAGTGAGATTCAGCGCCAGCACCTGCGGGCCTACTCGGTGCTGCTGCTGGCGGTGCTGCTGGTACTGTTGTTCGTGCTGATGCTGATCGTCTTCCGGGTGCGCCGATTCTTCCTTGAGGAACACTCCAGGACCCGAACCGACTACCCCGATATCTGGACGGAGTCTGCCCGGCGTGTGCACGTCGAAGAAGACGATGAGAAGTAAGTGGGCGAGTTGAAGGCTGATATTTGAAGTATCAAGGCTGAAAGGCGGCACCCGCCGCGGCCATCAGATCTTCACACTTCAGCCTGGATCTGAGTCGCATCCGCCGCCTGCGCGTTGGTGCGCATCCTGGCGTGGCTGGCGACGTGATCATAGACGCTGGCAAGAAAACCGAGGAAGGGGAATTTGCTCTTGGGATAGGGCGGCTGGCCCAGACGCTCCAGCGCTGGGGGGGTGGCCGGATCAATCTCCGGCAACTCCACTTGCGCACTCATGCGATAGAACTCACGCGGGTCGCTGGGCAGATCCATCAAACAACCTCTCTATCTTCATCGCTCCGCACTGGCCTGCACAGGGCAAGACGCTCGAGCCCTGGCAGCCACAGGTTTGCCACTGCATCACGCGTACAGAACAGCATCAAGGCCTTTCCTGTCAACCCCGACGACAGAGCAGGCCGCGGATCTCAAATGGCTTGAGATGCAGCGCGATGCCATCGGCCGGGATCACATCATAGGCATCAATCGGCTGCTGCAGGCCATCAGCGGGGGCGAAATGGGTGTAGCCGGCCGGTACCGCCAGCCGGGCTGGGGTGTCCTGGCCGATTGCCTCATACACCCGCACGAACACCGCATCACCGCTGTGGCGAATGGCTGAGATCATGACATTGGCCGCGTCGGCCGTCCAGCCCGAAGCCCCATGCCGGGCCGCCGGGGCATTGATCGCAAGTGGCGGCATGCCAAAGGCGTGGGCCTGGCGGATGAGTTCCACCTGTGCCGCTGTCCCCGGGCCGTGTGGATAGATGGCATAGCGGAAGGCGTGGGGGACGTTCTCATTGTAGCTTTGTTGCGATTCGACCTTGTATTCCATCGCCACCGAGCGGAAGAGCGTCAGCATCAGGATGTCATCGGAGACATTGCTGGCGGGGGTGCCATCGTTGATCAGCGCCAGGCCGCCGGCGGCATCGGCGTAGTCGCAGAAGGCCTGGGCGACGTGCTCACCCGCTTCACGCGGTTGCAGGCCGAAGGGGATCTCATCCAGCCGCCGGCCATCACGAATCGTGCTGGGGAAAGCCACCCGAACGCGGAAGTGCCGGCCGGTGGGGATAAAGGCCGTTTCATATTCGATCCGCCCGCCTGCGCGCCAGAAATGGATGCGCGTGGTGAACGGCACCTTAAGCCGCCAGTAGCTGATTGTGCCTGTCTGCTCGACCACCAGGCGTTCAGGGCTGTGATGCACGATGCGGGCCGAGCTGACCGAACCGGTGACGGTGCCGGCGACGATATCAATGCCGGATCGGCGGCGATCGTATGGGTCTGGATGGTTCTGGGTGAGCGAGGCTTCAACGCTGCCACCATTCAACGGCGACTCAAAATTGAGCCACAAGTCGCCGTTGTCGATCTGCAGGAGCAGTTGCCCGAAGCGCGCCGGGGCGGCGCGGTTGACCAGGTCGCGGCCGTCGTGGCGAGTCATCAGGTGGGTGACAAAGCCGCGGTTGTCGAGGTGAGCGGTGTAACCCTCGGCCTCGAATACCAGCGGCAGGGTGGCGGGGGTATCGGCGGGCAGGGGCACGGCTTGCGCCGCAGCCGCGAATCCCAGTGGCGGCAGATCGATGACGGCTTCGGCATCACCCTGTTGCACGATCTCGCGCCGGGCGAACGGCAGCGGATTGAACCACGCTGCTTCCCCGCTGCCGGCATCCGCCAGCGCGTGCTGTGCGGTATTGAGTGCCCGAGCGGCTTCGCCGAACTCGCGATAACAGTCGACCAGGGCGGCATCCGTGATAGTGCCGCAGATGATGTCGTGAAATTGCTGCTTCAGGATCGGCTTCCACAGCTCATCTGCCTGTGACAGCGGGCGGTCAAGCACCACGGCCAGCGCCTCCAATGCACGCATCTGCTGGCGCAACTGGCGATCAAGCTGCTTGATGCGGATGTTGCTGGTGAACGTGCCTTGCAGGGCACTGTTGAATTCACCGTCGAACTGCGGCACAGCGTCCCAGTCGATTGCGCCAAGCGCCTCGGTGGGTGTGGCGAAAGCGATCGGGGGGAGCTTGCCATCGGCATTGAGCTGCCGCACCACCTGCGGCGCGCCGGCCTGGGGAAAGGCAAAGTCACCGCCGTTGCAGATGATCGCCTGATCGGGCGGGCCATACTGGTCCATGGTGTCGAGCAGGCGCTGAATCGACTCCGGCGAGCAGCCGGCGAAGTTGAGTTCCAGGGCATGGACCAGCGCTGCCTCGGTTGGAAAGCGCAAATTGGCATAGCCGCGCGCCAGCCAGTGGGCGCGGATTGGCGTGCCGTCGATCCCGCGCCAGATGAAGTCATTTTTCAGGACATCCCGCCGCATGCAGCGCCAGAAGACGTAATACTCATAGCCGCAGGCGCGCAGGATCTGCGGGAGCTGGGCGTGGTGTCCCCAGCAATCGGCGATCCAGCAGACAACCGGATCGAGATCGAGATGCTCCCGCAGCCACTGCTTGCCCAGCCGGATCTGCTGGAAGAGGCTTTCGCCGTCCGGCAGGTTCATGTCCGGCATGACCCACATCCCCGGGGCCACATCCAGCCGCCCCTCGCGCGCGAAACGCCGCAGCAGGTCGCGCTTCTCAGGGAAACGCTGCCAGTATTCATCCAGCAGGATCACCTGCTCCAGCAAGAAGCGGTAATCCGGCTCGCGCTCGAGAATCTTCAGCGCTTCATCAATGTTGGCGAAGCACGTGGGCAGGTAGGCATCATAGGACTTGAGATAAGCGACATCGTAATGAAACGATGGGATGATATGGATGCGGCGGGTTTTCATGGATCAGGCAGAGAATACCACCCCCGATCCACCGATCAACCGGATCGGATGCCCCTGGCAGCGGCGATGTGCTGCGCGGCGGCCTGTTGCTGATATCGCACTGCCGGGGTGGTATCAGCCGAGCAGGAGCTGATCGATGTAGCAGCTTTCGAACTCGGGATCGAGGTTCAGTTCAACGATTTCGATCTGCCGGCGGACGCGATCGAAGTCATACAGCAGTGAACGATCCAGCAGCGACAGATAAGCGCCGCCGAGGCTGGTGTTGCCCACCACCTCGATTTGCCCGGGTGTGAAGCCTGGCAGCAGCCCGCAGGCGATTGCGTTCACGGTGCTGATGTGCATGCCGAAGCCGCCGGCGAGGTAGAGTGTCTGCACATCCTCGGCGGCAACGCCCGCTCGTCTCAGCAAAGTGAGGATGCCGGCGGCGATGGCCGCCTTGGCCTGCAGCAGCTTGGCAATATCCAGCTCGGAAATGACGATAGGAGAGCGGCCGCTGCCCAGGGCGATGCAGATGGCCCGGCCGTGCTCATCCCACGGGCCGATCTGCCCGATACGCTCGGGTCGGCCGTGGGGGGCAGTGCTGGCCGATTCCAGCCGGCCGGTCGGGCTGAGCAGGCCTGAACGGATCCCCTCGGCCAGGAAATCGACATACGCGCTGCCGCAGATACCGATGGGGCGGGCGCCGTCACCGATGACCTCTGTGGTGATGCCTTCTGGGGTGATGCGCAGGTGACTGATCGCTCCGCGTCCGGCGCGGAGGCCGAACGCCAGGCCCGCCCCCTCAAAGGCTGGCCCGGCGGCTGTGGCGGTACCATACAGCCGCCCGGCGTGCATCAGGATGATCTCCCCGTTGGTGCCGATGTCCACCAGCAGGCAAGTGCGCTCCTGGTACAGCATGCCGGTGGCGACGATCCCAGCGGCCAGGTCCGCTCCCACGTAGGCGCTGCATCCTGGCAGCAGATGTACTGCCGCATCGTCCGGCACCCCGGGAATGCGCACGTTGACCGTGCGGTGCTCCAGGAACGCCGGCGTGAATGGCGCGTATCCCATCGGCGTGGGATCAACCCCCGCCAGCAGGTGAAGCATTGTTGTATTGGCACTGATGGTCACGACGCGGATGCGGACACGCGCAGGCGGCATGCCCTCCGCCGCTGGCTGCGCCTCAGTGCCCGCTGCCTGCTGCATGAGATCGGCAATCAGCGGCCCGAGGGTCTCCTCCACCACCGCGTGTTGGAGCACCGCGATGTTGGCCTTGTCGCCGGCGCAGAGGTTGATGCGTGTCAGCACATCATCCCCCAGGTGCATCTGGCGGTTGAAGGCTGAAGCGGTGGCCCGCACCCGCCCATCTGCCAGGTCAACCAGCAGCGCAACGATTGTCGTGGTACCGACATCAATGGCCACGCCGGCATCCCCGGGGGCCGGATCCTCAACCAGTGGATCATGGCCGGCGGGAATGTTCAGGCGGAAGCTTGTGACAACCTGTGAGGCGTAGCGCAGCATCGACCTGGCGGGCAGCCGCAGGGACACTGTTCCCGCGCCGTCCGCACGATATTCGCAGCCGCGCACCGTGACCGGCTGGCCGTTGGCCCGCACCACCGCGCCGCTGGCGGCATGCACCAGCGTCCCCTCAACCAGTTCCACCCGGCAACCTTCGCAGAGCCCCCGACCGCCGCAGCGCGTGTTCAGTGGCAGGTTTTCCTTGCGCAGCACGTTGCTGATCGTCTGCTGGCGCAGGTCGGCCGGCACGCGGATGATGTGCTGATCGGTGTCGGTCTGGATGTTCAGGGCGAGGGACATGGCGGTCCGTGGATGAGGCGCTCTTAAGCAGTGGGCAGGACTGTGAATGACAATGTGCGCTGTGCGACAGCCGCGATCCTGCGCCTCCTATCCTACCTTGCGGCCGTGAATGGTCAGGGGGACGGCATCAATAATGCGTTCATCGGCAGTCATGCGAAACGTGTGGCCGGGCGGCAGGATGAGGAAATCCTCGTTGTTCCATTGGCCAGTCAGCAGGGCGCGCAGCAGGGCAGGATCACCGCGTTGATGGTCATAGTCCCACTTAAGCCAGCGGGCGCATTCCCGGGTAAAAGCCAGGTCCTTGTCTGTAACCCCCACGCCCAGGTCGACATAGGTTGCGCGATTGTAGGCCTGGAACCAGCTCTGCTCCTGCTCCATCAGGTAGTCGGCATCATCCTCGCCATACTTCTCGACATACTGGCGGCGGAGGGTTTCATAGCGCGTCTGGCCGGGGGGAAGGTGATGGCGGTTCCAGCCTGGGCTGTACCAGTAGGTGCCGGGGTACTTGGTGATGTAGTCGTTGTAAGCCTGGCGCGAGCCCAGCAGCAGGGTGATGCAGTCATGAGCGCGGGCGATCACCATCGGCACGCGCTCGGTCACGACATCCTCGATTCCGCGGCTGCACAGGCCGTAGCCCAGGATGATCGCCTCCACCGCCGGATCGGCCTCAATGCGGGTAACGGCAGCCTGCAACTCACGGCGCAGCCGTGCCGGCTCGTTGTGCAGGCCCTGTGGCAACTGCTCAACCCGAACGATGTGTGTCAGGCCTTGCAGGAAGTGGCGCACCTCATCCTCTAGCACCGAGCAGGTGATGACAGCACAAGCGGGGGGGGAGGCAGGTTGATCAATTTCAGGCAGGTTTTGGTTGGTCATGGATATCAGGCTCTCAGAAGTGCTCTGCACGCAATAACCACACTTTCGACGCAAAAATACCTTTTCCATTGATCGGACAAATGTATCCTATTAATCCAATGGGTCGCCGGCAAGATCAAAGTGAACCAATTCTCACGAGGGCAGATGATGAGTGATTTACAGGCACTGAGCGAGATGGTGATGAAGGGCAATCGCAACGAGGCCAGGCGATTGACGCAGGAGGCGATCGACGCAGGGGTGAATCCCCAGGTCATCGTCGACCAGGGGTTGGTGCCGGGCATGTCGGCCATCGGCGAGAAGTTCAAGCGCAACGAGGCGTTCGTGCCCGAGATGCTGATTGCTGCGCGGGCGATGAAGGAGTGCATGGCCCTGCTGGAACCGCTGCTGGTCAAGGCGGGGATCAAGCCCAGGTTCACGGCGGTCATCGGCACGGTGCAGGGGGATCTGCACGATATTGGCAAGAACCTGGTCGCGATGATGTGGCGGGGGGCCAACTTCGGTGTCATCGACCTGGGCACCAATGTCCCCGCCGACCGATTTATCGCCGCCGCCCGCGAGCACAACGCGCAGATCATCGGCCTCAGTGCCCTGCTGACGACCACCATGCCGGCGATGAAGGAGACGGTGGTCAAGCTGAAAGAGGCGGGTTTGCCCTGCAAGGTGCTGATCGGCGGGGCGCCGATCACTCAGGAGTTTGCTGACCAGATCGGGGCAGATGGTTTCGCGCCAGATGCCGCCAGTGCGGTTGATGCAGCCCTGCGCCTGGTGGCGTAGCAGATCGATCACCCAGGACACCCGACATGATGCGCTACACCTCGCTGGCCATCGACTCATCCGACCAGCTCCTGTTTGGCACGGCCCCGCGTCCGCTGGCCACCCGTCGTGGCATGGTGATCGGCGGGGGGCTGGTCTACCCGGAACTGAACTTCACCCTGCCGACGATGCTGGTTGAGCAGGCGACGATGGAGGAGATCCGCCGCCACTATCGCCAGATCATCGCCGGCGCTGTCCAGCGGGCGGTGGAACTGCAGGCGCCGGGGCTGGTGGTTGAGTTCGAGACACTGCCGCCGATGACCGAGAACCCGGCCTGGGGGATCGAGCTGGCCGCGATCCTGGCCGATGGGTTGGAGGATGCGCATGCGAAGCACGGCTTGAAGAGCGTGCTGCGCGTGACCCCCAATGACACCCGCGAGATGGTGCGTCCGCCGGTGATGCGCAGCGGCATCTTGTGGGACAACATGCTCAAGACGTTCGAAGGCGCGGCCCGCGCGGGGGCCGAGCTGCTGAGCATCGAGAGCGTCGGCGGCAAGGAAGTACATGATGAAGCCTTGCAGATGTGCGACATCGGCCAGGTCATCTTTTCCCTGTGCGTGATGGGCGTGCGCGACATGCGGTTTCTCTGGACGCACCTGAAGCAGATCGCCGATGCCACCGGCGCCCACTGTGCCGGTGACACCGCCTGCGGGTTTGCCAATACAGCCATGGTATTGGCCGAACAGAAGATGATTCCGCGCGTCTTTGCCGCGGTCGACCGGGCGGTCAGCGCGGTGCGCTCGCTGGTGGCTTTTGAGTGCGGGGCGGTGGGGCCGGGTAAGGACTGCGGCTACGAAAACATCATTCTCAAGGCCATTACCGGCTTTCCCATGGCGATGGAAGGCAAAACCGCCGCCTGCGCCCACCTGTCGCCTATCGGCAACGTGGCCGCTGCCGCAGCCGACACCTGGAGCAATGAGTCGGTCCAGAACATCAAGCTGCTGGGGGGCATGGCCCCAACGTGCTACCTCGAGCAGCTTGTCTACGACTGCCGTCTGTTCAACGAGGCACTGCGGGATGGCCCGGCGGGCGCACGGCACCTGCGCAACTGGATGGTGCGCAGCGATGCCCGCCTCGATCCCCAGGCGTTCGTGCTCACCCCCACCAGCAGCATCGAGATCGCCCGGGCGATCGTGGCTGCGCCCAGCCACTATCAGGCGGGCATCGCAGCCGCCCGCACGGCGGTACGGCTGATGCGGGCGGGGATGGCCGATGGCTGCCTGCACATCCCCGAGCGTGAGCGGCCGTATCTTGACTTGATCGACCAGCAGCTTGATGACCTGCCGGACGATGAGCAGCGGTTCATCGAGTACAATCTCCTGTCAACCGATACCAGCAAGTACGTCGCGGCCGATTATGAGCTGGCCTGAGCCGCTCCCATCGCCGCCCGGCGTCAGAAGGGAACCGCATGTCCCGTGCTGAAATGACCAGCCGCGAGCGCGTGAACCGCATGTTTGCCCGCCAGGACCAGGACCGCATCCCCCGGCATGAATCATTCTGGGGTGAGACCATCACCCGCTGGCAGGGCGAGGGCCTGCACGGCAACGCCGCGACCGTGCTGGAACTGCTGGAGAGCGACTTTGGCAGCCTGAACTGGCTCTGGCCCCAGCCATTCCCCGGCGAGGAGCGCATCGTTGAGGAGGATGAACAGACGAAAGTGGTGCGGGATGGCCACGGCAAACGCGTGCGCTACTGGAAGCACAAGAGCGGCACGCCGGAACATCTGGGATTCGAGTGCGACAGCCGCGAGGCGTGGGAAAAGACCTTCAAGCCTGCCCTGCTTTCAACCGGCCTGCAGGTCAACGTGCCGGAGATCGTGCGCAACTATCGCCGTGGCCGCGCCCAGGGCAAGTGGCTTCATCTGACCGGGGTGGAGAGCTTTGAGGAAACCCGCACGCTGATGGGCGATGAGATCACCCTCATGGCGATGGCGGAAGATCCTGAATGGGTGATGGATGTCTCGCGCACCTTCACCGATGTCATGCTGATGAACCTCGATGCCGTCATGGCTACCGGCATCCAGCCGGATGGCCTGTGGATCTATGGCGACATGGCCTTCAGGACCGCAACGATGTGCTCACCGGCGATGTACCGCGAGCTGATCTGGCCCGACCACAAGCGCATGGCCGACTGGGCCCATGCCCATCGCATGAAGTTCATCTTCCACACCGATGGGGATGTGAACGCCGTCATCGAGGATTACATCGCTGCCGGCTTTGACTGTCTTCAGCCGCTGGAGGCCAAGGCGAACATGGATATCCGCAGGCTGTGCCCGCGCTACGGAGACCGGCTGGCGTTCTTCGGTAACTGCGATGTGATGAAGTATGCCACCAACGACCTGGAGCTGATCGAGGAGGAGATCCGCCAGAAACTTGCCGCCGGCATGGCGACCCGGGGATACAGCTATCATAGCGACCATTCCGTCCCGCCGCAGGTAAGCTGGCCCACCTATCAGCACATCATCCGCTGCGTGAAGAAGTACGGCAGTTATCACTGATGGGCGCGGCGCGTGAGGCGAGACTGCCAAACGCCCGGGGGGCGGGGGAGAAGACGGCAGGCGGTAGAGATGCGCCCGTTTGGGCTTGCTGCCTCTGTATGCCGGCTGTGATCTTCCCACTGCCTCCTTCTCCCGTTACCTCCCGGCCGTCGGGCGGATACAATCCTCGTGCGTATGGATTGCCCTGCTTTCTTTCGCGCGGCCTGGACATGACCACAACGACATCTGCGGCTCAGGATGGGACTGATATCGCGCGCTGGGACCCGCTGCTGCGGCTTTACCTGGATCCCCTGCGCGAGCGCTTCAAGTATTACCGCAACGTACTGCGGCGTTTCGATGCCAACGGCGGTTTGCTTGGGCAGATCAGCCAGGGACACCGTTACTTCGGCTTCAACCGGGGTGAGCTGTATGGCAAGCCGGGGGTCTGGTGCCGCGAGTGGGCGCCGGGCGCGCTGCAACTCCGCCTCATCGGGGATTTCAACGACTGGGACCGCTACGGCCATCCGCTCGTGCGCGACAGCTTTGGCGTCTGGTCACTTTTTCTTCCCGATGACACCTTCGGCGACAAGTTGGTGCATGGCTCACTGCTGAAGGTGCATGTGGTGGCCGAAGACTCCACCACGATGGACCGTATTCCGGCGTACATCCGCCGGGTGGTGCAGGAACCACGGGCCGGGATGCAGTTTATTGCTCAATACTGGAGCCCGCCGGAGCCTTATCGCTGGCGGCACGACTCGCCGAGCCTTCCCGCGGGGGAGGGGCTGCGAATTTATGAAGCGCATGTGGGCATGGCCAGCGAGGATGGGCGGGTCGCCACATACACCGAATTCGCGGACAACATCCTGCCGCGCATCCATCGCCTGGGATACAACGCCGTGCAGCTCATGGCGATCCAGGAGCATCCGTATTACGGTTCGTTCGGCTATCATGTGAGCAACTTCTTTGCTCCCTCCAGCCGCTTTGGCACGCCCGAGGAGCTGAAATACCTGATCGACACGGCCCATGGCCTGGGCATCCTCGTGCTGCTCGACCTGGTGCACTCGCACGCGGTCAAGAACACGCACGAGGGGCTGAACCTGTTCGATGGCACCGATTACCAGTATTTCCACGCGGGGGCGCGCGGACACCATATGGCGTGGGATTCCAAGCTGTTCGATTACAGCAAGTACGAGGTCCTGCGCTTCCTGCTGAGTAATTGCCGGTACTGGCTGGAGGAATTCCGCTTCGATGGCTTCCGCTTCGACGGGGTGACATCGATGATGTACCTCGATCACGGCATGGGCAAGGGGTTCAGCAGCTACGATGATTACTTCAGCGACAACGTGGACCGCGATGCGGTGGCCTATCTGCAACTGGCAAACGAATTGATCCACCAGATCAAGCCCGATGCCATCACGGTGGCAGAGGATGTCAGCGGCATGGTCGGCATGGCCCGGCCGGTGGCGGAAGGGGGGATCGGGTTCGATTACCGCCTGGCGATGGGCGTGCCCGACTACTGGATCAAACTGCTCAAGGAGAAGAAGGACGAAGACTGGAATCTGAGCGAGCTGTTTTCCACCCTGCTCAACCGCCGCTATGGCGAGAAGCACATCGGCTATGCCGAGAGCCATGATCAGGCCCTTGTCGGCGACAAGACGATCGCCTTCTGGCTCATGGATCAGGAGATGTACTGGAACATGGCCAAGGACCGACCCTCGCTGGCGGTCGACCGCGGCATCGCCCTGCACAAGCTGATCCGCCTGATCACCTTCAGCCTGGCGGGTGAGGGGTATCTCAATTTCATGGGCAACGAGTTCGGCCATCCCGAGTGGATCGATTTCCCGCGCGAGGGCAACGGCTACTCGCACCACTATTGCCGGCGGCAGTGGAGCCTGGCCGACAACCCATCCCTGCGCTACGAGGGCCTGCAGGCGTTCGACATTGCGATGCAGGACCTGGACCGCAAGTTTCACATCCTCGCCGACCCGCTGATCGAGCAGCTCTGGGTGCATGAGGAACAGAAGCAGCTTGTCTACCGCCGCGGCCCCCTGGTCTTCGCCTTCAACTTCCACCCGACCAGCAGCTACAGCGACTGGCGCATCCCCGTGCCGGATGCAACCGACTACCGCCTGGTGCTGACCAGCGATGCCGCCCGCTTTGGCGGTCCGGGGCTGGTGAAGGAGGCCATGACCTTCCCGTATCAGAAGACGCCTCTCGAGGGCCGCCAGCAGAGCCTGCAGGTTTACGTCCCGGCAAGGAGTGCCATCGTCCTGGCGCCGGCGGACCGGAGCCGGTAAGAAAGGGCGCGCATGTCCAAGCCGGCATCCATCAACCAGGCGCTACGGAAGTCGATCCAGGGACTCTACGCAACCTTCAAGAAGTACCACTTCGATCGCACCGGGGAAGATGATCCCTGGGAGTCGGAGCGCATCTTTAAAGATTTGAGTTCCGCACCACTGCGGGAGCTGCCTGCCGCCGCGTTGAAGCGGTTCTCTGAGCGGGCCATGACGACGTGGGGCACGCGCGATGAGTTCAAGCACTTCCTGCCGCGAATGCTGGAAATCGTCGCGACTGAAGCGGATTGGCTTGATCCGAACTACATCTTCGGGAAGATCGCCTACAGCGGTTTTAGCCCGGTAGACGAAGCCGTCCCCTATCGCCCATGGCCGGAACATGATCAGCGGGCGGTGACGGCGTATGCGACAGCAGTGTGGAATGGACCCGCGCTTTCGGCACATGATGCCGGCGAATGGCCGAGCCTGTACACCTGTTTGCAGGCGTTCGGGCTGGCGTTTGATGATAATGGCCCGTTTCTTGACACATGGGCTGCATCAACCAATCCAGGCGCGGCCGTGCAGTTTGCAGATTGGGTCGAGTACGAGTTCAAGCCGCAGCATCACCTCCGACGAGAAGGAATCGCGAGCTTGCCCTGGTGGAGCGGACGGCAGCATGTGGTGGAGCAGGCACGTAAATGGTTTCTCGAACCGGAGCGCGCCAGTTGGCTGGAATCGTTCTTCTTCCGCGAGCCTGATGCCCCGTGGGCCGAGAAGATCTCGATCGCGGTGAGCCAGCATGAATGGATCCGGGCCGCCGTGCAGCCGAATTGACCATGCTTTTTCTTGACCTGAATACGATGCCATACCGCGAGGCCTGGGCCGAGCAGGAGCGCGCGCAGGAAGCGGTGCTGGCCGGCGGGGAGGAGCGGGTGTTTTTTGTTGAGCATCCGCCGGTGATAACCTATGGCCGGCGGCCGGAGGGGGCGAAGAACCTGGTGGCGGCGACCGATACGCTGGGCCAGATGGGTGTGGAAGTCGTCCACAGCGACCGCGGGGGGGATATCACGTTTCACGGGCCGGGGCAGCTGGTGGCGTATCCGATTGTGCGCATCGCAGACCACCGGCTGAGCGTGGGGGGGTATGTGCGCCGGCTGGAGGATGTGGTCATCGAAACGCTGGCGGTGTTCAATGTGGAGGGGATCAAGGATCCGGCGGCACCGGGCGTGTGGGTGCGCGCGGACAGCGGCGAACTGGCCAAGATCTGCGCCCTGGGCGTGCGCATCCGCCGGGGGGTGTCGATGCACGGCATTGCGCTGAATGTCACCACTGATTTGCGCTACTTCAACCTGATCATCCCCTGCGGCCTGCCCGGCCGGCCCGTCACCTCGCTGGAAAAATTGCTCGGCGAGCGGTGTCCGACGATGCCGCAGGTGAAAACTGCCCTTACCTTGGCAATGCGGGCTGCCTTTGGTGGGGCATGATCCAGCCCTGGCGCTTGGGAATGGCCGGCCTCCCGTTACGCCAGTGGCACCGCAGGAAGAGGCGTGATGAGGCGTTATACCATGCTGTTGATCGTGCTGCTTGCCGCGACAGGGTCGTGGGCAGAGGTGCGTGTGGTGCGTGATGATGCTTCGCTCGCCGCCGCGTTGCGGCAGGCGCAGGCGGGGGATGTCATTCGTATCGCCCCCGGCACCTACCGCGGCGGGCTGTGGATGGAGGCCAGCGGCACAGCCGAAGCGCCCATCACCATCGAAGCGGCCGAGGCACAGCAGCCGCCGCAGATCGTGGGCGGCGGCAACGCCATCCAGCTCCACGGCTGCTCCTATGTCACGCTGCGCAATCTCCGCCTGCGCAGGCAAACGGGCAACGGACTGAACTGCGATGATGGCGGCCGGCGCGACCTGCGCACCCGCGGGATCGTGCTGGAAAACCTGCATGTCAGCGAGGTCGGCCCGCGCGGCAATACCGATGGGATCAAGCTTTCAGGGCTGAGCGATTTCGTTGTGCGCAACTGCACCGTCGAAGGGTGGGGCGGCAGCGCCATCGATATGGTCGGCTGCCACAGGGGTGTCATCGAGGACTGCCTGATCCGCGGCAGGGATGGCTTTGAGCAGTCTACGGGCATCCAGGCTAAGGGCGGCTCGGCCGATATCACCATCCGCCGCTGCGATTTTGTCGATGCCGGCCACCGCGCGATCAACTGCGGCGGCTCGACCGGGCTGGCATTTTTCCGTCCGCGCGATGCCACTGCCGAGGCCCGCGACATCCGCATCGAGCAGTGCCGGTTTGTCGGTGGGGATACCGCCATCGCATTTGTGGGGGTGGATGGCGCGGTGTTCGAGCGGAATACGATCTATCGCCCGCGCCACTGGATCTTTCGCATCCTGCAGGAGTCAGCCGGTGAGCGGTTCGTGCCCTGCCGGAATGTGCGTTTTGAGCGTAACCTCGTGATCTTCCGGCAGGACCAGCTTCGCACGCACATCAATATTGGCCCCAACACCGCGCCTGAGACGTTTTCGTTCAGCGATAACCTGTGGTATTGCGAGGATGCGCCCGCCGCAAGCCGTCCCAGGCTGCCTGTGGCGGAGCGGCAGGGTGTGTATGGCAAGGATCCGCAAATTCGCGTTGATGGCCATGGGCTGCCCATGACGACTCTGCTCGAATACGGTGCGGCCCGCCCCGATGCCCACAACCCGCCCGCCCGATGATTGCCCAGTCGGCCTAAACCTGCCAGATCTGACAGATGGCCCCGTCTGCCGGGTCAGGTATAACTTTCCGCGCCTGCTGGTCGATGAAATGAGCATCCGCGGCGGGTAGGATAGGAACAGGATCGTCGCACTCGTTGTTCACGCCGGTCAGAGGAGCAGCATGATTCGGACACCATGGTTTCTGGGCTGCATGATTTGCGTGCTGGGCCTGATGGCCCCGGCACTGCCTGGGCAGACGCCGGTGAGGGACACCGCACCGCCGGCGGCCGATGCCGATACGTTGAAGATCGAGCTGGGGCCGGTGTACGAGAGCCAAACGGGTGGTATCGCCCTGCGTCCGCCGGCCGGGTCCAAGCAGATCGCCCGCGGCGCGGATCCTGACCTGATCGTCGAATTCATCAATGATGATAAGCAGTGGGCTCTGAAGGTGCACCGCAACACCTTCAGCCGCCCGATGCAGCTCAGCAATGACCAGGGCGCCCTCGACCAGCGTGGCATCCTCGAGCTGACCGCATCGGCATTTACCGCCGGGCAGGTGTCGGTGGAGGTGCTTCGCCAGGATGTGGTGAACCAGGGGGCACTGGACGTGGGCATGCTGGCGATGCGCTATGGCCCGCGCGGGCAGCGCAAGCTGGCGCAGCAGGCGATCATCCGCGCGTCCGACCGCGTTTTCTACACGCTCACCTTCAATTCGCGCAGCGCTGTTCCGCCGCCGGATGGTGATGGGCCCGACCAGCGTCCCGTCGATCCACAGGAGCGCGAGGCGGTGCTGACCTTCAACGCCATCCTTGACACCGTGCGGCTGCTGGATCGTGCCCACATCAAGCAGGAACAGGATGCCCGCCTGCGGCGGACGCAGGCGCTGATGATCAACTTCCACGAGCGCAAGCTGACCGAGGTCGCCCAGAAGGAGCAGTGGTTGCGCCTGGTCCGCGACGGACGCGACATCGGCTACATGTACGTCATCGAAGAGCCGTACGTATACGGCAGCGACAATGGCCTGCTGGTGCTGGTGCGCTCGCGCAGCATGCCGGACAAAGATGTGACGGTGGATGCCGCCTCCAGCCTGTGGGTCAGCTATGACCGCAAGCAGGAATACTGGGTCAGCAGTGCCATCGTCAATGACGGCCGGCCAAAGAGCACCAAGGTATCGGAGACGGGAATCAGCTATCAGCGGATCAAGAACGTGCGCATGCCCGCGCCTGATCCTGCCGCCGGCCAGCGGGCTGACCGCAACCTGATCATGAAGCAGGTGCCCGAATACCTGCTTACGGTCGAGCGGACCATCAGCGGCACCGAGGGCAAGCCGGTCGTGCGCGAGTTGCCGCCGGGGCAGTATCTGCCCCAGGCACTGGGCCACCTGTTGCCGCGCCTGCTGCCGCTCAACGAGCCGCAGGGCTACCTGTTTGTCTCGTGGATCAGCGATCGCCAGGAGTTGATGTTCCGCTATGTGGATGTGGAGCTGGACCAGGAGGTTGAGATTGATGGCCGGCGGGTGCGGGCCGTGCCGGTGACGGATCGGATCGGCCTGGAAGGCTCGCCCACCACCCACTACATGAGCATGGACGGCAAGTACCTGGGCAGCAAGAGTGAGACATTGGACGGCCAGGGTAATACGGTCGTTTCATGGATTCTGCCCACGGATGCCCGGACCCTCCAGGAGCTCTGGAAGGATGCGCAGCTCACCCGGCCGGAAACCGCCACCCCGGACCGCAAGCCGAACGGGGCAGATCGCCGATAATCCTCAAGCCACATGCTGCGCAACCTGGCCAAGATCGCCTTTCTGGCCGCCCTCGCCTGTGCGGGGTCGGTGGGGATCTACATTTACCAGGCCCGTGATGCCGCCGACCAGGAAAAGGCCGACCTGAAGCGGCGCAATCAGCAGCTCGAGCAGATCGTCGAGCGCCTCAGCAGCGAGCGGCGGATCGCGCAGGTGCTGGTTACGGAGCAGCAGCGTGATGAGCAGGGCCTGCTGCACACGACGCTTCTGTTCGTTGAGGAAACCCGGGATGGCCGCACCCTGTCGCCGCGCCGGATTACCGTCCGCGGGGACCAGATCTATATCGATGCCCTGGTCATCAAGTTCGGGCACGATTACATCAAGGAAGGCGATGCCCTGCGCGGGCAGAGCATCGCATTGTTCGACAAGATATTCGGCTCGGCTGAGAAGCCGGATGAAGCCACCCGCATCGACGAGCCCGGGCGCATCCCCGAGATGTACCGCGGCACCGATCCGCGCATCAGCGATTTCGAGCAGGCGCTGTGGCGCGGATTCTGGGAACTGGCGCAGAATCCCGAGCTGGCAGCCAGCCAGGGGGTGCGCATTGCCCAGGGCCAGAGTGTCTACGGCCCGCTCCGCCCGGAGCTGCTCTACACCCTGACGATCACCCCCGACGGCAACATTGACATGACCGCCCAGCCGGTCCCGGCGGTCTACCGTGTGGCGCTGAAGGCGATGCAGTAGGGCAGCGGATCCCGGACGCCCCGGACCTGTGCCGCAGCGCGGTTCATGCTGTCTCGGCGGCCGGCTGCAAGCCCCCCTGCGCCCGGTGACACACCATCCCGGCGTCTCTTGCCAGTGACAACCAACCCGCAGCGGGTAACATTGTCCGCATGACCGTTCACGTGAATGGCGAAGCCCGCCAGATCGAAGAGGGGACCACCGTCCGCGGCCTGATTGAACAGTTGAAACTGACACCGGACAAGGTGGCGGTGGAACTGAATCGGCGCCTGCTGCGCAGCGAGAAGTACGACACCACACTGCAAGAGGGCGACCAGATCGAGATCGTTACGTTTGTGGGCGGTGGCTAGAGCGGTTTGCAGGTGCGTGCACACTGCATTGCATGAAGTGTTTTTGCCGCCCGTGCCGCAGGCGGGCATTGACCGGCAATCCGCTCCAGGCTGCGCTGCGATGGCCCGATTGCCCAATGATGCACGCGGCTCCAATCCGTGCGAGGATTGGAGCCGCGGGGGTGATTCCATCTGCTGAGCGGTCTTTCAGTTACCTGAGTAACCAGCCTGGATCAGGGGCCGACTGGCGCTGCGGATAACCGCTATTTCAGCTCCACCGTCCAGTAAGCGGTGTCGAGGAACTGCTTCCAGCTGGCGTAGCGCTCATCCGCCAGGCGGATATTGATCACCGGCGAGCGCTTGGGCTTGTGCGGGCGGGTGATCAGGTGCATCCGCGCCTGCTCGGGGGTACGGCCGCCTTTTTTCACGTTACAACTGACGCAGCAGCAGACGATGTTGTCCCACGTGGCTCGGCCGCCCTGGCTCTTGGGAATCACGTGGTCCAGGCTCAGTTCCTGGCTGGGAAATTTCTTCCCGCAGTACTGGCACCGGTTGCCATCGCGCGCGTAGATGTTGCGGCGGTTGAACTTCACTTCCTGCCGGGGCAGTTTCTCGTATCCCAGCAGCCGGATGATGCGCGGCACGGCGATCTGGAAACGCACCGTGTGGATCCAGTCGTACTCATCCGGCTCAAACTCAGCCTTGAGCGCCGACAACTCCCGCCAGTCGGCGAAATTGAGATTCTGCCAGGTGTTCGAGCCGCTGGCCTCATCGCGCTCGATGTGGACCACCTCGGCCATCTCCTTGCACAGCAGCGAGAAGGCCCGGCGGACATTCACCACACGGATCGCCTGATAAAAGCGATTGAGCACCAGCACATTGGCGTTCAGCGCCACCGAGTGAACCCCGGCACGCGGGCAGGGCGAGATTGGAGAAACATTGTGGCTCATGACAACAACCGCACGTCAGCCCCTTCGCCTCATCAAAGTATATCGGACCTGACCCGGGAAGGCCAGCCGGAGGGGGCGCTGCCGATAGGCGGGTAGCCGGCAGGCGGGGCGGCAAAAAGCCAAGCAGGCCGCTTCTCGGCTCACAATGGGCGTTTTTTCCGCCGATTCACTCCATGAACTGCTGCGGCTTCCACTGGTAGCGCTGGCGGTCGCGGTTCATTTCTTCCAGAAGCTTGCGATTGGATTCCATGAACGGTTCGACGGTCGGCATCCGCGCGGCGGGCTGGAGGGATTCGGTCAGCAGCGCCAGGCGGCGGTTGTCATCCCGCTCGAACATCTCCAGGTAGCGGATCAGGCTGCGCGGCGTCAGCTCGGGCAGCGGGCCATTGACGTACTCATTGACGAAATCGGCCGCCACCACGCCCGCCAGCCGGCGGCTGGGGTTCTGCATGCCCACCTGCTTGCGCAGGTAGTCCTCGATGATCTCGGTTGTGACCACCGGATCCATCGGGCGGAATTCGAAGCTGGTGCAGCGGCTGCGTACGTTGGCGGGAAAGGGCACGTTGCTGGCGATCACCATCGACACGTTGCCCGGGTAGGGCAGGTAGCCGCTGACGTGATGACGGAAGTGTGACCAGTCGGCTGCCTCGGCGTCGATGTCATCGAAGAACAGGACAAAGCGGCGATGGCGGTGGCGGCCGAGCACCGCCAGCAGGTCGTGCAGCGGCTGGCCGAGGTGATCCTGGTCGGCACCGACCAGGACCAGCTCATACGCCAGCGTATAAGCGATGGTGAAGTGCGTCTTGCCCAATCCCGGCAGCCCGTACAGCAGCAGCGGCGGCACGGACCGCCCCTCGGCAAAGGCGCTGAAATGCGCCTCGAGAAAATGCTTCTCGTTCACATACCCGAACAGCCTATCCAGCGGCCGGATGTCACCGATGGCATCGGGCATGATCTGCCCGCCGATCGCGCGGTAGGTGCGATGCGTGGCAAACTGGTCCTGCTCGTGGATCACGCGCAGCAGCCGATCAAGGGCGGCGGCATTGAGCTTCTTTTTGTCCGCCAGCCAGGCCAGTTGCGGCGGGAACTCACCCAGCGCGCCGGGAATGATCCGATCCGATGCCGCCGGATCGGCGCTGCGCACCTGCTTGATGTAATCGGTCACCACCGCCAGCCCCTGGCCGACCAGCCGCCGCGCGTGCTCGGCGGCAAAGCCCAGGCGGTCGGCATCGGCGTGGGCATCGGTGGGCAGCCAGTCCAGCAGGGCATCGCACAGCGCTTCGCCCAGCCGCTCGGCCAGCGGGCGCGTCGCGGCCAGGCGCGTGAGCTGGTTGAGATAGTCGATGGCATCAGCCTGTCCCGCGGCTGGCCGCTCGCCGGCCAATTCCCGCTGGATGCTCCCCAGCAGGCGGGCATAGGTTTCAACCATTTCCCGGTGTGCTACCGCGCGTACCACCAGCCGCCCGTCGCGTGGTTCGCGGAACAGCAAATCGAAGCTTCCGATCACGCGCTCCACGCGCGATTGCAGGGCATCATCATCCCTGGATACCTGCGCACGTCGTTTCGCCACGTCGTACTCCCTTCCCTGTCCACTTGTAGCTGAATGACTGCCCGTACGCCAAGACCGCTACAGAGAAACCGTCCGCCGCCGGTGCGGCATCGATGGATCGCGATACCGAAACCACCACAGAGAGTCCCAGGTGCGCGGGTAGCGCCCACGATGGCGCCAGGCACGCACCAGGCATTCGCGTTTCTTGGCGCTGATTCGCGAAACAGGGCATCATCCGTGGCGACGTTGCTCCATCGTGTTCGGCGGGGGCGTTGGCTCCGGTCAGTCGATCTTGCTGCGCCGCAGCAGCAGCGCATTGCCGATGACGGTGACATCGCTCAGTGCCATGGCGGCGGCGGCGATCAGGGGATTGAGGAAACCCAGTGCCGCCAGCGGGATCGCCAGAACGTTGTAGATGAAGGCGAAGAACAGGTTCTGCTTGATCTTGGTCATCGTTGCCCGCGAGAGCTTGATGGCGGTGGCGATGCCGTGCAGCGAGCCGCTGACCAGCACGATGTTGCCGGTCTCCTTGGCGATATCCGAGCCTGAGCCGATGGCGATGCCCAGATCTGCGGTGGCCAGCGCCGGGGCATCATTGATGTCATCACCCACCATCGCCACATAGGCCTTGCGCTGGTCATCGGACGGCGGGTGCTCTGGTGATTCGGCCGCCTGGGGGGTGTAGGTCTCGCCGCGCTGCAGGGCGCGGATGACCTGCGCTTTCTGCTTCGGCTTGACATCCGCGTGGACTTCGTCAATCCCGGCTGCCTTGGCGATAGCCAGCGCGGTCGCCTTGTTGTCGCCGGTCAGCAGGATAGTCTGCAACCCCATGGCCTTGAGGGAGGCCACCGCATCCGCGCTGTCGGGCTTGATCTGATCGGCCAGGATGATCAGCCCCAGGCGATCTACTTCGCCGCCCGGCTGGCGGACCGCTACATGCACGATCGTGCGCGGGCCGGCATGCTGCGGGGGGTAGCCGCTGGTGACGGTACCGTGGGCATGAAGCAGGCTGTCGCTGCCCACCAGCAGCGTGCGCCCTTCCACCTCGGCTACCACGCCCAGTCCGGCCTCGCTGTTGAATTGTTCGACATCAGGGATATCGATTTTCTGCCGGCGAGCATGCTCGACGATCGCCTTGGCCAGCGGGTGTTCACTGAACTGCTCGGCGGCTGCGGCCAGCCGCAGCACCTCACGCTCGGGTTTGACCACGCCGCCGGGCACTGGTATCGGCACGACCTTCGCGACGGCCGGCTTGCCCTGTGTCACGGTGCCGGTCTTGTCCAGCACGACGGTGTCTACGCGCTCGGCGTGCTGGAGGGCATCGATATCACGAATCAGGATCCCGCGCTTGGCGCCGCGGCCGATGCCGACCATAAGCGCTGCCGGCACCGCCAGCCCCAGGGCGCAGGGGCAGGCGATGATCAGGACGCTGCAGACGGTCTTGGCCACCTGCCCCCAGATCTGGCCCTGGGTCCAGTCCTGCGCTTCGCCCCATGCCCACCAGCCCAGGCCCGTCACCAGGGCGATTCCCAGGACCGCCGGCACGAAGATGGCCGAAATGCGGTCGGCAAGCCGCTGCACCGGTGGCTTGCTGCCCTGGGCTTTTTCAACCGCCTTGACAATCTGGGCCAGGGCGGTTTCCTGCCCGGTTTTCTGGACGCGCACGATCAGCCGGCCGTCCTGGTTCATCGTGCCGCCGATCACGTTGTCGCCGGTGTCACGGGTGATGGGAACGGATTCACCGGTGATCATCGATTCATCTACCGCCGAGCGTCCGGCGATCACCTGGCCGTCGATGGGAATGCGGTCGCCGGGGCGGACCAGCACGCGATCGCCGATCGACAGCTCGTTGACGCTCACTTCATGGGGCTGGTCCTGGTGGTCGAGGCGCAGGGCGCGAGTGGGAGCCAGTTGCAGCAGTTCGCGGATGGCACTGCCGGCCCGGGTGCGGGCGCGGGCTTCGAGCCAGTGCCCCAGGCTGATCAGCGCCAGCAGGCCGACGGCCTCGGTGAAGTAGAGGTTCACATCCGCCAGCGTCCAGTATCCGGCCAACGCGCCGAAAAAGGCCACCGTGCTGTAGAGATACGCCACCGATGTGCCCATCGAAATGAGCGTATCCATGTTACTTGTGCCGTGTTTCAGCCCGTTCCACGCGCCGCGGTAAAACCCCCAGCCGATGAACGCGATGGCGATGGTGGCGCCGGCGAACATGGCCCAGTTCATGTACTGCCAGTGGGGTACCACATCGAAGGCGGCAAGCTGGTGCCACAGCTCCATCGGTGCCCAGAGGATCAGCCCCAGGATTGCGCGCCACTGCCACGCGCGGGCATGGGCCATCTGATGCTGGAGGCGCTGTTCCTCGACGTTTCCGGCCGCCAGGCTGGGGGTTTCGGGGGCGGCCTGGTAGCCGCTGGCGCTGATGGCATCGGCGATTTGCTCGGGGGTGGTACGGCTGGCGTCATACTCGACCGTCGCCCGCCCACGGGCCAGGCTCACCTCGCCGGTCCTGACCCCGGGCACGCTCCTGATCGCCTTCTCCACGTGGGCGACACAACTGGCGCAGGTCATCCCGGTGACGGCAATTGCCGCTTCTTGCGTGCTGCCCTGGCTGGCAGCGGGTGGGGTGGCGGTGGTCATGATGCCACATTGTATGCCGAAGCAGGCGGAGAGGGAGAGGCAAGGGCGCGTGGCATGGGGTTCCAGCCACCCGAAGGCGGCTGGCGGCATCCTTCCGGCGTCTGGCTGCGGCCTCGCTTATTCCACGCGAACCGGCACACCATTGGCCAGTTCGGCGGTGTTGGTGATGATGACCTGCTCGATGCCTTCCAGATCGCCGCGAATGGCCACCTCACCATCCAGGGTGGCATAGCGCTGGACGCGGATATCCCTGGCCTTGCCATCGACGACGGTGAAGATGCGGTCTATGCCGGCATAGGAGACCACGGCATCGCCCGGCACGACCACCTCGGTGGTGGTGCCAACCCGCACCTGCCCGCGGGCGAACGCGCCGGGGCGCAGGCGATGGTCGGCATTGGGGATGAGGACCTCGATCTGGAACGTGCGCGACTGCACGTCGATGGCCGGATTCACACGCCGGACCGCGCCGGTGAATGCCTCGTTGTACCCCTCAACCCGCAGGCGGACGGGCTGGCCAACCTTGACATCGGCCACGAAGCGCTCGGGCACGCCGGCCCGCAGCTTGATCGGGTCATCGGCGATGAGCTGGAACAGGGGATCGCCTTCACGGACATACTCGCCTTCGGACACCAGCCGCTGCGTGATGGCGAAGCGGTCGGCCGGAGCGGCGGGGGTGCCGGAGACCACCGGATCGACCACCGTGTCCAGCGGCGTGCCGGGGGCGCGGATGACCGTATCGGCCAGGCGCTGGCGGGCGGTAGCCAGTTCGCTGGCACGGGCGGCGGCCTGGGCAAGCTGCGAGCGCGCTTCGAGCTGGGCGACATCGTAATTACGCTCGGCCACCTGGTAGGCGGTCTCCAGGTCGGCGAAATCCTGCTCACTGATCAGCGGCGGCTGCTGCTGGAAAAGCTGGCGGGCGCGCTCGAGCTTGGCCTTGGCGTTGGCTGACTGGAAGCGTGCCCGCTCGACCGTTGCCACCTTCATGATGTCAAAATCCTCGGCAGGCAGTTCGCTCAGCCCCAGCGTGGCCAGCGCCTCGCTCAACGCCAACTGGCGCTGCTGCACCACCAGTTCATAGTCGGTTGGATCGATGCGGGCGATGGCCTGCCCGGGGGCGACGCGGTCGCCGATGTCGGCCAGGATCGCCAGGATACGCCCGGGCACCTTGGCGCTGAGGCGCACTTCCTCATCCCCATACAGCGTGCCCACCAGGTCGACGGTGCGCGGCAGTTCATCGGTGCGCACCGGGGCAAGCTTCACCACGACCGGCTCGGCCGGCCGCTGCCCACCGCCCTCGCCCGGCCCGTTGGCCTGGGCCCCGCCGTCACAGGCGAGCGAGGTGAGGGTGAAAGGAGCCAGCAGCGCACAGAGGAGGATACGGGGCAGAGGGGGCATCATGCGTACCATTTACAACCATCCATCGGCTCGGTTGTCGCGGGCGCTTCAGGACGATCCCGGGATGGAACCAGGGACAAGCAGGGCAACCAGTGGCGCGAGCCGGATCGTGTGAAAAACTTTCCGTGGCGGCATTTGACTTTGGCGCGGGCGGCCCGCAATACTGACGGGTCGGTTTTGGCGCCGGGTCAATCGTATGGCCCGTCCCCACGGCGGGCAAGCTGGCGACCGCCACCGAATTTCGCTCAAGCCCCATGCAGCGACCGGACGAAGCCAAACGACAGGCGATCATGCAGGCGGCGGCAGCGCTGTTTGCACGGCGGCCGTTTCACGAGGTTCGCCTCGACGATGTCGCCGAGGCGGCCCACGTAGGCAAGGGCACGCTCTACGTCTATTTCCGCAGCAAGGAAGACCTGTACGACTCGCTGATCCTCGAGGGCATCGAGCAACTGCTGACCCGCATCCAGGCACGCATCGATTGCCCCGGGCAAAACGCCTGGGAAACGCTGGAGACGATCGTGCGCGAGTTCGTCGCCTTCGCTAAGCGTTTCCCGCACTTTTTCCAACTCATGCGGCCCAGCCAGCACCAACCCATGCCCGCCCTGCGCGAGAAACGCCAGGAACTGGGCAAGATCCTTGAAATGGTCATCCGCCGGGGCGTGCGCGAGGGGGAGCTGGTCGATCCCCGCCCCGACCTGACCGCCCAGTTCATTCCCTCGTGCGTACGGGGGGCGTTGCGCTTCGGCCCGGCGGATGTGGGGCAGGAAGCGCTGGTGAACCATATCCTCCGCGTCATCGGCGGGGGGATTCGAAAGAAGCCATGAACCGATCGCGCCTGTTGATATCGACCCTGGCCGTTGTCTTATTGCTGCTGGGCGGCTGCGCGGTCGACCAGGAGAAGGAAGTCTCGGTTTACCGCCAACTGATCGACCTGGCCCCCCCGGATTACACGCCCGGTCATGCGCTGACGTTGCGCGATGCGCTGCTGCTGGCCAACCAGAACAACGAAAACCTCGCCGCCGAAGGGGAAAGCTACCTGCGCACGCTCATCGACCGTCACCGGGCGGTCGCGAACTTCCTGCCCACCGTGGACCTGCTGGGCGACTACCGCCGTCGCGATCGCGTCCCTGGCACCGCCGCCGGCCAGGACCGTACCTTTGACCTCTCGGCTGAATTGCAGCTCAACCTCTTCAACGGCTGGCGCGATCTCAACCGCTACTGGGCCGATACCTTCCGCATCGAGCAGCAGCGCAACGACCTGCTGGCGATGCAGGAGACGATTTTGCTGGATGTTGCCCAGGTCTATTACCGGGCGCTGCTGGCGGAGGCCTCGGTGCGGGTGCTGGAAAACTCGGTGCAGACGCAGGAGCAACTGCTGCTGCGCACGCGCGGGCGGGCGCGGGCCGGGCTGGATGCCCCGCTTAACGTTGCCCAGAGCGAAGCGCAGGTGGCGGCCACGCGGGTGACGCTGGTCAATGCCCGCCGCGATGTGATCAACGCCCGGGCACTGCTGGGCACGCTGATCGGGGCGGAGGTGCTGGAGGCGGCGCTGGTGGATGCCTACGTGCTGCCGGCAGAGGTGGGGCCGGTTGAGGTCTACCTGGCCCAGGCCGAGCAGTCGCGCCATGACCTGGCGGCGGCCGAGGCCGCGGTGGAGGCAGCCCGCCGCGAGGTGGAGGTGGCCATCGGGCGATATTACCCCAGTGTGTCGCTGGACCTGACCGGTTTCCTGGAGCGCCAGACCACGCCGGAAGAGCGCGACTGGGAAGGGCTGCTGCGCGTGCAGTTGCCGATCTTTTCTGCTGGCCGGATCGAGGCCGATGTGCGCGAGGCGTGGAGCTTCTTCCGCCAGGCGCTGCTGGTGCGGTCGTATTTGCGGCGGCAGATTGACCAGCAGGTGCGCCAGGCGCATCAGGATCTTGCCGCCGCCGAGGCACGGCTGGACGAATTGCAGGTGCAGCTTGAAGCCGCCCGCCAGGCACTTCAGCAGGCCGAGGCGTCGGTGGTGGTGGGGCTGGGGACAAGCGTCGACCAGGTGGTGGCCCAGGATGCGCTGCTGGAGGCTCAGCTTCAGCTGGTCAGCTCGGCGTATGATCGAAAATTGCAGTACCTGACCCTGCTGCGGGTTTCGGGGCTGTTACGAGAGGAACTGGAGCGGATGGAGCCAGCCCCGGCGCTGGTACCCGCGGCCCGTCCGCAGGCCCTGCCAACCGAAGGCTTCCGCCTGAAGATGGTGCCGGAAAACGTGATCCGTGACTATGCCGGGGAGGCCCCCGGCACCCGCCCCGCCCCCGCCGGTGAAATCGGTGCCGATGGGCCGATGGGGGAATAAGCGGGCAAGCGGCAAGGTTGAGCAACTTGCGCCCGCGCGGATTGCATCAAAGGCCTGTCCTGGCGCGTGTATACAAGGGCGGCGCGTGTGACGGCCGCGCACTGGAACCCCGCTTTCCCTGGCGCACCGCTCTCAGCGGCAGGGGCGGAGGGGCAAGACGGCGCCTGAGTGGTCGTTTTGCCTGCGACAGAACAAGAAGTCTGCACCTACGATTGAGAATCCGGCATGCGACGTTTCATCAACCTGTTCATCGAGCGCCCCGTCTTCGCGACCATGATCATCCTGGGTCTGGTGGTGGTGGGGGCGGCCGCGTATACCGGATTGGGGGTGGATCGCTTCCCATCGGTCGATTCGCCTACCGTCAGCGTACGTTCCACCCTGCCGGGTGCGTCGCCGGAGGAGGTGGAGACGGAACTGATCGAGCCCATCGAGGAGGTGGTGAATACCGTCGCCGGCATCGATGAGCTGCGCTCGATCGCGGGGCAGGGTACGGGGGTGGTGATTATCACCTTCGACCTGGATCGCGACATTGACGTCGCCGCCCAGGACGTGCGCGACAAGGTGGCAACGGTGGTCCGCCGGCTGCCGGATGATGCCACCACGCCCACCGTCAGCAAGTTTGACAACGATGCACGCCCGGTGATCACCTTCGCGCTGGCCGGCGACCGCTCGCTGCGCGAGCTGACCGAGATCGCCGACAGGATCGTCAAAGAGAAGCTGGAGACCGGCCGGGGCGTTGGCGAGGTTCAGTTGAACGGCGGCGCCCAGCGGACGATCAATATCCACGTTGATCCCGATCGCCTGGCGGCCCACGGCCTGCCCATCACTGCCATCCGCGATGCCGTTGAGGTGCAGAATTCGGAGGTACCCGGCGGCAACGTCACCGGGGAGATGCGCGAGCAGACGCTGCGCACCATGGGGCGCCTGACCAGCGCTGAGGAGTTCGGCGCCATCGTGCTGAGCAACATCAACGGTGTGCCGGTGCGCCTGCGGGATGTTGCCACGGTGGAGGATGGCGTGGCCGAGCGGCGCTCGATCGCACGGCTCAACGGCCAGACCGCCGTCTCGCTCAACGTCCGCCGCCAGAGCGGGGCCAACACGATCGAGGTGATCGAGTCGGTCAAGGAAAAGGCCGAGGAAGCCCGGGCGCTGCTGCCGCCGGGAGTGGAACTGCACGTCATCCAGGACCAGTCGTCCTACATCTACACCGCGCTGCATGAGATCAACATCCACCTGGTGCTGGGATCGATCCTGGCGTGCCTGGTGGTGCTGGCGTTCACGCGCTCGTGGCGCAGCGTCATCATTGCGGGCGTGGCCATCCCGGCATCGGTGGTCAGCACCTTCGGGATGATGTGGGTGCTGGATTTCACCCTCAACAGCGTCACCATGCTGGCGCTGGTGCTGATGGTCGGCATCGTGATCGACGATGCCATCGTCGTGCTGGAGAACATCTTCCGCTTCGTCGAAGAAAAGAAGATGTCGCCGATGGAGGCCGCGCGCGAAGGCACCAGCGAGATCGCGCTGGCGGTGCTGGCGACGACCCTCTCGCTGGCGGTCATCTTCGTGCCCGTCTCGTTCATGAGCAGCATCAGCGGGCGCTTCCTGTACCAGTTCGGCATCACCGCGGCCGTGGCGGTGCTGATCAGCCTGCTGGTCAGCTTTGTGCTCACCCCCACCCTCTCGGCACGCATGCTCGGTGCGGAGGCCCGCCGCGTGGCCCAGAGCCACCAGGGTGCAGGCAGCCGCGGCGGTTTCTATCACTGGCTGGACCTGGCATACACCGCATTGCTCAAGCTGGTGATGCGCTTCCGCATCCCCACGGCGATTGTTGCCGTCGCCATCATGCTCAGCAGCGTGCCGCTGATGGGGATTGTGCAGCAGGGATTCCTGCCGCAGGGAGCCGACCAGGCCGAGTTCCGCGTCGATGTGGAGGGGCCGGAGGGGATGAGCTTCAACGCCATTGACCAGGTGATGCGCGAGGTTGAGGCGGACCTGCTCAGTTTCCCTGAGGTGAAGATGATCCTCTCCGAAGCCGGCGGCGGCTGGATCGGCGGCGTCAGCGGGGGCGATGTGCACGTGGCGCTGGCGCCGCATTCAGAGCGCTACTGGACCTTTGGCCGCATCTGGCGCGGCCTGCTGGCGGGTGATCCGCTGGCGGCATTTCGCGGCAACTATACCCAGGAAGATGTCATCAGGAAGATCCGCCGCGAGCTGGGCCGCAAATATGCCGCCCGCGGCCTGAGCGTGCGCGTGCGCGGCTACAGCAGCTTCAATATCGGCGGCGGAAACTTCGACATCGACTTTTCCATCTCCGGCCCGGACCTGCAGAAACTGGCCGAATACAGCGAGGAACTGGCCCGCCGCGCAGAGCAGATCGGCGGCATCATCAACATCAACACCACGCTGGAGCTGAACAAGCCCGAGCTGCGGGTGGATATTGACCGCGAGCGTGCCTATGACCTGGGCATCACCAGCCGCGATGTTGGCACCGCGCTGCGGCTGATGGTCGGCGGCGATGAGGAAATCAGCCGCTTCCGCGATCCGGCCACCAATGAAAACTACGATGTGCGCCTGCGCCTGGCGGAGCAGTACCGCAGCAGCCCGGAGCAGATCCCCAACCTGCTGCTGGCCGGGAAAGACGGGCGGCTGATCGAGCTGATCAACCTGGCAACGGTGGAGGAGACGGTGTCGGCGGCCCGCATTGACCGGGTGGGGCGGGGGCGCGATGCCCGCCTTCGGGCGACGGTGGCACCGGGCTACTCGCTGGCCGGCCGCACCGAGGCGCTGCTGGCCGAGGCCGAGGCGATGGGGATGGAGCCGGGCTACGTGGTCAGCGTGCGCGGGCAGGGGCGCGAATTTGAGCGCACGCGCAACGAGTTCATCTTCGCGTTCATCATGTCGGTGGTATTCATGTACATGATCCTGGCCAGCCAGTACGAGCACCTGGTCCACCCGTTCACCATTTTGCTGAGCCTTCCGCTGGCGGTGCCGTTCGCCCTGTTGTCACTGTGGCTGGCCGGCGAACAGCTCAACCTGTATTCAGCGCTGGGCATCCTGGTGTTGTTCGGGGTGGTGAAGAAGAACGCGATCCTCCAGATCGACCACATGAACCAGTTGCGGGCCAAGGGATACGAGCGCTATGAGGCGGTGATCCAGGGCTGCCGCGACCGCCTGCGCCCGATCCTGATGACGACGCTGTGTCTGGTGGCGGGCATGCTGCCGCTGTGGCTGGGCACCGGCCCGGGGGCGGAGGAACGGCGGGCGGTGGCGGTGGTGGTTATCGGCGGTCAGAGCCTCTCGCTTCTGCTGACGCTTCTCGTGACCCCGGTTGCCTATACGCTGCTGGATGACCTGGGCGCACTGCTGCGGCCCAGGCGCGCTGTGGAGCCGATCCCCACGGGCCGGATGACTCCGCAGCGTGCGGTGGCCATGTCGCCCGACCGGGCGCCCTGAGCCGCCGGGAATCGAATCGCCTGCGACATGGGGGGTGATCACCCCCCGGCCTCCGGTCTGCCAGTGATACGGTTTGGCGCTGGCTGGGGCCGATCCACCATCACGGCATCTCAAGGTAAATCAGGGCATTTCAACGTAATGGGTGGTGCTGGTATCCGCAGGGCGGAGCTCGAAGCGGGCGTCGGGGGAGGGCGCGGCCAGCGCGGTAAAGGCAATCGCCGGGCCGGCCTGCGGGTCGAGCGTGGCCAGTTCCATGGTCGTATCCTCCTCGCGCGCCAGCAGGATGTATGCGCTGTCCTGCGGCAGCTTGCCCAGGAGATATCCCTCGCGGCGGGCGGGATTCCAGGCAATGGTCACATCCTGCCCGGCGGCGGCGTTGATGCCGCGCAGGTGGACCAGCCGGGTCTGCGGCAAGGCCAGGAACGCCCGTAACTCACCGGCCCGGGCTTCAATCAGGCCGTTGCGCGTGGCAAGGATATCGGCCCGGCCAGCCAGGGCCCGGCGCTGACCGCGCTCGTGCAGCGCCCAACTCAACGCCATACCCAGCGCCAGGCAGACGATCATCAGCACAAGCAGCAGGCCGCCCAGTGATGCCGTGCGCTCGGCCGGCCGTGGCTGGGCAGTACATGATGGAGTGGGGCGCGGCGCGGCGGCGGGGGGCGCAGCGCCCGAAGGTGGTGGCTGCGCGGGAGCGGACCCCGGGGCGGCCGGGGGCGTTTGGGGAGCGGGCGGTTCCATCAGCCTTGATTGTAGCCTGCTCAGGCCCGCATCGTCTGCGGGTCAACGCCCATTTCCCGACACCAGTTGGCATAGGCCTGCGGCGCGATCTCGCTGGGCTTGATCTCGCTGCGCCCGCCCCAGAAGACGTTGGTGTAGCTGACCGGGATGCCCACCTGTGCCAGGTGTGCATCGATCGCCTGCTTGTGGGCCAGCACCGTCTCCTTCTGTGTGCCGTGGGCCACGGCCATGATGTTGACGTTGTTGAACTCTGGACCGGCATCGCGCCAGTAGGCGTGGGTGAGCACGTGGAAGCGCCCGACCTCCTGGCCGGCTTCCAGTTCCCGGCCGGGCGGCACGGCCCAGTGGAACAGGGCATTGAAGCGCGTCACCCGCTCGCCGGCCGCGCTGGGCTTGACGTGCTCCAGGAAGGTGCTGAAACGCCCGATTACTCCGCGCTCGTTCAAAGACCGGGCCACGCGGTGAAACGTCTCCAGATCGACCCCCGCCTCGCGCGCCCGCCCGGCCCAGAGGTCGGCAGTCAACTCATGGGGCTCAAACTCGCGCTTCAGCGGTACCAGCACCTGCCAGTCCAGGTCGGACAGCTCGACGATATGCGGTGTCTGCGGCTCGGCCAGCGTGTCGCTCCTGGCCCCCGGCTCCAGCCCCTTGCGGCGGACGTGCCCGACGCCCAGCACGAACAGCCTTCTGGCCGGCATCAGCCGGAATGCGCGCGCCCCGGTCTTTTGACACAGCAGTTCGCAATGTTTTGTCATGGAGTAGCCCTGTGGCACCTTGAGGGTGGTCCAGAGCTTGAACTTGGCCCCTTCGATCACCGCATCGGTCGAGCGGATGACGACATGGCCGGTGAACGGGTCGTTGGCGAAGACCCAGTCGAAGGTTGAATTGAGTTGCTCATCGGGTACATGCCAGGCCACCAGGGCGCCATGGGCGAGGTTGGTCGCCAGCAGCGTCTGGCGCACCCGGCGGATGGTGCCGGCCTCAAGCATGGCGCGGATGCGCTCGATGACCAGGTCCACGTCCAGGCCGCTCTGGCGGGCGATTTCGTGGAGCGGGTCGGGCAGGTAGCCTTGGATGCGGTCCTCGCTCACGGCCAGGATGCGCTGGTTGATCGGGTCGGTCGTCTCGATGGGGATGGGGGCGGTGGAGGTACTCATGTCATTGATGATTGTACGGGCCCGGCGGGGGTAAACCACCCCGTGGACGACCTGTCGCACCCGAGAGGCCGGGTGGCATCAGCGCCCAAGGGCCTCATCGCGCCACCATTCCCCCTCCACGCGGGTGTAGCGAGTGATGGACTGGGGGATGAAACGCAGGCCATCCCAGGTGCGGGCCTCGATGGTGATGTGATTGGTCTCGAGCGTGATGCGGTTGTAGCCCTGCGGCTCGTTACTACGGAGACGGGTGGAGGTAGCGGTGCCGGCGTGAACCGAGAGGATCGAGCGTTTGACCGCCGTGTGATGAGCGCGAACATCGCCGGAATAGGCCAGATGGAAATGGCCGGACAGGAGCAGATCAACCCCCACCTGCTCAAAGGTGTTGAGCGCTTCGCGGTGGCCGGCCACCAGGTCGGTGCGCACCTCGCCGGGGGCGGGCATCAGCGGGTGATGGGTGACGACGACCTTGAACAGGTGCGGTGGTGTGTCCTGGGTGCGCAGTTTCAGGTCGAGCAACTGCTCAGGGCGGATGATGCCCCCCTGGCGCGTGAACGAGCGGGCGGTGCTGATCCCCATGACCAGCAACTGCTCATCACGGTATGTGGGGCGCAGGTCGGGGCTGATGTAGCGCTTGTAGTTGTCCAGCGGGCGGAAAAACCGGGCCAGCAGGTTGTAGGCCGGCACATCATGATTGCCTGGAATGACCAGTTGCGGCTGGGGAAGGGTGCTGAGATAGTCGGCGGCGGCCTGGAACTGGCTGGGGCGGGCGCGCTGGGTCAGATCGCCGGAAATCACCACCAGGGATGGGGGCTCGGCCAGCAGGTCCTCGCGCAGGGCATCTGCGATCCGGTTATCCACCCGGCCGAAGTGCAGATCGGAAATATGAGCAAGCGTGCGCATCAATCTGTTGAAGTGAATCTGTCGGGCGCGGCTATGGATGAGGCCGCTTTACTCGATGCCGGCCCCGGCCGGGACGGTTGGCGCATGCGCCACGCCCGCTTTTGCGGCTTCAGTTGATACGGATCCAACCCCTCTCGCTGTTCAATCCCCCTCGAACCGCTCAGTGCCCGTGAAACGCCGGCCCCAGTCCTCATGCCGGGCTGCTGTCCAGGCGGATTGCGCCCTGTGCGCCTGGCCTTACACCAGGCTCAGGTGGTGGTGCCCGGGCGATCGGCTTCGCGCTGGGAGAAGCCGGTCGCCTTGTAGCCGGCCTGATTGACCGCGTCCATCAACTGGCGGATGGTGACGCGATCGTTGTCGTAGAGGACGGATGCCTGACCGGTGGGGAAATCGACTTCCACCTCATGCACCCCTGGCTGGGATTCCAGACTCTTGCGGATCGACGTTTCGCATCGGTGGCAATGCATGCCCTCAATGCGGATCAGAGCGAGCCGATCATGCCCCACGGGATTCGCCATGAAAAACTCCTGACCACTATTAATAGCCGCTGAAGTGTCCGCGGGCAACGTGCAGAAGTCGTGCCCGCATAAGCAGAAACGGGGTTGTCGGTCAGATTGGCCCATGCACCGCGTCAGGCCGCGACAATGTGCGGTCAAAATGGACAGCCTGCGGGGCGGTGGAGGCGGTTTGCCGGATCAAACCGATGATTTGCAGAACAGGCGCTCTTTGGCACGAGTCTTGCCAGTAATATTTCCGTTGGAGCGACACCCGTCGCGGATAACTGGAAAAAGTGGTGAAGGATTGGAAACGATTCAACACCACGCCAGATTGGAAGATGATGAGCGTCGCTCCAGCCTATTTTTGCCCGCGCATACCGACCTCCCTACGCCTGTAGGGTCCACAGGTCGGAACCCCATAGCCCGCGGCTGACGTTTGAAAAAGCGTCAGCCGTTTTTTTTATGTACTGACGGGCAAGCTCGCGGGGGACCAAAGGCACTGAAGCGGGAGACCTATCACGGTAAATCGGGCCGGAAGGGCCGTGAACACGCCGCGAACCCATCAATTACCCGCATCGTCCCAGGCAGAAGCCGAGGCGGTGTCAGCCAGTCGTGCCGTGCCGCGGCACAGGTCCAAGTTGCCTCGTGCGGACCGCTTTGTGCCGGATCTTAGTAGAACCACGGCGACAGCAGATGACCTCTCGAATCTGATCCCGTGCGTTAACGGTGTCCAGGGCATTTTGCGTCCGGCGTAAGAGGTTATCTTCATGAGAAACGGCCAGGTGATTGGCCGACTACCGTGATAGGAGATGAAGAGCAACGGCCACCATACACTGCCCGTGTGGTAACAGCTTTGGCGATGGTGAAATCCCATGCCCGTGATGGTGCCGGACACATCCCTGGAGGAGCTGGTGGAAACCAAGCTATCCTCGACGTGCAAAGCGGGGGACGCTGCCCATGAGCAGATGTACGCTGCCGTTCAGTCGCCGAGTGTTTCGGCATATCGGTGTCCACGCTGCGGACGAATGCTGATCTTCTGGAACGGCCTGGACAAGCCGGCGCAGGCTTATCGCGCGGAGTAGGTCCCTTCATGGCCGCAGGTGGGCGAGCAACCCCGAACTGGGGCCTCTACGTGGTCCACGGCACATGACCTTGCCTTGCCGATGAGTTCACCGTGAGCGATGCCACGGACGGCATCTTCTCTTCTTAAAGCGGAGCCGCGATCATGGGATCATGGATCGAATAGAAACTGGCGGGTTGCACCTTCACCGACGAGTGGATGGGAAAGCGGTAGTGGTTTGGGGTTCCCATGGAGCAGTTCTCCAAAGGTCTGCGAAGGAGTAAAGGGGACGTTGCTGTTTTAAGTATGTTACACAATGAGCTACGTCCCCTTTACTCCTTCGCAAACTAGGTAGGTCCCCGTTTCATACCCTCCAGCGGTACGAGCACGACGCCCTCAAGCGGCGGATCGCCGAAAACGCTCACGCCGCCACGCCAACCAAGCTCTTCTACTCAGCCAACTGGCAGGTCATCGAAGAACGCAAAAACGGCATCCCCACCGCCCAGTACGTCTGGTCCCCGGTCTATGTCGATGCCATGATCCTCCGCGACCGCGACGCCAACGCCAACCCAGCCGACGGCCTGGAGCAGCGTCACTACGTCCAGCACGATGCCAACTTCAACGTCACCGCCATCACCGACCCCACCGGCACGGTCGTCGAGCGCTACCTCTACGACCCCTACGGCCAAGCCACCGTCCTGGCTGCCAACTGCGGAGAGCACGCTCCGCCCCCGCGGCCGGCCACCCAAGCCGCTGGAGATGCTGTCGCCACGTCAGCGCCGCCGGCGTGAGAAGGAGGCGAAGCGGTCATAAATCTAGATGACCCCCTTTATGTCCTGGATGACCCCTGCGGCGACAATGACATCCTTCAAACTGGCGACCATGTGATTAGACCTGCGACTGGAAAGATGCTGGCCGATAAGTTCGGCGGGCATCCAAAAGATTACAGTCGTGCGATCGAGAAGCTGAAAAGAACTACAATCTAGGAAATAATCATCATGGTAAGATCCGGGGGGATGGCGCTTATTTGGACAGCGATGGAAACTTTATTGATTTTATCACTGACTATCGGTGACCTATGTCAACAAACGCAGAATGTGAACATGACGTCGAGAATAAGCATCTTCCCCGGGCTGTGCTCAATTTTGGGATACGTAGTAAAAAGCTAACGGCAGAACAGATTACCAACGCACTTGGCGTTGCGCCCACGAGGGCATGGAGCCATGGAGATCGCAAGCAGTCCAAGTCGGGAAAGCCATTCACAGCCGAAGCGACCGTTTGGAGCCTTGAGAGTAACCACATGTTGGTCGTTACGGAGTTAGAACAACACGTCCAATGGATGCTGGATACACTTGAGCCGTTAGCCTTGCGTCTAGCAGCGATCCGGCCTGATTGTGAATCATGCGTACTCTGGATCACGCTACTGCCAACTGACTATGGCACCGCTGTGCATTGTCCTGGTTCTCTTATGGGCCGTATCCTAAAGCTTGTAGATCAAATCACGATTTGCATTGACGACAAGGCATGACGGTTCTACGTAAAAGGTGACATCCACCTTTTTCTGCTCTCATACCGACGATGCAACGCACTGCACGCAATGCTGCCGGTGGAATTTGCCAGAAAAGGTGGATGTCACCTTTGACACCTTTGACACCGCTGGCGCGTGTTGGGAACTGCGATCACGTTCCTAAAGCGCTTGCCGGTCATGAATCAAGGTGACCCCCTCTTTTGTCCTCTTGTGTCTGCTTGTCAACGTCGTCACCGAGATCGCGACGGCCGCGCCGAAAGCCGGGTCAGCCGCAGAAAAAGTGGTATCGGCCGGCATTTTCAACGTGAAAGCGATAGCCGAGCGGGTATCATCGACGCTTCGCCGACTGTCCTGGTGAGTCGGCAGGAACCGGCCGCTGGGGCCCTGACCGTTGGGAACGGCCCTGTTCCGCAAATCTTCCCGATGCCGGCCGCCATGAGATGGCGGCCACAGGCGCGGGACCATATCCAATCTGCGTTCGCTAGTTGAGGGACCAGAGGAGGGAATCCCATGATCCGGATGTCCCCGTCTTGTCGCTTCTCACCGACAGTCGACAGCCCCGCCGAGCGTGCGCTGCGCCGGCGTCGCGTCCATCACACCGCCCGGAGCGCACTGCGCCGCCGGTCCTCCGGCTCCGCGGCGGGTGCCCGCGTCGCCCTGGCCGTGGTGCTTTTCGCTGCGCTCCCCGCCGGGGCGCAGGCGCTGATCGCGCCCTTCGCGCGCTTCGAGGTCGACCTCGAAGAAAACGAGCTGGTGCTCTGGTTCGGCTACCAGAACTTCGGCTCGTCGGTCACCATCCTCCCCGGCCCGGAAAACGCCGTCATCCCCGGCAACATCTTCGAGGGCCAGCCGTTCGGTTTCGACCCCGGGTTTCATCCCAACAGGTTCGACTTCCGCTCGCCGCTGGCGGAGCGGCACATGATCACCTGGGTCGTTCGAGGCAGCTCCGTCGCGTACAACTCGCTGTTTGAGTTCTCCTACGACTACGTCGAGGGCATGCCGCTCCACATCAGCCAGACCGCGGGCCTCAGCGGCACTCACTCCCACGCCACCCCCGGTGCCGCCTTCCAGATCAATCCGGGCAGCGAGATCGTCGGCGGCGCCGAGGTGGCGATCCAATCCGATGGCCGGCTCACCCTCGCCGGCGGCACGCTCCAGGCCAATTCCCTCACCATCAACCCCGGCGGGCAGTGGCTCTACCTCGCCGGCGACGCCGACCTCGGGACAGGCCTGACCAACCGCGGCTCGGCCGCGTTCATCGGCGTCAACCTCGACCAGCCGATCCACAACGACGCCGGCTCCACGACCGACATCATCGGCGACGTCACCTTCACCGCCCCGGTGAGCGGCCCCGGCGCGTTTTACGGCAGCGGAACCGCCCACTTCGACGGCGGCTTCTCGCCCGGCGCCAGCCCCGGCGTCGTCCCCTTCGAGGGCGGCGTCGAGTTCGGCATTGCCAATCTCCTGGAGATCGAACTGGGCGGCCTGGCGGCCGGCGAGTTCGACCGCCTCGAGATCGCTGGCGATGTCATACTCGACGGCACGCTGGACGTGCAGCTGCTCGACGCGTTCATGCCCACTGCCGGCGACACCTTCGAGATCCTCGACGTCGGCGGCACGCTCAGCGGCCAGTTCGTGGGGTTGGCGGAAGGAGCGCTGATCGAATTCGATACCGGCGTGCCGCTGCAGTTGACCTACATCGGCGGCGACGGCAATGACGTGGTGCTCACCGCCGTCCCCGAGCCGGCATCGCTCCTCCTGTTGCTGCTGGCCGCCCCAGTCGCTGCCGTGCGGCGCCGCATCTGACGGCCGCCGAGCCGGCAGAGTTGGCATCGATCCTGGCGCCCTGGCCGATCGACGAGCCGGCAGACCGGAATGTTTGGGTGGATGAGCCGCAGACGCGGGCTGAGGTGGAGGCATTGCGTGAGCATGTGCGCCGCGGACGGCCCTGGGGCTCAGCCAGGTGGACGCAGCAGACGGCGGCGAAACTGGACCTGACCTCTACCCTGCGGCCGCGCGGCCGGCCGCCGAAGGCGATGGCAGAATCAAAGCGCTGCATCATCAGTCGCTGGCGCCGAAGAGGGTCAGGTTGAACGAGCGGCGGATGAAGTCAATGCCGTGGTAATCGAAGCCGAGGGCGCTGAGCAGGCGCTCGAACAGGTTGAACAGGCCCTGGAAGAACCGGCCGCTGGCGGCGAAGATCAGCATGAACAGGCCAATGAACAGGAATGTGCCGATGGGCGGAGCGCTGACCTGGAGGCGCTGTTCCTCGCTCAGTGCCCAGGGGGCCAGCGCGTTGAAACCATCCAGCGGGGGGACAGGGATCAGGTTGAACAGCACCGCGATGAACTGGAGCAGTGCCATCGCCCCCAGGAACTTGGCGCCCGCCGACCAGGTTTCCACCGGGGCGGCCACATCGATCCAGCCGATCGCTGGGTGCAGCGGCAGCAGGCACAGCAGGCAGATCAGCCCGTTGGCCGCCGGCCCGGCCAGCGACATGGCGCTTTCCCAGGCGCGGTTTCTCAGCAGGTCACGGCGAATGTAGGTGATGCCGCCGGGCAGGGGAATCCCGCCCATCAGCAGGAAGACCATCGGCAGCACCAGCGAGCCGAAGGGGTCGATGTACTGAAGTGGATTGAGCGTCAACCCGCCGCGCTCGCGGATCGTGTAGTCGCCACCCCACCAGGCGACGATTCCGTGGGCGAACTCATGGACCACCACCGACATGATCCAGCCGATGAACAGCGCCCAGAACAGAGGTTGATCGAATGCAACGGCGGCCAGCATGAGCGGAGGGGCGGCAGGAGAGGGGGAACATGCTGAATGCTGAAAGCGGTTCGTTTGTCGCCGCATTTCAGCATTCAGCAGCCATCAACCGACAGTCTTACGACTTGGGCTTGGGTACCTTCGGCGCAACCCACTTGCCCCTGGCGGCGCCATCGTACATCGCTTCCATCACGGCCACGCGGTAAGCGGCCTCGCTGGCGCTGACCAGTTCGCCGCTCTGGCGGCCGACAATGGCATCACAGAAGACACTGAACGCGTGCGGCCAGCCCTCGGGCAGTTGCGTCCACGGCTCCTTGCCATCGGCGCCTTCCACTTTCTTGCTCTGGAAGTAGAGCTTGTTGTGCAGGATGTAAGCATGGCCCTCGGTACCGCTGATCAGCAGGGTGACGGGGTTGGCCAGATCATCCCAGCCGGCGGTGAGGGTACCGATGGCGCCGTTCTCGAAGCGGATCAGCCCTTCGCCTTCCTCGTCGCAGCCATCGTAGCGGTTGGTGCCGGTGGTGACCTGGGCGGTGGCCTGCTGCACATCGCCCAGCAGCCAGATCATGATGTCCAGCAGATGGGTGCCCAGGTCGCCGAAGCCGCCGCAGCCGGCGATGGCGGGATCGGCCATCCAGCGCCAGTCGTTGGCCGGATCATGCGGCTTGGCATCGAACCAGCCACCCAGGGCGCCGCTGTGGCAGTTGCTGCCGCGGATGCGGGTGATCTGTCCGAAGTTGCCCAGGCGGATCTGCTCGCGCAGGAACTGATGCGCCGGAAGCGAGCGGTTGAAATAGCCGGTGGTGAACATCACCCCCGCCTTTTCGATGGCCGCCGCCATCTTGTACGAATCCTTCGAGCCGATCCCCAGCGGCTTCTCGACGAACATGTGCTTTTTCGCCCGGGCGGCGGCGAGGACCAGCTGCTCGTGCAGGTTGGTCTCGCTGCAGATCACGACGGCGGTGATGGTCTTGTCCTTCCAGATCTGCTGCACATCCTCCACAAACGGGGCATCCAGCTCCGCTGCCCGTTTGCGGCCGCGCTCGACGTTGTGGTCCCAGACCGCCTTGACCGCGATCTCGTGCTTGCGCTCGTTGAGCGTCTTGATGAACCCGGGCGTGTGAATATGCCCACACCCAACGACTGCAATATTAACCATGATCCTGGTTCCCTCTCGTAAAACTGCGATGGTGATGGGGCACGGTGCATGCACAGATGAACACGCATCATGCATCCATCACCATCGCCTGACCTGTTTCAGGCACGTTTCTGTCGGCCCCATCTTACCCGCTGGCCGCGTTTGTTCACGTCACCACCAGATTATCGCGATGGACGACCTCGTCATAGGCCGCCTCCTTGAGCAGGGCGCGAATTTCGCTGGTTTTCTTTCCCTTGATCCGCACCAGGTCCTCGGCGTCGTAGTTGCTCAGGCCGCGGGCGACGATCTTCCCATCCGGGCCCACGATGCCCACCACCGCGCCGCGGTCAAAATCACCCTGCACATCCACCACGCCCACCGCCAGCAGCGAGCTGTTGCGCTGGGCCAGCGCCTTGACGCAGTTCTCATTGACCAGGATCGACCCCCGCGGCCGCACGCTGCCGATCCAGCGCGCCCGGCTGGAGCGCTTGCGCGGGGCGGGGAGGAACAGCGTGCCCACTTCCTCACCTTCGATCAGGCGGGGCAGCACGCGCTCCATCCGGCCATTGACCACCACCAGCGCTTCGCCGGACCCGGTGACCATGCGGGCGGCCTCCACCTTCGAGTTCATGCCGCCCTTGCCCAGCGGGCTCTTGTCCGCCCGAACCAATGCGCGGGCCTGTTCCAGGTCCTTGATGACGCTGACGCGCTGCCCGGCGGCATCCTGAAGGCCATCCACCACCGTCATCAGCACCAGCAGGTTGGCCCGCATGGCGTTGGCCACCATCGCGGCCAGGATGTCGTTGTCGCCGAAGGTGATCCGAATCAGCTCATCGGTGCTGACCGTGTCGTTCTCGTTGATGATCGGCACCGCGCCCAGTTCATGCACGGCGGTGATGGTGTTGCGCAGGTTGAGGTAACGGCTGCGGCTTTCGATGTCATCCCGCGTGATCAGCAGTTGGGCCACGTGGATTTTCAGCGGTTCGAAGGCATCGGCCCAGCCATCCATCAGCCGGCGCTGGCCGATGGCGGCGATGGCCTGAAGGCGGGCCAGGTCGGTGGGGCGGCGGCTCAGGCCGAGCATGCGCATGCCGCAGCCAACCGCGCCGCTGCTGACCAGCGTGCAGCGGATGCCGCGCTGGCGCAGGGTGATGATCTGCTGCGCGATCGAGGCGGCGAAGGCGGCATCGATGCGGTTATCCTTGTCGAACAGCAACTGGGTGCCGAGCTTGATGACGATGCTGCGGATCCCGGCCAGGGCTTGTTTGCGGGCTTCACTCATAAAAATCTCCGGCCGCGCGGGCGGCCGATCGAACTGGGCAGTGTACCGCGTCGGCGCAACAGGTGAAGGGCCGCCGCCGGGCTCCGGCCAGCGCTGGTGCGGTGGTACCGCCCGGCCCGCGTCACAGCCCCCCATGCCGCCCCCGGATTCACCGACCGCCCGCGGCGGCCCTATCCCCGGCGGCCTCATCCCCGGCGGCGCGGTACCGCGGGGCGATCAGACATGGACAGTATCAAGCGGGCTGACGTATCCTGCGCGTTCAAGGATCTTGCCATTTCAGTCGAAGGGAAGCTCGCATGTCTCAGGATTTCATCAATCCCAACTGGCACATCATCTTCATCCACTACCCCCTTGGCCTGCTGGCGATCGGCATCCTGATCGAGCTGTTCAGCTTTTTCTGGCGGCGATCGGGGTTCCGGGCGGCGGGGCGCTGGATGATCCTGCTGGGGGCGCTGCTGTCGATCCCCACCGCGCTGCTGGGACTGTTTGCCCTGGTCGATGTCGCCCGCCTCAACAACCCCCAGGCCCACAGCCACTGGAATGACCTGATCGCCGCCAGCCCGCTTACCACCCGCCACGATGGCCAGGCGTGGGAGATGCTGGTCAATCACCTGTGGTACCAGGTGGCCGCGACGCTGGTGTTCGTGTTTGTGGTGATCACCTGGCTGGGATGCTCCGACCTGTGGCGCAAGCGGCTGCATGTGCCGCTGCTGGTGCTGCTGCTGGCGGGAAGCGCGGCGATGTTCATCGGCGCGTGGTACGGAGGTGAATCGGTCTATCGCCACGGTGTCGGCGTTCAGCGCCAGACCGTCCATACCGGGGAGGCATGGGCCACCGGCGAAGAGGAGATGGCCCGGCGGGATTCGGGTCGCGCGGCCGCGGCCACCACCCAGCCGGCCACGACCCAGCCCGCCAGCGCCCGGCGCGAGCCGCAGGTGCCGGTGGCTGCCGAGCAGCAGACCGGGATCGAAGCCTCGCACAAGAGCCTCGAGTATTACGTGATGCCGCTTCAGTTGCATGTGATGCTGGCCGGCGTGGCGGTGGCGCTGGCATTGGCAGCGCTGGGACAGTCGATCCGCCGGGTCAGCGAAGCGCGTCCGCAGGGGCTGGATGCCGGCCTGCCCGGTGAAGGAGAGGCAGTCGCCGAGGTGCGCGAGCCACTGGGGATGACCGCCGAGCAGATGCGCGATGAGGAGGGCCAGTTGCGGGTGGATACCTCGGATGAAGTGGGGGCCGATACCGACATCCGCATCGCGCAGGGACGGCGTTCGCCGGCGGGGCGATTCTGGCTGCTGGCCGCGCTGGTGGCGGCGGCCACCTCTCTCAGCGGCCTGTGGGCACTGGCATCCGAAGCCAATGCCGTGGCGGTGGCACAGCAGGAGGGCGTTTCGGTCATCAGCTACCTGAGAGGGCTGGTGACCAGCGCGGAACTGAACGGATCGATCTTCAATCGGCGGTTCCTGCACGTGCTGACCGGCTCGGGCATCATCCTGCTGCCGCTGGTGCTGGCGGGGCTGGTGCGCTGGGCGCCACGGGCCAGGCTCTGGCTGTGGATCCTTGCGATTCTGCTGCTGCTGGCGGTGGCGGTGCAGGTGTGGCTGGGCATCCTGCTGCTGTTCGACCGGCCCGACGGCCCGGTGACGGGCTTTGTGCCGGCCGCATGAGAATCCGCCGTTCGAACCCCGTTTGGGGCCCGTGGGGGCCGATCTGCAAAGCAGGCGTACCCCTTGGCGCCCGGAGTGCCTATAATAGAGACGATGCCTAACACACGAACCGAAGCCTCATCCGCTGCCGAGAGCCTGGCCGACTCGCGGATGAGCTTCGAGGATTTTCTGGCCAAGCTCTCCCCCAAGGACCGCAACAACGCCGAGAAGCACCTGGCGGCGATCTCCGCGCTGGAACCGGACGGGAAGCGGCACGCCGCCACCTGGCGGCGGCTGGTCACTGCCCTGGCCACGCTGGCACCGCACCAGATGCGGCTGGGCGCGGACCACAGCGTTCTGTTCTTTGTGCCCGATGGGCCCTACAAGATGCAGGTCTTCGCCATGCGCGATCCGCGTGATGGGCAGATCGAGGTCTACTGCGCCGATGTGCTCGACCAGGCGGTTGAGAACAAGCTGCTGCGCCCCGCCCCGGGCGGGATAGGCAGCGCTGGCGATGACGATGAGACCTCCGTGGAGCATTTCCGCATCTCTGGCGTGGAGGAGACGATCCCCATCGAACGCTTCGACGGCCGGGTGGATAACCTGCCGACCTACTCCAAGAATCTGGTCGGCTGGAACCGCAAGGCCATCCGCATCCAGCTCACCAGCACCGCCACCGAACACCAGTTGAGGACCGTCGAGCAGTTGTGCGTCCTCACCGCCAGCCGATTGACCCAGCCGGCATAGGGCCATCCCCGCGATATCGGCGCGCCATGCTCTTCGGCGCGCCGGCCTTGGGATCGGGCAGGCGAGGCGGGCGGCCTGATGCGGCCCGGCCGGCATCTGCCGCCTGTATTGCCGCCTTGACCGCTGCCGCCTGCATCGTTGCAGCCTGGGATTGTTGCGACACCGGGAACGTTGCAGCCGGGAACGTTGCAGCCTTGGCCTGTGCGATTGTGCCGGGGCAGGGGCCCGCTGCGCCGGGTGTGTCTTGACGCCTCCGGCGATCGCGCGGAGGATGCCGGCTTAACCTTCAACCCGAGTGAGGAACTACATGCTGCGTTTGTCTGCGTTTGCCGATGAGATCGGGCCGAACATCGACGATCAGATTCGCGTGTGCCGTGCCAACGGCGTGATGCATTTCGAGCTGCGGGGCGTATCGGGCAAGAACGTGCTCGACCTGGACCCGGCACTGCGGCAGGAGGTGAAGCAGAAGCTGGCCGACAACGGCATGGGGGTGGCCTGTATCGGCTCGCCCATCGGCAAGGTGGCGCTGGACAAACCGTTCGAAGAACACATGGACCGCTTCAAGATCGCGGTGGAGATGGCCGAGTTCTTCGAAGCGCCGATGATCCGCGTCTTCAGCTATTACCCGCCCGGTGGCGAAGGCAAGGGGGATATCGCGCCGCACCGCTCGGAGGTGATCGACCGCTTCGCCCGCAAGCTCGATTACCTGGGCGATCGCAAGATCACCCTCGTGCATGAAAACGAGAAGGGGATTTACGGCGATATCGGCTCACGCTGCCAGGATTTGATGAAGAGCATCAATTCGCCCAAGCTGCGCAGCGCGTTCGACTTTGCCAATTTCGTGCAGGTGAAGGATGATCCGGCCGCCAACTGGCCGCTGCTCAAGCCGTACACCGTTCACATCCACATCAAGGATGCCCTGAAGGACAGCGGCAAGGTCGTGCCGGCCGGGCAGGGTGATGGCAAGATCGCCGAGATTCTTGCCGATGCCTGGGCCAGCGGCTATCGCGGATTCCTGAGCCTTGAGCCGCACCTGAAGGTGGCCGGCCACAGCCACGGCGAAACCGGCGAAGAGCTGTTTAAGGTGGCCGCCGATGCTCTCAAGGATGTCTGCCAGCGCATCGGTGTGCCGCTGGCAGGGTAAGATGATGCAAGCAGCAGCCAGTGGGCAGCAGTCAGTAGAAGAAGAAGCAAGCCCGGCGACCCGCGCGCTGGCGTGACACGGGAGCGGAACAGGGCGATCGGCTCAGCGGGCCGGGGCCTGCATCGCTTGGGCGATCATCTGCTTCTCCTGCTGGCGGCTGCCTACTGGCAACGCACTGCTTTACCCCATCGACATCACCTCCTTTCCATGACCGCATTTGATGTACGACTGGCGAGCATTCAGCGGAGGGCATGGCCTGCCGAGCCGCCGGTGCTGCCGGTGCTGGATGCGGTGGCGCCGTTGCTGGTGCCGCTGGGAGGGCGCGAGGCACAGGTGATTGCGGTGCGGCCGGCGGGCACGAAGGTGCGCGTTGGGCAGATGCTCACCGAGACCGCCCCGGAAGCCGGGCACGTGCCGGTGGCGCCGGTGGATGGGACACTTGGCGCGGTGCGGACGGTCATGGTGGCGGGGGGCGTGGTGGTGCCGGCGGTGGAGTTGGTGCCGGCAGCGCCGATGGAGACCCTGGCGCCGGCCGATCCGGCCGATGCGGCATCGGAGCAATCGACTCACATGCCAGCGGGCAGCGCTGCCTCGCTGGCGACGACGTTCACCCGCGCGGAATTGCCCGCGTGGATCGACCGCCTGCGCGGCGCGGGACTGCACGCCGATCGCACGGCCTCGCCGGACCTGATCGCGCAACTGCTGGCGGTGCTCCGCCGGCCGGTGGATACGATTATCTGCAACGTGCTGGATGGCGATCCGCCGCTTCGGCTGCTGGCAGCGCTGGCTCTGCACGAGGCCGAAACGCTGATCGGGGGGGTGGGGGCGCTGCGCGATCTGTGCGGGGCCACATCGGCGGTAGTGGTGATAGATGATTCAGCGCCGGCGCGGTGGGTTCGTGAGCTGCGCAAGGCAGCCCGGGCCCGCCGGGTGCGCCTGATCACACGGGACAACGACTATCCGCAGGGCGACCCGACCCTGCTGCTGCTGGATCTATCGGGCCGCAAACTGCGCTTTCGGCGCCTGCCGGTGGAGCAGGGGGTGGTGATACTCGATGCGGCGGCGGCGGTGGCGGTGGGGCGGTTCCTGCGCGATCAGCGGCCGATGACCCACGTGCCGGTTGGCATCTTCGATCACGCCGCCGATGGGCACGTGCGCGACCGGCTTCACCTGGTGATGGCGCCGATTGGCATGCGCCTCGATGATCTGCTGGGGCAGTTGCCGGTGAATCGCCAGAGCAGCACGCTGCGGGCGGGCGATCTGCTGCGCGATCGGCGGATCGAGGGGGAGACCGTGATCGGCGGGGGCGAGCTGGTGGTGCATCTGCTGCCGCACGAGCCGGCCGGTCTGGCCGAGCCATGCATCCGCTGCGGCTGGTGCGTGCAGGGATGCCCGACCAATGTGCAGCCGGCCGGCCTGCTGGATGCCGCCCAGCAGGATGACCTGAAGCTGGCCGAGCACTACGGCCTGGAGTCGTGCATCGAATGCGGCATCTGCTCGTTCGTCTGCCCCTCCAGGCTGCCGTTACTGGGCGGCATCCGGCACCTGCGCACCCTGCGGCGAATGTGAGGGGGGAAGTGGGTGTTTTCCTGCCAATCGGGCATGGCAGGGGTGCTGCCAAAGCGGCAGTCGGCATCGGGCAGCGCGCAGGGTTTGGCAGCAAGGGGGCGCATGGCGGGATGTTGGGGTGTTTTGTAAGCATTTGGGTGACAAGCGTTTACATCTGTTACGGCTCAGGCCCGTTTGCGGCACAGGCGTTGTTATGACCCTTGGACAGGTGGAGGGTGCGCCAAAGCCCCTGGAGAGTTGAGCGATGACCGAAACCGCGGCTCCAAATCGGCTGACCGTCCTCCTCCCCGATGAGCGCGAGGGATGGCACGATCGCGTGCGTCAGTTGCTGGCGCCGCAGGGTGTCGAAACCTTGCTTGCCCGTTCCGGCCGGGAGGCGCTGGAGCTGATCGAGTCGCAGCGCATTCACTTGGCGGTGCTGGATGTGGCCATGCCGCAGTTGGGTGGGTTGCAGGTGATCCGCCTGGCCCGTGAGCACGGGCAGTCGGATACGCCGGCGATCCTGCTGGCGGACCAGTTGACCAACCACCTGTTGCACGAGGCGCTGGGCATGCAGGTGTTCAGCGTCGTCAGCAAGCCGGTGGATCTGAACCTGCTGCTGGATGCGATGGCGCGGGTCATGCGGCGGCGCTATGGCAGCAGGTGGCCGCAGCAGTCGCAATGGTCGACCACCGGCGATGAGGCGGGCGGCCACAGAGGCGCTGACGACGAGACGTAATACGCGATCAGAGCGACGGATTCAGAGCAGAAGAATAGAAAAAGCAGGCAGCCAGCCGGCCGGCATCGTTGGTCGCCGAGGAAGCGGCACCGGCCACTGGCATCAGGGAACCAATCATTAATTTCTGAAGGAGTACCGCAATGGCAAAGCTGCGTCCTCTTGGTGACAAGATCCTCGTCAAGCGGGTTGAGGCCGAGACCAAGACCAAGAGCGGAATCGTGCTGCCGGACACGGCCAAGGAGAAGCCCAAGCGCGGGACCGTGCTGGCGGTGGGCGATGGCCGTCGCCTGGAAAACGGGGAGCGCGCCGCTTTCACCGTGAAGAAGGGCGATGAGGTCATCTTCACCAGCTACGCCGGCACCGAGATCAAGGTGGACGACGAGGAACTGCTGGTGATGAGCGAGGACGATGTACTGGCGGTGGTGGAATAGTCCGCGCGTCCTGCAGCGTGCATCGATCACCGGATGTTGATGGGTGATGGATGCATGACATTACCAGATACAACGAATCAACGGGAGTTCATCCATGGCAGCAAAACAGATCAAGTTCGACCAGGAAGCGCGCGAGAGCATTCTGCGCGGTGTGCGCAAGCTCGCCCGCGCCGTCAAGATCACGCTTGGCCCCTCGGGGCGCAACGTTGTGCTGGAGAAGTCATTCGGCTCGCCGACGGTCACCAAGGACGGCGTGACCGTCGCCAAGGAGATCGAGC
>CAYNMV010000024.1:7429-57853 GCA_964398315.1 uncultured Tepidisphaeraceae bacterium | reverse complement strand
TCATGAGCAAGGCGATGCAGGTCATGGCCTTTTCGCCGCCGGAGAGCTGGCTGATCGAGCACGGCTGCTTGCCGGGCGGGCGGGCGATGATCTCGATGCCGGCATCCAGCACATCCACCCGCTTCATGATCGGCAGGACGGTCTGGCCATCGGGCCCGAGGTGGGCGGGCTGCGCTTTCTTGTCCTCGATTTCGGTCTCGAGAATGATGTCGGCCTTGCCGCCGCCGAAGAGCTTGCGGAACATGCCCTGGAAGTGCTCGCGCACGGCGTTGAACGTGTCCTCAAAGCGCTTGGAGCTTTCGGCGTTGATCTCGTTGATCAGCGTCTCAAGCTGCTGCTTGCTGGTGGTCAGGTCGGTGATCTGCTGGGTGAGGAACTGCTGGCGCTGTTCCAGCTCTTCCTGCTCGCCCAGCGCATCGAGGTTGACGTTGCCAAGGCGCTGGATCTTTTCCTTGAGTTCCTTGATCTCGGCGGCCACCGCATCCCAGTCCTGGTCGGCCGGGACATAACCGCCCTCGGCCTCTGACAGCTCCTGGTAGCGCACCGGCAGGTCGAGGTCGAGTTCTTCCTTCGTGCGCGACACCAGCGTCTCCAGGCGCACGCGCAGCTCGCCCAGTTTCATGTCCAGCTGGTGCATCTCCTGCTCGACGGCGGCGTGGGCGGTGCGATGCTGTTCAACGCCGGCCGCCAGGGCCTTGACCTGCTCGGCAGCCTCGGCCACCTGGGCGGTCAGCGCTTCGAGCGCGGCGGCCAGTTCCTTCTGCTCGGCCTCCAGCTTCACCTGGGCCGCGCGGGCCTGCTCCAGTTCGCGCCCGGCCGCGGCCTGACGCTCCACCAGCCCCCGGCTGCTGGCGACGATGCGCTCGATCTGCTGGGAGAGCTCAGCCCGGGTGCTGGTCAGCCGCTGCACCTGGCGCTGGGCGGCGATCTGCTGTTCCTGCAACTGGCCCAGCTCAACGCGGGCGGCGGTCAGCTCTTCGCTCCAGCTCTTGAGTTCCTCGGCGATGCGCGCCTGATCGGCGGTCATCGCCTCCACCTGCTGCTGGCGCTGGGCCTGCTCGGCCTCCCACTGCGTGCGCTGCTCGGCCAGCTTATGCTCCTCGGCGGTGAGCCGGCCGGTCTGATCGAGCAACTGCTGCAACTCGCGCTCCAGCACCGGCTGCTCACGGCGCAGGGCCGATTGCTTGTCGTTGTTCTGGGCGACCTGGCTGGTTAGCTCAACTTTGCGGGTGTTGAGCTGATAGCCTGCGGTGCGCAGCTCGTTCTGGGCGGCATCCAGCGCCTTGGCCTGTTCGTTGCCGGCGACCAGCTTCTGCTGCAACTCGGCGATGCGGCTGTCGGCTTCGGCGATCTGGCCGGTGATGGCGTTCAGCTCCGAGCGACGGGAGATGATCCCCATCGCCGCCGTCAGCGGGCCGACGCGCAGGGTGCCATCGGCTTCCAGCACCTCGCCAGCCAGGGTGACATAGCGCCAGCCGGCCGGGCCGGTGCGATGCAGGTCATGCGCGGTGGCCAGGTCATCAACGATGACGGTCCTGCCGAGCAGGTGCCGGGCGATGTCACCATCTTCCGGTTCGACTTTCACCAGGTCGATCGCCAGGCGAATGCGGTGGGGGTGCTGGTTCCAGTCGTAGGTTTCTGCCGCCTGTAACCCGCGCTGGTTGTCTTCATCGAAGCAAGGCGCGCTCCCTTGCGAGCCGGCCGCCGGCTGCACGGGTTGCAAGCCCGTGCCACAAGAGGCGTTCCTGCCGCTTCGGGTGATGATGTTCACCCGGCCTTCGAGCTTCGCCAGCGCATCGTGAGCGGCGAACAGGGCGGCGGGATCATCGGCGATGAGCCACTGGTCGCGGCCGTTGAGCGCGGCCTCGATCACGTGGGCGTGCTCAACATCCACCCGCAGCACATCCGCCACCAGGCCGCGGATGAACGGAAACTTGCCTTCGCGCTGGCGCAGGACGCTCTTGACGCCTTCGCTCACGCCTTCGCGCTTGGCTTCCAGGTCTTCCAGCACCTTCTTGCGCGACAGCAGGCCGCTGCGATGCTCGCGGGCCTGGCCGAGCTTCTGGTTGGTGTCGGCGATCTCCTTGCCCAGGGCGGCGGCCTCAGCGCGCTTGGCCTCCAGGGCGGCCTGCTGCTGGTTCATCTGCTCCAGCACCTCGGCCAGCTTCGCCTCGATCTGGCGCCGGGCTTCCTCGAGCGCTTCGATCTCGGTGACGACCACCTGCCGGCGCTCGCCCAGGCGGGTCTGCTGGGCGGCGATGTTCTTGCGCTCGATCTCGATTGCACCCAGGCGGTTGCCCAGGTTGGCGAGCTTGCGCATCAGGTCAAGCACGGCCGACTTGTTGCGCTCGATGTCCTGGTTGAGCTGATTGAGCTTGAGCTGGGCATCGCGGAACGCCTGCTGGCGCTCTTCGATGCGCTGGCGATGGGCGGTGACGCGCCCGGTGAGCTGCTCGAGCGTGGCGCTTTCGCTCTCCAGGGCGCTGCTGGCCTCGGCCAGCCTGGCCTCGGCGGCCTGCTGGTCGCCTTGCAGCGATTCGATCTGCTCGGCGATCTGGCCAAGCTGCTGCTCGGCGTAATGCTGTTTCTGAAGTGCCTGCTGCACCGCGGCCCGGGCCTGCACAAGCTGGTACTCGGTCTGCTGGCGGCGCTGGCTGAGCTGCTCGTAGCGCTCGCGCTTTTCGGCAAGCTGCTGAGTGCCGCGGGCCAGGTCGGCGGCCAGGTCTTCCAGTCGGAACTGGGCATCGGCATGGGCCGATTCCAGTTCGCCGAGGCGCGTGTGCCAGGTGTGGTACTCCTGCAGCGAGTACATCAGCCGCAGCTCGTTGAGTCGGCCGAGGTATTCCTGGTAGTTGCGCGCCTTGCCGGCCTGCAACTTGACGCTGCGCAGGCGCTTCTCGACTTCCTCGACGATATCCTGCACGCGCAGCAGGTTCTGATCGACCTTCTCCAGCTTGCGCTGGGCTTCTTTCTTCTTCTGCTTGTACTTGGAGATGCCGGCCGCCTCTTCGAAGATCAGCCGGCGCTCGGCGGGGTTGGCCTCCAGCAGGGCGGCCACGCGGCCCTGCTCGATGACGCTGTAGGCATCGACGCCGATGCCGGTATCGAGGAACAGCTCGCGCACATCCCGCAGGCGGGCGTGCTGGTTGTTGATCTGGTATTCGCTGGTGCCATCCCGGAAAAGGCGCCGGCCGACGCTCACCTCATCGGTGTCGATGGCCAGCGGGCGGGTGCCATCTTCGTGCCTGGGGTTGGAGAAGACGAGGATGACTTCGCTCATGCCGGCGGGCTTGCGCGCCGCCGAGCCGTTGAAGATCACATCCATCATCGCCTCGCCGCGCAGGCTCTTGGCTGATTGCTCCCCGAGGACCCATTTGAAGCCGTCCACCACGTTGCTCTTGCCGCAACCGTTGGGGCCGACAATGCCGGTCACCGGATCGTCGAAGCGGAACTCGGTTCGGTCGGCAAAGCTCTTGAAACCGTGAAGGATGAGTTTCTTAAGACGCATGGGACGGGTGTCCTCCGTGACAGTTCGTCAACTTGTGATTTGCGCCTGGCTGCCCGGTGCCGGGTTGAACCAGTCGCAAGTCCCTTCTTATTGCGGCCGACCCTGACCGCCCTGCACGGTCATCTGGTCGTCGGTAGCGGCATCGGGCTGGAGCGACGGCAGATCCTCGGGGCTGAGGACCCGCGCCGCAGTGGCATCCGATTCCTCCAGCATCGCCGCGGTGTACGTCGAGCCGGTGGTGTAGGGCACCTCCTGCAGGAAGAGCGACGCCGCCAGGCGCTGCCCCGCCGACAGCGGCGCAACCAGTTTCCCCTGGTCGGTCAGCTCCTGAAGGACGCTGAGCACTTCACTGTAGCTGAAGTCGAGCCTGATTTCATCCTCGGGCCCGTCCCCGCCGAGGCGGGCAATCACCTCCGCCAGATCGGGGGTGGAGAGCATCTTGATCGGCACGCGCGCCCCGGGGCCGCGGTAGTAGAGCGTCAGCGTCTTGTCCTGCTCATTGGAGGTGATCATGAACTGGTTCTGCATCGCGGTGTAGAGCACCGGCAGGTCCACGCGGGGGCGACGGCCGATCAGCGCGATGCGCGGGATGCCGGTGCGCGAGGCGTAGATCAGCGGCTCGCCTTCGCCAGGCACGATGTCCAGCACGAAACGCTCCTGCACCACGCGGGTGAGGATCACCGGATCCTTGTGCCGGGCCAGTGTCTTGTAGGCCTCGATGCGCACCAGGTTGTGCTCCGAATCGAGCAACTGCCGCAGGCGCGACGCGATCATCGCCGATTGCGGCAGCTTGCCCAGCGTCTGCACCGCATTGAGCTGAAACTCGTGGCCTTCATGGCGGGCGATTTCCATCAGTGTGTGGATGGCGCCCTGGTGGCGCACGAACGCCCCGGCGCGGGCGGCGGCGTACACCACCGCGGGGTTGGAATCGGTCAGCAGCGTATCGATGTACGGCCCGGCCGCCTCGCCCAGCCCTTCCAGGCAGTAGCTGATGTCCATCAGCGGCGCATCGGGTTTGCGGGCGGCATCCACCAGCCGCTGGCCCAGGCTCGGGATCAGTTCGGGGCGGGCATCGACATACAGGTGCGTCACCAGATTGCGGAAATGCTCCCAGTCGCCGGCGTACTGCGCGGGCACGACGAAGTGGATCACCGCTTCGTTCTCGGCCGCCGCGATCTCCCGGTTCTGGAACTGGGCGTCGATGCGGTTTTCCACGAAGCGGGCCATGCTGAACTGCGGATTGCGCAATCGCAGGCGCATCGGCCGATCGACCATCGCCTGCCCGCCGTTCAGCACCACGCCGAAGCGCAGGCTGGCGGCGGCCTGGCTGTTGGGGTCGGGGATGCCCACCAGGGCGTATGCGGGATTGACGAAAATTTCCCCCTGGGAGCGCGCTTTGATGTCCACCGGGTTGCCGGGGCGGATCTGGTTGGCCCCGCCCACACTCAGCTCGCACTGGAACAGGCGGCCGTGCGCCAGGCTGGTGACGTAGCTGCCGGCAATCGCCGACACCTGCACATCGAACTGCTCGCCGCGGCGGATGCCCGGCGGCATGACCCCTTCCACCTGCACGATGGCAACGCGCTTGTCGTTGAGGATTTCTTCCGCACGGGGGATGCCGCGCTTGAGCATGTCGCGCAGGATGTATTCCCGCACCACCATGGGAACGGTGGAGTCGCCGGTGTTTCGCAGATTGGCCACCAGCCCGTAACCGGACACCAGCATGGGCTCGGTGTCCATGGTGACGGCCAGCTCATAGATGGTGCCCTTCATGAAATCGGGCAGGTTCTCGGCCGGGGGGAGGGGGGGATAGACGATCTCGACCTTGGGCCGCTGCCCCTCGGATGTGTCCCTGTCGGATGTGCCGCACCCACCCACCGTGCCCAGGGCGACGGTGGCGGCGAGCACGGAACAGAGCGGGCGGATCAGCATACGGGGGGACAACATGATGCGCCTCCGGGGTATTTATCGGACGTTTGCGGTGCGGGGCTTCAAAGGGTGCGATACTTACTCAGGACGATGCCGAACGACCGGGGGTTCGCCGCTGTCGGTTCATTTCGCCGGCGGGCCTGCCCGCCGCCTGGCCCCGCCAGCGCGGGGTGAATGCTGTCTGCGATAAACCCTGAACAGATCAGCATTAAGCAATGCATATAACTGCGTGCCCATTCCAGCAAGTTCACACAAGCGGCGCGCTGCCGCGCAGGACAACGGCGGGCCGGTCCGCCGGCCAAAGGGGGTTCGCGGTTTGATTCAGCCGCGCACAGCGCGGATCGTGGGCGCATAGGGTCACTCGCCGGCGCTGGGCGCGGGCGTTTTGCGCGTCCGGCGGACGCGCTTGGGTTTGGCGTCGGGGGCGATGCCATTGGCGGTTGTGGGCGGGGTGGCATCGACAAACAGCTTGCCCTGCCCCGGTACCTCGAAGCGTTTGGCGTCGATCACCGCCTTGGCCTCATCCACCAGCTCCTCGAGCGTCTTGAACCGCTTGTACACGCTGGCAAAACGCACGTAGGCCACCTGATCGACCCGGCGGAGCTTGTCGCTGACCAGCTCCCCGATCTGGGCGCTGGGCACCTCACGGTCGTGGGTGCGATAGACCTCCTCCTCCACCTCATCGACGATCCGACTCAGCTCGGCCTCGGGCACCGGCCGCTTGAAGCACGCCCGTTCCAGCCCGGACAGCAGCTTGCCCCGATCCCACGGCACACGCCGGCCATCCCGCTTGATCACCGTCAGGCGGATATTCTCCTCGATCCGTTCATAGGTGGTGAAGCGCTTGGCGCAGCTTCCACATTCGCGCCGGCGACGAATCGCCCGTCCACCCTCGCAGGTGCGCGAGTCGATCACCTTGAGCTTTTCTTTGTCTGCATTGCAGAACGGGCAGTGCATGAGTGAGAAAAGGGTACAGAACCCTTCTGAAAAACGCAAAATTTGCCGGCCGGGAAGGGGAAATCACCCCCATGCCAGGGGGCGGCGAAACCGGCGGGCGCAAATGGAAAACGCAAAATCGATTTGACTCGCTCCATTAGACATGTTAATATTATGTTTGGTTAGTTGGCCTGCCGGGATTTTTTATTTCATCGTGTTTCTTTCCTGCCTGATTGGCTGTGCAAATCATCTGATTTTGGATGTAAGTCGTTATTTGGAAGTGGTTTGATGCATGCAAGAGCCGCCTGCGCCATGCCCCGGCTGGCGGCGTGATGCGGCCAGATGCATGGATCAATCGAGATGGAGGGCCATCCGGTGAAATCCGCTGAATGGTATGGATGTGACGGCTGCGCCTCAGGGCGAGGGGTTCAGGGACTGGATGACCGCAACCGAAGCGCTCAGCCCCAGGCGATCCGCTCCCGCCTCGAGCATCGCCAGAGCGGTCTCGGCATCCCGAATGCCGCCCGATGCCTTGATTTCGAGCGTATCGGCATGGTTTTTCAGCAGTCGGACGGCCTCGACCGTGGCGCCGCCGGCGGGATGGAAGCCGGTGCTGGTCTTGATGAAGTCGCACCCGCTTTCGCGCACCGCCTGGCAGGCGATGGCCAGGGTGTCATCGGCCTGCTCGGGGGCGTGCTGCATCAGCAGCGCGGTTTCGACGATCACTTTGATGATCACATCCCGGCGGGTGGCGCGGGCAGCGCGGGTGATCTCGCTCAGTTCCTGTTTGGTCGCCCCCAGGTCGCGCGCCAGCAGGTGGGGCAGGAACGCCACCACGTCGATCTCATCGGCCCCATCTTTGATGGCGCTGGTGGCCTCGATTGCCTTGAGGGTCGATTTATTGGTGCCGTGCGGAAAGCCCACCACAGCGCAGGTGCGCACATCCGATCCGGCCAGCCCCCGGCTTACCAGCCTCACCCATGCCGGGGCGACACAGACACTGGCAAACCTATGCTCCAGCGCTTCGTTGACGGCTCGGCTGACATCCGCATCGGTCGCCTCGGGCTTGAGGATCGTGTGATCAATCCGGCGGGCCAGTTCGGCAAGCGTCATGCCAGCGGTTGTCGGCTGCGGAGCAATAAATGTCAACACGCTGCCCGCCCGCCAATGAAAAACGCGACCTGATGGCAGGTCGCGTCGAATGGAGCCATGGGGATTTGAACCCCAAATTCCACCATGCCATGGTGGCGTGATCCCATTTCACTATGGCCCCGGGAAGCTCAGTTTGTAGTCATACGAATGTAACAGGGTGGAGGATCGTGTCAAGCTTGCCTCGCAGGATCGGGCCAATGGCCCTGTTTCCGCGCGCTTCGGCCGCGTTGATCGCCTGGCGGTGCCTCGCGGGCGGTGATTCATCGCGGGTGGCTGCCTCCGCAGAAAATGGATGCCGGCCATCGGGAGGGGGCACGCCGCCATGGGATGCGCGCCATTTGAAAAAGCAGCCGCCGCGGGGGGATTCCAAAAAAGGGCGCTGCCTTGGAATCAGGCTCAGGTCTATATTCGCCAGCAGAGTGATCGAAGTCATTTGAAAGAAGCCATTTGAAAGGAGAATCCGATGTCCCGCATGGAAGATACGGCCGATCAGGGCCAGGAAAGTTCGGGCCAGGAAAACCAGGGCCAGCAGCAGGCCGGCATGGCCGAGCAGTTGAAGGAGAAAGCCCAGCAGGCCGGCGAACAACTGCGCGAAAAGGCGCAGCAGGCCGGTGAGCATCTGCGCGATGTCGGCTCCCGGGTGCGCGACAGCGCCCAGCAGCAATACGACCACTTGCGCCAGCAGGCACGCGAGTATTACGACACCGGCCGGCAGCATGCGATGGAATGGGAACAGGGCCTGGAGGACTATGTCCGCCAGCAGCCGATCAAGTCGCTGCTCATCGCCGCCGGCGTGGGGGTCATCCTCGGGGCGCTGTGGAAGCGGAGCTAAGCGGCGCGAAGCACGGTAGCCCGTTGCGCGGCCGATCGCACGCGGATCGGGCGCCGGGGACGTGGCCGGCGCCGTCGCCCGATCCGGGCGATGCGCAGCTCTCCCCTTTCTTTTCACGGTGCGCGCCATGACCAGCCAGACCAACCGCTCCACCGCCGATGAGCCGCACAACGGTGAGCCGCACCACGGCTCGGACGATGCGGCCGATTCGACCCGGCAGACGATCAACCGCCTCACGATCCTGCTGGCCGAACTCAAGGATTACGCCGGCTACTACATCAGCGCCAAGCTGGATCAGACCAAGTGGTCGCTGACCCGGATCGCGATCTATGCCGTCCTGGGGGTTGTCGCCTTTTTGCTCTTCAGCGCGCTGCTGACAACGACGGTGGTGCTTTTCATGGTTGGCGTGGCCACTGCGCTGGGGCAGGCCTTCGGCGCGAACCTGTGGTGGCTGGGATGGATCATTGTCGGCGGGGTCATCCTGCTGGGCACCGGCATCGGCCTGTGGCTGGCGGTTGGGTCATTCCTGAGGCGCTCGGGCAAAACCCTGGTGGAGCGATATGAAGCCAAGCGAGAAGCCCAAAAAGCACGATTCGGCCACCACGTACGGGATCGAGCGGCCGATTCAGCTCACTCCGTCTAAGCAGCTTCAGCTCGAGGCGGACGATGCGCTGGATGCGATCAAGACGGTGCTCCATGAGATGCGCCAAACCGCCGTCGACGGTCTGGATCCGCGCCGGCTCACCGCCGAGCATCCCTGGGTGGCGGTGGGATCGGCGGCGGTGGCGGGATTTGTCGGAGGGCTGCTGGCGGTGCCCTCCAGGGAGGATGCCGCCCTGAAGCGCCTGGAGGCGATCGAAAAGGCGCTCGATGCCCGCGCAGCCGATCTCAATGGCCACAGCGCCCCCGATGGCGCCAAGAAGCGGCGATCGATGCTGGCTACGCTGTTCGAGAAGGGGTACGAAGCGCTCAAGCCAACCCTCCTGGCCACCCTCACCAGCGCCCTGACCGCCCGGACCGCCGCCGCCGGCGGGCAGTATGACTATGAGCAGGCAGTGACGGAGGAATCGGCCGTTGAGGATGCCATTGAAGATGATCCCGACGCCGAGCCGCCCGGCCCCTGACCGCGCAGCGCCCGTTCATCGCCGGCAAGCCTCCCGCTGCATCACCATTGGGCATCGCAACACCATCAGGCAGCGCACCGGCGCGCCCTCGGGCCATGTCCGAGGCCTGACGGGCCAGGGTGCTGTGGCCCGCGCAAGGTTTTGACAATCCGACCAACCCGATCCGCAGACGATTGCCGCCACTTGTTGCGCGGCGGCGAATCATCTACGCTCGCGGCATCAATCCATGATGCGTCGTTATTTCTCTTTTCATGCCCGCCATCAGCCCTACATGGCGCGGCACAGCTACACGCACGAATTGCGGTCGGCCGGCACCTTCCCGCTGGCCTCATCCCTGGCCGAGGGGGCCTTCACCGGGGTGGTCGCGGCCAAGTATTTCGGCGCGGGCGTCGTCCTGATGAGCCTCATCACCGCAGCGCCCATGTTCGGCAACATCATGGCGCTGTTCTGGAGCGAGTTGTCCATGGGCCGCCGCAAGGTGCCCCTGGTCAACAGGCTGCAACTGGGCGTGGTGCTGATGATCGCGTCGGTCGCCCTGACCGTCTTCCTGCCGCGCGAGGTGGGGGGATGGGTGTTCGCGGCCCAGATCGTCATCGCCCGTGTCATGGCCAGCGGCATCAACACCATCCGCTCGGCCATCTGGCGGGCCAACTACCCGCGCGAGATCCGCGGACAGGTGACCAGCCGCATCGCCGTTGTCGCCACCGCCGCCCTGGCCGCCACCACCTTCATCGGTTCGTATCTGCTGGACGGCAATCCACGGGCGTTTGTCTATCTCTATCCCGGGGCAGCGCTGATCGGCGTGTGGGGCATCCTTCAGTTCCGCAAGATCCGGGTCCGCCGCGAATCGCAACTGCTGCGGCGCGAGCAGGCGGTCTACGCCCCGCGCCCGGAGAACATCGCCCAGACCGAGGAGGGGACGGTCATGAACTACATGCCCGAGCCGCGCGTCGGTCGCTTCAACTGGCACCGCGCTTTCGGCCAGGCATGGCAGATCCTGCGCGAGGACAAGGCCTTCCGCGACTACCAGCGCTGGCAGTTCCTCTCGGGCTTCAGCTTCATGATGATGACGCCCACGCTGATCTACATGGTCAGCACGCAGATGACCGACCCGACCCGCGATTACCTGCTGAGCACCTGCGTGCTTCAGATCGTGCCGATGGTGATGGCGCTGACCTGTACGCAGCTCTGGGCGCCGCTGTTTGACCGGGTTCACATCACCGTCTTCCGCGTCTACCAGGGATGGATCTCGCTGGCAGCGCACCTGATGCTCAGCGCTGGGGCGCTGTGGGGCTGGTACGTCGGCGATCGCGGCACGGGGGCACTGATGATCGTGGCGCTGGGGCAGGTGCTGATCGGCATCACCAACGCCGGCGGGGCGCTGGCCTGGAACCTGGGGCACAACGACTTCGCCCCGGCCGAGCGGGCCTCGGCCTACATGGGCGTGCATGTGATGCTGACCGGCCTGCGCGGCTGCTTTGCGCCGTTCCTGGGGGCGTGGCTCTACTCTCTGCCGTTTGTCGGCCGCCGGGTCTTCATCCTGTCGGCGGTGGTGGCGCTGATCTCATTGCTGGGCTTCATGTCGATGGCCCGCAAGGCGCCGAAGAAAATCACGCGCGAGAAGATCACCCCGCCCGATCACGTCAAGATCCGCGAAGGCTCCCGCCCGCCGCACCGCAAGTCCGCGACCGTCTCAAACCGCTGAGGGAAAGCAAAGCGGCAGGCTCCTGTCTCTCCCAGCAGGATAGGACGGATGTCGGCCTGAGAGGTGAGCTTTCACCGCTCCTCGCGGCTGAGGAGGAAGATCGCCACATCGGCGTTGAGGTTGGGATCATCCTCGACGCGGGCATCGTGCTCGGTGTCGAGGAAGATCTCGCGCTCGATGCGGATGTTGCGCGAGCGGCAGAAATCCTGGAAGTCGATGATCGACGGGAAGCGGCGGTTGGGCGAGTCGTACCACTCGTAGCCGAAATTGCCCGGCGACTTGGGGCTGCGCCCCTGTTCGTAGAGCATCTGCCGCATCTTGCGGTAGGCGAAGTTGGGAAAGCTCACGATGCAGTGCCGGCCGACGCGCAGCATCTCGCGCAGCACGCCTTCGGTGTCGGCGATCGTCTGGAGTGTCTGTGACAGCACCACCACGTCGAAGCTCTGGTCGATGAACGGTGTCAGCGGCTGCTCCAGGTCGAAGTGGATCACATCCAGCCCACGGCGGGCGGTGGCGACCACATCGTGCTCGTTCAGCTCCACCCCCAGCAGCCGGCTGGGATTTCGCTTCTCGCGCACCAGTGCCAGCAGCGATCCGCAGCCGCACCCCAGGTCCAGCACGCTGGCGCCCGACGGGATCAGGTCGAGGATCAGGTCGTAGTCGAGCCGGTGGGCATCGAAGATGCTGGTGGGATCGGGCGAGTTCTCGGTCACCAGTTGCCAGTTGCCGGTGGCTGCCGGGCTGGCCGATGGGCTGGTGTTTGAGCCCGGATTGCTGCCGACGGCCTGCTGCCCGCCGCCGGGCTTGCCTTCGGTGCCGGGCTTGCCTTCGGAGCCAGGCTTGCCTTCCTGTCGCGTGGTCACAAAGGATTCGAGCAGGGCGCCGTAGATCGCCACCTCATCTTCCAAAAGGAATGCATCGTGGCCGCAACTGCTGGTGACGTTGCAGCTTGTGACGCGCTTGCCATCGGCCACCAGCGCCTCGACCATCTGGCGGCTCTGTTCCGGGGGGAACAGCCAGTCGCTCGAGAAGCTGATCACCAGCCAGCGGCAAGTGGTATGGGCGAAGGCGGCCCGCAGCTTCTCGACATTCTCGCCCAGGTCGAAGCGGTCCATCGCCCGGGTGATGGTCACGTAGCTGTTGGCGTCAAAGCGCTCGACAAACTTGTGGCCCTGGTAGGCGAGATAGGAGCCGACCGAGTAGTGCTTTTCAAAGTCGGTGGGCACATCGCGCGGATCGAAGCGCGTGGGGTCGAATTTCGCGGTCATCGCATCGCGCGACAGGTAGGTGATGTGCCCGAGCATGCGCGCCAGGGCCAGGCCGACCGCCGGCTTGGTGGGCTTGTCGTAGTATTGGCCGCCATGGAAGTGCGGATCGCGCAGGATGGCGTTTCGGCCGATGATGTCGAAGGCCAGTGCCTGGCTGGTGAGCCGAGGCGAGGTCGCGATCAGGGCGGCAGCGCGCACGTGGTTGGGATGGCGCACCGCCCAGGTGAGGGCCTGGTGCCCGCCGAGGCTGCCGCCGACGACCGCTTGAAGCTGTTCGATCCCCAGGTGATCGATCAGCCACCGCTGCACATCGACCATGTCGCCGAGGGTGATATCAGGGAAGTCTGCGCCGTAGGGGCGGCCGGTGGCGGGGTTGATGGAATTGGGGCCGGTTGTGCCCCGACAGCCGCCGAGGATGTTCGAGCAGATCACGAAGTGGCGATTGGTGTCGATCGCCTTGCCCGGCCCAACCACCACATCCCACCAGCCGGGGGCATCATCCCCATCATGCCGCGCCACGTGCGAATCGCCGGAGAGGGCGTGGCAGACCAGGATGGCGTTGTCGCGCTCGGGGCTGAGGGTGCCGTAGGTTTCGTAGGCGACGGTCACGCTGGGCAGTTGCCCGCCCAGCTCCAGGTTCAGCGGCCGGTCGAACGTCACCGTCTGCAGGTGACGCAGCGGCCCGGCGGTACGGATGGAATCGCTGCTGGTGAAAAGGTCAGTCATGGGGGTCGTTATCAGTGGCCAGCAGTCAGCAGGATGCAGCCCTGCTGGCTACGGGCCACTGCTTTGCTTCATTCTTCCGGCGTCATGCCAAACAGTTCATGGAATGTTCGTTCGGACCACGGCACACCCCACGGCCCGGCCCGGATAACATTACGGCTAAAGCCGATCTTACGCGATGATTGCACCATGGCGATGGGGCGGGCATCGCAGAAAACCGCCACCGCTTCCCCATCGCTGGACCAGTCAAAGCGCCACTGGTGGGCCTCGGGGCGGTTGAACACCCGGTCCACCACCGCCGAGTCATCGGGCGGGAACATCGGCCGGGCATGCTGGAACAGCGGCCACTCGGTGCTCTGGATCGCCTGGCCGTGGGAAAACACCCACGTCTCGGCCACCACCTGCGGGGCATCCGGCTCGGTGAGGTAAAGCCAGAGGGTGGTGCCGTTGTCTTCGAGGATGGCATACCGGTGGGAGCCGGGGTGCTGCTCTTGAAGATGGAATGTCGCCGCTGCCACGCCTCACCGTCATACACGAAGCGGGGCGGTTGTGGTATGCTGCAAGTGGTGATTGGGGATGGATGCCCATGGGCCGACAGGGCGCATTTGCCTGCCCGGCATCCATCCCCAATCACCAAATTCACAAAATCTTGCGTTTTGAAGGTGCGATCCGAGAGAAGGCGTCCATGAGCGAGTCGATGTCGGCAACGGTTGAGCGGGCGAACAAGGTCCTGATGGGCAACTACGCCCGGCTGCCGGTCGTGATGCAGCGCGGTGAGGGGGCCTGGGTGTGGGATGCCGAGGGACGCCGCTATCTCGATCTGTTCGCCGGTTTCGGCGGGGGCATTCTCGGCCATTCCCACCCCGCGCTGGTGGAGTCCGTCAAACAGCAGGCTGAGCAGTTGTGGCATGTGGGCAACGTTTTCCATACCCGGCCGCAGATCGAACTGGCTGAGCGGCTCAATCGCCACGCTTTTACCGGGCAGGCCTTTTTCTGCCACAGTGGGGCGGAGGCCAATGAAGCCGCGGTGAAGCTCGCCCGCCTGAAGGGGATGGCAAACGAGGGCAAAAAGTGGAAGACGATCAGCCTGCTCAAGAGCTTCCACGGCCGCACCCTGGCGATGATCGCCGCCACCGGCAATCCCAAGGTGCGCGAGGGGTTTGGCCCGGCGGTGCCGGGCTTTACCAATGTCGAGAGCAACAACCTCGATGCCCTTGAGGCGGCGGTGGATGATGAGACCGCCTGCATCATCATGGAGCCGATCCAGGGCGAGGGCGGCATCAATCTCTACCCGCCGGGCTATGTTCAACGTGTCCGCGAGTTGTGCGATCAGCACGGCATGATGCTTATTTTTGATGAGGTCTGGACCGGCTGCGGCCGCACCGGCAAATGGTTCGGCCACCAGCACGTCACCGGCGAGGGTGGGCAGGTTATCGAGCCGGACATCATGACCCTGGGCAAGGCGATCGGCGGGGGGCTGCCGGTGGGGGTGATGTACGCCAAGCCGGAGATCGCCAGACTCATGACCCCCGGCAAGCACGGCTGCACCCTCGGCGGCAACCCGATCTGTGCCGCGGCGGCCGCTACCGTGCTGGAAGTCATCGAGCGGGAAAACCTGCCCCAGCACGCTGCCGAACTGGGCGAACGCGCCCTGACCCGGCTGCGTAATGAGGCCAGTATCCGCGAAAAAGTGGCCGATGTGCGTGGGCGGGGGCTGTTCCTGGGAATTGAGCTGCGCCAGCCGCCGGGCAAGCTGGTTGAGCGGGCGATGGAGCGGGGGGTTCTTATTAATCTGACTGCGCAGAAAGTGATTCGCCTCGCTCCGCCGATCAATATCAGTAGCGCCGAGTGGGACCAGGGTTTGGATGCAGTGATCCAGACCATTGCCGAAACCGCGTAAAGCCGACTTCGTGAGCCAGGCAGCGCAACATCCTCAGCCGTGGCAAGGGCATCCCGATACGGTCATGCCCCGGCGGGTGCCAGCGCCGGCCGCCGGCGGATGGAGCGCATCAGCCTGCAGAACCAGCCAGTTTGGCGTGCTCGGGGTGTGCATGATCGGGCTGTGGCTGGGCGGCCTGGCTGGCTGCCAGCCAGCGCCTCCACCGACCACCCCCGCGCCGCCGCAGGCCGGTGCGAGCAAGCTCGACCAGAAGCTGGTAGCGGATCAGTCCCGCCCGACCGAGCCGGCACCCCAGGATGCCCCCGATCCACTGGGCGTTCTGATCCATTTCGAGGTGTGGGAACTGCTTGTCCCCTATGGCACGGTCAGCCGGAACGAAGATTTCTGGAAACGCATCAACGAGAGCGTGCTGGATCTGGAGACGGCCGACCGCATGTGGCGCAACGGCGTGCGCGTGGGTGAAGCCCCCATCGGCGAATGGCCCTACTTCAAGGCCCTGATCGATGATCAGCCGGCCCGGGCACGCAAGCAGACCCATATCGCCCGCGAGGCCCGCACCATCGAAATTCCCGCCCGCGGCGAACAGCGCTGGCAGGACCTGTTCTTTTTCGATGAGCGCAACCGCATCACCGGCCGGACCTATGAAAAATGCACCAACCTGTTCACCCTCGCCTTCGAACCGGCTCCACGCCGGCCGGGCACGGTGCGCATGGTGCTCTGCCCGGTCGTCCGCTCGACCCGCCGGCAACTGGAGTTCGTCGGCCAGCGCGAGTCGCGGACCATCGAGTACGTCTACCCCGAACACCTGTTTGATCTGAACCTGCGGGCCGACATTCCGCTGGACAGCTTCCTGGTCGTTGCCCCCTCACCCGAGGCACGGCTCTACACCAGCATCGGGGCCAACTTCCTCACCCTGAGCGGCCCGGCCGAGCGCCTCGAGCGCGTGCTGCTGTTTGTCCCCCGCCCCTACGTGGTCTCCAACTGATTGATCCGCCGCCCGCAGGGCGGATGGCAGCTGTCAAAGCGAATTGTCCTCCCCCGCCTCGATATGCGCGCACGCCAGAGCGTGTGGCGTGCCCGGTTGCCCGATGGGCAGTTGGACAGGCCACACGCTCTGGCGGATTCAGTTGCCCGACGGCTTAATCATCGATATCGAGCTTCACTTCGCCGTCATCCGGGTCGATCTCGCCGGATGCTTCACATCCAATCAAACCGCCGACACCAATCACCATCAGCAACATGGCAAGCCAAAGCGTTTTCATCAGGTTCTCCAGTAACGATCCCACTTCCGCGGCGGCCAACCCGCCGCGTTGCGGGTGAGGAGGAACAAACGCAATGCCAGAGGCCGCCAAAACAAGCGGGCGCGGCCACATGGGCATCTGTGGCTTTCAGGGGTGCGTCATATTGTCGTATGTGTCGTGGCCCCGCTGCGTCGTCTTCCCGGGGCAGGTGGGTCGAAGTAAGCGCATCAAGACGCTATGATGGGCTGTCTCCATGCCAACTGTCGCCGCCGTTCGCAACCTCTTCAAGATCTACCGGAAGCCCGGCACCGATGTCGAGGTTTATGCCCTGCGCGATGTGAGCATCGAGTTCCAGGAGGGGGAATTCACCGCCATCATGGGCGCCAGTGGCTCGGGCAAGAGCACGCTCATGAACATCATCGGCTGCCTCGATCAGCCAACCAGCGGCCAGTACATCCTCGGCGGCGAAGATGTCAGCCAGCTTGAGGATGATCATCTTTCGGAAATCCGCTCTCGCCGAATCGGTTTCATTTTCCAGAACTTCAATCTGATCCAGCAGTTAACCGTGCTGGAAAATCTGGAAGTGCCGATGTTTTACCTGGGCATTTCCCCGGCCGAGCGCCGCCGGCGGGCGATGGAGCTGGCCGACCGCGTCGGCCTGACCCAGCGGCTGGATCATCGCCCGATGCAGTTGTCCGGCGGCCAGCAGCAGCGCGTCGGCATCGCCCGCGCTCTCATCAATGAGCCGCTGATCCTGCTGGCCGATGAGCCAACTGGCGCGCTCGACAGCAAGACCGGCGCACAGATCCTCGAACTGTTTGATGAACTGGTCTCGCAGGGCAAGACCATCATCATGGTGACCCACGACCCCACCGTGGCCCATCGCTGCCAGCGAGTGGTCCACCTGCACGATGGCCAGGTGCAGAAGGATGAGCGCAACGCCCGCCATGACGTGAAGGTGGAGGGGGGACAGCTCTCAGCAGCCTCCGCCGCAACGCACCCCGTGCATGGCCTGTAGCCCGCCGCCGGCGGGCGCAGCTCCGATCTGCTTTGCCGCCGAGCCCGCGCCCCGGATATACTTGACTGGACCCCGGGTGGATCGCCGATAGCGATCAATGCCGCGCTTCGCCAGCGCGCCTGTCCCCCGACCGCGCTCTCCGGCCCGCTTTCTCAAGGTGGAAGTGGACCATCCCAGGGGCGTTGGCCGTGGGCGGCCGATCGCACCCGACACTTCGTTGTCCCGCAACTGGGAGAAAGGCCACATCATGACTGAGCCACGAACACCGCAGCCGCGCATTCAACCCGCTCCGGGCCGGGCGCCCCTGCATCCGGCCGCCGCCCGTCCTCAGAGCGTCCCCACCCATGCCCCGACCGCCGCCCCGCGCCCCAATGCCGGGGTGGAGCCGGTCGAGCTGGAACCCGTGGAACTGGAGCCGGTGGAGCTTGAGCCGACCGAAGATGAGCTGGCGCCCGTCAGCCTGGTCGAGCCGGTCGCCGATGAGCCATCGCCGGCCAGCAAAATCCGCGCGTTTGGCGTGGCCAACGCCGGCCGCGCCACCCAGAACTGGAAGCGCCACACCAAGGCCACCGGTAACGGCGCCATCCGCGTCCGCACTTTCCATGGAAAGCTGTCGGAACAGGGGATGGATTTCATGGACAACCAGATCAACGAGTGGCTCGACAACCACCCCGAGATCGAGATCAAGTTCGTCACCAGCGCCATCGGCCAGTTCGAAGGCAAAATCCGCGAGCCGGCCCTCGTGCTGAACGTGTGGTATTGAGGCGGGTGATGGGTGATTGATGCCTGACGCGGCGGCCGGATGCACAGACGGCGGATCATCCACCCCGGCCCAGCCGCCGCTGATTGTATTGGGTGGCGAATTCCTGTGCGGCCATCTGCCAGCCGGCGTGCTCGATCGCATCCTGCGTGCCCGGGAAACACCAGTCACGGTCAGGGTCATACATGTCATTCGGACCGGCGCCCGGCAGCATGATGGCACGCCATGCGACGGCCAGAAAACCGGTGCGGTCGTGGTCCGCCTGCCGTACCGGGTCGACGCCGCGCAGATAGATCACCGCATCTTCGTACCGACTTGCCAGGATCAGCGATGTGATATCGTTGCGAAACCGCTCGGGCGCGTATGCGGGCTGCGTGGATGCCGGCAACGATTTGACCAGCCCGCCACCCTCGCCCGATCCCGGCTCAGAAGAATTTGCCGCCGGCGATGGCCATCGATCGCAACCGTAGAGGCTGAGGCAAGCCAGGGTCATCAGCAGGATACGCATGGATGAACGGATGGCAGACCTCGCCGGGACGATGCTCTCTCTCCCATATTCATACACAGCGGGCTTTGGCCTTCCCATGTGAGGCTTCGCCTCCCCCTCCCGCTTTCTGTTATAACACCCGCCTTGAGCGAAGGCAGGTCCATTTTCCGTGTTGCCCCCGGGTTTCAGTCCCTGCTGCGCGAGATCGGGATTGATGGGGATTCGATCTTCCATGATTCGCGCATCCAATGCTGGCGCGATATCCCCGAGCGGCAGAACTGCACGCTGGATGTGTGCCTGCCGGGAGGGAGGAAGGTCCGCCTGCACATTAAGCGTTTCAAACGGCCGGGCGATCCGAGTGCCGATGCCGAGGCCGATGCCATCCAGTTGCTGCTGAGCAGCGAGATCCCGACCGTGCCGCTGGTAGGGTGGGGGCGCAGTGCTGATGGGCGGGGGTTCTTGGTGACGCTCGACCTGGCCGGGTATGTCGATGCCGAAAAGGCGGTGGCGGCCGGGCTTGCCGTGGACCGGATCATCGAGCCGGTGGCCCGCCTGGCCGCCCGGCTGCACGCGGCCGGCCTGCATCACCGCGATCTGTACCTGTGTCACTTTTTTGTCAGTGAAACCGATCCGGGTGACTTGCGCCTGATCGATGCCGCCCGCGTGCGTCGGCTGCCGCGCTGGCCATTGGGGCGGCGGTGGATCATCAAGGACCTGGCGCAGCTTGTCTTCAGCCTGCGCAACGCCGGGGCGGATGAACAGCACATCCATCGGGTGCTGGAGACGTACGCCGCCGCCCGCGGCCTGTCGGGGCTGGACCGCCTGCGCCGGAAGATTGACCGCAAGGCCGCCCGCATCGCGCGGCACGATGCCAGCCTCCGTCAGCGCCAGCCGATGCGCAATGTCTCCCTCCCCCCGGCCGATGCGCCCGACCCCAGACAGCTGGACTGAACGCCAGGGCTGCCAGGGGCCAACAGCCGCGATCGATATCGATCCAGGATGAGAGCAGTTGGCAGGTTGATGCACGCACCCTTTGGTGGCACGGGTCTGCGCGTGCGTGCCACGAAAGGGTGTGTTGCGGGCCGGATCCTGTTGTCGCGGAGCCACTGCCGCGGCGGATCAGACTTCGATGACCATGCCGTCGAAGGCCACTTCAATCCCATGCGGCAGCAACGCGGTAACCAGCTCTTCGTGAAGCAGGCGGCCGTTGTGGGAAAAATGCGTGGCGATGCAGCGCGTCTTGGGGGTGATGACGTTGCGCTGGCGCAGCTCGTTGGCCATGCGGATCACACCCTCGATGCTCATGTGGCCGCGATTGGTTGTCTGGCAGCCGCCGCTGGTGCAGTCGAACAGCGCCACATCCAGCGTGACCCCATCCGACAGGCCGTCGAGGGTCTCGGCCGGGTAGAGACCCGAATCGTGCCCGTAGAAGAGCGTGCGCCCATCGACGGCCCGGCGGATGCGCAGGACGCACGAGCCCGGCGCATGATCGGCCGGCAGGGCCAGCACCTCATCGCCTGTCGCGGTGGTGAAGCGCATCCCGGCGGCGAACTCGTGCAGCCGGCGGTTGGCCGGCGCACCGTGCATCTCGGCGATCCGCTTCAACTCGGCGATGACCGCCGCGTTGCCGTATACATCCACTTCGGCCGGGGGTGTGTTGGTGAACGGCGACTGCATCCACTGCATCTCGCCGGGCGCGAAATGATCGAGATGGGGATGCGTGAACAGGATGGTGCGCACCGCCGCCATGTGCCGGCCGAAGCGCTGCATCTGGGTGAGGGTGTCAGCGCAGAAGTCGATCTTCAGATCATCATCCACCATCGCCCCGGAGCGCGACCGGATATTCGGTCCGCCCCGACGTCGGGCTTCGACACAGGCATCGCACAGGCAAAATGGCGCTGGCCATCCTTCCGCCGCGGCGGTTCCGAGCAGTTGAAGTCGCATGAACACACGGTGTATCGCGGAAGGCGCATCCTGTCCAGCACCGGATGGCGTAACTGTACCAGTCGGATCGGCAATGCAGGCTTGTGCAGGGAGGTGAGCGCGGCCGGGCCACCCGAGCTCTCTCAAGCCCCCTGCCAAGGCCGCAGCGGTGGATTCCTGGCAGCTTGGCGCGTGGGGATGTTCTATAATGAAGCATGTTCCTCTTTGGCCGCAGGAAAGGATCGGTGGCATCGCCGGCGCTGGGCTCGGTCGGCGATGATTCATTGGAACACACGACCCGTACGATCGGGGCGGAGTTGCTCGATGCGGCCCGCGCCCACCAGCAGCGGGGGGCATGGTCTGCGCGGTTCTGGTCTGACAAGCTGATGGACTGGGCCATGCAGGACCCGGCCTTCAAGGTCCAGCTTTTCCGCTTCATCGATGTCTTCCCCACCCTGCGCACGCCGCAGCAGGTGCATGATCATCTGGTGGAGTACCTGAATCAGCCGGGGGTGCGCCCGCCACCGGGGTTGGGACTGGGGCTGAAAGCGGGGGGTGTGTTCAAGGGGACGCTGGCGGCGACGATCGCTTCGCAGATCACGTCCATGGCCGAACGCTTCATCGCAGGGACAGACAGCCAGGCCGCGCTGCCGCAACTGCAGCGCAACTGGCAGGACGGTGTGGGATTCAGCGTCGATCTGCTGGGCGAGGCATGCGTGAGCGAGGCCGAGGCACAGATGTATCGCCGCCAGTACCTCGACCTCATTCCCACCCTGGCCGCGGCCGTGCGCGACTGGCCGGCCAATCCCCGGCTCGACCAGGACCATCTCGGCCCGATCCCGCGGGCCAATGTCTCGATCAAGATCAGCTCCCTGTCCGGCCATATCAGCGTGATTGACTTCGAGGGAACCATCGCCCGGCTCATCGATGCCCTGCGACCGATCCTCACCGCCGCCCGCGATCACGGTGTGTTCGTCAACTTCGATATGGAGCATCACGAGCTGAAGGACCTGACGCTCGAGCTGTTCATGCGCTGCTGCGAGCAGATCGACTTTGCCGGCGGCATCGCGCTGCAGGCGTATCTGCGCAGTGGCGAGGCCGACAGCCGCCGGCTGATCGAGTGGGCCAGGCGCGCGGGGCGCGTGGTGAGTGTGCGGCTGGTGAAAGGGGCCTACTGGGATTACGAAACCATCATCGCCGAGCAGAAAGGATGGATGCCGCCGGTTTGGGCGCGCAAGGTCGATACCGATGCCTGCTTCGAGCGGATGTGCGGCCTGTTCATCGAATCGACGCCGCGACGGGCGGGCGACGGGGGCGTGAAGCTGGCGGTGGGATCGCACAACGTGCGCTCGATCGCCCGGGCACTGGCACTGGTGCGGGCGCATGGGTTGCCGGAGAGCGCGCTGGAATTGCAGATGCTCCGCGGCATGGCCGATCCGCTCAAGGCGGCGGCGACACAGCACGGACTGCGCGTGCGCGAGTATGTGCCGGTTGGGGCGATGATCCCCGGCATGGCGTACCTGGTCCGGCGGCTGCTGGAGAACACGAGCAACGAATCGTGGCTGCGGGCAGGCTTTTACGAGGCGGCCAGCGCTGACCAGTTGCTCGCATCGCCGCATGAGCAGGCGCTGACCGATCCGCGGGCGCCCGATGATCCGGCCGTGCTGCATCTGGCACACCTGGCCGAGCGGCATCGGCTGTCGACAGCGCTGGATGGTGCGGTGCCAGCGGACAACGGTGCGCCCGCAGGTGAAGTGGATCGAAACACAACACCGGCAGCGCCGATGTCATTCGCAACAGCCGGCAACCGGGCGCCAGAGCCCGATTCTGCGCCGCCGACCAGCGCACAGAAGCGATCCGACCTGGCCGCTGCCCGCGCGGGCAACAGCGCGCAGGCAGGGCATGCATCATCGCAGGCAACAAGACCATTTTTTACCGAGCCACCGCGCGATTTTGCGGATCAGCGCCAGCGTGAGGAACTGGATCGGGCGATCGAATCGGTACGGGTGCCGGCGGTGGCGGTGGATGCCACGGTCGAGCAGGCGCAGGCCGCGGTGGAGCGGGCGGCAGCGGCGTTCGAGACATGGCGGCAGGTCGATCCGGCTGAGCGCTCGCGCGTGCTGCTGAAAGCGGCGGCGGCGATGCGGCAGCGGCGGGCGGAGCTGGCGGCGGTGATCGTGCGCGAGGCCGGCAAGACACGCATCGAAGCCGATGCCGATGTCTGCGAGGCGATCGATTTCTGCGAATACTACGCCCGGGAGGCGCTGGATCTGTTCCGTCCCAGGCGGCTGGGGCGGTTCGCCGGGGAACTGAACGAAACCTGGTATGAGCCGCGCGGGGTGGCGGTGGTGATCAGCCCCTGGAATTTCCCGCTGGCGATCCTGTGCGGCATGACCAGCGCCGCCCTGGTCACCGGTAACACGGTGCTGATGAAGCCAGCCGAGCAGACGCCGGGCATTGCCAGATTGCTGTGTGAGATCCTGTGGCAGGCCGGTGCGCTGGCCGAGGCGCTGCATTTCATCCCCGGCCAGGGGGAGACGGTCGGGGCAGCGCTGGTGCGCGATCCGCGGGTGGCGCTGATCGCGTTCACCGGCAGCATGGCGGTCGGGCTGGATATCATCCGCGCTGCCGGCCAGACCGTTCCGCAGCAGGATTTTGTCAAGCGCGTCATCTGTGAGATGGGTGGCAAGAATGCGATCATTGTCGATGAGTCGGCCGATCTGGATGAGGCGGTGCTCGGCGTGCGCAGCAGCGCGTTCGGCTATGCCGGGCAGAAATGCTCAGCGTGCAGCCGGGTGATCGTGCTGCGCTCGATCCATGATGTGTTTCTCAAACGACTGATTGAATCCACCCGATCGCTGGTGGTTGGTGAGGCGACGGATCCGGCCACCGATGTCCCGCCGCTGATCGATGAGGCCGCGGCACAGAAGGTGTGGCAATATATCGATATCGGCCAGCGCGAAGGCCGGCTGGAACTGGGCGCCGGCAGCGCGCCGGGCCGCCTGATCCCGCCACATATCTTCTCCGCCATCCGGCCGGAGCATCGCCTGGCGCAGGAGGAAATCTTCGGCCCGGTCCTGGCGGTGATGGAGGCTGAGACCTTTGATGAAGCGCTGCATATCGCCAACGGCACCGGCTACAAGCTCACCGGCGGGGTCTTCAGTCGTACGCCATCGCATCTTCAGCAGGCCCGGCGCGAATTCCGGGTTGGGAACCTCTACCTCAACCGCAACATCACCGGTGCCCTCGTGGGCCGCCAGCCGTTCGGCGGCTTTGGCCTGTCGGGCATCGGTGCCAAGGCCGGCGGACCGGATTACCTGCTGCAGTTCGTCAACCCCCGCGCCTGCACCGAAAACACGCTCCGGCGCGGCTTTGCCCCGCAAAGTTAAGCGCTGATGCGCAACGCGATAGTGGGATGATGTCAATGGCCGATGGTGATAGGGGGGGCGTGCCGGGTGCTCGGGATTTATCGGTCGTTGCGGTGCGAGCCGCTCGTGCCGGGAGTCTGGACACCGGCTGCCCCCTGGGCAAACGTATGATTGAGACGCTCCAGCCCGGTGCAGCAGGGCTACCAGTATCCAGTCGGTCCGGTTTCGCGAGTGGGGCCAGTTCGTCGATAGCCATGTGCGCAGCAGGCGGCTAGAGTAGGGGATGTATGGCCTTGTCGCGGCAACAATTTATAGAACGGGTGCTCGCGATCGTGCGCGAGCGCTTTCCACTGGTGAAAGTCGCCAAGGCGCAGGCGCAGAGCTTCTCTCTCCAGATCAACGGCCATGTTGCCCCTCTGGAGAACCTTTACCGCATCAGCCAGCTCCATCCCGATGCCATGCGCCGGCACATCGAGCGCTGGATGGTTGAACTGCTGCGGGCCGAGGAAGGCGCCCCCGATCGCGGCGGATCGTTCGAAGAGCTGCGCGATCGCGTGCTGCCGATGGTCCTCAGCGCCGATACCACCGAGATCGCCATTGGCAGCATGATCACCCAGCCCTGGATCGATGGGCTGGTGATCGGCTATGCCATCGATCACGACCGCACCATTGCCTATGTCTCGAAGCAGCAGTTCGCCGACTGGCGCATCGATCTGGACCAGTTGCATGATATTGCGATGCAGAACCTGTCGGCCCGCAGTGATGGGATCGAGGCCCACGCCGCCCAGGATGATGATGGCAGCGTGAACCTGGTGCTGTTCCAGACGATGGATGGCTACGATGCCAGCCGCATCCTGCTGCCCAATCTGCACGAGCGCTTGCGCGGGCACCTGGGGTCTCCATTTGCCGCCGCCATCCCCAACCGGGACATCCTGATCTGCTTCCGTGATGATGCCGACCTGATCCGCCGGGTGCGCTACCAGGTTGCCGCCGACTATCGCTCGATGCCGCACCAGGTGTCCGATCGCCTGCTGCTGATCACGGCCGATGGGGTGGCGCCGTACATGGGCATGCATCATCCGTAACGCGCTCACGAAGCAGCGCACGCATGCAGTGGGCGCACGTGCTGGCGCAGGTTGCCCTGACGCTGGATGCCTGGGCGCAGGTTGCCTGGCGACCGCTCCTTTCTCGCCACCGACAGCAGGGAAACGAAATTCCCCGGCCAGCGGCGCTGCTCGGCGGGCTTGTGCTGCATGTAGACCTCCATCACCGCCCGCGGGTCTTCCATCATCACTTCGTGCGGATTGAGCGGCGGGGTGCGCTGGGCGGGCTGATGCCACGCAAAACCGTTACGGACATGCGCATCGTAGAGGGCGTCCAGGCTCTGGCCGAGGCAGATATCGGTGCTGTTGGCGACGATCCCGCCCGGCCGCAGGATGCGATGAATCTCTGAAAAAGCATCGGCAAGCTGCTCTGGCGGGATGTGCTCGATGACCGAAACCGAGCAGACCATGTCGAAATACCCGCTGGGCAGCGCTGGCACCGATTTCCCCAGGTAGCCCAGTTCAAACCGCGCCCGCGGGTGGGCCTTGCGAAACGCATCGTAGGCATGGGGCGGGTAGCAGTCAGTGGTGGAGTAATGGTCCAGCCCCCACAGCTCGATGTCCTCATCCAGCAGATCAAACAGCGGCGAGGTCGGACCGTGCCCGAATTCGAGGATGCGAAGCGGGCGATATTGCTCGATCTGGTTCAGCACATGCCCATAGCCCAGGCATTTGAGCACGCACTTGCGCTGCAAACCATTGCGAATGTATCTCAGGCAATCGTACTGACGTGCAGCCCGCCACCAGTCATGAATGGTGCCATAGCGAAACATGGTGCTCCGGTATCTGTCCTGTCAGACAACACAAGAGGCCGCCAGGTTAGGTTCACCAGGAATTTTGCCGCGAGATGCCTGCTGCAACGTGGCTGCACAGCACCGCCGGCAGAGGGTGCGGCGCAGGTGGCATCCAGCGGCCGATGGCGTAGAATGACGAGCTTGGCGTTGCGCCCCATCAAGGCACACCCCCTATGCTTTACCTCGTCGCAGGCATGAACCGGTCCGGCAGCACATGGCTTTACAACGTCGTGCGCCTGCTGCTGGCGCGCAGTGGGGCGCCTGACCTGGCGGCGGGGTGGGTGGAGGACCGGGAGAAGCTGCTCAAGCACCGCACGGCCGTGGTGAAAGTGCATATCTTCGATCCATCGCTGCTGATCGAGCCTTATATGGTGCTGACCAGTCACCGGGATCTGCGGGATGTGGCCGCGAGCCTGGCGCGCAAATTCAAGCTGCCGGCCTCGGTGGAAATGACGCGCTACGTCTTCAACCAGTACCGCCGCTGGGCTGAACTGGCCCGTTTCGACATGTGCTATGAAGCCATGATCGCCGATGCCCCGGCGATGGTGGGGCAGGTGGCGGCGGCGCTGGGGGTCGAGGTGGATGCGACGGCACAGGCCGAGGTGGCGGCGGAGGTCGATGCGGCCAAGCGGTCGATCCGCGCTGACACCCGCGGCTTCGACCCCCAAACCCTCCTGCACACCGGCCACATCACCGATGGCCGCCCCGGCTCCTGGCGCGAGGATCTCTCACCGGAACGGGCAGATGAGATCGTGAAGGGGTTCCGTTCATGGATGGAATTGCAGGGATATCTGTCTGACCCATAACCAGAGGGACACGGCGGTTGATCACTTCACGGCGACGATTCATGGCACTTGCCGCGGCGGGCTGTGCGGGGCTGACTCTGTCAGCACTCCAGCGCCGCTTGTGGGCGCAGGCGACAACGACAGCGCCATCGCAGCCCGAGGGCGTGTGGCGAAGTCGGATGCTGCCGGTGGTTGAGCCGAACGGTTGGCAGGATCCCGATTATTACTGCTGGGGCGGCGCAGCGCTTATCGGGCCGGGTGAAGAGGGACCGGAGACGGTGCATTTCTACGGCACGCGCTGGCCGCGCTGGTCGGGGTTTCTCGGCTGGCTGTGGCGCAGTGAAATCTGCCGGGCCACGTCCCGGTCTGTCACAGGTCCCTTCACCACGCGAGAAGTGCTGGTAGATGACCGCGCGCAGCGCCGGCCCGATAACAGCGACTATTGGGATCATCACTCAGTCTTCAATTCCACCGTCCTGCAACACGGCGGGAAGGTCTATGTCTTCTACACCGGCACGCAGCACGATCCGCAGCGCCCGCTGGCTGCCGATGAGGTGCCGCAGACCAGGCTGCGCATGACGCAAATCAGGGATGGGTGGGAGCGGATGCACCAGCGCGTAGGGGTGCTGATCGGGGAAAGCCCAACCGGTCCATGGACCCGTCTGGACGAACCCCTGCTCGTGCCGGATGAACCATGGGCCCCCTTCTTTCACAGCAACCCGATCGCGGTGATCGGGCCGGATGGTAAGTGTTATCTGCACTACAAGTCTATCGATGCCCAATACAAGAGGATGAAGTTCGCTGTTGCCATCGCCGACCATCCAGCGGGACCATATCGGAAATACGAGAAGAACCCGATCGTCGACCCGGGTCCGCACATCAATGTGGAAGACCGCGTGGTGTGGGTGCAAAATGGCCGTTTTCACATGCTCTTCAAGGACTTGAGCGGCCACATCGCTGGCCAGGCAATGTCAACGATGCTGCTTCGCAGTGAAGACGGACTCAATTGGAATCTCAAGGAGGCGGAGCTGGCGTACCGTCCGGGCTGGCCCACACAGGATGGATTTTATGAAACGCACCGGATGGAGCAGCCGAACCTGCTGATGATAGACGGTGAGCCGGCAGTGCTGTACTGCGCAACGCTGAACGCCGACGAGCGCACCGATCCACTGCACCCGCTGCACCGCCGCTTGCCCGCCGAGCAACGCGACAAGGGAATCGTGCTGGCCTCGCGAAATGTTGCTATCCCGCTTGCGCGTGGTCACTGACCTGCAGTTGATCGTGTAATCGCTGTTGCGCCCATTCATACAGCCGCTCGCTGTCGGCCAGCAGAGTACGCACGGCACGGCCGGTAGGGTGGGATTCGTCCAGCCAGTGCAGGTCATCCCTCAGGTGCCGGGTGACGTTGCGATGCTCGATCGGCTGTTCGAGCAGGTCCAGGCCCTCGTGCTTTAACCGGCAACGAAGCAGGTTCACCGACCGGTCCATCTCTTCGACGATCCCTACGAAGAAGAAGCGATCCAGGATGCGCTGCGCCATTTCCAGTCCGCGTTCCTCGAAGAGGCGGGCGGCCGGGCCAACGAGCGGTTCATCCCATGCGGGTAACACCATCCACTGCGCAAGTTGGTGGCGGTAGGTGGATTCGGCGAGATAGCGGACAAACGTGCTGTAGGTCTTGGGTTGGCGCGTGTGTGACTCAACGACGTATTGCGCCAGGTCTGCCAGGGGCAGGGTGTGGGCGTCGGGTGGCAGCGTCGATTTGTGCGCTGCTGACAGGCGCGCCCAGTCCGCCTGAACATAGGTGAGGTACGAGACGAACCAGTCCAGCGGCCGGCGGAGGAAGCAGACATACAGTGCCCTGCGCCCTGCGATCGTTTCAGGGAAAATCCGAAAATTGTGGGAAGCGATCGACAGTACCCGCGGTGCTCGGGCCAGCGCTGCGTCCAACTCGGCAGGCGTGTAGCTGGCAAACGGGTTGGTGCGATACATGTTCAGGTGCCGCGTCCCGAAACTGCGCTCGATCAGCGCGCCGAAGCTGCGCCCGGCGCATTTATGGATGTGGACATGAACTAGCAGCGGATTGGCTGACATAGGATCTAACCGGCACTGGCCGCGCGCCCGGCGCGGCGAGACTTATCCTGCTGGCGGCGGTCACGCTCCAGGCGCATCGAATACCGCTCGCCACGAAACTGAATTTCGGTGCCCGAGTCGATTACGCCCGGGATGGAATAATCTGCCCACTGGACGTTGACCAGGACGAGTTCCTCCCAGATGCGCAGAAGCCGCGGCTGCTCACCGGACACATCCGCCAGTACCAGTTCCACGCGGTACATGCCGGCCGGCACGAACAGGGGCACGGTTGCCGAGAAGGAGAACTTCCCCGGCTCGACCGGATCCAGCCGGCCGCGGTGATTGACCGTTGAGAAACCACTGACGCGATCCCCGTATCCGGTGCGCAGGACGATCCCAATGGCTGGCGCTTCGATGCGCTCACCGGTGTGGAGGGTTACGTCAATCTGCAAATCGGTTCCTTGGGGTGCTAACCATGCTCCGCCAGGGGCGCGATCCACCAGGTTGGTTTCAACCGAGACCATTTCCAGCGCTGCACTGCCCCACTGTTTTTTACTGTCGGCGGGCGCTTTGTTGGCGGGTTGTTGCACCGGCTCCCCGAAGTAGAGCATCTGGTACTGGCGCAGCACGTCGTTGACCTCCCCCCGCACCAGAAGCCGTCCCTTGTCCAGCAGCAGGGCGTGGGTGCACAACTCGCGGATGGAAGTCGTATTGTGCGAGACGAAGAAGAGTGTTTTGCCGCGGTCGAGGAACTCGCGCATCTTCTTCTGGCACTTGAAGACGAAGCGGGCATCGCCGACGGCCAGCGCCTCATCGACGATCAGGATGTCCGGTTCCACCGCGTGGGCGATGGAGAAGTTCAGGCGCATCGCCATGCCTGAGGAGTAGGTCTGCACCGGCTTGTCGATGGCCGGGCCCAACTCGGAGAAGGCGATGATCTCGCGCTCCAGCTCATCGTGGCGCTCGGCGGGGATGCCGCGGGTGATCAGGCCATGGCGGATGTTTTCCCGGCCGGTGTGGGTGGGGAGCATGCCGACGCCCAGGCCGAGGATGGCGCTGACCCGGCCGTAGACCTCGATGCTGCCGGTGGTGGGGGCGAGGGTGCCGGTCAGCAGCGACAGCAGGGTGGTTTTGCCCGCCCCGTTGGCGCCGACCACGCCGACACACTGCCCGCGCAGCACGTCGAACGACAGCGGATGCAGCGCCTGCACCACCTCATGGCATGGCCGGCGGAGGATCATCTCCTTGAGCCGGTCAAACGGCCGCGCATAGACGCGATACGCCTTGGACAGGTCGCGCACGCGGATGGCGAGATTGTCAGGCGCAGCATCGCTCGACATCGCAGACCGGCATTGTGACGACTAAACGGGAGAGTTGCCAGATGCCCGTGAAAGGGCGGAGAGGATTTGCGATCTGCAACTGAACAAGCAAATGCAATCGCAAATCACACTTGGAAAATCGCCAATGACAGCTCCTTACTCCACCGCCACCACGGCCGAGCGGGCGGTGTCGGCGGTGTGGACCGAGCACAGCTCGGGGGGGGTGTCATTGATGATGCGCTGCAAGTCGGCGATGGTCGAGACGGCATGGCCGGCGACCGCGGTGATGATCGTGCCCTGGGTGATACCGGGCGGGACCGCATCACTCTCGCGCTCGATGGCCAGCACCATCAGGCCGGCCTGCCGGGCGGGGTTGTTCCAGTGGCCGGGGATCGGGCCCAGCAGCATGCCGCGCCAGCGCAGGCGCTGGGTTTCGCGGGTGACGGCCACGGCCGGCAGCGAGCGCTTGCCCACGGTGGCGCTGACGAGGGTTTCCCGCTGGCCGCGGATCACGCGCAGGCGCGTGGGCCGCGTGGTGGAGCTTTCGCCGATCATGCGGACGAAGTGGTCGGCGTCCCGCACGGCCTGGCCGTCCAGGTGCGTGACCAGATCGCCGACGTACAGATCGGCTTTTTCCGCCGGCGAATCCGGCTCAATCGACTCGATCAGCGCGCCGCCGGGACGGGCCAGCCCGGCCTCCCGCAACTGGCGGGCGGTGGGGGTGGTCACGCGCACGCCCAGGAAGCCATAGACAATCTCCTCGCCGGCCTTGAGCGCTTCGATCTTGGCCAGCAGAGTGTCGGTGATGGGCAGGGCAAAGCCGATCCCGTTGGTCTGCTTCTGGGGCAGGATGACCGCGGTGTTCACACCGATCACGTTGCCGTGCAGGTCAAACAGCGGCCCGCCAGAGTTGCCCGGATTGATCTCGGCGGTGGTCTGGATCAGGTTGGTGTAGAGGCGGTCTTCCTTGTTGGCCAGTTTGGGCAGCGAGCGATCGGTGGCGCTGACCACGCCGACGCTCATGCACATCTCGCCGGCGGTCGCCAGGCCATAGGGATTGCCCAGGGCGATGGTCCACTGCCCGCGCTTCACCGGGGTGCGGCTGAAGCGGACGGCAGGCAGGTTGGCGGCCGGGATCTTCAGCACGGCCAGGTCGGCGCGGGGGTCAGAGCCGATCACGATGGCGGGGTAGACCTGGCGATCATCGGTGGTGACCCACAGGTTCTGGGCCTCGCCAACCACATGCTCGTTGGTGAGGATGTAACCATCGGGGTCGATAATGAAGCCGGTGCCGACGATGCGGGTCTTGCCATCAAGATAGCTGGCGAGGCGGTCGCCGTTGAGTTCATCGGCACGCAGGGCCTGCTCATCGCTGATCGAGCTGGTCGCCGCGGAGATGGCCACGACGCTGCCGCTGACCTGCTGCGCGATGGCTTCAAACTGCTGTTCGAGGCCGGTCAACTCCAGCGTTTCATCCGAGGCCAGGCGCGCGCCCTCGGCCAGGGCCGGCTCATGGAAGCGGAAAGGGAAATCGGCGTGGGGGCTGAGGGCCAGTGTCCCAACCGAGCCTAACAGCACCAGCAGTGCATAGCGTCCGAACGACGACAGAGAACGAGCCATTCGCGAACCCCGTTACAGCCCGGCCGGCCGGATCGATAGCCCACCGATTCGGCCGACACCAAGAGTCCCGCGCACACCCTCAAGCTCGTTCTCCCGCGAGCAAGGTGGATATGCGTGCACCTGTCTTAAGCAATCGTCAAGCCGATGCAAGACCTGAATGGAAAAACCGCACGTCCGCGTAAAAAGCGGGGCGATAACGTGAAATTTATTACGTTGGCGCCCACCGCCGGGATCGGTGCCCGCGCAGAAAAACATCTATCTTTGCGCTGTGCCGCGCAACTGTGCAGGCGGGCACGACCGGTGCCGCGGATATGCCTGCCTCATGCAGATGGTGTTTCCTGCTGATGATGTTAACCCCCTGAGCGAGCTGGCCGGAGCAGGTTTATGCAATTTGCGCACTGCAATAGATTGCGGCGCTCGGGATGGGTGTGGCTTCCGATGTGAAGCGAGATGTCAATAGCTTGCGTTGGCCGTCTCTGGCACGCTTCGCAGGGCCATTGATTTCGGCAATCGGTGTGCAGTACTTGCGCCGAAAGAAGTACCAGCCGGGAAGCCTTTCAGGTTGATCGCTCCTGCGCGCATTGTTCCACGTGGAACACTGCACTATGGAACGGTGCACCGCCCGGCGTGGCGCGGGGATTCGACAAGCGGGGCGTTCCACTCGACAATGCCGCCGACTCTATGGGCCGTACGCTGTTTCTCTACATCTTCAAGGACCTGGTCCGGTACTTCCTCCTCGCGGCGGTGGCGCTGGCGGCGATCATGAGCTTTGGCGGGCTGCTCAAGCCGCTGACCAAGCAGGGGCTGGATGTGGCGCAGGTCGGATGGATGCTCACCTACCTGATGCCGGCGATGGCGACCTACTCGCTGCCGATCGCCGCATTATTCGCCACCACAATGATTTACGGTCGGTTCTCGGCCGACAACGAGCTGACCGCCTGCCGCGCCAGCGGCATCAGTTACCTGTCGATCGTCACGCCGGCGATTCTGCTGGGGCTGGGAGTGGCGCTGATCTCACTGCTGTTCCTCTGCTTCATCGTGCCGTTCTTCACGTTGCAGGTGGAACGGGTGCTCTACAGCAATATTGCGCAACTGGTGGCCAATCGCATCGACCGCAACCACGAGATCACGTTTCAGGATATCAGTATTTACGCCGATGACGCGCGGGTGGTGCCCTCGCCGCCGGAGGACCCGAGCCTTCAGATCGTCGAATTGATCGGCCCGACCGTGGTCACGCTGCAGGAGGTGCCCGGCGACCCGGGCCTGCGCAAGCCCAAGGATTTCATGACGGCGCGCTCGGCAACCGCCTTCATCCGCGACAATCCCGGCGGGCAGGCGACCCTCGAGGTGCGCCTGGTGGGCGGCACCAGCTTCCCGCGCGAGCTGGCGGGGGGGACACAGGTGAGCATCGGCGTCACCAGCTTCGGGCCGGTGCCGCTGCCATCGGCCATTCGCGAGAACCCCAAGTTCATGGATATCAACCAGCTCAAGAGCGTGCTGGCCAATCCACTGCTGAGCCGGGAGATCGCCGGCATCCGCGAGGAGGGCATCCGCCGGGCGCGCACCGATGCGTATGTCGGCAGCATCCTGGCGCACCTGAACAGCGACTCCCGCAGCTTCACCTTTGACACCGGCACCGAGCGCACGACGATTCGCGCGGGCCGGCTGCCGGCTGAGATTCGCGGCAGCAACATCGTGATCCCCTTCGACGATGATCCCGAGCAGCGCCCCGTGGGGTTTGTCGAAACCAGCCCCACCCCCGCGGGCAATGAGCGCATCCTGCAGGGGACCGCTGCCGAGATTCGCCTGGGGGTGCGTCCCAGCGCCTCGGGCGATTCGTTCGATATCAGCATCGAGCTGCGCGATGCGGTTCTGGAGAGCGATGCCGGCACCATCCCGCGCTCCGCGCTGTCGCGCGGCTTTCGCGTGCCGGTTCCGCCGGTGATTGCCGCCATCGACACGCCGGCGGCCGACAGCGCCCTGGCTGATCACTTTGCCCGCCGTCAGGCGCGGCTGCTGAACGATGTGCTGTCGGAGATCCATGCCCGCCTGTCGTTCGCGGCCAGTTGCCTGATCCTGGTGGTGGTGGGGGCGGCGCTGGGGGTGCTGTTCCGCAGCGGCAACTTCCTCAGCGCCTTCGCCGTGAGCGTGATCCCCGCTGTCCTGTGTGTCGCTTTGATCGTGACCGGCCAGCATACCGCCGAGAACATCCCCAACGACCTGTCGCACGTCCGCAACGCCCTGCGCCTGGGCATCGGCCTGATCTACTCGGGCAACGTGGTCACCCTGATCCTTGCCGTCGTCCTGACCCTGCGGCTGCAGCGTCGTTAGCCACGGCAAGATTGAACCACGCAGATACGGACACACGCGGAGGGAAAGGCAATGCTGAAACACGAGAACCTGACAAAGCAGACCATCGGCGCAGCGATGGAAGTGCATCGCGCGCCTGGCCCGGGGCTTCTGACATCGCAAGGCACTTTGCTGGAACCCGGCCCCCGGTTCGATCTGCTGGCCGAGCGGGAGGTTGTCGTGGCACTGAAGACAATTGAAAAGGTCCTCCCGGTTCACGAAATGCAGTTACTGACTTACATGAAGCTGTTGACTGTCTACCTTGGTCTGCTCGTCACCTGTCATGCATCCCTGCTGATCGAAGGAGCAAGGGGTCTGGTGTTGTAACTGCTTTGTGTCCCTGTGCCTCCGTGGCTCAACAGCCGATTTCCCATGCGTATCCTCGACCGTTACGTCATCGTGGCCTTCATCAAGAACTATGCGATCACGTTTTTCGTGCTCGTGGGGCTGTATGTTGTGATGGACATGGTCTTCAATCTCGATGAACTGGCCGAGGTGGAGCAGGAGGCAGTGGGCGGGGGGGTGGCAACGTTTGTCGAGATCGGACGCAACATCGTTGATTACTATTTCTACCAGTCCTTCCTCTTCTTCACGAACCTGGCGCCGGTGATTCCCGGGGTGGCGGCATCGTTCACCCTCATCCGCCTGAGCCGGTCCAATGAGCTGGTGGCGATCCTGGCGGCCGGAGTGCCGCTGCTGCGGGTGGCGCTGCCGATCATCGTGGTGGCCGTGCTGATGACCAGCCTGGTGATCATCAACCAGGAACTGCTGATACCCAACATGATTCCGCAACTGACGCGCGATCACGATGAGGTGGGGCGCGGCGGGGTGGTCGACGGCAAGCCGATTCACGGCATCCGCGATGCCGAGACCAACGCCTTCTTCCGCGCTGCCCGCTACAGCCCGCCCACGCCGCAGTCGCCGGCGGTGATCGAGTACCTGGATGTGCTGGACCGCACGCCGGACGGCCGGGTGGTGGGGCACCTGTCGGCCGACCGGGCCGTATGGGACGGGCAGCGGGGGGCCTGGGTGCTGGATGGCGGCCGATACGTGCGACTGGGTGCTGGCCCGGGATCGGGTGCGCCCGAAACCGTGCTGGAACTGAAATCAAGCATCTCGCCGGATGTGGTGGCGCTGTATCGCAGCATGAGCGTGGCAGAGCTGCTCTCGACGGCGCGCATCAACGAACTGCTGGCCAGCCCCCAGGCCTTCGGCACCGAGGAGCTGGTGCGCGTGAAGCACACGCGCTGGGCGGGTGTTCTGTTGAATATCGTGATGCTACTCCTGTCGATCCCGGCAGTGCTCACCCGCGAGCCGCGCATTCTCGGCCCGATGGCCGTTAAATGCGGCATACTCGTCGCGACCCTCATGGCCATGGTTTTCATCACCCACAGCCTGGCCACGCGCCCGCCGCAGCCGCACTGGCTGGACCAGTGGGCCGCCTTCATGGCCTTCCTGCCCGTGTTCATCTTCGGTCCCATCGCCGTTTACCTGCTGAAACAGGTGAAGACGTGATGCCATGGGTGGGGGGAGGATTGGCACCGAGGAAGGGACGCGGCCGCCGCCGGTGTGGATGCGCTTTGTGAATCCACCCAGCCTGCCCGGTGGCCGCTTCATGGCCTCGCGGGAAAATTTCATTTGCCTCGGCGCGCACCCAATCGTAGATCAGTGGTGTCAGGCGATCACACAACACGAGCCACGGGACTGGTTCGGTGATCGGTTGACACGACGCTCCCTTCCCACTTTCTGGCGATGCCCGGCGTGTGAAAACACGCCGGGCATTTTTTTGCGCGCAGCCAGCGGTAGCCAATGGACCGTGCCCCGCAACCGGGCAACTTCCCCAAACCCGCGCTCCAGGCGCAATATCTCGCGGCCCCGGCGTCCTACACCTTTTTCGCTGCCTCCTGCGCGCTGATGGCAGCCTGCCGTTCCAGTTCCCGCTGCGCCTCGAGGCTCTCCACCTCCGGCTTTTCGGAGAAGTCATCCGGCTTGGCGGTGGGCGTGCGGGCGAGGATGTCGATCTCGCTGTTGATCTCCGCCCCGATGAGCAGCACCAGCGAATCCATGTAGAACACGAACAGCAGGATGATGACCCCGCCCAGCGCACCGTAGGTGGCGTTGTAGTTGGCAAAATGGGTCACGTACCACTTGAATCCCCACCCCAGCACCAGCCAGCCGATCACCACGAAGATCGCCCCCGGCGTGATGAAGTGGTATGTCTGCTTGATCGGCGGCCCAAAGTAATAGATCACCGACAGCGCTGCGAACATCAGCAGCAGCGCAAGCACGAAGCGGATCATGTCCACCACCACCAGCACCCACACCCCGCCGATATAGCGCAGGTATTCGGGATTGGCCAGGACCCACGCGCGCAGCGCCGATGCCACCGGCAGTAGCAGCAGCACCGTCAGGATCAGCAGCACCACCACCACCGTCAGCACCATCGCCAGCGGCCGCTGGATGTAGATCGGGCGGGCATCCACGTCATAGCACTTGGCAACCGCCGACATCGAGGTGGCGATCCCGCCGCTGGCCACCCACAGCGCCACCAGCACCCCCAGCCCCAGCAGCCCGGTGCGCGGCCGCTGTTTCAGGTCGGCAAAGGTATCCTGCACCAGTTGCTGTCCCTCAGGCGGCAGGATGTTGGCATACTGCGCGATCAGCTCATCGGCCCGCTCTGAATGTACCAGCGGGACATAGGGGAGCAGGCCCAGCAAGAATATGAAAAAGGGAAAGATGGCGAACAGCCACGAATAGGCCATCGACGCCGCCAGGGTGAAGCAGTCATCCTCCATCACCTGACCGACCACGCGCTTCAGGAAGCCGAACACGCCGGCCTTGCGAAACGTCCTCGGCAGATCCCGCATTCGCGCCATGGCGGCAGATTGTCAGCAGGCTTCCCCGCGATGCAAGGCGCCTGATCGGCATGGGATAGGCCCATGCCGATGCGCCTGTACGCCGCGGCCGTCTCCGTGTCTGCGGGCTTAGCCGTGGGCCGCCAGCGGCAATAGATCGGCCCCGTTGGTTGCGGGGGCGCTGTTGTCTGGATCGTGCGGCGGTTCTGCTGACGCCCGCTGGGCCGGAGGGCGGCTGATGGCCCGCGCCCGGCGCCGGCGGCCGCGCGTGAATGAGGCGAACAGCACGATCCCCGCCGCCAGCAACAGTGCCCAGCTCAGGTCGGGGATGGCGCGTCCGACCAGGTCAAAGAACTCGCGATCGAAGAAAGGCCGCTCCAGTCCGCGAAAGAAGCGCTGGTAGCCTGTGTACATGCATCGCCCGATCTGGGCGTAGGCCACACAGGAGATGAAGCCACCCATCAGCAGCCATCCCACCCCGCCGCGGGCGCCGATCCAGACGGCCGCGGCCAGCCCGGCGAAAGCGAGGTAGCGCTCGTGCATCTGCGGGGGCAGCAGCGCCATCAGAAGCCAGGGAACGGTGGCCGCCAGCAGAAAGTTGGGATCGCGCCGTCGCCACTGGATCGCGGTGGCGAGCGATGCCAGGACCAGGGTGAATGCGTAGATCGCCGCCAGCAGCGCCCGCATGGTCACATCAACGGGCTTGCGCGGCAGGCCCAACAGCGCGCCGGGCTCAATCACCCACAGGACTTCCTCAACCTCGCGGAAATCGTAGCGCTGGTTCAGGATGGCCCCCAGGTTGTTGGCCGTGCCGACCGCCATCTGCATGTGCCGATCGGTGCCATCCATGAATCCAACCTCCCACCAGGCATCCGATGCCCCGAACAGCGGGATACACAGCAGCAACTGCACGGCCACCACGCCGGGGATCGCATACCGCAGTGCCCGCCAGCCGAACCGCCATCCCAGTGCGATGACCCCCATCGCCCCCAGCAGCGCACAGGCGAACAGGCCTGGCCGCTGCCCCATGATCCGCCCCAGCGGCCATGCCACCACCGCCAGCAGGAGCACCAGCGACACGGCGATCATGAATCCCCGCCGCAGTCGGCCCGCGTGCGGAGGATGCGGTATGGTGGATGGGCTATCCTGAGCCAGCGGATCAGAACTCTCTGCCACCCCCATCTCATCCGCACTGGCCGGCAGCTCGGCATCGTCTGGCGGCTGCGCTGTGTCATCGGGCGCTTCGCCTGCCGATGCATCCTGTGCCATCCAGCGCAGGAGCAGCCTGCGCACCAGGGGCAGCGCTGCCAGTGCGATGGTGCTGCTGAGGATCCAGATGATCGCGGTCCAGTTGATCGAGCGCTCGGTCACGGTCAGGTCCGGCCGCAGCGTGAGCATCCAGCCTGCCGCCACGCCCATGAAACCGAGACCGAACCCGCATGCCCACCGCACCGCCCGCAGAGGCTGGCCGGCCAGCAGCGGCCAGAGCAGGAAGAAAGGCGCCACCAGCAGATGCTGTCCCTGGAACATCGCGCCAAGACCGATCGCCAGCCCGGCGACAAACCAGAGATTCCACGAAGCGAAAACCAGTGCCCACAGGAAAAAGGGCATCAACCAGGCGTTGGGACTCGGCCAGCCGTGGGCCAGGATCAATCCGCCGGGGTTGTACCAGAAGACCAGGAATGCGATCGTCGCCGCCACCCAGGGCCAGATCAGTTGCCAGATGGTGCGCTCATCAGCGCCAAGGCGGGATGGAGATGCCGCCTGGGCAGGCACATCATCGCGCCCATCGCCCGCTGGCTGCGCGCCCCGTGTGGTCCGCGGCCAGCGCGTCCACTGCAGCACCAGCACGCCCGCCGCGATGGATCCCGCCAGCGCCAGCACGATGTTGAACTGGTTGAGGAAGGCGTTGAACTCCCACTCCGGTTTCCACTGCGGATCCCCCTGCGGGGTGGCTTCCGGTTCGCCGTTGCCCGCCGCCCAGCGCGCGAATACCAGCGTGCGCAGGGGGGTATAGTTCATCCGGCGCAGCAACGGCGGCGGGTTGGCGTGATGATCTTCGTAGAGGTTCAGCCACCCATCGCGCAGCGCGAGCGTGCCGAAGTAATAATTGCGCCAGATGTCGCCGCGGAAATGTCCCGGAGCGAAATACTCCCACGCCTGCCGGCGCATTTCCCAGCCATGCCGTCCGGCCAGCGCGCAAAGGCTGATGGCGGCCAGCGCCAGCGCGATCACCAGCACCAGCCGCCCGCGCCTGCGTTGTCGTTCACCCCCGCGCCCGGCGGTATCCTCGGAAGAAGTCGGATCCATCTGTCCGATCACTCTACGAAGTCTCCCCTCACCGGCAAGGCGCGGCAGCGCATGTCCGGGGAAATGGCGCTGCACCGGGGATGCGCCAGGTGCCCTGGTCAAAGCGTCATGAGAGAGAGAAACAGCGCTCGCCGCCAACGCTACAGTCCGCGTCAGTTAATCATATCAGTTTGTGATCCAGGTGAATGATTATCCTCGCCCCCATCCCGCTCCGCCGCTAGTCTGCCCGTGTCATGCTGCGCGATCGGACCATCCTTATCGTCGGCGGGACCAAGGGCCTGGGGCTGTCGGCTGCGCGTGCGTGTATCGCACAGGGAGCGCGGGTGGTGGTGGTGGGGCGCGAGGCGGAGCAGGCCCGCGCGGTGGAGGCCGAGCTGGGCGATCGCTGCCGTGCGTTGGCCGCCGATGCGACCGATCCGGCCACAACCCTGAAGGCGATCGACCTGGCTCTGTCTGCCTTCGGTCCGCTGCACGGGCTGTACCATGTCGCCGGCGGATCGGGCCGGCGCTACGGCGATGGGCCGCTGCATGAGCTGAGCGATGCGGGATGGGACTACACCCTCAACCTCAACCTGCGCTCGATGATGCTCTCGAATCGCGCGGTGGTGCGGCAACTGCTGAAGCAGGGGACGCCGGGGAGCATCCTGAACATGGGCAGCGTGCTGGGGTTTTCTCCTTCGCCGCAGCATTTCGCCACCCATGCCTACGCCGCCGCCAAGAGCGCCATCATCGGCTTCACCAAAAGCTGTGCGGCGTATTACGCGCCCCACGGGATCCGTTTCAATGTGCTGGCGCCCGCCTTGGTGGAGACGCCAATGGCCCAGCGGGCAGCGCACGATCCGGTCATCCGCGCGTTTATCCAGACCAAGCAGCCGCTGGATGGCGGGCGCATCGGTCAGCCCCAGGACCTGGATGCGGCGGCGGTCTATTTCCTGTCCGATGCAGCGCGCTTCTGCACCGGGCAGGTGCTGGCGGTAGATGGTGGATGGTGCGTGAGTGAAGGCCAACTGCCGGCCACCGGGCCAGGCGGCGATTAACCCGCGCCGTGATGATGCAGCCATGAAATACGCAATCGGACTGGATGTAGGCGGGACCAACGTCAAGGCGGTGGCGATCAACGAGGCCGGCGAGGTGCTGGAGGATCTCGATGTGCCGACGCAGGACGACCAGCAGGGATCGTGGAAGCACGATGCCCGGCGGCTGGTCGAGCAGATGGAGCAGAGCCGCGGCGCCCGGGCCGAGTGGATCGGGGTCTGCTGTCCCGGCGTGGCGGCAGCCGATGGCCGCAGCATCTGGTGGATGATGGGGAAGATGGAAGCCACCATGGGGTTTGAGTGGGCGCCGCATCTGGGCCGCCAGGACGTGGTGCCGGTTTACAACGATGCCCAGGCGGCGCTGCTGGGCGAGTTGTGCCGTGGGGCGGCCAGGGGCAAGCGCAACGCCGTGCTGTTGACGCTGGGCACGGGCGTCGGCGGGGCCATCCTGTGCGATGGCCACCTGCTGCGCGGGCACCTCGGCCGGGCCGGGCACCTGGGGCACATGAGCGTGGATTTTGATGGCCCGCGCGATCTTGCGATGACGCCGGGGGCGATCGAGTACCACATCGGCAACTACTCGCTGCCCGAGCGCAGCAATGGCCGGTGGGAATCGACCGAGGAGCTGGTCAGCGCCTACGCCGCGGGCGATGCCTTTGCCGCATCAGTCTGGCTGCGCAGCGTCAAAGCGCTGGCGGCCCACATCGCCAGCATCGTCAACGCGGTCGATCCTGAGATCGTCATTCTCGGCGGTGGGATCGCTCAGGCCGGCACGCACCTGTTCCAGCCGCTGGCGCGGTTGATGGATGAGTATGAATGGCGCCCGCACGGCCAGCGCGTGCGGATCGTGCCCGCAGCCCTGGGCGCTGATGCCGGCGCCGTCGGCGCTGCCTACGGCGCAATGCAGGCAGCATCGAAAAGGGGCTGATGCGCGGGGCCGGGGCGCCCGTGTGATTGAAAGCAAAGACCAATGACGCCAGCCGAACAATATCTTTCCAAGTGCCGGGAACTGGCCGAGACAGTGCACAGCCAGTTGGACGCCATCGCCACCGCCGCCGACTGGTTCAGCCGCACCATCCTGGCCGGACGGATGGTGCATGTTTTCGCCTCCGGCCACTCGCGCATCATGATCGAGGAGATGTGGCCGCGCTACGGCTCGTTTCCCGGCTTCAACCCGATCGTCGAGCTGTCGCTCACGTTTCACAACCTGGTGGTCGGCGCCAACGGCCAGCGGCAGGCGATGTTTCTGGAGAACGTGTCGGGCCTGGCCGGGCGCATCCTGCGCAATTTCGATATCAGCGAGCAGGACAGCGCCCTGGTGATCAGCTCCAGCGGCTGCAATGTTGTGCCCATCGAGATGGCCGAGGGGTTCCAGCATCGCGGCGTGAAGGTGGTGTCGATCCTCAGCGCCCGACATTCGGAGCAGAGCCGCAGCAACGATCCGCGCGGTAAGAAACTGTCTGATTTCAGCGACCTTGTGCTGGACACCGGCGCACCGCCGGGTGATGCGATGGTGAAGATCGACGGACTGGACACCCCGGTGTCGCCGGGATCGACCATCGGCGGATGCCTGCTGATCAACGCGATCAAGGCGGAGGTGGCCGACCGTCTTACCCGCGCGGGGCATCCGCCCAGGGTGCTCAGTGGCGCAGCGGTCGTTGGGGCCGAGCGGGCGCGTGAGCTGTTTGAGTCGGCCTACGATGAGCACGCGCATCGACTGGCCAGGCTCTATGAGCGCGTGGGCGAAAGGCCGGCGGGGGAGCAGGGCGGTGCAAAGGGCCCGTCAATCGAGCGTGCGGGCCAGGCGCATCGGCTGACCAACCGAGCGGAGTGAAGCCATGAAGCTGGGAACGATGCAGGGTGTGATGAATACCGCGGATGATGCGGAGGTGTTCGAGCGGGCACGGCGGCTGGGGCTGCACGGGATTGAGGTGGTCCTGACGCTGGAGGAGATGGGTGATGCGAATCATCCCCGCATCGATGCACTGCGCGCGCTGTCGGAGCAGACCGGCCTGGCGGTGCCGTCGATCTGCCTCGGGCCGCTCAACAAGCACGGGTTCCTGGCGATGCCGCAGCGCACCGAGCAGGTGATCGGCGAGATTGAGGTGGCCATCGAGTGGGCGGTGAAACTGGGGGCGAAGGTGGTCCTGCTGCCGTTTTTCTTCGCCAACGATCCTCGGGGCGATGAGGCAAAGCTGATGCGCACCACCCAGCTCCTGGCCCCCCTGTGCGCGAAGGCGGCGGAGCGCGGAATCACCCTCTGTTACGAGGGCACGCTGGAGGCCGCGGACCTGCTCGAGATGGCAACCCGCATCGACTCGCCCGCCGGGTTCGGGGTTTATTTCGACCTGGCCAACGTGGTCTGGGTGGGGCAGGATGGGCCGGAGCAGATTCGGCAGCAGGGGCCTTTGATCCGGCAGGTCCACATGAAAGAAACGAAAGTCGGCCCCGGCGATGTGCGCCCGGGCCAGGGCCGGGTCGATTACGCCGCCAGCGCCATGGCGCTGCGGGAAATCGGCTACGACGGCTGGCTGGTGCTGGAAACCCCGCCGGGCGAGGAGGCGGATGTGGCGGCGGATATCGCGTTCACGAAGCGGTTTTTCGAGATCGAATAATGTTGCCAAGGGCGAGCCATCGCCCGCGGGGACCGTGTCATTGCACTGATGCAGCGCGCGATCGTCCATTCTCAGGTGTCGATGCTGGCCGAGGCCGACATCCTCATCGTCGGCGGGGGCAGCGCTGGATGCTGCGCAGCGCTGGCCGCCCGGCAGCCGGCGGAGGGGCCGGGCGCGCGCGTGATGCTGATCGAGCGCTACGGCTTTCTCGGTGGCGCCAGCACCGGTGTGCTCGATACCTTTTACGGCTTCTTCACCCCTGGTCCCGAGCCGCGCAAGGTCGTCGGCGGGATACCCGATCGCGTCGTCGACCGCCTGGCGATGACCGATGACATCATCCTGCGGCCCAACACCTATGGCGCCGGGACCGGCATCACCTACAACCCCGAGCGCCTCAAGTGGGTGTGGGATGAACTGCTGGCCGAGGCGGGGGTGGCGGTGCTGCTGCACGCATTCGTGGTCGATGTCGAGACGGCGGCGGATGGCACCCTGCGGGCGGTGATCGCGGCAACCAAGAACGGGCTGGTGAAAATCAGTGCCCGGCGGTTTGTCGATGCCAGCGGCGATGCGGACCTGTGCCACTGGGCCGGGATCGCCTGCGAGAAAGCCGGTGATATCGACCCAGCTCAGACGCTCACCACCACGTTCCGCATGTGCAACGTCGACCTGGCCGCTTTCGACGCGGCCGGTGGCAAGGCCATGCTGGCCCAGCGCATGGCGCAGGCGGTAGACAGCGGCGCCCACAAGCTCGCCCGCCGCAAGGGCAGCGCACATGCCATGGTGATCGAGGGATGCATCGCCACGGTGGCCACCCGCGTGGCGAATGTGGATGCCACGGATGTGCGCCAGTTGTCATCGGCCGAGGCGGAAGGGCGGCGGCAGGCGTATGCGTTTGAGGCCTTCTTCCGGGACTGTGTGCCGGGATATGAGCGCGCCAAAATCGTGGCGCTGTCCACCCAGATCGGCGTGCGCGAGACCCGCCGGGTGTATGGTGAGTATCGGCTGACCCGGGAGGACTGCCTCTCGGCCCGGCGCTTTGATGATCGCATCCTGCTGTGCGGGGCGCCGATCGAGGATCATCGCATGGGCTCGGATGGCCAGGAAGAAACCGCCTGGGCTTACGTGCCCGGGGGGCGGGCCTATGAGGTGCCGTATGGCACGGTGGTGCCGCGCGGGCGCGATGAGGTGTGGGTGGCCGGGCGCTGTTTCAGCGCTACCCACGATGCCCATGCCAGTTGCCGCAGCATGGGCCAGACGATGAGCCTGGGCCAGGCCGCCGGCGTGGCGGCCGCGCTGTCGTTGCAGCACGACTGTGGTGCGCGGCAGGTACCGGTGCCGGTCTTGCAGGAGCGCCTGCGACGGTTGGGGGCGGTGCTGGAGATGCCCGAGCAAATCGCCGCGACCGCGGCACGGGCGTGGAAGGAGAATCGCACATGAAGAAGGTTGCATTCAACACGGCGAACCTGGTGGGGCAGGTGACGGGATGGCGGTTCGACCTGGCCCGCTGGGGCGAGCAGGACCGGCTCACCCGCCAGCAGACGGATGAGCGGGCCTGGGCGCGCATCTGCGTGGAGATCGCGGCCGCCGGCTACCGGGCGGTGGAAATCTGGGTGGCGCACGTTGATCCACCGCAGATGACTGACAGCCGCGCCCGGACCTACCGGCAGATCCTCGATGACCATGGCCTGCAGCCGATCGGCCTGGCCGGGGCTCTGAACGAGGAGAATGCCCGTGTCTGTCAGCAGTTGGGAATCACGGTGTGCAACGGCGGCTACTGGGGCAGTGATCCGGCAACCGTGAAGCGGCTGATGAGATCAACCGGCATCGGCTTCAACTACGAGAACCATCCCGAAACCAGCCCGGCGGAGATCCGGGAGCAGATCGCGGAGCTGGGGGAGGGGGCCGGAATCGCACTGGATACCGGCTGGCTGGGCACGCGCGGCATCGATCCGGTGCAGGCGGTGCGCGAGCTGGGCACGCTGGTGAAGCACGTGCACGTCAAGGACGTCGTCGCGGCCGGCGGCCACCATACCTGCCCGCTGGGCGAGGGCGTGGTCGATCTGCCTGGCACCTTCGCCGCGCTGAAGGCGATCGGGTACGACGGTTGGTATTCGTGGGAGGATGAGCCGGAAGACCGCAACCCGATGGAAATCGCGGCCCGCATGCGTACCTGGATTGAGGAGCGAATCGGATGAAAGAACAACCCCTGAGAACGACCGTCATCGGCAGCTACCCCTTCCCCGGCTGGCTGGAATTTTCCAGCGCTCACCTGGCCGAGTTCGGGGTCGATGATGTGCGCGAGATGCAGCAGGATGCGGTGATCTGCGCGGTACACGATCAGCTTGCGGCCGGACTGGATGTGATCACCGATGGCGAGCAGACGCGCTTCGACTTCAATCTGTCGTTCTACGGCTATCTCGATGGGATCGAGCTGGAAGGAGCATCGCCGCGACGATTCGGGCCGCCGGCACACGATCAGCGCGGCCGGCACAAGGTGATCGGTGAACTGTCCGCCCCGCGCGGACTTGGGGCGGTCGAGGAGTACGAACGGCTCAAGCGCGTGGCGGCGTCGCTGGGGGCCGACAACGTGACGCTCAAGGCATCGGTGCCCGGGCCGTATACCCTCAGCGGCCGGCTGCTGCCCAATGAACGCTACCGCGACCGCTGGGCGCTGACCGAGGCGCTGTTGCCGATCGTACAGCGCGAGCTGGAAGCGCTGGTGGCCGCCGGCTGCCGGGAAATCACGGTGGATGAGCCGTCGATGTCATGCTACGCCCATCGCGAGGACCCAAAGCGCCTGGTCGGGATTTTCAACCGCACGATCGAGCCGGTTGTCGGCAAATGTCGACTGGGCACGCACCTGTGCTTTGGCAACTTCAAGGCGCGGGCGGTGGGCAAGCGCGAATACGCTCCGATGTTCCCGGCGTTTTTTGATATGAAGGTCGATGAGATACACCTGGAGATGGCCAGCCGCGAATTCGCGGAGTTGGAGCTCATCGGCCAGATTGCGCGCCAGTGCGATGTGGCGGTGGGGATTATCGATGTGAAGAGTTACTATATCGAGACGCCGGAAGATGTGGCCAGCCGGGTGCGGCGTTGCCTGGAGCATGCCCCGGCCCAGCGATTGAGTTTCGCCCCCGATTGCGGCCTGAGCCAGACCGCCCGCTGGGCCGCCCGGCAGAAGCTGGCGAACATGGTGGCGGGTGTGAAGCAGGTGCGCAAGGAGCTGGGGATCGAGTGAAGCCGGGACAACGCCGGCCGATTCCGTGCGTGATCTGCGGCGGTCCGGCGGCTGCCGGGACAGGCTGACCGGTTGATTCTGTTTACGGGTTCAGGAACCGCGGGCGAGCGGCCCGTGTCATCTCAAGACAAGAGCCATGATCGAACCGTTACTCAGTGATGATGCCTTACTTGACGACATCGCAGCGGCCAGGTCCGAGCGCGGTGCGCTGCACGTCTGGTGGCTGGGACAGAGCGGGTTCCTGGCATACCACAACGGCCTGACCGTGCTGTTCGATCCGTACCTGTCCGATTCCCTGACACGCAAGTACGAAGGCACCGATACCCCGCACGTGCGCATGACCCGGCGGGTGGTGGATCCAGCTCGGCTCAGCGGCATCGACTATGTCACCAGCACGCATGGCCACACCGATCATCTTGATGGTGAGACGCTCAATCCCCTGCTGGCGGCCAATCCGCTGGCCTGCTTCGTCTACCCGCGCGCATTGCAGTCACTGGTGGAGCAGCGCGTGAAGGTGCATCCGCGCAAGTGGGTCGGCACCAACGCCGGCGAGTGGGTTGAGGGGGTGCTGGCAGCAGTGCCGGCCGCGCATGACAAGCTGGAAACGGATCATGCGGGCAATCACAAGTATCTCGGATTTGTTGCCACCCTCGGCCCGTTCAAGATCTATCACGCCGGCGATGGCATCGTGTACAACGGCCTGGAGGAGGCGCTGTCCCGTCACGATATCGACCTGGCGCTGCTGCCGATCAACGGGCAGCTCGGGAACATGGATGGCACCGCGGCGGCCCGGCTGGCGCGGGCAATCGAGGCGCGGCTGGTTGTGCCGTGTCATTACGAGATGTTCGAGTTCAACACCGCTGACCCGCGCGAGCGTTTCGTGCCGGAGTGCGAGCGGCTGAACCAGCCGTACCGCGTGCTGCACGCCGGCGAGCGGCTGACGATGAAAAAGGAATCGTAGCGCCCGGGCTGGCTCGGGGCGTGCCACCGGTTGTGACGGAGCGATGGTATCCCCGGCCGGTCATGCACCTGGCACGGGTTGAACGCCCGGACCGCACATTAATGCCCTTTGTCCGCACCATTCTCGGCGATATCGCGGCAGGTGAGCTGGGCGTGTGCTATGCGCACGAGCATGTCATCATCGACCATGGCTGCGCCACGGAGCAAAACCCTGAGTTCCTGCTCAATGACATCGAGAAGATCACGACAGAACTGCTCGATTTCCGTCGGGCCGGCGGGCGGGCGATGGTGGACACGATGCCGTCGGGGTGCGGGCGCAACGTGCGCCTGCTGGCTGAGGTGTCGCGTCGCAGCGCGGTGCACATCATCTGCCCCACCGGGCTGCATCTGGGCAAGTATTACCCGCCGCAGCACTGGTCGCAGGCGTTGCGTGATGACCCGGTGACGGTGGAGGCGCTGGCCGAGCGCTTCGGGCGCGAGGTGACGTATGGCATGGATGGGACGCCCTATCGCGCTGGCATCATCAAGGTGGCCGGCTCGCTCGATCGGCTCAGCGCGCGCGAGCGGGCGGCGTTTATCGCCGCCGCCATCACCCAGCGGCGCAGCGGCTGCCCGATCATCACGCACACCGAGCAGGGCACCGCCGCGCTGGAGCAGGTTGACCTGCTGCGCCAGCACGGGGCCGACCTGAGCCACGTGGTGCTGTCGCACCTGGATCGCCGGCCGGATGCGGCATACCACCGCGCTGTGCTGAGCACGGGGGTGAAGATCGAGTACGACTCGGCCTTCCGCTGGCCGCCGGGGCCGAATCACACGCTGGATCTGCTGGCCGAGCTGCTGCCGGCGTTTCCAGACCAGATCCTGCTGGGCATGGATGCCGCCCGCAGCCGCTACTGGAAATCGTACGGCGGCGCCCCCGGCCTGGCGTTCCTGCTGGAGTCGTTTGCAGACCAGATGCGCGCGCGGGGCATCGGGCAGGACCTGATCGACCGGGTGTTTGTAAACAACCCAGGACAGACGTACGCGTTCAGCAAGACTGGCGATGAGGCGGAAGCGTGATGAGCCATGCGCGATGCGTGAGGCGTGATGTGCGGGCGGAAAGGGCCGGTCTTTGGTTCTCGCGGGCAGGGCTCATCAGCATTCCACTCAGAAAGGATCCCAATGAAGCGCTGGAAAATTGTCGGCATCAATTTTGATCACATGCACATGGGCGATCTGCTGCGGCAGGCGATGAGCCACCCGGATGCGGAGGTGGTGGGGGTGAGCGATGAGCAGCCCGAGCGGGTCTGGCCGGTGCTGGAACGGCTGGAACTGGGGCGCGATCACTTCGAGCCGGACTGGCGCAAGCTGCTGGAGCGCACCCAGCCGGACATGGTGATCCTCTGCTCCTCCACCGCCACCCACGCCGACTGGGTGGAACGCATCGCGCCCTACGGGCCGCACCTGTTTGTGGAAAAGCCGTTTGCCGCCACGCTGGCCGAGGCCGATCGCATGATCGCGGCGATGCAGGCAACCGGCAGGCAGCTTGTCATCAACTGGCCGCTGCGCTGGTACCCATCGCATGTCACCGCCAAGCGCCTGTGCGATGAGGGGGTCATCGGCGAGGTGCTCCAGGTGCATTACTACGATGGCAACCGCGGGCCGATGCGGCATGTCATGGACAAGATCGAAATCAGCGAGGAGGAGGCCGCCCGGCAGAAGGCGACCAGTTGGTTCTACCAGAAAAGCCAGGGGGGCGGGTCGCTGCTGGACTACTTGGGATACGGCACGACGCTGGGCACGTGGTACCTCAACGGCCGGGCGCCCATCGAGGTGACGACGACGGTGGATCAGCCGCCCGGGCTGGAGGTGGACGAGCACAGCATCACGGTGGCGCGCTACGACACGGGCTTGAGCAAGTTCGAGACGCGCTGGGGCACGTTCACCGATCCCTGGACGATGCAGCCGCAGCCCAAGTGCGGCTTCGTGCTGGTGGGGCGGGCCGGGACCATCAGCAGCTACGACTACGAGAACACGATCCGTGTGCAGACGATGGATCGGCCCGAGGGCTTTGAAGTGGCGGTCGATGAGCTGAAGCCGCCGTACGACAAGCCGATCAACTACGTGCTGCACTGCCTGGCCAGCGGCGAACCGATCACCGGGCCGCTCAGCCCGGAGATTGCGCGCATCGGCCAGCAGATCGTGGACAGCGCGGTGCTCAGCGCCAGGGAGAAGCGCACCGTGCCGCTGGTGAAATGAATCCGTCAGGCTCACCGCAGCGCCGGCGCGTGGCCGGCACTGGTTGACAGTCCATGCAAAGGGAAGAGAAGCACCATGGCGAAGAAGACGAAAAAGACGGCCGCATCCAGGAAGAAGACCGATCCATCCAGGCTGCCGGCGGATCCATCCAGGCAGAAGATCGACGCGCCCGCCCTCAAGTACCAGCCGCCGCGTCCACGGCGCTACAACCCGCCGATCGGGCTGATCGGCTGTGGCGGGATCTCGGCCGCGCACCTGGGGGCCTACAGGAAGATGGGGTTGAACGTGGTGGCGCTGTGCGACCTGATCCCCGAGCGTGCGGAAAACCGCCGCAAGGAGTTCTTCCCCGATGCCCGGACCTACACCGATTACCGGCAACTGCTGAAGCGCGATGACATCGAGGTGGTGGACATCGCCACCCATCCGCAGGACCGCGAATATTTGATCCCCGCCGCCCTGAACGCCCGCAAGCACGTGCTGAGCCAGAAGCCGTTCGTGCTGAACCTGGACAAGGGCGAAAAGTTTGCCGAACTGGCCGAGAAGCAGGGGGTGAAGCTGGCGATCAACCAGAACGGCCGCTGGGCGCCGCACGTGTCATACATGCGCCAGGCGGTGGCGCGGAAGCTGCTGGGGGAGGTGGTGGCGGTTCACCTGCGCTGCAGTTGGGACCACGAGTGGATCCGCAAGACGCACTTCAACCGCGTGCATCACATCATCCTCTATGACTTTGCCATCCACTGGTTCGACATGCTCAACTGCTACATCGCCGACAAGGAGCCGAAGCGCTGCTTCGCAACCCTGACGCGGGCCAGCTTCCAGAAGAGCCGCCCGCCGCTGCTGGGGCAGACGATCGTCGAGTTTGACGGCGCCCAGGCGACGCTGGCGTTCGATGCGGTGGTGAAGCATGGCCGCGATGATGCCTCCTACATCACCGGCTCCAAAGGCACGCTGATGAGCCACGGCCCGACCATCGCCAACCAGCCGGTGACGCTCTACACTCCCCGCGGCGTCGGCACCGCGAAGCTGGAGGGCGAGTGGTTCAGCGAGGGGTTCATGGGATCGATGGGTGAGCTGCTGAGCGCAATTGAGCAGAAGCGCGAGCCAGGCAACAACCCGCGCAGCAATCTCCGCGGTCTGGCGATGTGTTTCGCCGCCGTGCGCAGCGCAGAAAGCGGCCGGCCGGAAACGGTCGGCAAGGTCCGCAGCGTCAATATGAAGACCTGCGGCGTTGCGCCGGAGTGACGGTGTTGCGCCGGA
>CAYNMV010000024.1:0-7329 GCA_964398315.1 uncultured Tepidisphaeraceae bacterium | reverse complement strand
CAGCGTCAATATGAAGACCTGCGGCGTTGCGCCGGAGTGACGGTGTTGCGCCGGAATGAAGGCATGGCGCGGGAATGAAGGCGTTGTGCTGGAATGAAGTTGAAGTGCATGATCGAGTGATCGGGAGAGCGGGAGACTGCGTGCTCGCAGGAGGCGCAGCATCAGTCGCTCGATCTCCCGATTACTCAAGCGCGCACGGCTCGTCGATTTTCCCGCGGTCAAACGGAGGTCATGGACATGAGCATGTGGAGCCTGGTCCTGGGGTTGATGGTGATGGGGGTGGTCGTGATGGGGATGGTTTCCGGTGCGCGGGCGGCGGGGCCGGGGCGGGTGGTGGTGCTGACCCAGTCGGAGGGGTTTGTGCATGATGTGGTCAAGCCGCGCGGCGAAGATGGCAAGCAGCCGAGCGTGGTGCAGGAGGTGTGGACAGCCCTGGCCGAGCGGGGCGGGTTCGAGGTGCAGTTCATCGATCACGTTCGCGGGCTGACGGCCGAGCGGCTGGCCTCCACAGACCTGGTTGTCTTCTACACCACTGGCGAACTGCCCTTTGCCGAGGGGCAGTACGAGGCCTTTGAGCGCTGGATCGATGAGGGTGGGGCGTTTCTCGGCATCCACTGCGCGACCGACACGCTCAAGCAGCACCCGCGCTATCCCCGGCTGATCGGGGCCCGCTTCGCGAGCCATTCGTGGAACGCCGGCGATACCATTACGCTCAAGGTGCACGATGCGGCTCATCCGGCCGCCCGGCCCTATGCGCCCGCGCGCACGTTCAAGGAGGAGATCTACCAGTTCGACGACCTGCGCGCTGAAGAGGTGCGCATCCTCATGAGCCTGGACATGGACCAGACCGGGAAGAAGCGGCCGTATCACGTGCCGATCGCCTGGTGCAAGCAGCAGGGCAAGGGGCGGGTCTTCTACACCAGCCTGGGCCATCGCGAGGATGTGTGGCGCTCGGCCGAGTTCCAGGACCACCTGCTGGGAGCGGTGCGCTGGCTGCGGGGCGAGGTTGAGGCCGATGCCGCGCCCAACCCCGAGCTGCATCAGCGCGAGCAGGAACGGGCCAGGACGGCGGCCGCCGAGACGCCATAGACAAGCCCGCCGGCAGGGCGGCAGGCGATGGCCCTGATCGGCAAGCCTGCTGGCAAGAGAAAAGGGGCAAAAGAAAAAGCCCCGGCACAGGGCCGGGGCTGGGGTTGATCATCCTGAATCACCTAGGCCGATTCGCGGCGGCGTTCGGCGCGCAGCTCGAAGAGCTTATGCTTGCCTTCAACCACCTCGGGGGTGATGACGTACTTGCCGCCCTGCGTCTGGTCGGGCAGGTCGTACATCAGGTCGAGCATGATTTCCTCGCACACCGCCCGCAGGGCCCGTGCCCCGGTGTCGCGCTTGAGCGCCTTCTCGGCGATCAGGCGAAGGGCGGCGGGGGTGAACTCCAGCTCACTGCCTTCCATGCGGAAGAAGCGCTGATACTGCTTGACCAGGGCATTCTTAGGCTGGGTGAGGATGGAGATCAGCACATCCGTGTCCAGCGGCTCGAGGGTGGCGGTCACCGGCAGGCGGCCGACGAACTCGGGGATCATGCCGAACTCGATCAGGTCTTCCGGCTGCACCTGCGCCAGCGTGTTGGCGCGCTCGCGGGCGGTGATGTCGGGGGCGGTTTCCGAGAGGAAACCGATCTGCCGCTTGCCCAGGCGCTTGCGGATGATGTCCTCAAGGCCGACGAACGAGCCGCCGCAGATGAACAGGATCTGGCTGGTGTCCATCTGGATGTACTGCTGCTCGGGGTGCTTGCGGCCGCCCTGGGGAGGGATATTGGCCACGGTGCCTTCGAGCATTTTCAGCAGTGCCTGCTGCACGCCTTCGCCGCTGACATCGCGGGTGATCGAGACGTTGTTCTGCGTCTTGCCGATCTTGTCGATCTCGTCGATGTAGATGATGCCGCGCTGAGCCGCCTCCAGGTCGTAGTCGGCATTCTGCAGGAGCTTGAGCAGGATGTTCTCGACATCCTCACCGACGTAGCCGGACTCGGTCAGCGTGGTGGCATCGCCGATGGCGAAGGGGACGTTGAGCACGCGGGCCAGGGTCTTGGCCAGCAGGGTCTTGCCCGAGCCGGTGGGGCCGATCAGCAGGATGTTGCTCTTGTCGATCTCGATATCGTTTTCGCCCTTCTCGGAGGTCGTGTCGAGGGTGGTCAGGCGCTTGTAGTGGTTATGGACGGCCACCGACAGGGCGCGTTTGGCATATTCTTGCCCGACGACGTAGGCGTCGAGGTATTCCTTGATCTGCCGCGGGCTGGGGATGGTGCTGAACAGCGGCTGACTGGCGCTGAGCTTGCGTTTTTCCTGGCGGATGATGTTGTGGGCCAAGTCGACGCAGTTGGCACAGATATAGACATCGGAGGGGCCTTCGACCATGGGCCCGACATCGCGGGAGCTCTTGCCGCAGAAGCTGCATGTGGTCACACGGCGTCCGCGGAAGCCGCCGGAGTTGCCGCCAGCGCCCCCGGGGGGCAGGTTTCCGGTACCACCACCGTTGCCGGTGCGATTCGAATTGGCCATGGAGGGATCTTCCAAATGCGAGGGTCGTTCCGCGCCCGCCGAAAACCGTGTCAGCCGCGAGGACACCTTTTCCCCGCGCTGTCACGGCCCCTGCGGGCCGTTCGCGCCATCGCTTTCCGTAACTGATCGAACATCACGCGGCGTTGCTTAAGGCACATGCGCCGCCGATGCAGAAGCCTATTAGTAGTCTAAAAACACCCGTCAAGAAAGAGGAAAACGCGTTCTAAGCATTATGCGGACCTGCCTGACCAATGCTGGAAACCCCGAGGTTTTCGGACGTTTCCGCCAGCAGGTGCCGGCTGCGAGGCGGACGCCGGTCGCCGCCCTGCACGGCGCGCACCGTAACGGCTGGAGCAGATCTGCCGCCGGCAAGGCATCCTCGGCAGCTACTCTCCCAGCTTTACGTCGCGGATGTCCTGATCGTTCTTGGCTGTTGGATCGGGCGTCTGATGCAGTTGCTGCCGGGTGCGGCCGAGGATCAGCGCCTTGGCCCGCTCAAATTCCTCATCGGTCATCTGCCCGTCGCGGTGCAGTTGGCGGATGTCGCCGAGGGTAAACCCAACAGCAGGCTCGGAATCGCTGGACGTGTACCACTTTCGCAGATACAGCACCCCTGCCGCAGCCAGCACCACAATCCCGATCAGCATCAGCAGCCAGAAAAAGACACGCCCCAGGTCTTGTTGCGACTGCGCCAGGATCGCGGTTGGCTCCTGCATATCCATCTCTATGCTAAGCCGCTCATGGCTTTCCGGTCAATTTGTGATCGGGCGCCAAGCCATCAGGCGGCCGGTTCGGCCATGAAGCGGCCGCGGCGGGTTGACGCTAGATTTTCATCCGCCGGAAAATAATTGTCGGGATGTTGCGGATGATCAGTATCACCCAGCGCCACGGCCAGGGGGTATAGATCACACCACGGCGGCGCTGCAGGGCGCGGTGAATATCACGGGCTACCCGGGCGGGGGAGGCGGCGAGCCGCGGATTGACCTTGCCCCAGGTCATCGGGGTGTCGATAAAGCCGGGTTTGATCGTCAGCACATGCACCCCCGCTGGCCAGAGGCGATAGCGCAGGCCTTCCAGGTAGGTGCTCAGGCCGGCCTTGGGGGCGCCGTAGAGGTAGTTGCTCTTACGGCCGCGATCGCCGGCGACGGAACTGATCGCCGCGATTGTGCCGCTGCGGCGCTCGGCCATGTGGGCAGCCGCCCGCTCCAAAATGGAAACGACCGAGGTGTAATTCACCTCAATCAGCCGCACTGCCAGTGCCGGATCGCGCTCGGCCTCGGCCTGGTCGATCAGCAGCCCATGACAGGCGATGCAGGCCTCGATCTTCCCCTGGCAGGCATCGAGGCAGGCGGCCCAGAATGCCTCATGGCGATCGAGGGCAGTCGCCTCAAAATCGACCACGTGCACCATCACGCCGAAGCGGATGCGCAGGTCTGCGGCGGTGCGTTCCAGCTCCTCCCGATTGCGCCCCGCCAGCACCACGCGCCAGCCATCGCGCGCAAACAGCTCGGCCAGGGCCCGCGCCACAGGCGAGGTAGCCCCGGTAAGAACAATTGACTGCGGATCGCGTGATGATTGGGTCATCAACTGGCGGAGTATACCGGCAGCAGCGGGCTCAGGCGAAGAAAGGGGGCGCGATCAGGCGATGCGCCGGCGACATGCCATGCCGGCAAGGGGAAAAGCGGGAGACGGGACTCGAACCCGCAACATCTAGCTTGGAAGGCTAGAGCTCTACCATTGAGCTACTCCCGCGCGGCCGCAGGGGCGCGGCAGCTTCTACCGGTCGCCCCGATTTTACGGGCGGACCGGGGGAAACTCAAACCGGACAGGGATTGGCAACCGGCCCGGCGCCATCGGCCGGGCGGGTGTGCCGGTGGCTTACTTGGCGGCGGTTTTCTGGAACGAGTAGGTGCCGCCGAACTTCCGGGTGAACTTGTCCACGCGGCCGGCGGTGTCGACGAACTTCTGCTTGCCGGTGAAGAACGGATGGCACTCAGCGCAGATGTCGACGTTGATGCGCGAGCTGGTGCTGCGGGTCGTGAACGAGTTGCCGCAGGCACAGTGGACCGTACAGGTTTGATAACGCGGGTGGATTTTGGGCTTCACGATTGCGGCTCCTTGCTCCCGGACGTGCGTCAGCGTCATTGGCGCTCACGTCAGCCGGGGAAGATTGTTACGACTGCAAGGCTTGGACGTTCGGGGAAAGCCCCCGAATCGGCGGAAACCGCCTTGGATCAGTCGAGCCTGTCAATGTACTTCCGTCAGTGGCCGATATCAAGGCAGAGGAAAAAAGTTGGGGCGGTTCAATTTGGTAAGAGTTAACGAATGTGCGTGCTTGAACTGGGACTTTGGGATCGGATCCGGGCACGGCGGCGGGATTTGCCCCAGGTGGCGGCAAATCGTAGATCGTGCTTGCCCCTTCACAGAACGCAACCCTGTCTGCGGCTGAACAAGTCGTCCAAAGGACTGGCCATGACCGGAGAGCTGGAGATCGAAAACGAGTTCGCCAACCTGTCACCGTCCGAGCGGGCGGAAGTTGAGTTTCTCATGTCGGCGCTGGATGCGGCCGGCTACTCGCTGGAGCGACGCAAGAGCGTGCGTCATCGCTATCGCGTGGTGGCGACCCTGCGGCTGTTCAGTGAGATGGATGCCGCCGAGCCGATCACGCTCTATACCCGCGACGCCACCAGCAAGAGCCTGGGATTCATCTGTCGGCGACGACTGCCGCTGGGATACGGTGGCGTCCTTGAGGTGACTGACCCTGCCGGCCGGCAGCGCTCCATGGAATGCACACTCCTGCGCTGCCGGGAAATCAGCAAGGGCTGGTACGAAGGGGCCCTTTACTTCAATCGCGAACAGGCCGCCTTCCGCTGGGATTGATCCGGCACAAGGTTTGGCCGCACTGGGCAACAGGCGTCAGGCATAGCGGGCAAAGCAATAAATCGAAAATGCTGGCGGGCTGCGGCAGCCGTGTGCCTTGGCGTTTGTCAAAAAGATGCGTTTCCCGGCCGTCCGGTAAGCCGAATTCTGTCAGCCCCCGATTGAACGGGGCGGGCGACCATTTCTCTGGGACGATCGTTGCCGATCGCCTCAAGCGACCTACCCGCGGCTGGTGACGTCCCGTGCCAGGACGTGCGGAACGAACCCAATTGGCTTCGTTCCGCTCACCGCATATTTGGTCTTGCTGCCGGTGGGGTTTGCCATCGCCGCGGATGTCACCACCCGCGCGGTGCGCTCTTACCGCACCTTTTCACCCTTACCCTTTCGGGCGGTATCCTTTCTGTTGCACTTTCCGTCGGCTTCGAACGGAACAGTTTTGCCCCGTTCTCGCCGCCTGGAGGTTATCCAGCACCGTGCACTGCGCAGTTCGGACTTTCCTCATCCCGGGCAAGCCGGGACGCGGTCGCCTGGGCGGCCGGGAAACGCCTCATCAGTATAACGTGCCGGATCGCCGGCGGTTCGCACATTTCTACCATCCGCACTACGACAGATTGGCGTGCGCAAAACGGTCCCGATGCACTTTGTCGTGCTCCTCGCGCGCGAGCGCTTGCCTGAGCGACGTCAACCGCAGGTGGCATGAGCCTTGCCATGGGTCGGCCATTACCAAGGAGGCCATGCGTGCGCACGGATCGCCAACCCACATCGGCTGTTTCCACCAATCGCTGGATCACCGCTTTGGTTGCGCTCAGTGCGGCGATGGTGGCGCTGCTGGTCGCCGCTGCCCGGGTGGGCTTCTAGCGCTGCCCCTGCGGTGGCGCTGTCGCTAAGATGCCCGCCATGCGGATACCGCTGCTCGTGCTAATGCTCTGCTTGTTGGCCGGGGGCTGCACCCGGTATGAATACAACCTGCTCCAGCCTGCCGAATGGTCCCGGCATATCGGCACCACGCCCGAATCGATCGACGACCCGCCGCTGGTCTATTACCTCCAGACATTCGACAACCGCCTGGTTCTGCGCATCCAGAACCGCTCGGACGAGCCGGTGAAACTCCTCGGCGAGGAGAGCTGGATCGTTACCCCTGATGGTGAAAGCCGGCCGCTGCTGCCGCAGAGCATCGCCCCGGCGGCATACATCAAGCTGATCCTGCCGCCCATCACCCCGCGTTACGAGCGCACTGGCCCGAGCATCGGCATTGGCATTGGCGCCAGCTCCGGCGGCCGGATCGGCACAGGTGTCGGCGTGGGCACCACCCTCGGCCGGGATACCGTCTACATCGCCGATGCCGATGCCACCTGGGACTGGCCCGCCCAGGCCACCGCCCGCCTCCGCCTCGCCTTCGAAACCCCCGACGGCCAGCGTCTTACCCGCGAATTCATCTTCGAGCGCCAGAAGATGTGACCTGGCAGCGATACAGGCTCGCCGCCTGCAAACGCGAAGCAGTCAGGGCGCAAGGCACGGCGAAAAGGGGGGGATGATGGCTGCCGGCACCCCGCCGGTGGCTGATTTGAGAGGGCACGGGCGGGTGCGCCCCCTGTCTTGCGTTGCCCTCATTTTTGCCGAAATCGCACCGCTTTCCGCCCGCTGGGCCCATTGGCTCGCAGGCCGCTCCCGGAAGCGCTACAATCGGCTTACCTATGCAGAGCATGACGCCGAAGCAGATCGTTGCGGAGTTGGACAAGTACATCATCGGCCAGGCCGACGCCAAGCGCGCCGTCGCCGTGGCCGTGCGTAACCGTTGGCGCCGACAGCAGTTGCCTGAATCGATGCGGCAGGATGTCTGGCCCAAGAACATCATCATGAGCGGCCCGACCGGGGTGGGCAAGACCGAGAT
>CAYNMV010000023.1:0-60891 GCA_964398315.1 uncultured Tepidisphaeraceae bacterium | reverse complement strand
CGGCCGCCATCCTCTTCAGCTTCATTGCCACCTGCGAGCGACATCACGTGAATCCCTTTGAGTACCTGCGGGATGTGCTGGAGCGAATCGCCGGAACGCCGATCAGCAAGCTGGCGGACCTTCTGCCGGGGCGGTGGGAGCTTACATCATCCGACGCAACAGAATGACGACCGCAACGACAGTGGCGATGGACACCGCCACCAAGAGGAACACGCCAAGGATCAGCAGTCCAACTCTACCCCAGCTTGGGCTGCCGGACCCGTCGAGCGCCTCCTGCTCCGCCACCAGCTTTGCGAGAACTTGATCATTCCACTCAGGTTGCTCACCCGCACGAATGCGCCGGCCCACTGCCTCAAGTTCGTCTCTTGTAGGTCGGTGGTCCGACTCAGGATCATAGTAGCGATCCGAGAGCAGCAAGCTCTGCGCCATTGCGCGTCGGTCTCCACGCGGGTCGAACCGGCATCGCCGACAGACCTTGAATGGCGATCTCTTCATCGCGCCACACCGGATGCAGATTGCGGTGGCCATTCAGCGCTCCTCATTCGAAAGATACTCGCCCAGCTGCAAACCTGTGTAAGCGCCGCCCCCAATTCCACCTGGAATGGCAATGCGAATCCCCCACTCGACGGCTCCCGCCTTCAAAGCATGGGCACCTCCCCACCGTGTGGCGAAGCCCATCCAGGTATTGAGGCTTAGCGTCGGATGGAAAACGCCCCGAAGGCTTGGGAGTTCCAGAAGGTTGAAACCGGCATTGCGGATACCGATGGGCACCCGCGTCCAGCGCTGGGGAATGAGCCAGTGGTGGAGGGAGCGCCCATTCGCAGCACCCGCCCAATACTCCCGGCTTATCGCCCTGAAGCTTCTGGGATCGTAGAAGAAGCGGCCAAGGCGACCCACGAATCCCTGTGCTCCGCCGGACGCATACGCACGGTTGGCCGCCGTTGGCAGAGCACCGCCGGCAACACGCCCTACGATAGCCCCGCCGGCGAAACCTGCCATGCCGCCGATCGCTCCGCCAACCGCGCCGCTCTGGAGCGACTCGCCTACACTGCCGCCGGCAGCGTAGGTGCTGGCGAATCCGCCGCTGAACCCGCCTGCTGCGCCGCCGAAGAGGCCCGCTGCCGCGAAGCCGAGGCCGCCGGTGGCAAATCCCACAACGACGCCGAGTGCGACAGGTACGGTGGTTAGTACGGCTTGGTCGTATAGGCTGAGGGCCGGTGAGGTATAGCTGAGGGTCTCGTTCCAGTAATTTGCTGCGTCATGCACAAGAGGGCCGCCGGTGAGATAATCCCACTCACCGCCCTTGGTGTAGTAGATGCCTTCAACGGTCGTTTCGCCGTTCTCCAGAGTGATCCGCCCGCCGTCGATGCGGCCGCCTTGGAAGGTATAGCGCCAGTCGTACGCGCTACGGCGGAGGTCGTTCGGATCAGGCTGCGACAGATCGCCCCAGGCGCCGGTCTTGACCAGCATCTTGCCCTCGGGCGTGTAGAAGTAACGCTCGACCGCCTGTCCAGCCGCGTCAATAATAGCGCTGACGTTACCCTGGCCGTCGTAGAGGACCCACAAGCGCTCGTCGTTGCCGGCTGGCAGATATGCTGCGGTTGTGGCACTGCTGTTATCCTGGTCACGATCACGCAACACGAGCTGCCCGGTGACAGGGCTCCAGACGTACTGGCTGGTATGCGCGCTACCGTGGCGTTCCTCCAGCACGTTGCCGACCAGGTCGGTGTAGAACCAGGTTTGAGTGCCGTTCGGTGTCCCGTCCGGCTGCCACTCGCTAATGCGGCGATCAAGCGCATCGTATCTGAACGTACGACGGTGTGTGCTGCTGACACTCTCCGTAACGCTCCCCCAATCCATTGCCCACTCATTGAGCTCGAACAGATTGCCCCACGGATCAAACTTGACCGACAGCGATCGGTCCGGCCTATGGCTGATCGGGATATCTTCGTCGTTAGCCTCCTTCGCCTCCCACCAATCCTCGAGCCGCTGCTCCATCGAATAAAGGCCGCTGTCATCATCGTTGAAGCTGCCCTGGAAGGTCGGGCGCAGGTCAGGCCAGTCCACGGGATTGGCCGTGTCTTCGGCATAGTTGCGCTTGCGATTCCCTTCTGAGTTGGTTCCCCAAGACTGGGTATCGGGCAGAGCCATCGAGTTGGGACGACCCGAAGCACTGACACCTGTGAGCGTACCACGATCGAACGCCTTGATCCGGTTCAATTTATCGTAAGCGAAGTCCGCACCGCCACCGGAAGGATGATACAACTCGCTCAGCGCCGGCAGACCCATATCCTGACGGGTCAGCAGGTTACTGTTCGCGTCATACCAGTACTTGAGGTGCTGCTGCCCCTGTCCCCCAGTGGTCCACTGGAACTCCACCGGACGCCCAAAGTTGTCTATGCGGGAATAGGTAGCGCCGCTGATGAAGCTTTGCGAGAGCGTCTGAACCGGGTTGTCCTGCAGCGGCCGACTCTGAGAGATCGGAGTGCCCAAACCGAGATACTCGTAAGACTCAAGCGCCTGAGCGGCACTGTCAGCGACGTCAGAGATCACGCTGACCCTTCCAAGACTGTCGTAGCTATACCAGAGCGACCGGCCCTGGCCAGCAGCAAACTGCGCATCAGTGGTGGGATACACCATCCGGCGCAACCGGCTGGCGCCCTCATCCATCTCGTAGACATACCGCACCGCCAGCGTGCCCGCACCCACACTACCGGTATTCGACTGGTATTCGGCAGTCACTTGCCCAAAGCCATTATATTGGCGTTTGATCTGGTTGTGGACGCCCGGGCCTTGGTAAATCAGCGCCGATGCGGTCGTCAGCCGACCAAGAACATCGTACTGGTAGCTCCTGGCCTTGGAATATGAGTGGATCTGCTGCTCAGCAGCAAAGGACACGGTGTCTTTGACGCGCTGACCAAGGCCGTCGTACTCGTAACTGTGCATCGGCCCGTTGTGGTCAATGAAGGTAATGACCTCACCCAGGTCATTGTAAGTATAACTGTCCTGGTATGCCCGCTGCTGGAATGGCTCAGCGGTCAGTTGCCAGCCGGGATGTCGCACAAGCCACAGAAGCCCGGATTGCGGACCGCTGTCGTAGTAGTGGAATGTCGTCTCGCGCTGAACTGTTGAGCCGCTTCCGTTGACGAAGAAATTGATGCGCCGCGTAATCTGATCAGTCCCATTGTACTCGAAGGTCGTTTTGCGATTCGTGTCAGGGCTTGACATGTTCGGCACTGGCGCGAGGATTTCAGTCTTGACACGCCCCAAGGCGTCGTAGACGCGCTCCATCATGATACCGCGTGCGTCCGTCTCGGAAGCCAGCCTGCCGGCAGCGTCATAGGTGTAGTCGGTTCGCAGGTAGTCGTCATCACCATCCGCGGCGACGCGAGGCTCAAGAATCGGTAAGCCATCTTCGCCCAGGGTCGGAGCGGTCACTCCGTACTGGATCGTCTGGGTGAGCCGGCCTGCGGCATCGTAGTAATTGGCGATGTATGTTGTTCGCCCCCCCGCGGGCCCATACTGCGTTGTTGCCACCACGACCGGATTCCCAGTTTTGTCGTAACTTGTGTGTATCTCTTCCGTTACCGTAGTACTGGTTCCAATGGTAATGTTATCTTGTCGCCCGGCGCCGTCGTAATGCGTCTCAGTCACCAGGCCGCCAGGCGCCTCCACCCTCACCGCGTTGCCGCGGCCGTCATACCCAATGTTCGTTACGAGCGTCTTATCCATCTCCAACTGCCAGGAACTGATGTCACCGGCACCGTTGTAGAGCGGCTTGACGCTGAAGATCGTCTCGCGATACATCCTGCCGAGATGGTCGTACTCCATCGCTGTGCGAGCGCGTAGGAGATTGGCCAATGGTGCCTGCGGCACACCATCACTCGACGTGATAGTGACCCCAGTCCCTTCATAAATATCGCGACGCGTAACGCGGTCGAGATCGTCATAGATCAGGAAGGTGATCGGTTCGCCAGTGCCGGCATCCCCTACGCCCGCCTTTGTGGCAACCAGCCGGTTTCGCCAATCATAGTGCATCTGAGTCACTCGATCGGCTTTGGTGCCTCCCGGGTGAAGTGTGACCGTGGTCAGATTGCCATCGCCAACCTGACCATTGTCATACTCGTTGTCGCTAACCTTGACCATATCGCCGCCGCCGCCCGCCTGAGAATTCCAGCCGGTATCGTTGGTGCCCACCCACTTTGCCTTTGCACGGCCCAGGTCGTCATAGATCGTGCGTGTGATGGTACCGGCGGCATTCTGTGCGCGATCAAGCCGGCCAGCGTCGTCATAGGAGTACAACGTGCTATAATACAAGGCAGCAGCGCCCAGACTCACGCCTGACTCGGTTGAGTAACTGGTTGAATTGAGATCGTAGTATCGCCGCGATTCGATCACACGGCCCGCGTAGTCCAAAACATCCCGCTGAAGCGACAGCAGATCCTGGTTTGCCGCCGACAGTGTCAGCGTGTCAATCCAGCCATGCTCGAGATCCTCTCGCACAACTTGGGTTGGTGCATCGGTCGCGCCACTCCCTGGGGGATCGATGCGCATTTCGTGGTAGGAGCCGGTCTCGTTGTACTTGTATGCGGTCTCATGGCCGCGCGGATCAGTAACAGAGCCTGGACGACCCAGCGCGTCGAATGTGGCATACTCCGTGGTCAGTGCCAGAGGTGTCTCGCTAGACGGTCCCCCAATGTTCAGGGTTTCGGATGCGATGAATCCTGAGGGATCATAAGTTGTGCCGTGCACGTAGCCATCACCATCGATGAAGCCAGTGAGCCGACCATACAAGTCGAACTCCTGCGTGGTGGTGACAGTCTGGCCACGTCCATCGGCTTGGCTGGTCGTGATCTTGGTTGGCTGGTACTGCAGCTGCTGCTCACCGAAATCCGGCGTGATGTTGATGTTCACGCCCATGGGGAGCTGAATGCCGCTCAGCAGTTGAGTCGTCACAGGCATACCGGCAGGCTTGTGAGGTATGTAGCTATAAGTTTCTTCCGGAATCTTTGTTGGGCCTGCGTCGCGCTGGATCCCGCTGATGTGAAGATGGCCGTGAGGATAGTACTCGTAGTAATACGACAGCCCGTTTGTGTCGAGCGCCGCTGGATTGGAGAGCCTGATTTGCTGCTCATCGAGTGGGGCCTTTGCTGATGGCATCGTTTCCAGTACCAGCCGCTGCCCGGCATCATACTTGCGGAATTGCGTGTATGTCTTTCCATCCGCCTCGGACTTCACACCCATGACCTGCCCGACGGAGTTGGTGTAGTACGTGGTAACGACGCCGGATGGTTGAGCTTGAGTGAACTTGAAGCGCCAGGCATTTGCGCCACTGGCATCGTGCGGACTTATGGCATAGTCACTGTAGTGGAACGTCCCCACACCTTCTTTGTTGGCACTGCTGCTGGCACCAGCGCCGCGCAGCGCGTGGGTGCTCAGGCGGCCGACGGCATCATAGGCGAACGACTCAGCGACAAATGCCGCAAGTTGAGCGTTTTGCATCGCCTCAATGACCACCTGTGAGCCCCCCGCCCGAGCATATCCCCGCAGGTCTACGACCTGCTTCAATCGGGATGGATCCCTTGGCTCCTGCTTCGGCACGTAGCGGTAGTGCCAGAAATCAACAACTGCGCCTGATGCATCGGTCACGACCACACTCATCAGATCGCCCTGACTGCCCCTGAAGAGCGCTGGATCCTGAATCTCACCATCCGCCTTGCTGTAATAGCTGTATGTTGCTACGCGCTGTGGATGATTTGCACGGAGGTAAGCAATGCGTTCAATGAGGTGCTCCATCCCCGCGTCGACGTAATAGGAGAAAGCGTACACCTCACTGCCACGGGTGATCCGATCGATCCGACCATCAGGCGTATATGTGACATCAGTGACCGCACCGCCAGGTGCGGTGTACGAATCAAGCATTCCTCTTTGGCCTGCTTTCGTCATTGCGGCGAAATCATGGAACTTCCACCGCTCGCCTGCTGGGCCATAGATGGTGTAGATTGCTTCCTCTCCAGCACCCTCCTTGTGCAGCTGATAGAGACTTCCATGCCGCGCCACAAAACCGGTGGTGGTTACATCGAAGTATTGGGCAGTTCCATCGATGATCGCCATCACCGATCCCGTTGCCTGCACGAGGCGAGGCAGCTCGGCAATCATGAAGTTGGTGCCCACCAGTGACGAAGCCATATACTCCGGCGCGCTGCTGAGCAGCCGTGTCACTCCCCATGACCGGTCATAGGCATCGGACCTCATGTCCTCGTGCACTCGGAATACAGTCCCATCTACGCGCGTTCCTCCAGTCGTTATCGAGCTATCAAAGGCGGCCAACGCCGTCAGATTGACCACGTCCCTGGCAATGAAGCGCTCTTCCGGCAATGGAAGAGCCTCAGATTTGCGATCCACAGCGATGCTGACGACTAGCTGCCCATCTTCTGGCGCGACTCCAGCCGTTGGCCGAACCGCTTCCAGATAGACCACGATCCGCCGTGTTGAGTCAGAGAAGCCCAGCTTTTGCAGCATTGCCCAGTCGTACTGGATCAGGTTCCCTGCCGAATCCCGCGAGGCGATGAAGTCTCCATCAGAGCTTATGGATGCGGTGTCGCGAATACCGTCCGGTGTCGCCTTCCACAAGCGGAAGTGTCCCTCAGCAGCCTTATAAGCTACACCGCCATCCAGTGTTTGGGACAGGGGGCCAGGATCAGACGCACTGTAGTCGATGCGCAGTACGGCCTGCGATAGATTGATTGGTTCCGGTATTTCCAGTTCCACCGGCACAAGGCCACCGTAGTCATTCACCTGTGCCAGATCCGGTGTATGATTGCTATCCCGGCTGTTATCGTTAATGAGAACAATCTTGCCCGGCAGCAATGGATGCGCTTCGATCTGGTCCTCCCAGGGCGACGTATGCCCCTGAGGTAGAGCGTCGCTGGTATTGTCAGAATCGACATCGATGTCAATGGTTACAGCGTAGACAGCACGAGCCTCCCGATACTCGCCACTATTCCATGAGACATGAATGGTCGTTGGCTGGGCAATATGGTTGGGGGTAATGGCTTCAACCCAGACAGTCAGGCTGGATCCCGAGCGAAGATCATCAACACCAAATGCTGTGTCTGGGGCGAGATAGTGGCTTTGGCTGCTGCCGACCGTCACGGGGTCAGTGGTTCGCTGAGCCAGCCCGCTGTCACTCCAGAGCCGTAGACCTCCGGCAACTGCTGCATCGCCGGACAGTTGGTAGGTATAGGGATCGTGAAACATCCCCGAGCCTATCCGGTCCACCAATAGAGGGTTCGATGCCGTGTAGCTGAAGCTGATGGTGGCGGTCTCAGGATCCAACGTTGATGGGATTGTGAACTCAAGGGGAACAAAGCGGGCGGTCAGATCAAGATCATCATCTTCATCGAAGATTCCATCAAAGCGATTGAACCCATCAGCCCAGCCGGGAATCCCATCTTCGTCCTCATCACCATCATTAACTGGAACAAACTGTACACCCCGCGACGGCAGGGGCATCGTCGCTCCTGGAACCGCCATCGTTTCGGTCTTCAAGCCAGCAGCTTCAATGGCCGGCTCAATGGCGTTGGCACCGGAGTCCATGATTCGCCAGGCCGTCGCATGCTTGGGGTTAGCCAGCGGGATATAGGGCGCGCGCTCTGATATCAGCAACTGAACATCATGGTAAATGTCAATCCGATTCTGCTCATCGGCGGTCGACCGCGCCTGCTCCAGCAGCGCGTTTATTTCAGGATCATTGAACCCGCCCGTGCGTATTCCATCCGCATATGTACTGTAGAGGTTATTCCCGTGAAACAGGCTCCAGAGCCAGATGTCTGGATCCAAACCACCATTCCAGTGTCCGATTGCAAGGTGGTAATCGCCCGCGTGAATCCGCTGCCAGTAGGCTTCAGCGCCATCGACCGCGACAAGTGTCGTCGGGATGCCCACAGCACTGAGGCTGTTCTGAATGAAGGTGACCTGCGACTCAAGTACGTCGTTCTCGATGTAAAGGAGTGTCAGAGGTGGCAGACTGGTAAGGCTAGCCTCATCGCGTAACTGCATGGCTCTTTGATCATCATAATAAGCTGCACCGTCGAGAGCAGGGTTGTACCAGGGGCTGACAGAGCTCGGGATCGGCCCATTTGAGCCATAGAGCGTACCGAGCATAAGTGTTGCCATCAGATCACGGTCTATGGCCAGCGAGATGATGTCGCGCAGGGCAATGGCATCGGCAGGATCGCCATTGTCGTCAGTAATTTCGGTAAAATTGGTCCACAAGAAAGAGGTACGAAAACCTTCTGAGATCTCCAGATCCAGTCCAGGCACCTGCCCCAAAGTGTCCAACAGGTCTTGGTCAGCCCCAGAGGCAATAAGATCAGGAAAAACGTCGTGATCATCTGCCAGTAACCCGATGGCCCCCTCGGAAGCATCAGTCACCAGATATGCTGTGATCGACTGTGGCATATCCGTTGGCACATCCAGCACATACTGTGCACTGCGGTTACCGTCGCTATGGCCAGCGACGTCACCTGCTGAATCCGCATGGGACCGATGCCAGCGTCATTGCTGATCAATTCGGTGCCGGAATCAGCGGCAATGAGGGATTCGCTGTCCAGAATCGCGTTAAGAGGGTGGGCCAGATAGTGCAGCAGGGGCACTGATGGCGTGGCAAGCGTCACAGCCACAGTACGCTCATCATACGCATCGACCGCAATGACATCCGAAAGCTGCCACCCTCGCGCACCTTGATCACGGATACGCAGCAGCGAAGCTACGACATCCTCGCTTGTGATCGCGTTGCCATTATGTGCCTTTAGCCCATCACGCAACGAGAAGGTATAGACAGTGCCTGACCCATCGATTTCATAGTCTTCAGCTAAATCCAGTTGCAGTTCGTTGTTGGCATCATACTTCAACAGTCCACTGTGCACCGGATCAATAAACCGCATGGCAGTGACGGTGCCAACATGGTGTGGGTCAAAAATACCATCAGCCAGGCCATCTGCCTCAACCCAGGATGTCACCGGATATCGCAAGTGTTCGGCCGAAAGCAGCCGCCGCGGCTCGAGAGCCTCGCATTTCACGGCGGCAGCAAGCACAGCCAGCCGTCTATTAAGTGTCTGTGTGTCAGCTTTGACGCCCCTGCCCCGCCCATTCCTTGACTGGTTCATGAGTGCCCCAAATGTCCACCAGATGAAACGGTGTTGAGAAAAGAGATGTACAAGCCCCATCCCCCAGCGAGATGAGCTCGCAAGAATTTGACGAAAAACCAGATCCAAGTCAACACAAAAACTTGCAATAGGCACTGAAAAAGGGGTTCAGAACGCTTTGAACCACCTTGGGCAATCTTACCTATGGGGGTTCCTTGTCTTGCTGTCTTGCAATGTGAGATCACAAGACAAAGCTATCGTGTCTGCAGTGAGCTATAACCCCAGGCTCTAGATGTAGGCGCGGCGATAAAGGCGGCATACCCAAGGTGCCGGTAGTTCAACTTCACCTGTTTGGCCGACGCGGCCAGGGAGGACGCCCTACGTGTCCTCATCCCCATTCGAGCTTCGGGTGCCCCCTGTCCCGCAAGACATCGCCCGCGCTGGCGCCACCGCATGCTCCAGCGCGCCATGGGGCAGGGGGGGGTGCCGGCTACACTCGATGTCTACAGGCAGGCCGGTTGATTGAGTGTGGCAACCGTCTGATCGTCCGCCATGGCCACAATTGCCTTGCGGTTGTCTCAGTAACTCACGGCTTCTGAGTATATCCCCCGTGTTCTGGCGCACGTCGTCCGACCATGCCTTAAGGCGAATGGTTGGGATCTACGAGCGCCCTTGGGCGTTCTGCATACAGCTGCGGGCGTAGCGACCGCTAAAGTCCGGCGTGCGCCATCCCGCATATGCGTGGCCTTGGATGTTACTGTGGGCGGCTTGCGGACGTGGGCAACTGGCGAGAGGCATGAAACCCCGACCCCTCGTAGCATCGCAGAAGGAGCGCAAAATATGAGGTCAGCCCAACTACGGCTTAATGGATAGATGCGGAAACAAAACCGTCATTGTCCCTCCAAGTCAACTGGGGTTGCTATGGAACTATCGTCTCATGACATCAATCCAGCAGGCTGTTTCAAATTCAGCGATGCGTATTCCTTCACGGACTTCGTGATATTTGTACTGGTCCGTGCATCTGATGGGCTACCGTACCAAGACTGGGGAGCACCCGAGGAGCCAACAAACTCCCGATCATGCGTTGGTTGAGTACGGTATGGGCTGGATTTTGCAGAAAAAGAGAACGGAGTATGTTTGGTGCAATGCTGGGGGATCGTGGAGACGCCTTACGCCGAATACAAGGCACGCCGTGATCATGCGGGACAGCTTGAGGTGAAGCATGTCGAGAAGCTGCTGGGAGAGTTGCCAACAGAGTAGGCTCGGCGGGGTCTTCTGTCTTCCACCGATCAGGTAGGAACTGCCCTAATTCGCTCGGCGGAGCATGGCTGATGCAGCGGTCGCGCGGCTGGGACTGCCTGGATGGCAAAGGGAAGCTCTGGCACGGTCCACTTGGCCACACGCCTCCAGGCTCGGAGTTGTGGGATGCAATGCGCCAAAGCACCGCCGCAAAGTCATGTGGCAGGTTGTCCTGTCCGCAGTTATGCATCTGACAAACTACGCCGGTTAGTGCCTGCCATTGGCCCATTTGCGGCTGTCTGGTTGAAAACCGTGGATTCGCGTCAGCCAAGACCGGCTGGATGATCCACCCCGTTTGTTGCTGATTGTTTGGATGGTCGTCGGCATCCCAACCGTTCCCTTTTCGTCCTGCTGCCCGCGGACTTGGGTATGCGTGCAGCAGGCAACAGGTATGCGTGTGGCTGGTGAGATGGTTGCTGCGACGTCAGAGGATGGTGGAAGACGATCGGGGGGGCAACAGGCGGGCAGCGATGGTGCAAGGCGCAAAGCGATGGGGAACTGGCGCGTTGGCGGATTACCCGCGACAGGATTCGAACCTGTGACCTCCGGTTTAGGAAACCAGCGCTCTATCCAACTGAGCTACGCGGGCGGCTTGAATTAACGGTATCGCGCTGTGGGCCGGGGGGCAAGTCTGAGCCGTATTGGCAAAGCCCACGGATCGTGCGATCCGTGGGCTTTGCTGGTTCGGCTGCGCAGGCGGTGTGTAACATACATCAGGCGCCTACTTCGACCCGTTCGTACTTCTCCAGTGTCACGCCATGCTGCTTGAGGTAGGCGGCGACATTCCCCTTGAACACCTGGGCATTGAAGAACTCCTGGTCGAGCAGCACGCGCTCGGCGTAAAAGGCGTTCATCTTGCCCTCGGCGATCTTCTCTGCGATTTCCTGGGGCTTGCCAGTGGCCTTGGCCTGCTCAACGGCGATCTCGCGCTCCTTGGCCACCTCATCGGCCGGGATCTGATCGCGGGTCAGGCCCATTGGGCGGCTGAAGGCGATATGGCCGCCGAGGTTCTTGATCACCTCCGCATCCACCTTGCCGCTGAAGCTCATCAGCACCGCAATCTTGTTGGTGATGCTGTAGACATAGGCCCCGGTGTAGCCAGCCGGGTTCTGCAGGGCCACCGCCTTGCCGATGGTCACGTTCTCGCCGGTCTGCTGGGCGATATCGGTAACCAGGCCCTTGATCTCCTCATCGCTGGTGATGTCGGCGGTGGGATTGGCCAGCAGCTTGTGCAGGGCGGCTTCCAGCAGCTTGCCGACCGCATCGCTCTTGGCGGTAAAGTCGGTATTGCAGTTGACCAGCACCGCGGCCGAGACATGGCCGTTGTCGGTGCTGCTGGCGACGACGCGCCCCTCGCTGGCGGCGCGCTCGCCGAGCTTGGCCTGCTTCAGCTGTCCGCTCTTGCGCAGGGCATCGATGGCCTTGTCGACATCACCACCGGCTTCGATGAGGGCTTTCTTGCATTCCATCATGCCCATGCCGGTGCGCTGACGAAGTTCGTTGACGGCTGAAGCGGTGATCGCTGCCATGGGTATCATTCCTCGGGTTAAATCAGGATAAAGAAATTGTCCGTTGTCGATTGTCCGCAGTCAGCATGACTCGGGCAATTGACAACGGACAATTGACCACGGACGACTGATCAGGCGTTCTGTGCGGCGGTGACAGGCTCGCCGGACTCGGAAGTCGGGGTGCTTTCGCTCGGGGTGCTCTCGGCCGCGCCTTCGGGCGTCGCACCCTCGGTCGCTGCGCCCTCGCCGGCCGGCTGCTCTTCGCGGCCGCCGTCGGCACGGAACTGGCTGCGGCTCGAGCGGCGGCGCGGACGCTCACCGGCCTGCGGCTGGTCTGCACCCTCAGCACTGACCTGCCGGCCCTTCTTGCCTTCGATGACGGCATCGGCCAGCTCTTTCATGATGATCTCGATCGCCCGCATCGCATCATCGTTGCCGGGAATCGGCAGGTCGATCAGGCTCGGATCGCTGTCGGTATCGATCAGGGCGGCGGTGGTCAGGCCCAGCTTCTTGGCCTCCTTGACCGCGATATGCTCACGACGCACATCGATGATGAACATCAGCCCGGGCATACGCTCCATTTTGCGGATGCCTTCGAGATTGGACTTGATCTTCGCCATCTCGCGCTGCAGGGTCGCCTTCATCTTCTTGGAGTAGGACTCGATCTGGCCGGTCTCCCAGAGCTTTTCCAGCTCTTCCAGCCGGTTGAGGCGGGCGCGAATGGTGCGGAAGTTGGTCAGCGTGCCGCCGAGCCAGCGCTCCGACACGTAGTGCATGCCGCAGCGGGCGGCTTCTTCCTGGACGGCGAACTTCGCCTGCCGCTTGGTGCCGACGAACAGCACATCCTTGCCGCTGGCAACGGTGTTCTGGATCAGGCGCTTGGCACGCAGCAGGCCCTTGAGGGTCTCGCGCACATCAATGATGTGGATCATGTTCCGCTTCCCGTGGATGTACGGCTCCATCTTCGGGTTCCAGCGGGAAACGCGGTGTCCAAAATGGATACCGGCATCAACCAGGGCCTTGACGAGTTCTGCGTGCGACTGTGCCATGAGTTCAATCCTCGACCAGACAGGTCGTCAGCCGGATGCGGTTCAACGCGCTGCCAAGTCCAGAACGCGCCCGCACATGGGCTTGGTTATTCTGTGAGATTAAAACAACGAAAACCCGTCGGCGAACCCGACTGTGTCGCCGCGGGCACGGTCACTTGGCGAACCGAGTCGGCAACTCTACCACCCGTTGCCCCCCCTTTCAAGTCAACCCCGGGCGGCCGCTGCCATGGAGGATCATTCAGCCACGAGCGCCCGCGGTGGGGCTTGGCATCCACCGAGTTCGCCTGCCAGTGGGCGCGCCCGCAAACAGGGGGCCATCACCCGCCGGGATTGCCCACTTTTATGGCCCGCAGCGCCAAAAATAGCGGGATTTCCTCCCGTGCCCGGTTCTCGGCCGCTGCGCGGGGGCTATTGCCCTGGCTGGTCTTGTGGCTGGGCCACTCTTCCAGGGCGTCGACCAGCAGCCCCGACTGGCGCAGGGCCTTTACATACGCCCCCAGCGGCTTGTGGAAGGTCCAGGTATAAACGCCCGGCGCCTTGCCGGGATGGGTGACAATCGGCACCTTGCGCGGCAGCAGATAGCGGTCCACCCGGCGGAACTGTGTTTTCTGCCCATCATCCCAACCCCAGGCGGTTGCCCCCGGCGAGCGAAAACTGGGATGCATCATCACCAGGACAAATCGGCCGCGTTCACGCAGTGCCCGTGCGACACCGGCAAAGACACCCTGGATGGGCGAAATATTCTGGATCGCCAGCACACAGGCAGCCGCGTCGAAATGACCGGCCGGGAGGAACTCAAGCTTGCGGGCATCGGCCACGTGATAGCAGATCTTATCCGGGCTGCGCTCCCGCGCCAGGCGGATCAGTTCCGCGGCGGCATCAACCCCGGTTACCTCCGCCCCCCTTTCATGCAGCAGCCGGCACAGCACCCCCTGCCCGCACGCGACATCAAGAACCCGATCGCCGGGCTGGCTCGCCAGCAGCCGCAACACGCCCGGCAGCACCACCTCGCGGTGATATTCACTGCCAGCCTCGCCAACCAGCTCATCGTACCACCTGGCCACCGCGCCCCAATCCGTCTTCATACCCCCGGTCGCCTTCCGCCCTGCATCCATTGGGCGCGCGGGGGCAGGGGAACGGGTAGTTGATACAGGCTGATGGCGGTGATCTTTGCGCTTCGGGGGCTTCACATCGTTAGCCTACAAAGTGGACACCTCATGTGAAATGCCCGCCCCGACCCTCTTTCCGGCAGTTTGGCGGCGTGATCCGTTGCAACGTCTTGCTGGATGAGGCTGTTTGCGATAGGTAAGGGCCATCACTGGACAAAGTGACCTGCGCGCGGCCGACGAGGCTGCGCGAAGCAGGTGACGGGCAGCAATACCCATCTGAAGAGGTTCACATTCATGAGAGACAGGTGTTCTCGTTTCGTGCGGGCCGTTGGCGGTCTGCGCCTGGCTGGACATACGGCCATCGTGGCTCTGCTGGTGGGCGTGGGGCTGATGCTCATCGGCTGCCGGGCTGAGCGGCCCGCCGAGGATACTGGCGGCATTGAAAGCGGTTCCCGCGACCTGTCGCGCCTGATGCTGACCTGGCAACGGGACCCGACCACCACCATGACGATCCAGTGGATCGAATCGGTGCCGCGTCTTCCCCTGGCTGAAGGGCAATCGGATCAACAGCCGGGCTATCGCATCCCGCGCGTCGAGAGCGGCAAGGTGGATGCCGGGCGCATCCCTGCATGGGCCGAGACGGCCCTGTTTATTCCGCACCTGATCGCAAACGATGCCGATAGCGCTGTGGGCGGGCCCTTTGATGCCGATGCGTGGGTCGCTTGGAATGACCAGGGGTTGCTGGTGTATGTCGATGTGACCGATGCCAGGCTCATGGTCAACCCTGATCCGGCCAAGCTGTGGGATGGTGACTGCATTGAACTGTTCGTGTCGCGCGGGGTGGGCTCCAGCTTCCGCTATCAGTTCATCATCGCGCCCGGTGATGCCCCCGACCAGACACCGCCCCCCTACTGGACCGATTCCCGCCCGAAGGATGCGGCCGCGGCCGCACCGCTGGCTGCTGACTTTGAGGTCCGCCGGCACGAAAAGGGGTATCGCGCGGTTGTGCTGTTGCCGTGGTCAAACCTCCAGATCGAGCCGAAAGAGGCGGACACCATTGGCTTCCAGGTCATCGTCAACAACCGCGATGAGCCCGAAAAGCCACTGGAGCGCATCAGCTGGCACCCTGGCCAGGAAAGCTTTGACCGCCCAACCGACATGCATGAGGTGGAACTCGCGGCGACGGCCAGCCCGCCGGTGCTGGCCCGGCTGGAAACGCGGGGCCAGCATCGTCTGCGCCTGATCGCCGAGCCGCACCTGGCGGGAAAATCGGTGGACTTCTACGCCACTGACACCTGGCTGGTCTCCGGTCAGCTACAGACCAGGGGAGCGGTGGCAGTCGCCGAGGTGATGTTGCCCGAGCCGCCGGCCGAAGGGCGATGGGGCACGCTGAGCGCGCGGCTGGGCCAGCAGTACCTGGCCAGTATTGCGATGCCCGCCGCATGGGGCCATGCCGCGCCTCAGCCGGTGGAACTAACCTATCGCAAAGACACCGCCCGGGCCAAAGCTCAACGGGTTCGCACCGAGGCGAAGCTGCTGGCGGGATGGCCGGGACAGGTGCTCCAGAGGGTGGAACTGACCGGCCTGGAACCTCATACCCGCTATCGCTTCAAGATCAGCGGTGCGGATCGCGAGCTGGGGTTCCGCACCATGCCGCGGATCCTGGATCGCCCCCTCCGCTTTGCTGCCGGCGGTGACACCCGGCATCGCAAGGACTGGATGGTGCGCACCAGCCGTGTCGCCATGCAGCATAAGCCCGCGTTCATCGTGTGGGGAGGTGACCTGGCCTATGCCAACGCCAGTGAAGCCAACACCCATCTCTGGCACGAATGGTTCGAGGCCAACAGTGAAACCCTGATCGATGAAGAAGGCTTCATCACCCCGATCATCGCCGGCATCGGCAACCATGAGGTGCAGCGCGGCTATTACACCAATCATGAGCAGTTCGAGCCGACCGATGAGTGGCGACATCGCATCGCCCCCTACTTCTACCAGTTCTTCCCATTCCCTGCCCAGGGCTATGGCGCGTTGGATTTTGGCGATTACCTGAGCCTGCTGATTCTCGACACCGATCACACCAACCCGATCGCAGGCGCGCAGACCGCCTGGCTGGAGCGCGCCCTCGCCGAGCGCCGTGGCGTACCCCATGTTTTCCCGGTGTACCACGTGCCGGCCTATCCCTCGAATCGCAAGTTCGATGGAACCATCTCGGCCCGCGTGCGACAGCACTGGACACCGCTGTTTGATGCGCACGGGATCCGCGTTGCATTTGAGCATCACGATCACACCTACAAGCGAACGGTGCCCATCCGCGCTGGTGCCGAGGACCCGGCCGGCGTGGTCTACATCGGCGACGGCGCCTGGGGTGTTCGCGAGCGAGATGTGCATGATGTGCAGCAGACGTGGTATCTCCAGCGCGCTGAATCCAGGCGCCATGCCATCATCGTCACCCTTGAAGGCAACCGACAGACCTTCGAAATCTATGGTGAAGATGGGGAGTTGATCGACCGCTATGTCGATGACCGTTGATCAGGTCGCGGGCGGTGTCCCCATCGCCAGGTGAAGGAGCCGATTGCATGTCCGAGCCAGTGAATCGTCCCAATATCCTGTTCCTGATGAGCGATGAGCATCGGGCGGATGTGACGGGATATGAGGGCAATGAGATCATCCGCACGCCGGTGCTTGATGAGCTTGCCCGCACCGGAGTGGTCTTTCGCAATGCCTACACCGCATCGCCAATCTGTGTCCCTGCCCGGCAGTCAATTTTGAGTGGCCAGTTGCCGCGCACCTGTGGCTGCGAGTGCTATGGCCAGGACTTGCCTCCCGGCTACATGACCTACGCCCTGCGGCTGGCCCAGTATGCGTACTACACCGTCTGTTGTGGCAAGCTGGGTCATGTGGGCCGTGACCAGATGCAGGGATGGCTCACCCGCCTGGCACCGGATGCCGTGATGGATGAACAACTGATCCCCGGCCGGGTCGAGGAGGAATTCGCCCGCTACAGCAGCCGTGATCCGCAGTGGAAGTGGTCGGATGCCAAAGAAATCATCCAGGCCCGTGTCGATGATCAGAGCCGCCTCCAGCGCTTTGACCGGCATGCCACCCAGGCAGCCATCGAATACCTGGAGCAGCATTTTATCGACATGACCTACGACCGGGCGATGCCGCAACGGCCGCTGCTGCTCAAACTCGGCCTGTTGCAGTCGCATTATCCTTATGTCTGCACACGCGAGAGGATGGTCTACTATTTCAATCGCGTGCGCCCATATGTGGATGAGCCGGTCTTCGATCATCCATTCCTCGGCCAGCGTGCCGTCAAGGTGGGCAAGGATGTCAGCCTGCGCGAAATCCGCCGGGCCACCGCCGCCTACTACGGCATGATCGAAGCGGTCGACAGCCACTATGGCAGCGTTCTCGATGCGATGCGCCAGGTGGGCCAGGACCCCGACGACTGGATCATCATCTACACCAGCGACCACGGCGAGATGCTCGGCGAACATGGGGTCTGGGAGAAGACCAAGTTCTTCGAAGCATCGGTGCGCGTGCCGCTGATCATTCGCTGGCCCAGGCGCTTTCAGCCGCGCATCGTGCAGGAGAACGTGAGCCTGTGTGACCTGTTCGCCACGCTCTGCGACCTGGCCGGTATTCCCGTGCCACCTGGCCTGGACAGCCGCTCACTGGTACCGCTGATGGATGGTCAGAGCGATGAGTGGCACACGCGCTGGCACAACGAGGCCATCAGCCAGTTCGCCGGCCGCAACCTCATGATCAAGCGCGATGCACTCAAATATCACTGGTATGGGCCGGACATGCCGGAGGTGCTGTTCGACCTGGCCCATGATCCCACGGAGCGCACCAACCTGATCCACGAGCCGCGTTACGCCTCAGCGCTGCGGGCATTTCGTCAGCGGCGCGCTGAACTCGGCTTCGGACCACAGGGGGAAATGGATGCACCACACAAAGCGAACGCGTAGTGCTGCCCAGCCGGAAGCAGCCGGGTGACGTTGCCGATTGTCGAATGTGTCCATGACAACTCGACAATCGGCAACATCGTCACGCCGCGCGGGTGTGCTCAACCCACCGGGCATCCCGGCGGCGATCGGCTACTTCACCGGCAGCGTCTTGCCCTGGTTCTGGCTGTCGAAAGCCGTCAGGATGACGTTGAGGCTCTTGTAGCCCTCGTGGCCATCGATTGCCGGGGGCTTGTTGGTGAGGATGGCGTCGACCAGCATGTCGCTGACACCGGAGTGCACCTGTTTTTCATTGGTGCTGATGGCGCCGGTCTTGTACAGCTCTTCCTGGCCATCCTTGTAGCGGACGATGACACCGTACTTGGGATCGGTCGCCAGCATCATGACGGCCTTGTCGAAGTAGATCACCGTATAGTTCGACTCACTCTCGCCGTAGTTGCTCCAGGAGATGATGATCGACCCCATGATGCCCGACTCGGTGCGGCACAGGAGCATCGCGTTGTCATCCACATCGATCCTGCGGCCATCGGCGTAGGTCTTGTGCAGGGTGCCGATCATGGCGCTGACCTCGGTGATTTCCTCACCCAGGAGGAAGCGCATGAGATCGGCCTTATGGATGCCCAGGTCGCCGCACACGCCCATTCCGGCAAGCTTCTTGTTGAAGAACCAGGTGCCCGGTCCGGGATCCACGCTCCAGACTTCCGGGCCACGGTGCTTGAAGGCGGTGCGGAAGGTCAGCGGCCGCCCCAGCCGTCCGCTGGCGATGATCTCACGCGCTTTCTGGTGCGGAGGCATGAGGCGCTGATTCTGCCCGACCATCAGGAACTTACCGGCCTGCTCGGCCGCGTCGATCATGGCCTGTGCCTCCTGGCGCGACAGCGCCATCGGCTTTTCAACCAGCACATGTTTGCCGGCCTTCAGCGCGGCGATGGTCTGAGGGCCATGGTAGCAGTTGGGGGTGGCGATGATCACGGCGTCAAGGCCCGGATGCTTCAGCATCACCTCGAAATCAGTGTAGGTCTTGCCGCCATACTTTGCGGCCTGCTCCTCAACCCGCTTGGCATTGATATCGCACAATGCGGCAATCCGGGCGTTGGGATTCTGCTCCAGGTCGGGCAAGTGCCGACGTTGACCAATCGCGCCGCAACCGACGACGCCAAATTGAATAGCCATACAACACTCCACAACAACAGCGACAGCGCGACGAGCCGGAGTGCGGCGCCACGTCCGCTCCTGCTCCCACCCGCCGTCTGCCGCGGTAATATTCAGATTTCACTCAATAGCTTGCCGCGCCGGCCGTGCGGAGTCACACGTGGCAGCGTGCTCTCACCCCTGCGCGATGTGCTGCCGCATGAGCTACAACGGGGCGATGCGAAGCAACTCCGCGAGAAGCTTCGCCTCGGATTCCACGGCAATAAATTGGCATACAGCCACCCGACTGAGTGGCCGCCATCCCGCCAGCGGGTTGCGGCCGCGCCGAGGAGAGGATCAGGCCGCGATCAGGCCTGGGGCGGAGTGGTGGCACCGGTATCCTTGCCGGCTTCCTGCTGGGCCTTGAGCGCTTCCTGCTGGCGCTGCTGATCCTTCTCAAGCATGTCCACAAGCGAGCGCAGATCGCGGATGGAGTCGGGGTTGCCCCACATCACCGTCCGGTCGATGTGCCAGTTGCAGCGCTCAAAGCGACAGCCATCCAGGTGGTACAGCGGCTCGCGCAGCACGAGCGTGCAGGCCACGAAGGTACACTTGATGAACGCCTGGCCGCTGATGTAGACGGTGGTGTTCGTAAACGTGATGTTCTCGTGCTTGGTAAGGATCATGATGGGCAAAGTCTCGCAATGAAGTGAAGCGGTGTCAAACACGGACATGACAGTTGCGAGTTGGGAGACAAGGCATCGCCCTGGCTCGCAACTCGCAACCTCATGCCGCTGGCAGCAACAGCCCTCCCAACTGCGCTATCAGTCCCGCGACTGATTCACAATCAACTGCTTGGCACGATCAGCCGGGAGATTCAAGGCACCGTGAGCCTCGGCGGCGGCCGAGCGGACCTCGAGATTCTCAGCCTGCGCAACCACGGTCTGCAACTGCTCGACCTGGGCCGCTTCCAGTTGATTGCCAAACATCTTGGCGCTGGTGGCGACACTGTTGAACAGGCTCACCGCCACCTCGGGCGCTGTCTGGCCATCCACCGCCTTGGCCAGCAGGCCCTGCTGCGCCGTCGGCGTATCGATCAGCGCCAATACCTGGCCGATGTTCATCACCAGCTCCGGCCGGGCATCGTTCAGTCCCGCCAGCAGGGTCGGCTCGGCCACCCCGACGTTCATCGAACGCACGCCACTGACTGCGATGCGCTCCAGCAGATCGGCCGCCCGCATGGCAATCTCGGTTGCCTCGGCCTCGTCCAGTTGCAGCCCGCCGGCTCGGGTGCGAGCCTTGGCGATGTCCTCCTGAAGGGCCTCAGGCGAGGTCGCCTGGGTGACGCTGAGCAGCGGGTCGTTCACCGCCTGCACCGAGTAGGTGCTGGCGGGGCTGGCGGTCATCACCAGCTTGGCGGTCGCCTCCAGCCGCGGGTTGCCGGCTGAGACTTCCATCAGGCGCTGCACCGCCGCCGCGCCCATCTCCTCGCTGATCAGGATCACATCAACGGCTGGCAGGCGGTTGCTCTCAGCGATGGCGGGATCCACCGCGGTGCCGCCAACCGCACCGTAACCGGCATCGGTCAGTCCCTGCACCAGCGTATTGAGCGTATTCTGATCGGGCACGATCACCAGCACGTTGGTCTGGCCCGTCTGGGCAACCGCCTCGGCCAGCACCGGCACCACCCGCTCGATTCCCTGGAATGGCTCGGGCGGCAGCGCCATGGCAACCGCTTCCGCGGCGTTGATCCGCACCAGCCGATCGGGATAGCGCATCGCATCCACCAGCACCTGCACCTGCTCCGTGCCCAGCACATTGGCCCGGCCAGCGATCTCCTTCAGCGCCCGCACACCCCGCAGTGCCACGCCGGCATTGCGGTCCTGCAATGCCCGGGCGACCACCTGGCTGGTGTAGTCGGTGCCAGCCGCAACCGCGTAGTAATGGGCGTCGGGCTGGCCGGCGGCGCGGGTCGCATCGGTTGCGCCCTCGGGCAGTTCGGCTTCCCGCTTGAAGTTGGCCGCCAGCCACAGGCTGACCGCTTTGCCCATCTCCGGGTCGGCCTTGAGCGCATATTCTGCCGCCCGCATCGACATCACTTCATTGAAGATGCTCGGCGGAACATGCGTGGGCAGCAGCCCCTTGGCATCATCCCAGTGCCAGACGATGGCCGACGGCAGGTTGGGATTGGCCGTGATGGAGGCGCTGTCGTAATAGAGCTTCTCGCCCAGTTCGTAGAAGGCCTCGGCGACGTTGATATTGTCGCCAGCGCCCATGCGGGTCAGGGCCCGGGCGGCAGCCTGCTTGACAGCGCTGTCCTGGGCCTCCTGGGCCAATCGCGCCAGGTAAGGCACCGACGCGTCATAGCCCAGATCGCCCAGCACATCCACCACCGCAACCAGCGTGCCGCTGTCGCTCATTTTTGTCGCCGCCAGCAGCGGGTTGAGCGCGGTGCGCCCCATGTCACGCAGCGCCCGGCGGATGGCCGGGTGATACTCCGCGCGGTCAAGGTCACGCAGGTAGGCGATCATCCGCTCCACCGCAACCTCGCCACTGGCGCGCAGCCGCTGCACCGCCAGGGTATACGGCCTCTCCCCTTCGATCAGCCGCTGGATGTTCTGCTCGATGATGTTGGGATCGCCAGCGCGGTCGCGGCGGGCATCTTCCAGTGTTTGATAAAGCTGCGTCGTCACCTCGCGCATCGCATCGATGCCCTGCCAGCGCAACATCCAGGTGTCGATGTTGTCACGACGCTGGCCAGCCACCTGCTCAAAGGCACGCAGCAGGTCACCGCGCTGCTGGGCGTACTGGCCGAGCAGCTGCTGTCCGGCCTCGGCGGCCGCGGCATAGTTGGCGATCTTGCCGAAGTGCCAGAACTGCTCGACCGCCCGGACCAGTTGCGGATCCAGCGGCGGAGCCTGTTGCTGACCTGCGGGAGCGGCGTCCTGGGCCATCAGCCCGGGGACGAACACGAGCGAAGGTGTGGAAACGGCACAGGCGATCGCCACGGACCGCAGAAGGCGAGGCAGTCGCATCATGGTGCTCATCCTCCAAGGGGTGTTAGACGCAGTTGTTGCACATTGCGGATGTTGTACATCAGGCGGGGATCGATCGTGAAAAAAATCGACTCGTGCGCCGGCGGCAGTTTCTCCAACACGAGCCGTAACCACGACCCGCGTCTCGACTCATACGGAGGCGAGTGCCACTCCTCCAAGCATCGGAGGATAAAAATCGCGTAAATGGGTGTCAAGAAAAGGCCTGGGAACGGACAGGAACCAGGGTGGCTGATTTTTCCCATTTAACGCCGAAAAGAACACCGGCGACCGGTCTGTCACCCGATCCATCCGGGCAGGCAGGTGCGATCCGCAGTGCTTGAAGAAGACGCTGGCCAACCTGCTGGACATCGACAGGCGCGAGATGGCTCAGGCAATAAACCGACAAACGGCGCCATCCCAATATGTTCGTAATATGTTAGCATATCTTGGCCACCCAGTCAAGACAAATTTCGCGTGCGGATCAATTTTCCAGTTCCAGGGGACTTGCCTCACTGCCTGAGCCGATAACACGAAGGGATGAGTCGCCTGGCCGCCAGTCTCGGGATCAACACGCCGCCGCCGGTGAGCCGCTACAACGCGCCGGATGCGGCGTTGCGCCGCCTGGAACTGCCCGGCACCGACCGCCGTGGCTTTGTCGATCTGATTCAACTCAGCGGGACGGCCCTCCAGCAGGCGGTGCGCGAAATTGATCTCGAGGGACAGCGCATGGAAGCCGCCCATCTGCGCGGCGTGGCCGCGGTCGAAGCGCTCAAGACCGCCGAAGAGAAGCTCACCGAAATTCGCACCCTCCAGCAGGCCAATGCCAGGAGCGGCTCGGCCCCCCTGACCCGCCGCGACAATCAGAAAAAGATCGATGCCCTGCTGAAGGAGATCCACCAGACCTTTGCCGAGGCCGGAACCGAGCACACCAGGGTTTTTGATGGCACCGTTGTGCTGTCCGCCCGGAACCAGACCATCGAACTGCCGGAACTGTCCCTGGATCGCCTGGGCCGGGTAGCCTTCAACGGGCGCATGCGCTCGCTGGCTGATCTGGCATCCCGGGGCGCGTTTGACACCACCCGCCGGAGTACCGCGACCACCGCTGCCGCAACCCGCTCGATCGATTCCGCCCTGGATGCAGTTTCCACCCTGCGCGAGAAGATCGAAACCTTCACGCGCGACACCGTGCGTCCCCGCCTCGGGGATGTGGCCGAGGTACTGGCGGGGCTGTATGAAACCCTCGGCGTGGAGCAACTGGCCACCGCCGCCCAGGCTCAAACCGTGCTCAAGGACCTGCGCGACCTGACGCTCCAGACCTCGGCGGTTGCCGTTGCGGTTGGCGCTGACAACTGGGACCGCCAGCGCGTGATGGACCTGTTGAGCTGAGCCGCCCGCCGCTCATTCCCACTCGATCTCATACCAGAGCGTCGCTGTCTCGGTGTGGCCGGGGCCGAGGCGCAGCATGGTCTGCCCATCCACGCGTTCGCCTGTTACGGGTTCAACACGCTGGCCGATCGGGTCCAGCGCCCAGGCGCGGATCGCCGGCTCACCAGGCAACGCCAGGATCACCGGGACGGTCTCGATCAAGGTTGGCGCCCGGCCCCAGTCGGTGAGCATCTGCCGCTGTTCATCTTTCCAGACCCAGCCGGCGTTAGCATGGCCGCGCGTGGCGACCAGGAGGGCTCGCTTGCGGCCCGGTGCCAGCAGCGATGATCCTTCCAACTGGCACAGGATCACCGTTGCCCAACGTCCATCCGGCACGACAAGGCGCGGCCCGGTTGGGTGGCCGATGGGCGCTGACTCGGGCGCTGGCCCAATGCCGCCGAGGACGGTCCTGCCCAGCAGATGCAGGCGGCCTTCGGCATCATCCGTGGGCGGCGTCCACACCAGGGCGCCGTTGTCGGCGGCCAGCCCGCCCGGCACGCTGAAGGGGGCTGGCATCGCCGAAGCGGCGGCAAAGTTGACGGCGACGCGCTGCGTATACGCATCCAGCGGCCGGCCCACGAAATCGGCATAGTCCACCATTCGCCAGGCCTGGCCGTGCGTGGTCAGTGCATCCAACTCCTGCTCAGGCGTGATGGTGACGACCGACTCCGACTGTGCCGGAGCAATATCCCCCCGCCGGAACAGGAGCGCTGCGGCCAGCGCGTTGGCGGCCACGGTGGGATGGTTCATTGTGTCGAAATAGCCCGTAATCCGGCCGCCATCATTGCGGAAGTTGTGGTCGTAGCAGAAGAGATAGACCGCATCATAATCCTGAAGCGCTGCGTAGGCCGCCAGGAACAGCGGGCCTTCGCCGGCGTAGGGGTTTGGGGCGGGGTGATCGTACTCAGTCAGCATGTGTGGCAGCCGCTTGCCGTTGATGCGTACCTGCTTGAGCATGGTACCGAGGATGGCGCTGCTGCGCGGATGGTTGACCATGCTGTCGGGGCGGACGATCCAGTTGTCCGGGTCCCACCCACGGCCGGGGAACTCGGGGTGGCGCCAGTAGGCGTGGGTGTCAATCGCATCCATCTCTTTCTGCACGCCCATCGGGCTGCACCCGACGATGGTGCCGACCACCGGCGCGGTGACACCCAGTTCCTCGCGCAGGAACTGCCGCATCTGCCCGAAATAGGCCCGCTCGGCCTCCATGCAGAAGGCGATGAAGTCGCGGCGCTGTGGAGCGGTCTGCCCCTGGCCGGCGCTGTGCGACGGCAGCGGCACCGCACCCAGGTTGGTGGTGCCTCCCACGCGCCCGCCGGGATGCAGAGAGACACTGCGCAGGGCAAAGCGTGCGCCCTCCTGAGACAGGCCGCTGAAGATCACCCGGCCATTGTCATCGCCTCGCGTGGGGACAAAGACGAACTCAAACCGCTGCCAGTCAGGCGTCAGCTTCAGGTTCTGCGAGAAACCCAGCCCGCCCCACGGCGCGTGCGCCTCGCCGACGTTGACGTTGATCGACCGCGCCCGGTCAGCACGAGCCTCGAATCGCAGGGTGTACGGCTGATCCGGGCTGAAGGCCAGCCCCGGCCGGCCCCACTGCACGTGCCAGCCCATGGCGCCTGGGCGCTGGACGGTAATCCGCGTCTCGCCGTCTGCCGATTCCGCCTGGGCGGCCGCCCCGCCGTGGCGTTCGAGTACAAATCCATTCGGCCCATCCACCAGCGGCTTGCCCAGTGGCACATCCCGCGCCTGCCAGGCTTTAGCCAGTGCGGCATCGCTGGCGTAGCGCTGCCTGAGCCAGTCATTCCAGGCGATGCGCAGCGGCTCGGCCAGGTCGGCGGGCACCTCATCAAGCTGGCCGCCGAACCAGGCATGAAGGATGCCGTTCTCGTTATTGATCTCCACCGTCGCCAGGCTTGGATCACGCGCGATGGGCAGGCCGGTGTGGGGATTATCGCTGGCCAGCAGTTGGCGAGCGTACTCCTTTTGCAGCTCAATCAGCCGCGGATGCCACATGGCGATGGTCCCCTGAAGCTTCCATCCCACCGCATCGATGCCGGGCACGCCATCGGCGGCAACGAAGCGGCGGCTCACCAGCAGGTTCATGTTGGTATAGAGGCCATGGCGCTTGAAGGCCGCAAACCAGCGCTGGAGGCGATCGAGGCTTTCGGGGTCGATCTGCGTGGTAGATTCATTGCGACTCTGGCGCACAGGGCCAAAAATGTTGCGGTCCAGCCACGTGGCGCCGAGGTGATGGTAGCGAATGGCGTTGTAGCCAAATTTGCGCATGCGGCCGGCGAAAGCGTTGCGCTGCTCATCCGTGACATTGTCTGCGAAGACGGTGCCGCCCGTGATGTTGTTGCCCCAGAGGCGCAGGCGCTGATCGCCGCTGTAAAGATGCCCATCGTCTTCGATGCGCACCGGCCCGGCCGCCCCGGCAGGGTCGGGGGAAAGAAACGACAAATCCAGCCCCGATGGCCGGGTGTCATCCCATGGCAGCACGAACGGCCGCAACTCCCCTGTTTCCCTTGTGCCGGTGTTCTCTGGCGTCATGTCCTGTCCCGCCGCCGCGGTTGTCATCAGGGCCGCAGCCAGGCTGCAACAAATCGTCTTGTGCATCGGTATGTTCCTCCATTGAACCAGCATCGATGGGACATTCTCGGGCAGCGCCTGCCCGCACGCGTTGCTTTGCTCACCCCGCGCTCTCGGCGCGGGGAGGATGAGCGGGATTGGCTGGATCATCTTCGAGCCGATGCCGGCCGTTGTCCAACAGGCCTGCCCGGCGACTGCCTGGGTGAATCCTCGCTTCCGCCCCGTCCGCCACCGCCTCGCATCGGCTTATCGGGCGCGATGGACCAACTGTGCCTGCGGCTGAATCGTGGCGATTTTATCGCGCGGGCACTTCTGAACTGAATTTCTCGCCCAGTCCTGCCGATGACAGTTCTTTGCTCAGGACCGGTGGTGGCAATGGCTCATATTCTGATTGTGGAAGACTTTGTGGAGACCGGCCAGGCGATTCAGCGGCTGCTGCAACGCCATGGTCACCGTGTGGCACATGTGGAAACGGGTGAAGCCGCGCTGAGCTACTGTGATGGCGCTGACTTGCCGGACCTGATCATCCTTGATGAACGGATGCCCGGAATGGCGGGGCTGGAAGTGCTGCAACGGCTCAAGTCCAACCCGATGACGGCCCAAATCGGCGTCGTCATGTACAGTGCTGTCGGCAGTGACACGTTCGAGGACGAGGCCCTGGATGCCGGCGCTATCGAGTGCTGGCGCAAGGTATCGATGCGCCCCGATATGCTCTGCCTGCGCGTGCAGCAACTGATCCCCGACCTGCCACCCCGGCCACAGCCCCGGGAGCAGTAGCCAATCACACACTGTTCAGAGGCGCCATCCCACGCCGCAACGACCCGACAGCGGCCTGTGGGGGTCAGGCTGCGCTGTCGCCGCATAGGCATGGCAGCGCACCAATGGCCGAATGAATCATTTCCCCGGTCCTGCTGGATCATCCACCCCTGGTCGTGTTTGCGCTCCATCCGCGTCAGTGTGGCTGGGATAGTAAAACGCCTGCACAGGCTCGGCGAGGCGCACGAACAGGTGATCGGGCGATCCGCTCAATCCGCCCGCACCACCCCCATCCCAAAGGCGGACGGCAATGACGTTCTCCCCGGTCTTGATCAGTTTGGCGGGGATGCGCCAACCCACTACCCCGCCGGTTGGTGCCTCCGCTCGTGAGGTGAGCAGCTCGCCATTGAAGTAAAGGCTGATCTCATCCTCGACCTCTCCCAGGCTGATGAACAGGTCTTTGCCAGCCACGTGCGCAGGGACCGTGATTGTTCGCCGGAAGACGGCTTCTCCATCGGTGTTGATCCACTCGCCGCCGTAATTTTCCATGAACGCTGGCACCGACACGGTCTGCCAGCCGGATTCTGGCGCATCGGCCGCCACCAGGCGCTTGGCGCGATCACTGATGGCGGGATTGGGATGCGGCCTATCCGGCGGGCTGGCCGGCTCGGGATGGGTCAGCTGGGCCTGCCATGGACCGGCCAGCATCCATGCCGGCTGGGGTTTCTCAATAAGCTGCACAAGCCGGTCATCTGCCTTGAAGCTTGCCCCGAGGTTGCTCAGGAGTTGGGCCAGGGCCCGTGTCTGCCGTTGGCGCGTGAGACGGAAATAGGTCTTCTCATCTGCGGGGACCGCCGCCGGATGGACCTGGGCGAAAATGACCAGGCCCCGCCCGACGGGCATCTTGCCGATCTGCCCGCCCGCGCCCCACTGGATCTTCTCGTTGCCGTCCTTGAGCACGATCGCCGTTCCCTCGGCCCGCCAGCGCAAATCTGACGCACTGAGCCCGCGTGCCTCGAACCAATCGGGCACATCGAGTGAGCCGGCAAAGCCGTTTACCTGCTCATATTCGGCCCCCAGCGGCCCCTGGCCCGGCTGATCGCGCCGCATGACCAGCACCCGCGCACCCTGCCCGGCCAGTGCGGCGATCATCGCATCCTCCACCGCTGCCCCGCGCCCCAGGATCAGCACATCCGCCGGGCGATCCAGTGCATCGACCTGCTCGTACTTCACACCCAGCAGATCCAGCGTTCTGGCATCTTCTGCGCCGCCCAGATAGACCACTCGCTCCACCCGCGCGGTGATCGAGGCGGTGCGGGCATACTCCAGCACCTGCCGGGCCAGCTTGCGCGCTGGCGGCGTGGACGCAATGTGATCCTCCAGGTCCAGCGTGCAGAGGATCAGCCGTCCGCGGCCATACTCCATCTCCATCAGCGGTGAATAGGCCAGGTCAAACTCTGCCTCGAGAAGTGGCCTCAAGCCTGAGCGATGCGGCTTCTCAATTGAGCCGCTGGACACCGCGCCGCGATTACCCCAGTGCTGATCCCCCGCCCGACGCCACTGATAGCCCGGCCAATGGGGATACGGCTCAACCACCCGGCTCCAGCCATTCCAGTCACGCAAATCGTTGTCATCCAGGCCCACCACCACCGGATGCCCACCGCTGATGCGCCACACTCGCCGTGACAGGTGTGGCGAGGTGCGCAGGCTCAGTGCGTGCCGCATCCATTGGGGATCCTGTCCCATGACTACCACCCGGCCGCCGTTGGCCAGGTATGACTGGATCGCGCCCGGCAGGCGGTGGCCATCGCTGAGCGCCTTGCGCCCGATGACAACCATCTCACCGGTGGCGTTGCCCTCGGTCCATGGCTGCAAATCGTACCCCAGCGCCTTGAGCATTGCACTGGTGTCGCCCACCGGATCGAAGATGCTCACCACGCCCTCGGCAGGCGGGACCGGCGGAAATACTTCGAAGGGGAACGTATCTTTGTGCTCATCCGGCCCGATGGTGGCCGTCAGCTCGATGCGGCCCGCTGCTTTCTCTCCCTGCAATTCACCCGGCAGGCTGAACTCGATGGGCAGCAGGCAGGTCTCGGCCGGGGCGAGGTCCAGGGGAGACTCGCTCCGGCCGCTGGCAACTTCCTGATCGCCAAGGAAAGCTTTCCACTCATAGGCCGCCTGCACGGCATCACGATGGTCGTTGAGCAGCGCCACCTGCTTGACGACCTTCTGCCCGACAGCAAAGGCGTGGCCTTTGCCGGTGAAAGCCTCTTCCTGCTGAGCGCCCGCCTCGCCCGGCAGCGGCGGCCCGCCAGCGCCAGCGATCCACGCCAACGATGACCCGTTCACCCGCCGCAGCGCTGGCACATCGTTGCTGTCATCAGACCCGAACGGCGCCATCCCCCCGGTCACGCCCATCGTCCGCCAGCTGCGCCAGGTGTTGACGGCGAACAGCTCCAGCACCTTGTGATATGCGGGCGATTCCCGAAGCAGGCTGTCACCAGGCTGCCACGCCGGCTGCGCATCGGCGCCGTGGCGTTCTGCGATCGCTTTGCGATACTCGGGCGGCTCCAGGCGATAGGCTTCACTGCCCAGATAAACCGCGCACCACTCGCTGAGCCATGGCTCGATGATTTCACGGCCGTGCAGGAGACTCATGTACGGCGGGATGGTCATCTCAACGGCCATGAATGGCATCGCCCCATCCTGCACCCAGGCACTGAGCCATTCCTCACGTTCCTGGAGCGGCAGGAAACCCAGGTGCACGCGGGCGGCGTAGACATCGCCACCCGCACTGCCGGCATGGAGGTAGATCGGGCGGGTAGGATCAAGCCCGCGGATCATCTCCATCACATCACCCACGACCCGGTGACGCCCACCCTCCGCTGGCATCGCGGGATTGTCTGCACGGCCGATGCGCCATGGGTTGGCATCGGCCGGTGTGCCAGTGCCCGCTCCGTCCAGCGTCCACATCACCACTGCCGGGCTGTTGCACCACCGCCGCAGGTTCGATTCCATTATCCGACGGGCCGCCTCCTTGCCTTCTGGCGTATCCCAGGCGGCTGGGTTGACCTGCTCAAGCTGGCTGATCAACGGCACACCGATGAGCAGACCGGCCTGCTCCGCTTCGCTGATGGTGCGAACCACATCACCCGGTCCATCCCGGAAGCTGCGTGCCGGGGAGCGGATCTCGCCGTAGTTATAGCCGCGATCGAGCAGTTGCTTCGCCCCATCGCCGGGCATCAGGGCATGTGGGCGGAGTCGGATCTCCCTGCCGTTCAGGAAGAACTTCTTCCCGTCAATCCAGAATTCGCGGAAACCAAACGACTGGACAAGGCTGTCTTCAAACCCCGGCCCGCTGATGTGCAGGCGCATCGTATAGCGATTGGGCTGGCCAAGATCGTACAGGCGGGGCTGCTCCCACGGCCAACTCGCCGTGAGCTTCTGCTGCCGGGCCACCGCTACGGGGAGCGACTGCTCAAATGTCTGCTCGACCTCGCCCTGCCCGTTGAGCATCTCCGCACGGAGCTGCACCTGCCCGTGGCGCGCCACCTGGGCCAGCTCCACATCCAGATCCAGCTTCCGCTGCCGCACTGAAGGGCGCAGCAGCAGGCCGGCAACATGAGCGCCGGCCGGCCGGGCCAGCAGGTCAACGCTGCCGATGAGGCCACGGCTTGCCAATTGGCCCGATGCCACCTCGGCATCGGCCTGCTGAAGAAGCTTCTCGGCCTGTGCGGGGTCTTCCGCGGCCAGCACGAGAAGCAGGATTTCGTTACGCTCGCCCGGCTTGAGGTGCGAGGTAATGTCGATCTGCCCTGCCGGCCAGCGTACCGTGCCCGCTTCGCTGCCGTTTACCCAGACCTTCGCATCGGTACCGATCCGGTCGAACTGCAGGATGATGGCACGGCCCGCCCACTCCCCGGGAAGCGTCACGCTGCGCTTGTACCACGCCTTGGCCGTCTCTTTCGGGGCAAAATCCTGCCATGGATCGCCCTGGCCCTGGCTCACGATCGCATTGTGCCAGTTGCCGGGGACGCGAATCGTGCCCCAGGCATCAGGGGCCGGCTCTTTGGCGGTGGCAGCACGGGCGGGCTGGAACAGCCACTGTCCATCCAGCGGCAGGCGAGCACGGTGATCCGTGACAGTCTCGGGCTTGGTCGTGGCCCACTCATCGAGCAGTTCGCGCGGCGTGTCACCGGGCTTGCGCTCGACGACCGTGGGGCGCACATGCGGCAGGCGCAACTCGGCCGTGCCCTGGCCGCCGAAAACGCCGACCAGTACCTCCATCTCCACCGCCCCGGCCGGAACGTTGCGCTGCGTATGGGCATGCGGGGTCCAGTCATGCTTGCCCTCGGCAACGCCGACGTGATCTTCTTCGATCAGCCGGCCGCTGTCGTCGAAGAAGCGGTAGCGCAGGTTGGCGCCGCTGCGGAAGGTCTTGTCAGACTGGAAATCATCACCTGTGCGCACTTCCAGCCCGATGTCCATCCGTGCCCACCACGGATGGATGACAAACCGCTGGGCCAGGTAGCTGTCGCCCGGTTGCTCACGTGTAATACGGAGCGTGCCAGCCCCTTCCTCCGCGGGTGTCAGGCGGATTGCGGCCGTATCGCCTTGCGGTTCCCAGCCGGCGGGGAGCTTCGTCTGAGGATCGACCTCGTTGAATGAACCATTCGTGAGGGCATCGGCCTGCTGCGGATCGATTTTCTGGGCGCGGGCGGCAGCACTTTCGATCGGGATAACGGTGACATCATCAATATCCACCGTGCCGGCGGCCTCCCACATGCCGATCGCCAGGTGGAGATAGGCTGCCCCGTCAGGGATGCGGATGCGTGTGTTTTTCAGCCGGGTCCAGCCCTGGGTCGATCCATTCTCCCGCAGGCCAAGCCATGGCCAGCCGGCGATATGCTTGCCATCCTTGTCCTGGAAGGTGTATTCGAGCCTGGCGGTCTGCCAGTGCTGCTGACCGAGGGTGATGTCCTGGCCGCGCAGGCGCACTGAGACGTCGAGGAATCGCCACTGTTCCTGTAATGCGATGCGCTGGGTACTGATGGCCGTACCGGGCTGGGCGAGGGTCACGCGGACGAAATGGTTGCCATCTTCCTCCACCGGATGCATGTGCCCGGCGCTGGCCTGGCCCCAGCCCTCGAACCAGTCGCCTTCCAACTGCTCAAAGTTGCCATTGGGCACGATGCCGGCGGGCGCGGCGTCCGCTCGCGCTTCGGCCGTCGTGCCTCCTAACAGCATCACGACCGCGAGCATCCAGCGCCACATCGTCGTCAGCTTCATCATCCGTCGTCCTCGGGGCCTTCCTGGCGGCTCAGATTATGGGACGGCCCGACGGGATTGTAAACGCATCCCCATCCATAAGCAGACACGGCCGACGGGTCATCCGTGGCGCCCATGATCTGCTGACGGATCCTGCCCAACCGCGCCAACCGGCAGAGATGCTACAGACACGTGTGTCTTGCGCGGGTCGGATCTCTTTCCCGGTTTGACCCGCCCCGTGGAACATTCGATGCAGTAAGTATGGCACCGCGTCTGTTCATCTTCCGTCGGCGCAGCCCCGCGCGACGGGGCTTCACCCTGATCGAGGCCTCAATCGTGACCGTGATCGTGGGCGTGGGAACCGTCGCCATGATCCAGCTCCTGGCCGCAGGGTCGGTGGCCAACGGCCAGTCGCACGAGTTGACCACCGGCATGAACCTGGCCAACAACGTCCGCGAGATGACCCAGTCGATGAGTTTCCAGCAGGTGCTGGCCCTCAACGGCAAGACCTGGACCACGGCGGTCGATGCCATGCAGCAGCCGATCACGAGCCTGGACGGCTGGAGTCAGCATGTCCAGGTCACGCGCGTGATCGAGAACGCCGTTTCGGTCGCCACCCAGGCCACCGACAGCAACATTGCCCGCGTAACCGCATCGGTACAGCACCATGGACAGAAGGTGTGTGAGGTGAGCTGGCTGATTGTGAAAACCGAATGAGCAAACCCCCGGAAGCCGCGCCGCAGGTGATGACAGTGCGGCGGCGGAGGAAACACACGATGAAACGCCTCACAAACCCACACCGCAGACAGGGCGTGACCGCCATCCTGGCGATGCTCTACATGATGCTGTTCGCCACGCTGGCTGTGGGCTTTGTTGCCATGGTCGGCTCATCGACTCAGATCTCGCACAATGATGCCGAGGGATCGCGCTCGATGCTGGCGGCCGAGTCGGCGATGCAGTTCGCCCGCTATCACCTGGCGAAGATCGAATTGCAGAAGGAGGCCAATCCACAGGCCACCTTTGCCAATCTCCACCAGGCGCTGGGGGCACGGCTGAACAATACGGTCAATATGGCCGGCCACAACCCCACCCTGGGCCAGGAAGCCGACGGCACCTGGGTGATCGACATCCCCGGCCGCACCGGCAGCGCGTTCAATTACATGGACTTCGGCCCCGGCATCGGCATGGGGCGCATCAGCATCCGCATGAAGGGCCAGGACCTGGATGTGCGCGCCTTCGGCCAGCCCAGCCTCGCCAGTTCAGTCCGGCGCGGCATCCAGTATGACTTTGATGAAGCACAGGCCCTTTGGACCATCCCCGGCCCCGGCATCCTGACCCGCAGCCCGATCCAGATCAGCAACGGCGCCAAGATCAACGGCGGCGATGTCGTCAGTGCCAGCAGCAGTTCCGCGGTTGCATCCCTGTCCATGAGCGGCGGGTCCAGGATCGACGGTGATTTCTACTACGTCAACGGCGCTCATGCCCCCGTCTTCTCCAACGGCGCCAAGCTGCAGGGAGAAGTCATCCGCCTGAACGAAGCACCCTCTTTCCCGGTGGTGGATACCAGCGGCTTTGAGCAGTATGTACCGCCCAGGAACGCACCCGCCGGGGACAAGGTGATCACCAAAGACAACATCCACTCGTTCCCGTCGAACCATAAGTTCATCAATATCCGCATCAAGGCCAATCCCAGCGGTTCGACCATCTACTTCGGCAACAGCCAGGATCTGTACGGTGTGATCTATGTAGAGACGCCCAATCGCGTCAGCTTTGGCGGTGGCGGGCGGCTGACCGCCATCATCGTCACCGACAACGGCACGGTCATCGCCCCCGGCGGCAACCGCCTTACGCTCGACAACGGCGTGCGCATGTATCCGCTGTCGCAGCTGGACCCATCCGATTTCAGCGCCAGCACCTGGGCCAGCGAGCGGCTCGGCGAACTGAAGGCCCTGCGGACGCCGCTGATCCTCGCCCCCGGCTTTGAACTGGTGCTGGCAGGCGGCTTGCGCACCTATGAGGGCGCCATGGTGGCCGACAGCTTTGATATCTCCAACGGCTACAAAGGCACCATCGCCGGAGCCCTGATCGGACTCGGTTCCGGCGGTTTCAAGATGATGGGCGGTGGCCAGGTGACGTTCTCCGGCGGGTCGGACCAGCTCATGGGCCTCTACCGTGCCGGCAGCTACAAGCTCAACCCGAGCACCTACACCGAGATCGAGGAGTAATCGCTGGAGGCAGTGGGAGAGAGCGGATGATGTTTAGTGAGTGCAGGTCATTCCCAGCCTCTTCCGGAGCAGTTATGAAACGTATCGCCCTTACCCGCCGCGGCATCACCTCGATGATGGCCATGCTTTACATGGTCCTCTTCGCGACCCTCGCCATCGGGTTCGTCGCGATGGTGCAAAGTGCAACCCAGATCGCCCATAACGACCAGCGCGGCAGCCGGGCGCTGCTGGCCGCTGAATCAGGGATGAATTTCATCCGCTTCCATCTGTGGGCGCTGGACATTGACCATTACACGCCGCCCGAGGAACTGTTCGATGCCGTCCATGCCCAGCTCCAGGCGCGCCTGAACGGCACGCCGAACCTGCTCGGGCGGTCCATCGAGCGGTCGGGCGATGTCATCTCCATCCCCGGCGGCGGCCACTGGATCGCGGCCGATGGCGATGGCGGGCAATTCCGCATCACCCTCACCCGCCACGGCAAGGAACTGGTGGTGCGCACCTTCGGCCGCCACGGCAGCACCGAAGCCAGCCGAGGCGTGCAGCTGACCTACGGCATCTTCGAACGCCCCAGCGCCATTTTCGACTACGGTGTGGCCAGCAAGAGCAACATCACGATGATCGGCAACACCTCGATCATCGGCTCCCCCGATCCGGCGAGCGGCAGCGTGCTGTCCACCAGCAACAGTGCCTACCCGCTGAGCATGGGCAATTCCTGCCTGATCTCCGGTGAAGTTTCCTTCTCCAATCCTAACGCTTGGGTCGATGCCAAGGGTGGCAGCATCATCAACAACGAGGTGGGCGAGCACCGCTGGCGCGACAACATCCACTATGTGGAGGAGCCGGATTTTCCCATCATCGATACATCCGACTTCGCCCCTTACGCCACAAACCTCATCACCAGCTCGAACCCGAAGGGCAAATACTTCGAGAACATCCGCATCAAGGCGGGAACCAACCCCAGCTTTGAAGGGGGTGTGGAAATCAAGGGTGTGATTTACATCGAAGCGCCTAACAACGTGCGCTTCGCCGGCAACTGCAAGATCACCGGCATCATCGTGACCGAGTCAATGCCGCCGGGACAATGGCCGGCTTCCAAGGGCACGTGGGAAACCAATTCGATCGACTTCCAGGGCACCGTCGATGCCGCCGGCGTGCAGAACCTGCCGGATGAGGGCATCTTCCAGGGTCTGCCGCAGATGGGCGGAGCGATGATCCTGGCCGAGCATTTCAGCGTGAAGTTCGGTGGCAACTCCGGCAGTGGCACCACGGGTGTCTCCGGCTCGATTATCGCCAGCGCGGTTGACTTCTACGGCTCGACGGACTGCGTGGTCGATGGCTCGGTGATCAACATGCACGACAGTGCGGTGAACTTCCGCGGCAAAGCCTCGGTCACCATCAAGAGCCGCGGCACCCGCGAGCAGCCACACGGTGTCTTCTTTGGCAGCCGCTATGAGCCGCTGCCCGGTTCGTACCTCGAGATCCTGCCATGATTCGCTGTCTCATGCGTGAATACCGTGTAAGCGATGGTCGCTGGCCGCAACGCCATGCAGCGCCGGCCCGGATGCGCAGCGGTGTCCGGGCGGGCCTGGGGCTGGCCGAGGTGCTGATCAGCCTGGTGATCTGCGCCATGCTGCTGACGGCGGTGGCGGTGGCGTTCAATGCCACCACCTCGGCGGTGGAGGTCAACGACCGCTTTTTCCGTGCGTCACAGACAGCGCGCGTGGCCATGACCCAGATGCTGGCCGCCGCCCGCCGCAGTGATGTTGCCCAGGTCGGCACCGCCGCCCAGCAGGGGCAGAGCACCATCGAAAACGCGTCAAACCTCGACATCATCACGCCGGATGGCGAGATGTTTTCCTATGTGTTCGATGCCGGTGGCCGGGAGCTGCGGATGGTCGTCAAAACGGCCGACGGCGATGTCACCCGCACACTGGCGCGGGATATCAAGAACTGCCGGTTCGACGGCACCATCGAACCCCACCCGCAGACGGGTGTGCGCCGGCTGGTGCGCATCAGCATCAGCCTGGTGGTCGAGATTGAAAATCAGCAGCTTCTGCTCAGCGGCTCAGCCGTGCCCCGGCGGGAAATCGTTTACTGACCCCATGCCATAGCAGACTGCCAAGCGCTCCTGCCGTCCAGGCGCATCTGCGCGCCACCCTGGCGGGGCGCTTTCAGCCTGGAGCTATTTCATGCGGGCGATGAGGGCATCAGCAAAGGCGCGGGTGCCGAGGTTGCCGCCAAGGTCGCGGGTAAGCTGCCGGCCCTCGGCGAGGACGGCATTGTAGGCGGATTTGACGCGCTCGGCGGCGGCCTGCTCGCCGAGGTGATTGAGCATCATCACCCCGCTCATGATCAGCGCCAGCGGATTGGCCACATCCTTGCCGGCGATGTCCGGGGCAGAGCCATGCACCGCCTCGAAGACCGCTGCCTCATCCCCGATGTTCGATCCCGGCACCACCCCCAGCCCCCCCACCAGCCCGGCGCACAGGTCCGAGACCAGGTCGCCGTAGAGATTTTCCATCAGCAGCACATCGAGCTTGGTGGGATCCTGCACCAGCTTCATGCAGCCGGCGTCGATGATCACTTCATCGTACTCCACCTGCGGATAGGCCTGCTTTACCTGCCTGGCGCAGTCGAGGAACAGGCCGTCCGACAGCTTCATGATGTTGGCCTTGTGGAAGACCGTCACCTTCCGCCGCCGCCGCTGAAGGGCATATTCGAAGGCATAGCGGGCAATGCGCAGGCAGGCGGCCTCGGAGGCCACTTTCAGGCTCGTCACCACGCCGGGCACAATCTCGTTCTCAATGCCGCTGTACAGGCCCTCGGTATTTTCGCGCACGATGACCATGTCCACGCCTTCGTAACGCGTACGCACGCCTTCCAGCGAGCGCACCGGGCGAACGGCGGCGTACAGGTTCAGCTTCTGGCGCAACTGCACGTTGACACTGCGGAATCCCTTGCCTACCGGCGTTGTCACCGGCCCTTTGAGCGCTACGCGGTGTGCCTTGATGGCCGCGACGGTCCGCTCCGGCAGGACACTGCTGTGCCCCTGCTCCAGCGCTGCCGCCCCAGCGGGTAATTCCACCCACTCCAGATCAGCTCCCGACGCCTCCAGAACCCGCTGGGTTGCGCGGGTCACTTCCGGACCGATCCCGTCGCCGGGAATGAGAACGATGGTGTGCTTGGCCATGACCCCTAACGATAAAGTGGCCGCCGGCCGTTGTCGATACGCCCGCCCACGCACATGGCGTAAAGGGTGGCGCCGGCAAGGGGCTGCCAGATGAACATTGCCGGTTTGGCCGCCAGCCGCTGCCCTCTGTCACGGGCACAGCGCCATCAGGTGGTGCAGATCTCCCGCAGGTAGCGGAAGGAGTAGATCCCGGTTTCGTGCTGGTCAGAGAACTCGATTTTGAGGGCATAGCCCCCCACGAGACTGGCATGCGTGGCGGTGAGGGCCCCGCTGTAGTTGCCGGGGAGGATCGTCAGGCTGCGCTTCTTCGGCTCCTGCGGCTGCATGATTGAGTGCGGATCCGAGCCGCTGCGTACCTGCTTGCACAGGGCGCAGGGGCACATCGAGCGCAGGTACGTGATCGTGTAGGTGCAGATTTTCCCGTCCTCCCACTCGATCAGCAGGCGCTCATCCTTTTTCAGATCGATGCGGCGCGGTGTCAGTTCCGGTGTCATGATGGGCCTGTCGAAAGGGGCCTGTAATTGACTGAGTGGCAGATGGAAGGCGTCAAGCGATCCCATCCCATGCGGTCTGCCTTCGCGAACCGGGGCGATCCACTCACGCTCGCTCATCCACCGTCCGGCCAGGCGGTCCCCGCTGCCGCCGCCAGGGTCGCCGCCCGCTGGACCCATCGCTCAATCCCCCGGCTTCACTTCATCATTCCATCCTCGTTCATGTCCGCAGCGTCGCCTTCAGCTCACGGGCGGCGGTGTCGATGATGCGCTGAACACTATGCTCAACCTGCTCGCTGGTGAGCGTAGTCGTGGGCGAACGGAAGACCAGTTGCAGGGTTACGCTCTTGGTGCCCTTCTCCAGCGGTTTGCCGCGGTAGGTGGTGATATATTCCACCGCTTCGAGCATGTCCGGCTTGGCTTGTTCGATGACGGCGGCGATCTGCTCGTAGCGCACCGGTTCAGCCACCACCAGGGACAAGTCACGTCGCACCGCCGGGAACTTGGGCAGCGGCCGAAGCTGCGGCACGAGTTGTGCCCCGCCGATCAGCACCGGCAGCTCCAGCTCCGCCGCGCAGGGCCGGGTACGCAGATCGACCTTGCCCAGCACCCTGCGGTCGATGCGTCCGAACCACCCTGCCACTTCGCCGCCCCACTCGATGCGCCCGCAGGCATCCTCGGCGAACCCGGCCCGGCGGTCGGCGACGACCGTGATCGCACGGGAGGCGTCCAGCCTGGCAAGAATCGCCTCGACCACGCCGCGTACTTCGCGCAGATCTTCGCTGCCAACCAGCGCCAGCCGCCGCCGCTCCTCGACATCACCAGCAGCGCGCGTCCAGAAGGTGGAGCCGATCTCGTACAGCCTGGCACCCGGCGTGCCATTGGTTTCGTTGCGGCGGACCGCTTCCAGCAGCCCGGGCAGCAGGCTGGGACGAAGCTGTCCGTCGGCCTTGCGCACCGCATGGGCCGCGCGCGGCAGGCCCGCCGCTTCGACCGGCATGAAATCACTGGCCAGGTCATCGGTGACAAAGCTGAAGGTAATCGACTCAAAATAACCCGCCCCCACCAGCACCTCATGGACCAGCTTCATCGCTGCTGCCCGCGCATCCTGCGGGGTGGCGCGGATGGAAATTTCCTCGCGCTCAGGAATGCGCTCATAGCCGATCACCCGGGCGACTTCCTCGATCAGGTCCACCTCGATGTTCACATCCATCCGCCACCACGGCACGGTGACGTGAATCACATCCCCTTCCTGCCGCGGGGCAAAGCACAGGCGATCGAGCGCTGCAATGACTTTGTCTGGGGAGAAACTCACACCCAGCAGCAATTCCAGGCGCGGCAGGCGGAGCGTCAGTGATCTGGACGGCGCATCTGGCGTTCCCGCCTGGGCCACACCGGCAAGCAGCTCGCCACCGGCCGTTTCGAGGATCAACTGGGCCGCACGGGCGCTGGCAATCAGCGGTAGCGGCGCGGGGATCCCACGTTCGAAGCGATACGAACTGTCGCTCATCATCCCCAGCCCGCGGGCGGTCTTGCGCACTACCAGCGGATCGAAACGGGCCGATTCGAGCAGGATGTTGACCGTGGATTCGCTCACTTCGCTGTCGATGCCTCCCATCACGCCTGCCAGGGCGACGGGACGTTGGGCATCGGCGATGACCAGCATGCCTGGCGCAAGCTGGCGTTCGTGGCCGTCGATGCTGGTAAGCTTCTCACCGGCCTGGGCGGTGCGCACGATGATCTGGCGATCGGCCAGCTTGTCGTAATCGAAGGCATGAAGCGGCGGGCCCAGCTCGTTCTTGACGTAGTTGGTCACATCCACCACGTTGTTGATCGACCGCAGGCCCACCGCCTCCAGCCGGCGTTTCATCCAGTCGGGGCTGGGGCCGATTTTCACGTTGCGAATCACGCGGGCGGAGTAGAACGGGCAGAGCTCGGGCGCATCGATGCGCACCGAGGCCGCCTGGCTCACGGACTGGGCCGACTCGGTCACCTGGGGGCGGATCTCCCGCGTGTCGCGGTTGAGCAGCGCACCCAGTTCGCGGGCGATGCCAACATGCGAAAGGCAGTCGCCGCGGTTGCTGGTGACTTCGACATCGATCACCGTGTCGTCGCCGACCGTTTCCATTTCCTCGACCGGCAGACCGCCCATGGTGAGGGCATCTCCGGCCGCCTCGCCGGTGAGCGGTCCCGGCAGGTACTCGCTGAGCCATTCCAGGCTGATCTTCATAGTCCGCCGTTTTTAGCCGTTTGGAATTGAAGTTGCCAGTTGCGGCAACCAGTTGATCGGGGAAAGGCATCGCTGGAGCACGCGGCAAGGCAGGTATCTGCCCCGATCCGGCGGGGCGCAGGTCGCGGGCAGGGGTCCACCTTGCCCCCGGGGCCCGCTGGCTGCTTGCCTTGCCGCAGCGAGGTGAAATCGGGGTAAATCGCACTCCATCAGCCGCAACCGGCGGCCCGCAACTGACAACTTGCCACCGAGGCGATAGACTGCGATCACTATGAGCATCCGAGTCGGCATTGTCGGTGTGAGCGGGTATGGCGGCGGCGAGGCCGTGCGGCTGATCGCCCAGCACCCCACCTTTGAGCTGGTCTACGTGGCGGGTGAATCAAGCGCTGGGGCACGGTTGGTCGAGCGCTATCCCGGAATCGCCCCCAAACTGGCCGATTTGCGCATCGAAAAGTGGGACCCGGCCAACTTGCCAGCGCTTGATGTGCTCTTCGCTTCGCTGCCCACCGGCAAATCGCGCGAGCCGCTGGCTCAGGTGAGCAACAATACGAAAATTGTCGATATCGGCGGCGACCATCGTTACGTAGAAGGGTGGATCTACGGCCTGGCCGATGTCTGGCCGGACCAGATCAGAGGCGCTTCCCGCGTGGCCAATCCCGGCTGCTACCCGGCCGCGACACTGACAGCGCTGGCCCCGCTGCTGAGTGCCAGGCTGATTGCCTCGGAGAACATTATCATCGACGCCAAGACCGGTGTGAGCGGCGCCGGCCGGGGTGGCGGCGATTCAAAATTCGGCTATGCGGAGGTGAACGAGGACCTGGTGGCTTATGGCCTGCTCAGGCACACCCACATGCCGGAGATCAGCAGCACCATCGCCAGGCTGTCCGGCGGCAGTGCCAGGGGGCTGGTCTTCACACCCCACCTGTGCCCGATGACGCGCGGGATTCTCGCCACCATCTACTGTCGCGCTGCCACGCCAGGCGAGGGCCCCACTACCGAGCAATGTCTCGATACGGCCCGCGCTTTTTACAAGGATCGCCCCTTCGTGCGCGTGGTCAACAGCGCCCCGCATACCAAGTGGGCCACTGGCAGCAATCTCGCGTTTGTGTCCTATGCCGCCGATCCCGAACGCGATCTGATCATCGCCATGGGTGCGGTGGATAACCTCGGCAAAGGTGCTGCCGGGCAGGCGATCCAGAATGCGAACCTGATCACCGGCCAGCCGGAAACCGCCGGCCTGGAGGGCATGGCCCTCTGGCCGTGATGGCGGCGAGCATCTGTTGAGACAATAAATGTCAATCGCCCGGACGCGGCGCCGCGTCCGGGCGATTCTGTTTCCTTCTGTGAGGCTTCGCCGCTTCAGTTCGGCTTGCCGCCGAGCATGTCGAGCAAGGTATCGATATTGAAGGGCTTCTGCATGAAGCCAACCGGCGCGCCACGGAGGACGCCGCGATCGTACTCGCCGCTGATGGCAATGATCCGACTTGGACGGCGCTGCTCGGGCAGGCGCATGACATGCTGGAGCATCTCAATGCCATCCATGACCGGCATGCGCAAATCGGTCAGCAGTACATCAAAATGCTGCGTAACCAGGAATCCCAAACCCTCCTCACCATCACGCGCGGTGGTGACTTCGGCGCCGGCCTGCTTGATGAGGCGGCTGATGGCCGTACGGGTCGGGCCGTCATCCTCAACAACCAGGACCCGCAGCCGTTTGATCTGCGGAGCTTGTTCCGACATGTAAACGTCCTGCGTCATGTGGCCGCTCGTTTGTCGTGTGGTTCGCTGCCCCCTGCCTCCTCCACAACTCATGGCGGCTCATAGGCTTCCCGCCTCTCCGGGGAACACTCTATAACGGCTTGCGTGCTCCACGGCAACTACCGCGCTGCACTGATATCAGGCGCGCGCCGCCACGATTCGATCCGCACCCACTGCCCCCACGGCTGCAACACTTCGTGAGGATAATAGGCTGCCTTGTAGTCCATCTTCCCACAGCCGGCGACCCAGTAGCCAAGATAGTAGTAAGGCAGCCCCATCTGGCGAGCGAGTTCGATTTCACGCAGGATGCTCCAGGTTCCGGGCGAGCGGGCCGATTCGGCCGGGTCGAAATAAAAATACACGCTGCTCAGTGCCTGCGAAGTCACATCGCAGATCCCCACACCGATAAGCCGCCCGTTGGCATCGCGGTACTCGGTCTCGATGGATGGCACTGGCGATGTATAGAGAAATTCAACGAATTCTGCCCATGCGCCGGCCATGGCACCGTCGTGCCAGTGGGTCTGGTAGCGCTGGTATATCTCGAACTTTTCCGTCGTCGGCGTGGGCGTGCCGACCCGCAAACGCAAATCCTCATTGCGGCGCAGCACCCGTCGCTGGCTCTTGCTGGGTTGAAACGCCGCCACCGGCACGCGCAACGGCAGGCAGGCCCGGCAATGCCGGCACATGGGCTGGTAGACCACCTGGCCGCTGCGCCGAAAGCCGGCATCCATGAACTGCTGGTACAGGTCCGCGTCCATCTCATCGGCCCAGAATGCCCGCATCTGGGCCGGGCGCTCGGGAAAATAGGCGCAGGGATGCTCGTCGCCGATGGCCAGCCGCAGGCGCACCGGCGGCGTCCAGCTTGGATAGGCGCAGGCATCGGGACTTGGCTCATCGGCCATCATCGACCGCCATTCTACCCGCAGGACGGCGGCGGATGGGATGGGCGATGTTGAACGGCCACGGGCAGCGCGTTTGCACCGGATCCGCCTTTGCCAGGCTCCTGTTCCTGAAACACGGAGGCCGGCAGGCAGGACGCATCCACGCTGCCGATTCGGCCGATGGCACGGTTCGGTTATTGCCACCGCGGGCGCTGGGCCGATAATGAACCGGGGTGCCCGTCGCACCCGGAGTGCTTGCCATGGCTGTTCTGCACGCAACCAACAAACCAAGCCCCACCCCCAGCAGCAAGGAACTGCAACGCATCCTGCGCCTGGAGGTGCCGGTCATTGTCAAGCTCGCCGAACGCAAGCTGGCCATGTCGGAGGTCATGCGCCTGGGGGTGGGAGCGATCATCGAGTTTGGCAAGAGCAGTGATGAGCCCCTGGAACTGATGATTAACAACAAAACCATCGGCGTCGGTGAGACCGTCAAGGTCGGTGAAAACTTCGGCCTGCGCATCACCCAGATCGGCGATGTGAAACAAGTCATCGGGGCACTGGGCAAGTGAAATGACATTGTGTGAGCAAATAGCTGCGCAACCGGGTAACTTCGCAACAGTCCCGCCCATGGCAGCATCACACTGGAGTTAAGCAGGCTTCGCAGGAGTTAAGCAGGCTCCGCAGCCCACACTTCCCCCCGCACAGCCACACCCTTCGCGCTCCACGCATCCGCCGTCAATCGGTCTGATCCTGCTTCGACGCGGACTTGACTTCCCCCTCCCCGCGGTCTTTGATTCCCCACCAACCTGGAAGGAGATTGACGACATGGCGGATCAGATTCTGGAAGAAGGCACGTTGGCGCCGGCGTTCGAACTGGCGGGCAGCGATGGGAAAAACTACAGCCTCGAACAGTTCCGCGGCAAGCAACAGGTGGTGCTCTACTTCTATCCCAAGGCCGACACCCCCGGCTGCACAACCGAAGCCTGCGGCTTCCGCGACCGCATCGCCGACTACCAGAAGCAGTCGATCGCCGTCCTGGGCGTCAGCCCCGATCCGATCGAGGCCGTGACGAAATTCGCCAGGAAATACAACCTGAACTTCCCCTTGCTGGCCGATCCCGACCATGCGGTCTGTGAAGCCTACGGCGTGTGGCAGGAAAAGAACCGGATGGGCCGGACCTACTGGGGCGCTGTCCGCACAACCTTCATCATTGATAAAGAGGGTCGCATCAGCCACGTCTTCCGTAACGTCAAGCCCGATGGCCACGAAGCCGAGGTGCTGGAGGCATTGGCCAGCGCCTGAGCGATCCGCGAACTGGTCCGCTGGCGGCCTTGCCCACCGGCTGTATGACCTGGGGCGGGATGCATGGTCCGATAACTTGCTTTGGGACAGTGCGTGAGCTATGTATTGCGCCCTTGCAGGGACCGCCTGACGCACGAGCCAACCGCCTCCCATCTGTCGGCGGCCATTTGTTCCTGCGACAAAGGAGTGTCCAACTATGGCCAAGAAGCCAACGCCCGCCCGCAAGTCTGCTCCGGCCCGTACCGCAGCATCCAAGACCCGATCCGCCAGGCCGGCGGCAAGCACCGAAGTGAGGAACAGCGCCATCCCGCCCAAGCTTGCCACGGCGCGTCCCGTGGAGTTGACGCACGAGATGATCGCCCAGCGGGCCTATGACATCTACTGCTCAGGCCAGGGCGGCACCGATGTGGAAAACTGGTGCCGGGCCGAGCGCGAGCTGCGCGCGGAACTGGACCTGTAGACGCTGCCGCGATCAACACTTGTCCAACACGGCGGATCGCCCCTGGGGTGAGCTGGCGCTGAGGCTGCGCACCCTCAAGCCGCATATCGCGCCACGGGGTCCTGTGCGAAAAGCACACCGGCCGCGCCAGCGGCACGGCCGGGATACGTGCATTTGGGTGGCGCGGGATGGCAAGGTCAGCCTGCCGGCCAATGACCGCCCAACACGGACATGGCGGTGGGCATCAGCCTGCCATCAGCCCTGGAGCCCCAACTCGCCCCCCACGCGCTGGAGCGTGGCGATGGCGGTGCGGATGTCATCCATTCGAGTCTCACCGGCCTCGCGCTCGATCACGAGCGGGCCCGCATAGCCGACCTCTTTCAGTGCCGTCAAGAATGCCGCCACATTGACCTGGCCTGTGCCGAAGGGAACTTCCTTGCCCCACTTCACGCCCGGCTGATCGGAATGGATCGCGTCCTTGATGTGGACGTGGTGGATATGCCGGCCCAGCGTATGCACGGCCTCAATCGGATCGCCAGCGCCGTAGAGAATCATGTTGGCCGGGTCAAAATTAACCGCCAGGTTCTTGGCCGGCACATCATTGAGGAACTGGAGCAGCTCTGCCGCCCGCTCCTGGCCGGTTTCCATGGTCAGTTCCAGGCCCAGGCCTTCATAATGGCGGGCAATTTCGGTCACGCGGTCCACCACTGTCTTGTAGCGGGGATCGCCGGACTGAGGAATGAACCCGATGTGGGTGGTTACGGCTTTGAGGCCAATGGCATGGGCAAGGTCACCGGCGGCAAAGGCGGTGGCCCGGCGCTCTGACCAGGACTCGGTCGGGAGCACCCCGCCGGTCTGACGGATCTGGGCGATGGTCGAGTAGTCCTCGCCGGCAAAGCCGATCATGCCGGCGGTGATGTGGATGCCGGCATCCCGCAACTGCCCGATCTCGCGATCACGATCCTCGGGGCTCATTACCAGCAGCCCACCCAGGGCCAGTTGCACGTGTTCCAGGCCAAGGTCCTTGCACAGTGCCACCAGTTCGCCGGTGCCCCCGGCCCGAAGCGACCAGCTGCACACGCCAATGTCATGTGATCCGATTTTCATAGCTTCGACAGTGTAACGACCGCCGTCATAGAAGGAAGCCTCAGCAGTAGCCAGCGGCCTGCCCTGATGCTCAGTATGGGCCATTCCCGGATCACGCGTCCGCTTCTGCCGCCAGGAATCGTGTAATCACCACTGCCCGCGGTCATCTAACACATAAAGGAGACCGATATGACACACGAACACGCGATTAACGGGGTCTGGCGGCCAATGTGGGCGATCTACGTGGTGGTACCGCTGGCGGCCGGGCTGGATAAGTTTACCAATCTGCTGGTCGACTGGACGCAGTACATCGCCCCAGTGGCGCAGCGACTGCTTCCAGTCGATGGACAGACGTTCATGTACATCGTGGGCGTTATCGAAATCGCCGTCGGTGTGCTGGCCCTGACCCGCTACCGCCGGCTGGCGGCTTACGTGGCGGCAGCATGGCTGGTGCTGATTGCGATCAACCTGCTGGCCGCGGGGTACTATGATGTAGCTGTGCGTGATGTGGCGATGGCAGTTGGCGCCTTCACCTTGGGACAACTGCTGGGCCTGCGCGGTGAGCCCGTGCCAGGCCACGCGCGAGGGGATCACGCGACCGTCAGCGCATCGCACGCAACGAGCGGCATGGCATGATTTCTGCGGCAAGCCAAGCTCTCAGTGACTCGGAAGTGATCCAGCGCGTGCTGGCCGGGGAAACTGCGCTGTTCGAGATCATCATGCGTCGTTACAACCAGCGTCTCTTTCGCCTGTTGCGCGCCCTGCTGCGGCGGGATGAGGAGGCGGAAGAGGCGCTGCAGGAGACTTACCTGCGGGCGTATGAGCACCTCGGACAGTTCCAGCAGCGGGCGCGGTTCTCCACGTGGCTGACACGCATCGCGCTGAACGAGGCCCAGGGCCGCATCCGGCGCCAACGGCGAAGACGAATGGACGTGGATATCAGCATCCTCCCACTGCCCGATGACAGCCCCGGCGGCCGTCCGCCCGAGCAGCGCGCCGCCACGGCCGAACTGCGCGACGCCATCGCACAGGCGCTAGAAGCGCTGCCACAACAGTTGCGCAGCGTGCTGGTGCTGCGGGCAGTGGAGGGGCTGGGACCGCAGGAGACCGCCGCGTGCCTTGGCATCACCGCCACCAATGCCAACGTGCGCCTGCACCGCGCCCGCCGCGAGATGCGTCGACGATTGGCCCCGGTGCTCAGCGCGGAGCTGCGGCAGCTTTACGCCTTCGACGGTGTTCGCTGCGACCGCATCGTCAATCGGGTGCTGGAGCGGATTGGCGCCCCGGCGGGCGAGCACTGAGCCGGTCCCAGTGCCGGCGATGCCTCACCGCCCCACCTTGAAACCAGTCGCCCGACAGCATTGATGAAATGCGTGCCATTGCCTGTGCCGCCAGCGCGGTGACTTTGGCAAGGAGGTGCCTGGGGTGATTCGATGAGGGTTCGCACCGCCCCCTTTTGGCTGTCGGAACGAACCCAATCTCAGGCGAAGGGATCAGGCGAGGCGATCAGACCATGACGCTGGCCCGCTTGGGCGCCGATGGGGCCGGGCGGGCAACCTCGGTTGCCTGGTAGCGCAGGTAGCGCTTCTTCATCCAGCGCACGCCGATCAGATCCATGATGCCGACGAACGCGCGGTTACCGAAGCCGTACTTGGCGGTGCCGGCATAGCGCGGGCTGTGCTTCACCGGCGCCTCGTAGACACTGTAGCCGCGCATCTTCACCAGCGTCGGGAAATAGCGGTGGGCGCCGCGGAAGAGCTTCAGGCCCTTGATGGCATGGGCACGGTAGACCTTGAGCGAACTGGCCGAGTCGTTGACGGTTTCCTGTGTGATCCAGTTACGGATGCGATTGGCCTGGCGGCTCTGCCAGCGACGAAAGCGCGAGTCCTGGCGCTCCTTGCGCCAGCCGGTGATCATGTCAACCTGCCGCTCATCGAGCATCGCCACCAGGCGTGGAATCTCTTCGGGGTCGTTTTGCAGGTCGGCATCTATGGTGGCGATGATCTCGCCGCGGGCGGCTTCGAAGCCGGCCTCGAACGCAGCGCTCTGTCCGGCATTCTGCGCCATTCTCAGCACGCGCAGCCACGGGCGGGTGGCCAGTGCCTCATCCAGCAGCCGCGGCGTGTCATCTGTGCTGCCATCATCAATGATGATCACTTCATAGGGCCGGCCGAGCTGATCCAGACTGGCCTCCACCCGCTGCAATAGCGTGGGGATGACTTCCTGTTCGTTGTATGCCGGGATGACCAGCGAGAGATAGGGTTCCATGCCTGCTTCCTGGGCCGCACGCCGCCCCCACACTGGCGGGAGGCTCTGAATACATTACCCCTGAAGCGACGGAATGTTGTCAAAAAGACGGGCCGCGACCCGGCGGGCGCTGATCCACACCAGTGGCGGGATCCAGCACCCATCGAATCGCGGCCCGTCGACTGTACGTGGCCTGAGTCGCCTGTTCAGCCTTCCAGCGCTGCGGCGGCGGCCTTGGCGAAGTAACCCTGAGCCTGCTCGACATTGGGCTTCATGGTCAGCGCGCCCGGCTTCCAGTTGGCGGGGCAGACCTCACCGTTCTCGCGGACAAACTGGAACGCCTGGAGCGTGCGAAGCGTCTCCTCAACACTGCGGCCAACCGCGGTGTTGTTGATGGTCGCATGCTGGATGATGCCATCGGGGTCAATGATGAAGAGGCCACGCAGCGCCACGCCCTCATCGTTGAGCACACCGTAATCGCGGGCCATCTGGCGGTTGATGTCGGCCAGCAGGGGGAACGTCAGCCCCTCGATACCGCCCTTCTTGCGCTCGGTCTGGGTCCAGGCGAGGTGGCAGAACTTGCTGTCGATGCTCACGCCGACCACTTCGGCACCCAGCTTCTGGAACTGCTCGCTGGCATCGGAGAAAGCCAGGATCTCGGTCGGGCACACGAAGGTGAAATCCAGCGGATAGAAGAACACGACCAGCCACTTGCCCTTGTAGCTGTCTAGGCTCAGGCGGGTGAACTGCCCGTTGTGAACCGCTTCGAGATCAAAATCCGGTGCCTTCTTGCCGATCAGGAATGCCATTGCTTCTCCCTGTTACAGATTCTTGTTTACAAGTCCATCCCGGCCCTGAATCGAACCCTGCGCTGCCGAATACGGCCAATCAGCCATGTATCATTAGCGAGTGAGCCTGTCGCCAGGCGGCGATCGGGCAGGTGGCCCATAGCCCATCACTTTCGGTTCAGTGCGGAGCGACTCAGCCCAAAGCCGGGGGGATGGCTTTTAGCATCCCCTTGGGATGAAAGCAACACGCCCGCAGCGGGTGCGGCAGGATATCGCACCCCTTCGATGGGAAGCGAAAACCCGATGAAAGGCATAAGGCAGGACACAGTCGCCCTGCCTTATGCCTGTTGCCTCTTGTTGTGGCGGTCATCTGCACGCTGCGGCCGGGATCGTTCCTCACCCTGACCGCACGCGGGCTACTCGGGCTGTGAGTAAGCGCTCAGCTCACTGAGAAACTCATGCAGCGCCACGCCGGTGTTCTCGCTGGGATTGTCGCCGTGATGCAGCAGGGTGATGTTCTGCCGCTGCGCAATGTGCGCCAGTTGCACCAGGGCGCTGCGGAAACTGGAGCGGTTCAGATGCTCATGGTACTTAGCGCGAAAGTAGTCGTAGGCATCGGGGTGCTCCTCAAACCACTCTGCCAATTGCGGCGGAGGACCCAGATGCGGCAGGACATGATCAACCTGGCACCACTGCTGGAGATCGAGCGTCAGCCCCACCGGCTCGACCCAGATGCGCACGCCATCGTCCTGCTCAACCGTTTCCGTCACGTGTTTGACCTTAATCATGGTCACCTCCGCGCTAAGCGTTGGCTCCTTCCTCTACATAGTAGGACACAATCCTGCTTGTGAAGTTGTTCACGTGCGATTTTCTGCCAATTGCCCCTGCCATGGGATGATTATCTCCCCCACTTGCCCCCCTGGATTACCTGGGTTATCGGGCCGGGAACCCCCGCCGCCAGACCACGTACTACCGGCAACGATTGTTATGCGCCCCGCTTTTACGTCGATAATGACGCAGGGGCGCACCGTTGTTTCAACTGGAAAGGCCAATGTCTCAAACTGTTGTTCACGTCACACACGAAGCGATCCAAAAGATCGGCGGCATCGGTGCCGTCCTCCAGGGCATGCTCACCAGCAAGACCTACCTGGCGAAAGTGCCCCGCAACATCCTGGTCGGGCCGTTCTGGCCGGGCGAAGAGCGCGGTGATCAGCGCCTCGGGCCGCAGGGTGAGGTGCTCTACTCCAGCCTCGATGCCCTCTCCCGCTCGCCGCTGGCACCCCGCTTTCGCGAGATTGAGCAAACTTTTGACATCGGCATCGTTTACGGCCGGCGCAAGTTCGTTGATAAGGAAACCGGTGTCGTCTCCACGCCCGAAGTGCTGCTGCTGGATGTGTCGCGCTACGACATGAACCGCCTGGGCGACTTCAAGTTCCGCGTGTGGGAGACCTTTGGCATCGATTCGAGCAAATACGAATACATCTGGGACTACGAACAGTACATGCGCCTTGCCGAGCCGGCCATTGCCGCTCTGCATGCGCTGGGTGTCGGCAGCACGCTGGAGCCGGCGGTCATTCTGTCGCATGAGTACATGGGGATGCCCACGGCGATGGCCGCCATCATGGATGGCAGCGGCGCCTTCCGCACGATCTTCCACGCCCACGAGTGCGCCACCATGCGGCGGCTGGTCGAGGGACATCCCGGCCATGACACGATGTTCTACAACGTCATGAATGCCGCCATGGCCCGCGGGCACTTCGTCGATGATGTCTTCGGCGATCAGAGTGGCTACTACAAGCACGCTCTGATTCGGGCAGCGCGCTTCTGCGACAACATCTTCGCCGTCGGCGATATGACACTGAAGGAGATGCGCTTCCTCGGTCCCGAGTTTGCCGCGGTGGATGCCCAACTCGCCTACAACGGCGTCCCCTGCTGGCAGATCAGCGTCGAGGAAAAAATGCACAGCCGCAACAAACTGCGGCAGTACGCCGAGAACCTGCTGGGCGACAAGCCGGATTACGTCTTCACCCATGTCACCCGCCTGGTCCCCTCCAAGGGCCTGTGGCGCGACCTGCGCGTGCTGGAACATGTTGAGCGGATGCTGCGCCAGCGCAATGAGACCGCGATCCTCTTCACGCTCAGCACCGAGGTGCCCGGCCGCCGCTCGGATGACATCATGAACATGGAAAAGCACTACCACTGGCCGGTGGTGCACCGTGAAGGCCTGCCCGACCTGTCCAACGGCGAGGCCGCCTACTACCAGGGCGTGCAGGAGTTCAACGCCCGCGCACGCAACGTGAAGGTGGTCTTCGTCAACCAGTTCGGCTGGGAGCAGCGCCTGTGCGGCAAGCGCATGCCCGCCGACATGGAGTTCATGGATATCCGCAAGGGGTCCGATGTCGAGTTCGGCCAGTCAATCTACGAACCGTTTGGCATCGCGCAGGTCGAACCGATCAGCTTCGGCGGCATCTGCATCATGACCAATGTCTGCGGCTGCGCTGGTTTTGTGGACAAGGTCACAGGCGGCCAGCCGACGCCAAACGTGATCGTTGCCGACTACACGAAGCTGCCCGATCCGTCCATCCGTCCCGAGCAGATGATGAGCATCGGCAAGGCGGAACGCGACCAGATCGAGCACGAGGTGGCCAGGAAGGTGGCAGCGGACCTCATCGAGCGCCTGCCGCGCACACCGGCCGAGTTCGAGCAGTTTATCCAGCGCGGCTACGACCTGGCGAAGCACATGAGCTGGGACGCGGTAGCCGAGAACTACCTTCTGCCCGGCATCGAGCGGGCGATGAAGGCGACGCGCCTGAAGCAGATCGCCTAGCCACCAGGCGAGGCGCCTCCGCGCCAGTGCGCTGGCCAAGCGAACGAGGGCTCGGCCGGGCAGGATTGGTCCTTCTGCCCGGCCGGGCCTCTTTGTGGTTTTACGGCCGGAATGGGCTCAAATTCTCCCCATCCCGGGTGGGGTTTGGGCAGAAATCCGACAAGTTCGGCAGTTTCGATGCAACCGCCAAGACATGCAGGCGTAATATGATAGAATCCATAGTCAGGCATCTTTCAGCATAAGGGTGAGTCGCGACCAAATGAGTACGCTTGCAATTCCAGAGGTTTCGTTGGCGAAGAAGGCCCCCGGCCGGCTGTGGTTGCTGGCACCGGTGCTGGCCGTGTTGGCTTTGGGCACCTATTTTTTCGTGGCCCGCATCGGCCCCGGTAAGCCGGCGCTGGTAGGTGGGGATTTCCATGTTGTTGCGCCGATGGACCTGGTCGTGAGCGTCAAGAACCGGGGGGAATTGCAGGCGGTTCACAACATTGAGATTCGCAACCGGGTCGAGGGACGCAGCATCATCCAGACACTGGTGCCCGAGGGCTCGAGCGTGAAGAAGGGGGATGTGCTGCTCACCCTCGACAGCTCGACGATCCGCCAGAAGATCGATGATGTGCTGCTGGAGGTGCAGAAGGCCCAGACCGAGGCCACCGCCGCCCGTGAGGCCCTGGAAATCCAGGAATCCACCAACGCCGCCAATCTCGAATCGGCCGAGGTGGAACTGCTGCTGGCACAGCTCGACCTCGAGCAGTATGAGCAGGGTACCTATCCCCAGGCGCGCCAGGATGCGCAGCGGGCGCTGGAAATGGCGCGGATCACCGTTGCCAATACCGAGAAGGACCTCGAGCAGACGCTGAGCCTCTTTGCCAAGGGTTTTGTGACGCCTGCCGACGTGGAGGCAACCAAGCTCAAGGTGCTGACGGCCAAGAACGAGCTAGAGAAGGCCGAAACCAACCTGATGGTGCTGGAGAAATATACGCACCGCAAAGACCTGGCCGACAAGCGCAACAAGCTGGCGCAGGCCGAGGCCAAACTGGTCCGAGTCAAGAAGGAAAACGCCGCCAACCTGTCCCAGAAACTGGCTGACAAGGAGGCCAAGGAACGCACTCTGGTGCTGCGGCAGCGCAAGTTGCAGGACCTGCAGGAACAGCTGGCCGCCTGCACCGTGACCGCCCCCACCGCCGGCCTGGTGGTGTACGGCTCCAGCGGCAGCCGCCGCAACGACCGGCAGGTTGCTGAAGGCTCGGAAGTGACCGAGAAGCAGGTCCTGATCAAGCTGCCCGACACCAGCGAGATGATGGCCATCGTGCGCATCCCCGAGGCCCAGAAGCACAAGCTGGCCCTGGGTCAGCGGGCGCGGGTGCGGATCAACGGCTGGCCAACACCGGTCTGGGGCACCGTGCGGAGCATTGCCGTTGTCTATGACTCGAATACATGGTGGAACCCCGATCTCAAGGAATACCCCGTCGAGATCGTGCTCGATGAAACCCCGCCGGGACTGAAGCCGGGCACCAGCGTGGAGACCGAAATCTTCGTCAGCCACCACAATGGTGTGCTGGCGGTGCCCCTGCCGGCGATCTACTCTGCCGGTTCGGATCGCTACGTCTTCGTCAAGGAAGGCACTGATGTACGTCCGCGCAAGGTGGATATCGGCACCAGCAATGAAACCCACGCGCAGGTCATCAATGGCATTGAGGCTGGCGCGGAAGTGTTGATGCTGCAAGTGGGCCAGGGCCGCGAATTGCTGGAGCGTGCGGGCATCGCACTGGCCCCGCCAGCCCGGCAGACGGTGATCCCCGACATGCCCAAGCCCCCCGCCGCCGCCACCCCCGATACGACGGGCAGCGCTACCGCGACAGTGGAGTAATGGTCTTGGCGCGTAAACGTCGTGGGGTTTGCATCCCAAGTAAAGCTAAACAAGAAGGCAGCAAAGAGGCAGGGCAGGCGAAGATGGTGACGGGTGATGCGCTGTCATCTGGTTTGTCCTGAGCCCGTTGTCTCATTTTGCTCTGCGGCCTCTTCGCAGTCCCCCCCCGTGCCACTTTCGGAAGGAGTATCAAGGATGGCATCTCAACCCAGTCCGTTGGGCCTGGCGCCCAGCTTCGGCTTCGGCGATCGCACCGGCCTGGCCACGCCCGGCCATGTCGAAGCGCTGAAGCGCGCTGCCAGCGGCATTCAGCCGATCTTCCCCCAGCAGTCGATCCGCGAGATGTCGCGCACCCAGCGCACACCCGAGCAGGTCATGGCGGATGCCCTCCGCGGCATGGATGAAGCCGGCTACACAGGCCCCACCGGCGCTGATGCCGACCATCTCAAGACCCCGCAGGACATTGACCATACCGCCGCCGCGGGTTTTACCTTTTTCACCATCGACCCCAGCGCTGAGGTGGACCAGAAGGCCGATGGCTACAGCGCCGATGAGCTGGCAGCGCGCTTTCGTGAGGTGGAAGCAGAGATCGACTGGCTCGGTCAGTACGAGGGCAAGCGCATCGAGCTGCCCAGCGGCACGGCCATCGATCTCTCAGCCGAGGCCTGCCGGCGCTGTGCGGTCAAGTACGGCCGGGCGATCAACCTGGCGGTTTCCCTTGCCCGGCACATCGCCGAAACCAACCGCAAGGCAGGCCGCGCCTTCGAAATTGAGCTGAGCGTGGATGAAACGGAGCAGCCGACCACCCTCGCCGAGCATTACATCATCGCTGACCAGCTTCGCCGCCGCGGTGTGGAAAACCTGGTCAGCCTCGCGCCGCGCTACATCGGCGATTTTGAGAAAGGCGTGGATTACAAAGGAGATCGCCAGGCATTCGGCCAGAGCCTGAATGATCATGCCGCCATCGCCCAACTGCTGGGCCCCTACAAATTGAGCCTCCACAGCGGCTCAGACAAGCTCTCGATCTACCCGCTGTTCGCCAGGATCACCCGCGGGCTGTTCCATGTGAAAACGGCCGGCACCAGCTACCTGGAGGCGCTGCGCGTGGTGGCTCGGCACAATGAGGCGCTGTTCCGCCGGATCATCGATTTCTCACGCTCGCGCTACGAAACCGACAAGGCGACCTACCACGTATCCGCCCGGCTCGACACAGTGCCACCGCCTGAGGCGGTATCCGATCCCAAGGCGCTGGAGACGATCTACCTGGGCACCTGGTGGCAGGTGCCACAGGGGGCCGGGTTCACAAATCCCGGCCGGCAGATCCTGCACACGACCTTCGGTTCGGTGCTGACCGATGCCACCCTCAAGGAGGAAGTTTTCTCGGTGCTGCGATCACACCCCGATACCCACCGCGAAATCCTCGCCGAGCACTTCGAGAAGCATCTGCTGGCGCTGAAGAGCGGGCTATAAACTGCGCGCCGCCGCGCATCGGGCCCAAACATATCGTAAAATTGCAGCCCGGCCGATCGCACAAGATCGGCCGGGCGCGCTGCCATTCGGTGGTTCGCGTCGATGCGGCTATTGTGGTGTTGTTGGCCATCAACAGCGGGATCTGCGTATGGGAGTTCAACTGCGGTGGGTGGGTGAGGCGGACCTGGATCGCGTAGCCGAGGTGCGGGCACGCGCTTTCGGCCACGCCGAGCAGGACCTGGAAAGCTTCCGCACCGGCCTGAGAAGCGATCCGCGCGCCAAGCCCGGCGATTATCTGCTGGCCGAGCTCAACGGGGAGGCGATTGGCACCCTCACCGTCCTGGATCTGACGATGTGGATGCGCGGCAGCGCGTTGCCGTGCCAGGGAGTGGCGTTCGTCGCCACCAGCAAAACCCATCGCCGGGGATGCGGTGCGTCCGGGGCGGGCGTGGCCTCGCGGCTGATGCAGGAGGCCCTGCGCATGGCGCACCAGCGCGGGCAGGTCCTCACTGCCCTGATGCCCTTTCGCGCCTCGTACTACGAGCACTTCGGCTACGGCGTGGTTGAGCGGCGGCACACCTGGACTGTGCCAATGGCGATCCTGCCCGCTGACCCGGTTGAGGGCTTCGATTTCGGCACGGGCGATGAGCCGCGCGTGCTGGATATCCGCAATCGCATGGTTCGCGCCGGCCAGTGCGATGTGGAGCGCAGCACCGCCGCGGCCGCCGCTTACCGCAGCAGCCAGGCCAGCGCCATGGTCTTCGTTGATCGCAGCGCCGACGATGAAGCGGCGAGCTTTGCCATCGCCCATCGCGAAGAGCGCGAGGGACGCAATGTCCTGCGGATCAGGGACTGGAGCGCAGCCAGCCCCCAGGGCTTCCTGCGCCTGCTGTGTTTCTGCGCCAGCCTGCGCGACCAGTACAGTGCTCTGGTGATCGAGCTGCCCAGCGACTGGCCGCTCAACCGGCTGCTGCGCGAGTCGCAGTTCATGCACCGCCTTGCCAACCACCCCACTGCCAGCTACCTGGCCAGCAGCCGCATGATGGTGCGGGTGCTGGATCACGCCAAGCTGTTGGAACGGCTGCATCTGGATGACAAGGTGCGCGGGGAGGCGGCCGTGGCGATCCACGAGTGCGAAGGACAGGTCAGCCGGCTGAATATCCGTTTCGAGTCCGGCCGGGCCACTGCCACGCCGACTACCGCCACGCCCGTTTTCGAATGCGAGGCCAAGACCTGGGCCGCCATCGCCTGCGGCGACTTGCCTGCCACCCTGGCACTGCGGCACCATCTGGCCAGCGGTGACTTGGCCGCCGCCCGCCTGCTCGATGTGCTGTCAGACGGCCCGGTGCCCTTCTGCCAGGAGAATTTCTGATTCTGGCCCCTGCCTGGAGAAATCCTGCCACCGCCGTGGCTGAAATCGCCGCCGGCAGTGTCTATGATGGATATCCATGGTGAAGTCGGGCCGGTCCAGTCGGGCGCGGTATGAGCAATATCGCACGGAGCTGAAAGCGCGCAAACCCGGGGAACTGTCGGAGCGTGAGCGGCGCAAGAACGAGGCCATTCGCCCGACGCGGTCCGGCCGCCGCCAGCGTACCTTCTGGACCCTGCTCAAGCAGTTCAACGGCCTGGTCCGCGGCCACCGCCGGGCCATCGCAATGGCCCTGGTTGGCCTGGGTATCGCCACCCTGCTGGGCCTGCTGCCGATTTATGGCACCAAGCTGATCTTCGACAACGTGCTGCTGGGCAAGCCGGTGGAACTGCCCGCCTGGGTGCCCCTGCCTCACCAGCCCCGCGCACTGCTGGCGGCGGTCTGCCTGGGGATGATCATGATCGCCGTCGTGTCGATGATCATCGGCACCGCCAGCCGCTGGCAGGCAACACGTGTTACCAAGCGGGTGCAGGTGACAACCCGCAAGCGCGCTTTCGATCATGCCGTGCGCCTGCCGCTGCATCGCGTCTATGATCTCAAGAGCGGCGGCGTGGCCTCGATCCTGCGGGATGATGCCGGCGGCGTGGGCGACCTGATCTTCTCACTGCTGTACAACCCGAGCCGGGCTGTGGTCCAGCTGATTGGATCACTGGCCATCCTGGCCTTTACCGACTGGCGCATGCTGGTGGGGGCGAGCATCCTGCTGCCGATCGTCTGGTTCACTCACCGCACATGGATCGCGCGCATCCGGCCTCTTTGGCGCGACATCCGCCAGACCCGACAGGGAATCGATGCCCACGCCACCGAATCGTTCGGCGGGATGCGGGTGGTTCGCTCTTTCTCCCGCCAGCGCAGCGAGGCAGGACGCTTTACGACGGACAACCACTACATGGCCCGCCAGGAAATGCTCTCCTGGTGGTGGGGACGTGGCATCGATGCCGCCTGGTCAGTCATCATTCCGTTGGCCAGCGCCCTGCTGATGTGGTACGGCGGCACGCGCATTCTTGATGACATGCAGCGCGTGCAGCAGGGGCTCATCGATCCGAACCAGGCGCTGACCCCCGGCGATCTGGTGATGTTTCTGGGTTACCTGACCGCCCTGCTTGGCCCCATCGCCACACTGGCGGGCACGGCCACGCAGCTTCAGAACAACCTGGCGGGGCTGGACCGCATACTCGATCTGCTGGAAGAGCCGCAGGAGTTCGCAGACCATCCCGGCACGATCGTGGTCAACAAGCAGCAGGTGCGCGGCCGCATCACCCTGAAGAATGTGAGCTTCTCCTACACAAAACGCCAGCGCAGCGCAGCCCCGCCCGGCGACAATGGCGCCCCCGCGTCCGAAACCGAGAAGCTCGTCCTCCAGGATATCAACCTCGATGTCGCCCCCGGTGAGATGATCGCCCTGGTGGGCCCCAGCGGCGCAGGCAAGACAACGCTGTGCAACCTGATCGCGCGCTTCTTCGATCCCACCAGCGGGCGAATCGAGCTGGATGGGATCGACCTGCGCGATATCGACGTTGAGAGCTACCGCCGGCTCCTGGGGATCGTTGAGCAGGATACCTTCCTGTTCGATGGCTCGATCGCCGAAAACATCGCCTACGGTAACCGCTCTGCGCGCATGGCCGACATCATCGAGGCGGCCCGCCAGGCCAACGCCCATGAGTTCATCACCCAGCTGGAGCAAGGTTATGACACCGTCATCGGCGAGCGCGGAGTGAAACTGTCCGGCGGCCAGCGCCAGCGCCTGACCATCGCCCGCGCCATCCTGGCCGATCCGAAGATCCTGATCCTGGACGAAGCCACCAGCAACCTTGATACCGAGAGCGAACGCCTGATCCAGCGCAGCCTCGCCACGCTGATGGAAGGCCGCACCAGCTTCGTGATCGCCCATCGTCTCAGCACCATCCGCCACGCCGACCGGATCGTGGTTATTGACCAGGGCCGTCTCATCGAACAGGGCACCCATGATGAGCTGATGTCGCGCAGCGGTCGCTATCAGCAGATGGTACTGCTGCAGACCCAGCCGCCCCAGGGGATCCACGCGGAGACGCCGGAAAATCTGGATGCTGGTGTGCAGGCAACCTAGATGCGCGTTTCGGCCGGTGGCTTCTCTTCGGCCACACCGCATCCCCGCGCTGGACGCCGGAGAGTGATTTTGCCAAGATTGCGGGCGTGTCGTACCGCCTCAAACCCCATCCCTGAACGCTCCAACCCCGCCGTGCGTACCATTGCCCATGCCCGAATCGTATGACGTGATCATCATCGGTGGAGGACATGCCGGCGCGGAGGCCGCTTGGGCGGCCGCGCGCCTGGGGGCATCGGTTGCGCTGATTACCCTGGACCCGACCCGCATCGCGCAAATGTCCTGCAATCCGGCCATTGGCGGACTGGCCAAAGGGCAGATGGTGCGCGAGATCGATGCCCTCGGCGGCTTGATGGGGATTGCGATCGACAATACCGGCATCCAGTTCCGCATGCTCAACCGCAGCAAGGGGGCAGCCGTCTGGGGGCCGCGGGCCCAGGCGGACAAGTACCGCTATGCCGCCGAGGTCCAGCGCCTCCTGAAAGAGTTCTGCCCTTCGCTGGACATTATCACGGGCGAAGTAACAGACATTGAGACGACCCCCGGTGGCGCTGCACAGCCAGACGCTGGCGCGGATGGCGGCCCGATTGCCGAGGATGCCGCGCACGGGTCGCACATTCGAGCCACAGTGCGTGGGGTGCGCCTGGCGGATGGCACTCAACTGCGCTGCCGGGCGGTCGTCGTCACCACCGGCACATTCCTGCGCGCCCTGATGCACACCGGCGAGCAGAAGACCGAGGGTGGCCGTGTCGGTGAGGCCGCCGCCAAGGGGCTGTCTGGGTGTCTGGCACGACTTGGCCTGGAGCTGGGCCGCCTGAAGACCGGCACCCCGCCTCGCCTCAAGCGCGACACCATCGACTTCTCAAAGTTTGACTTGCAGCCGGGTGATGATGAGCCGCTGCCATTCTCATACCTGCATGAAAATGGGCAGTGGACGGCAGGCAGCGGGCAGCCACCACTCGCCGATGGGCCATCGTCAGTCGGCGGTTCGAAATGGTCTCCTCCCCTGCCGCAGATCCCCTGCTATCTCGGCGCCACCAACAGCGCTATCCATGAGATCATTCGCGCCAACCTCCACCGCGCCCCCATGTACTCCGGCCAGATCCAGTCCACCGGGCCCCGCTACTGCCCAAGCCTGGAGGACAAGATCGTGCGTTTCGCCGACAAAGCCAGCCACCACATTTTCCTCGAGCCCGAGGGGCTGGACACGGATGAGATCTACTGCAACGGCCTGAGTACCTCTCTGCCGGCCGACGTGCAGGAGCAGATGATTCGCCTGATCCCCGGCCTGGAGCGGGCCGAGATTCTGCGCTACGGCTACGCGGTCGAATATGACATGGTCTGGCCCACCCAGATCCGCGCCACCCTGGAAACCAAGACGATCGCCGGCCTATTTCTCGCCGGCCAGATCAACGGCACCAGCGGCTACGAAGAGGCCGCCGGCCAGGGCCTGATCGCCGGCGTCAACGCCACGCGCTACGCCCTGACCGAACGAAGCCAATCACCGCTGATTCTCCGCCGCGATCAGGCCTACATCGGGGTGATGATCGATGACCTGGTCACCAAGCCCCCCACCGAGCCGTATCGCATGTTCACCAGCCGGGCGGAGCATCGGCTGCATCTGCGCAGCGACAACGCCGACATCCGCCTGACCCCTCTCGGCAGGGAAATCGGCCTGGTCGATGATGCCCGCTGGGCATGCTATACCGCCACCGCCGATGCCATGGCCGCGGCCGTGTCGATGCTCAAGCGGATGAGAATGAGCGAGCAATCGGCTTACGATTATCTTCGCCGCAGCGATGCGGACTGGAACCGGCTTGTCGAAAAGTTGCCGGAATTGGCCTCGATCCCGCCAGCCATTGGCCGGCGGATCGAAATCGCCGCGCGCTATGAGGGGTATATTCGCCGGCAGGATGCCCAGATTGCCCGCTTCAGCCAGCTGGAGTCGAAGCTCATCCCCGCCGGCCTGGACTACAACGCCGTCCCCGGCCTGCGAAACGAAGCCAAGCAGAAGTTCCGCCAGTTCACGCCGGCCAGCCTCGGCCAGGCGCTGCGCATCAGCGGCATCACGCCGGCGGATGTGACCGTTCTGGCCATCTACCTGGCCAAATCGCCCGTCACCACGGCCCGTGCCACCGAAACGACCCCGACCTGAGACGTCCGATTCTGAATTTCCGGCCCGCTAAACTTGACACCCACCGAACCTGCCGTATGATCCGACGTACAACTTAAAGATCGCGGGGTAGAGCAGCCTGGTAGCTCGTCGGGCTCATAACCCGGAGGTCG
>CAYNMV010000022.1:58910-61215 GCA_964398315.1 uncultured Tepidisphaeraceae bacterium | reverse complement strand
CGATATCGGCGGTGCACCAGTAGATGTCATCATCGTGCAGGTCGAAGACGTACTTGGTTGTCAGGTAGCAGCCGACCATGTAGCCGCCGGTGGTGTGGATGATCCCCTTGGGCTTGCCGGTGGAGCCCGAGGTGTACAGGACGTACAGCAGGTCTTCGCTGTCCATCGGCTCGGGGGCGCACTCGGCCGGCTGGTCGCGGATCACGTCCGCCCATTCGATGTCGCGTCCCTCGGTCCAGGGGATCTGCTGCTTCGTGTGCCGGAGGACGATGACGGTCTTGACCAGGTCGGTCTTGGTCAGCGCCTCATCGACGTTCTTCTTCAGCTCGACGATGTTGCCCCGGCGCCAGCCGCCATCAGCGGTGATGAGGAAGTTGGACTGGGCATCCTGCACGCGATCGGCGATCGCCTGCGAGGAGAAGCCGCCGAAGATCACGCTGTGCGCTGCGCCCAGGCGGGCACAGGCAAGCATGGCCACCGCCGCCTCGGGCACCATCGGCATGTAGATGGTGATGCGGTCTCCCTTTTTCACGCCCAGCTTCTTCAGGCCGCTGGCGAACTGGTTGACCTGTTCGGCGAGCTGGCGGTAGGTGATGCGCCGCACCTCCGGCGGCTGGCCCTGGGCCATCGGCTCGCCTTCCCACAGGATCGCGACCTTGTCCCCCAGGCCGCGCTCGAGCTGGCGATCGAGACAGTTGACGCTCAGGTTGGTCTTGCCGCCGACAAACCACTTGGCATACGGCGGCTGCCAGTCCAGCACCTTGTCCCACTTCTTCACCCAGCTCAGTTCCGAGGCGATCTTGCCCCAGAATGTCTCGGGCTGCTCGATCGACTCGCGATACATCTGCTCGTACTGCTCGCGGCTCTTGATGTGCGCCCGGGCGCTGAACTCGGGGCTGGGGGGGAAAGCACGGTTTTCCTGAAGGGATGACTGGATTGCGATCTCGTCAATGGCCATGGACCTGTATCCTCCGCTGCGGGTTGTTAAAGACTTGGCTTGCGGGCGCATTCTACGCATATCCGGGGTGCGTTGAAAGTCCCGGGGGCATATCCATCAGGTGCGCCGGCATGCCGCTTGCCCGTCACGGCCGCGCCCGCTCTGCGGATGCGGGGCATCGCCCGGAAAAGGCCGCTGTGGATGGTACCAGGGCAGGCTTTTGTACCTTCACCGCCCGCCGCCCGGACAGCTACAGTGCGCTTCTGGAAAGGAGCCTGCCCATGCAATCGATTTGCGATGCTCTGGAACCCCGGCGCCTGCTCAGCGGCGACTTCAATTTCGACGGGGATGATGACATCGTCACCCATGACCAGACCACGGGTGTGGTGCGGGTTCACTTCCTCGATGATGATGACAATATCTTCACCGGCCAGCGCGTCATCGGCGTGGTGGGCAGCCAGTGGCGCATCGTCGGCATCGGCAACCTGGATACCGACCTGAGCGACGATGCCGACATCCTCTGGCAGAACACCACCAACGGCCGGCTGCTGGCCTGGGAGATGGACGGGACCACCCTCAGCGGCTTCCGCGCATTTCCCTATGCCAACCCGGCCCTGTGGGAGTTCGCCGCCGCCGCCGAGCACGATGATGATGGCGGCCCGGATGACCTGGACCTGCTGTGGCGGCACCGCACCACCGGCCAACTCAATCTCTGGCACATGGATGGCAACCACATCGAGCGCTTCATCCATCTCCCGACCGAGCCGAACCTCAACTGGCAGGTGGTGGGCATGAGCGAGGTGGACAAGGATGGCCCGGTGGATGTCGATATCCTGTTCCGCAACACCCAGACCGGCGCCAACCGCATATGGGTGATTGATGACAATGTCCTGGCCCGCGTGGTGAACCTGCCGCCGGCGGGACTGGCGTGGCGGGTGGCCGGGTATGTCGATGCCGACGATGGCGATCCCGGCGACATCTTCTGGCAGCACACCGCAACCGGCCAGATGGTCGAGTGGGAACTGGATGATGATTACACCCTGGAAGACACCGACCCGCTGCCGGGCATCGGGCCCAATCGCATTGCCTCGATTGGCGGATGAAGTGCCCCGGCGGGGGCGGGATGGCCCCCAGGCAAGAAATTATCACACCTTCCAGCGCAATCCCCCGTTGATTGACGCTCCTCTGTAGCGTGCGTAACATCGCGCGGCTAACTAAATCTGATCGCCAGCTCAAAGTCGAAACGAGGCAGCGAATGCACGAGATTGATCTGAAGAAAGTGGACCCGCGGATGGTGGCGCGGGCGGCCGAGTATGTCGGGCAGGATTTCGCGCGTCTGGCGGCCCAGCCCCAGCAGGCGTTGCCCCA
>CAYNMV010000022.1:26787-58810 GCA_964398315.1 uncultured Tepidisphaeraceae bacterium | reverse complement strand
CAGGCGTTGCCCCAGCAGATTCCCGGTCGCGGGCCGGTTGCCATGCCGATGAGCGCCCCCGGTCCCGGCGGCCCCGGCGGCTACAACCGCTACCGCGAGATGACCCTCGAGGAAATGCTGCTGGAAAACCGCGTCGTTTTCCTCATCGGCGAGATCAATCACATCTCGGCCTCGCGCGTCATCATGCAGATGCTCTATCTCCAGAGCGTCAAGCGCGACCAGGATATCAACTTCTACATCAACAGCCCCGGCGGCGTGGTGGATGACACCCTGGCGATGTATGACATCATGCGCTTCCTCAACTGCGACATCGCCACCTACTGCCTCGGCCGGGCCGAGAGCGGCGGGGCGATCGTCTTCATGGCCGGCACCAAGGGCAAGCGCTTCATCCTGCCGCACGCCAAGGTCATGATCCACCAGCCCTACGGCGGGGTCTACGGCCAGGCGGCCGACATCGAGATCCAGGCCGAGGAAATCCTCAAGACCAAGAACACGCTGCTGAACATCATGTCCCGCCACACCGGCCAGCCGGTTGAGCGCGTGCAGGAAGACAGCGAGCGCGACCGTTTCTTCGATGCCCAGCAGGCGGTTGAATACGGCATCTGCGATGAGGTCATCGGCGAAGATTCGGCGACCGGATCGGACAAGGCCGACCAGGCCGCGGACGCCAAGAAGCCGAAATGAGGCGGAGCTGTCAGGTGCCTGCCACCAGTTGCCCGTGCGGCCGCTGGTCTTCTCTGGCAACTGGCAAGAGGCAACTATCAAGAGAATTCGACATGAGCGCCATCAACCAACTCGTCCCCATCGTCATCGAAAAGACCGGCCGCGGGGAACGCGCCTATGACATCTACTCGCGCCTGCTCAAGGACCGCGTGGTCATGCTCACCGGGCCCGTGACCGATGAATCGGCCAACCTGATCCTCGCGCAGATGCTGTTCCTCAGCAGCGAAGACCCCGAGGCCGACATCAACTTCTACATCAACTCCCCCGGCGGCAGCGTCAGCGCCGGCATGGGGCTGATCGATACCATGCGCTTCCTGCGCTGCGATGTGGCCACTTACTGCGTGGGCCTGGCCGCCAGCATGGGCGCCTGCCTGTTGTCCGCCGGCACCAAGGGCAAGCGCTTCGTCCTGCCCAACGCCCAGGTCATGCTCCACCAGCCGCTGATCGGCGGGGTGCTGCAGGGTCCGGCCACCGACCTGGGCATCGAGGCCAAGCACATGCTCCGCCTGCGCGATCGGCTTTATAAGCTGATGAGCGAGTTCACCGGCAAGAGCGTCGAAACCATCCACCGCGACTTCGACCGCAACAAGTGGCTGTTCGCCGAGGAGGCCGTCGAGTACGGCTGTGCTGATCAGATCCTCACCGTGGCCCCCCAGGCCCAGGTTCGCCCGGCCCAGGATGAGGGTGAGAAAGAGTGAGCCGCCCGCACGAACAGGCGAAAGGGTGAAGTGAGCAACCGTGAGCGTTTCAACCCCCGCCGTGCTTTGCCTTGGCGCTGGGGGCTTTGCCTCCTGCCCGCCCTGATGCTGGCGGTGGCCGGCTGCAAGGGACCCTCGAAGGCGAATATCGAGCTGCGCAGACGGAACGCCGAACTGAGCGAGCAGGTCGCGCAGTTGCAGCGCCAGCGGGAGGCGGATCGGGCCACCATCCGCGCCCTGGAGGCCCGCCAGACCACCGTTCCCCATCTCCCGGCCGAACGCCTGGAGCAACTGTTCACCACCCATGGCCTGGTGCTGGGCCGGCTTACCGGCGGGGCGGATACCGATCCCGACACGCCGGGCGATGAGGCCCTGCGCATCGTCGCCACCCCGCAGGATCAGACCGGGCAGGCGTTCAAGGCCGCCGGCGCATTCGAGATCGAACTGTTCGACCTTGCCCTGGAGACCGATCAGCGCATCGGGCGCTGGGCATTCACCACCGAACAGGCCATGCAGCGCTGGATCGGCACCGGCCTGGTCAGCGCGTATGTGTTTGAACTGCCCTGGCAGCAGCAGCCCGCGCATACGGAACTGACGGTCAAGGTGACCTTCACCGATGCCCTCACCGGCCGCTCATTCACCGAGCAGAAGGTGATCCACATCCAGCCCGGCGGCGGCGATGGGCAGTAGCACGGATCAGGCCGGGCTTATTCCTGAACCTGTTCCCACAGCGCCCGCTCCACTTCACTGAATTTCTGGAACGTCGTCTCAACCTGCCGCAGCAGGCCCTCGAGCTGCCGCTCATCCACCTGGCTGCTCCGCACGGCATCGCGCAGGGCTTCGGTGGCATCGGCCAGCTCGCTTGCCCCCTCGGCGAAGGCGCGGGCTGAATCGAACAGGTTCAGGTTCGCCATTTCCCCCTTGCCCGGCTTGTACAGCAGCCGCCAGGGACTGCGGCGAATCTCAGCGCTGGCGTTTTTCAGGTTGTCCCCGGTCTTTTTCAGCGAGTCGATCATGCCGTCGATCTTGCTGCGGTTGCTCAGCAGGATGGCGCGGGCGCCGGCGGTCAGGTCGCGGGTGTTGGCCGCCGTCTGCTGCACATCCGCCAGCGCGGTATGCACACCATCCACCGTGGCCTGCAGGCGCAGCACAAGCTGATCGACATGCGCCAGCAGTTCCGGCAGCTTCTCGCGCAGCACGCCGGTGGCGGCGGCGATGTTGGCCGCGGTGGTGCGCATATCTCCCTTGGTATCGCCGATGACATCGCGCACCTCGCGCATCATGCCGCGGGCGGCGTGGCCGATCGTGGTGGGCGGTTCGGGGTCGATCTGCGTGCGGGCGGTGATCATCAGTTCCGTGCCACGGTCGGCCAGCGTGCCCGCCTTGGCGATGACTTCGCTGGCACGCGGCACGGTGGTGCGCGCCAGTTCGCCGGTGGCCTGCTCGATGTTGGCCATGATCGGCCGGAAGCGCGGGGCCACCTCATCCACCAGGGCCGCCAGCTCGGTCAGCGTGCCGGCGCGGCCTTCGATCACATCCCCATCGGCCGTCTTCTCACCCGTGCCGAGGGTCTCAAAGTTGAGCATGCTCACGCCGGTGACGGTGGACTGGATGCGGATGCGGGCATCGCGGCGAATGTCGTATTTCTCGGGCAGCGTCACGCGCACGCTCAGCCGCGGATCGGGGTGGTCCGGCACCAGGTCGATTGCTTGCACCGTTCCCACCGCGTATCCGCCGATGCGCACCTCATCCCCCACGCGCAGCCCGCCGATGTCATCGGCCAGGTCGAACATGACCACCAGCTCGCGCTTGCGGTCCAGCAGCTCCTCGACCCCGCGGATCGAAAAGATCACCACCACGATCAGCAGGATGCTCGCGAATATGAAAAGTCCGGCCTTGAGGGCGTTGCGTTCGTTGTTCATGGGTAGTCAGTTGCCAGTAGGCAGTAGCCTGTGGGTCGGTGAACGGCGGTTCATTTGTCAGCCACGGCGGAGCGAGCCCCTGCAGGCTTCCGGGATGCGGCTCACCTCTTCCAACTGCGCCATCGCCGCCTCCGGTTCGCAGTGACCCAGATCACGGGACGCAATCAGCTCGCATCGGCATACCTCCAGCGTGAGTGCAGGCGCCTTTTGCCAGATGTTCCGATCTTCGCATGATCTCGATACTTCCATCAGGAATCCTCCCGTTTCTTCTCCTGGCCGCTGGCGGCACTCCGGCGGCTACTCCTCCAGCAAATCGCTTTCATACCCGCCGGCCCGGCGGCGGTCGGTCAGGGGGCCTTCGGTCAGGCCGTGCACGAACTGGCGGACCAGGGGATCGGTGCTGTTGCGCATCTCATCGGGGGTGCCGGAGACGATGAACTTGCCCCGATCCAGCAGGACCATGCGGTCGGCGATGCGGAAGGCCGAGTCCATCTCGTGCGTGACCACCACGCTGGTGACGCCCAGCTTGTTGTTCAGGTCCATGATGAGCTGATCGATCTCAGCGCTGGTGACCGGATCCAGACCGGCGGAGGGCTCATCGTAAAACAGGATCTTCGGGTCCAGCGCGATGGCGCGGGCCAGGCCGGCACGCTTTTTCATGCCGCCGGACAGCTCCGCCGGCATCTTGTCGGCATGCTCGCGCAGTCCGACCAGTTCCAGCTTGATCTTGACCATGATCGCGATGGTCTCTTCCGGCAAATCCGTGTGTTCGCACAGCGGCAGGGCGACGTTGTCGGCAATGCTCATCGAGTTGAACAGCGCCCCGCTCTGGAACAGCACGCCGATCGAGTTGCGGTAGCGGGTCAACTCCGCTTCGCTCATGCTGAACAGGTCCTGGCCGTCGATCAGGATTTGCCCGCCATCCGCGCGCTCGTTGCCGATCATCAGCCGCAGCAGCGTGCTCTTGCCCGATCCCGACCCGCCGAGGATCACCAGCGTTTCCCCGCGAATCACATCCAGACGCACCGCATCCAGCACGGTCTTGCTGCCGAACCGCTTGGTCACATCGAGAACTTGGATGGCGAGATCGGGCATGGAAAGAGGGTGGCAGAATCGCAGATGAACGCAGACAGAAATCAGGGGTTGCCGACGATCCGTTTTACCTTCGCCTTCCTGTAGAGAATCTCCAGAAACCCGTGCCTGAACTGGCTGGACACGCGGCGGAGGCATCCGGCGATCCGACCGGGCCGATCGTTGCATTGGCGCTGATTGGCGGCTCCATTGTCACCATCCCAGGAAATAGAAGACCGCGGTGAACAGCAGATCGACGGCGATGAGGGCGACGATGGTGAGGACGACGGTGCGGGTGGTGGCCTGGCCCACGCCCTGTGCGCCGCCGCGGACGCTCAGGCCGAGGTGGCAGGCCAGCCCGCTGATCAGCAGCCCGAACACGCCGGCCTTCACCAGCCCGGTGATGAAGTCATGCAGTTCCAGGATGTCGAAGGTGCGGGTTTGGTACAGCTCAAACCCGACACCCAGGAAAAGCTGTGACATCGTCAGCCCGCCCAGGATGCCCATCAGATCGCCCACCACGGTGATGCAGATCATCATGAGGGTGGTGGCCAGCACGCGCGGCAGAACCAGGAAGCGTACCGGGTCAATGGCCTGCGCGTGCAGGGCTTCGATCTCCTCGGAGACCGTCATCGTGCCCAGCTCGGCCGCGATGGATGCCCCGGCGAAGCCGGTCAGCACGATGGCGCTGACCAGCGGCCCCAGCTCGCGGAAAATCGCCACCGAAATGATGTCGGCCACGCTGGAGACCATGCCGAAGGTCTTGAGGATCGGCGCCATCTGAAGCGCCAGGATCGAGCCGATGCAGAACAGCACCAGCGAGACGATGGGGATGCTCTTAACCCCCACGCGGTTCATCTGCGCCCACAGGTTGGCCCAGCCCAGCCGGCGCCCGCGCCTGGCCAGCAGCCCGCGCCGAACCTGCCGGGCGGCATCAAACAGCAGATAGCCAACCCCCCCGACCAATTCCAGCAGATCGATCAGGGACTGGCCCAGGAGGATGAACGGCAAGCGCAGGGCGCGCATACCCTGTTATCGGACGAATCGGGGTGGTGGGTGCAGTTTTCGATCGCCCGCCCATAAACCACAACAGGTTGTGGTGCGGAAGCGGGCGCGCCATATTTTAGTGCATTGTTCCACGTGGAACATTGGCGCGCCCGGCCCGCCTGGCGAGATCGGGGCTAATCCCGTGCCGCGTTGGCACTGGTGCCGGCTTCCAGGGCATGCAGCGTGGAGTAGAGCATGGACGAAGCGCCGATGGTTTCAGTGATGGTGAATTCGCTGCTCACCTCGGCCCCGCCGTTGCCCAGATCGCGCCAGCGCCGCCAGGGGGGCACCTCGGTGGGGTACCAGCTTGGCGCCTGCTCGGCCAGGCCGTAGATGGTGATGCCCGCCACGGTATCCCCGGTCTTGCCCGGTCCCGTGTAGAGATAGGCGGCGATCTGCGGATGCAGCGGGGGGCGATCGCCCATGCCCGTGATGAACGTCTTGGACAGGGGGTTGCACCCAAGCTGGAAATCGGCGTTGAGGCTGGCGCCATCGAGATAACGCTGCTCGCCGGTGAGGCGATGGGCCAGTAGCAGTTGCTCGCCGTAGCGCCCGCCGCCGTTCAGGGTTCCCCAGCCGAACCCGCGATCCCGCGCTCCCAGGCCCACCCGATAGGCCGGCGCTTCGGTGCGCTTCAGGTAGTCATCGGCCCGGCGGATGAGATTGTCGCGCAGCTCTTTCTGGATCGCCGGGTCAATGTCATCACGATCGCTCAGGGCGTAGGATTTCATGAACGTCGGCAGGTATCCCTCATAGCGCCAGTGCGGCTTCATGTAGCCGCCGGCGCGGTGGAGGGTTTTGAAGGCTTCGTGGATCTGCGGGTCGCCGGTGGTGCAGAACAGCTCCGCCGCCGCCCAGGTGCGCAGCAGGGCGCTGGCCTCCTCGGCCCGATCCCCCACCTGCGGATTGGCCTGCGCCCAGGCGAATGCTTTGCGCGCTGAGGCGGTGTATTTCTCGGCCGCCGCGGCATCGAACGGCCGGATCAGCCGCGCATAGTGCGCAGCCACCGCGGCGTATTCAGCGCTGGAGGTGGCGCTGGGAGGAAAAATGCCGAACGGCGGGGCCTGCCCGTGCTTTCTCACGTAATCGCGCTGGGCATCCTGCTCGTTGCCGCGCCCCAGCGGCACCGCGCCGTCGTCGTGTTGCAGCTCGAGATACGCCAGCAGCGCCCAGTTCGCCTCATCCAGCACATCCGGCACGCCGTTGCCGCTCTCCGGGATGTTCAGATCCCCGTCGCCGAACGCCTGCGGGTGCATCTCATAGGCGCCCAGCGTCTGCGCGGTGGCGCGCAGGTGATAGGTGAAGACATCGAAGTCCGCCGCATCATGATACCCGCCGCGGAACTCTCTCACCGGGTCTTCCGCCGTGCCCGGCTGATCGCCACGCACCACCCGTCCGCTTTGGGTGACACGGTGATGATGCGCGGGCGTGACGAACGTTGTGTAAGGCGCTTCCAGCGCTGTCCCGGCGCGCTGGTGGTAATAGGCGCGGTTCGTCTGCCGGTACAGCTCCGTGATCCCTGCACCACCCACGCCGAAGCTGCTGGAGCGCCCCAGGCCGTCGATGAGCAGGTGATATTGACCCGGCTTGAGCGCGGCCAGGTCCATCTCATACACCTTCTCGCCGCTCAGGGCGTCGCGCTCGGCGCGCAGGGTGATCGGGCCTTCATGCACCGGCTGGCCGCTGGCTTCATCGATCACGAGGAACTGCTTGAAGGCATCGTAATCCACCGCCCCCAGGTCGGCCGCCCACCAGCCGAGGTAGGCGTATCGACGGCTGGCCGAGCTGGCATAGGCCACCTGGTTCACCTTGATCACCCGCGTGATCGTCCTGGCCGGATCGAACTCAAGCGTCGCTGCTGCCTGCAGCGGGGGCTCGATTCCCGCCACCTCCACCCGGCAGGCCGCGCCCGCCGGCAGGGGGGCGGGCAGTTGCAGGTAGTAAGTGTGCCAGTAGAGAACTTGCTGCCTGAACGGACCGATGTCGCCATTCCAGTGCTCGTAGCTCAGCCGCCCGACATGGGTGGGTTGAATCGCATCCCCACCGTTGATGCGGATGCTGAAGGTCTGCGGCGTCTGCAAGGCCGCCGCCTTTTCCTCGCCCGCGCCCGGCCCGCCGGCCACCCAGGCATCGAGCGTGATCGCCAGCAGGTCGGGGCGGATCACCTCGATGGAGCGCACCCCGCGCACCAGCTCCTCCTTCAGCATCCGCTCATATACCTGCCGCCGCTCGCCGGCGAGTTTTTCGTCGAAGTATCCGATGGGCGGATCGGCCGGTCGCTGGTAGTGGGCTTTGATCTTCTCGCTGGCGTGGTAGTCGGCATCGTCGATCGTGATGGCGAGGATGGCCGGCACCGCGCGCCCGGCGGAGGCCAGCGTGATGCGCGTGATCGGCTTCTGGGGGTGGGGGTTGGTCCAGCGCATCGCCCAGACGCCGATGAGCCGCTTCCACTTGATGCTGTGGGCGTTGCGACCCATCAGGATGGGCCAACTGTCAGCGCCGCTGTTTTCGTACCACTCCCCGGTCCACCAGTGGTGCAGATGCTGGCCGGCCCGCAGCGCGATCAGCGCGCTGGTGCCATCGGCGTAATGCACCGTGTAGCGCGCCACCTCGGCATCACCGATGCCATCGGGCGTGCGCGCCATCGTCTGGAGGAAATAGAGGTATCGGCCGGTCTTCTGCGGCACCGGTACCTCCACCTGCTGCGGCAGGTCGGGAAGCTGCTGGCCGCGCAGCAGGATCATCGTCTGCGGCTGGGTGTCGGTGGGGGCAGGCAGGTAGAAGTGATGACCGTTGCGCTCCATCCGGCCGGTGGGCACCGGCGGATAGATGAACAGGTCATTGGTCCCCTCATCGGTCCAGCCGCCTTCACCATTGCCGGCGATGCCATCATCCTCGAGGCTGCGGTTGGCCACCGGCGAGAGATCGACAAAGAACGGCTCAGCCGCCGCGCGCCCGGCCAGCATCCCCCAGGCCACGCCCATCACCATCATCAGCACGGCCAGTCGCTTGCGCATGTGGTCTCCCTTCAAGTAGCCCCTGCCTTCAGATCCGATGCACCGAAGTTAACCAGTTGATAACCAGGCTTATTCAATCGTGCTTTCCTGAAAATAGCAAGAAAAATGCGCAGAAGGGCGCGCGTTCAGACGACGTGATAACCAAAATTAAACTTCCCGCGCTGCCGCTGTGCCCGCGGCAGCGAAACCGGTTGGTGCGGGCCAGTTCGGCGGGCAAGTCGAGCGCAACGCGGGCAGCGCGGAAACGCCGGCAGGGGGGGTCAGGCGATGTACGCCTTCTTTTTCCGGCCGGAGAGGTAGCTTTCCATGATGCAGTTGGCCAGTTCGCCGCTGCTGGTATAGAAGGCCACGCCCTTGGTCAGCTTGGTGAGCTGATCGACGAACCCAACCCAGTCCATGCCCCAGTAATCCTCGATCAGCGCGAACGTGCTGATGCGGCACCCTTCGCGCACCGCCAGCACCGCCTCCTTGAGCGTGGCGATGGTGCTGCGCTTGTCCGGCGGATAGAGCAGGTACACATGATCTCCCTCGACATGGGCGGTGGGCTGGCCATCGGTGACGATGAAGATCTGCTTGTTCTCGGCCGTACGCTGGCGAAGGATGCGGCGGGCCAGTTGCAGGCCCATGTGCAGGTTGGTGAAGTGCTGGGGCGCCCGCTGTAGCCGATCGATCGGCACCTTCAGCCGCACCCGGTAGTCATAGATCGTAACCGGCTTGGGCATGGTCAGCGGCAGCAGGGCTTCGGGGATACGATGGGCGCCGGAGTAGAAGCCGACGAAGTCGATTGAATCCTGCGGGAATTTCCCGCGCACCAGCGCCTGCATCGCCATCGCCACGCGCTTGGCCGCCAGGAACCGCCCGTAGCGCATCATCGAGCCGGACATATCCAGCAGCACGACGGTGGAGCAGCTTGTGGTGCCCTCGTGCAGGTGCAGCTCGAAATCACGTTCTTCAAAGCGGATGGGAGTGCGCAAGCCGGGGCTCGCCGCCGGGGCACCCGCGCCCTGGGCATCGCCCGGCAGCGGGCCGCTTTTGCCAGGGCCCTTGGCTCCGGGCTCCCAACCGTGCTTCGCCTGCCGGACCATGGCGTTGCGCAGCGTGGCGCTCAGGTCCAGTTCTGAAACCGGATCGCCGAACTGGTAGGGTTTGGTGCCTTCGATGCGCTCGCCGCCGCTGCCGGGGGTCATGCGCTCGTGGCCTTCGCGCTGGCCCTGGCGGAGGTGGGAGAAGACCTCCATGAGCGCTTTCTGCTGCATGCGGGTGACCGCGCGGGGCGTGAGACGCAGCTTTCCCTGGCCGTCCTTGTCGAGCAGCCCATCCTTGAGCAGTTGCTCCAGCAGCTCGGCCTGGGCCTCGTTCTTGGGGTTTTTCAGCATCTCCTCAATGGCTTTCAGCGCCTGCTCGCCATACTGGAGGATGAACTCCATGAGCTGATCGGAGCCGAAGAGCTTGTCGGGGGTGGGAAAGCTCTCGCCATTGAATTGCCCGTAGTAATACTTCATGACGCCTCGATTGTAGGCCGGTTTCGCCGGCGGGGAACGCATTTTGCCCGGCCCGGGTGGCATTGCCCGGTGGATCAGTTGAGACCAGGCCGCCGCCGGGATAAACTGACCCAATCCGGTCCGTTAGCTCAGTTGGCCAGAGCAGAGCTTTTACACAGCTAAGGTCGGGGGTTCGAGTCCCTCACGGACCATTCCTTCCTTTTTTGTTTCCCCTGCAAGTATTGACAGGTCATAGCCTTACGCATCATCGGGGCGGGGCGGTCCCTTGCGCTTGCCGCACTTGGATGGGCTGAAAAACCCGGCTGCGGAAGGGGCGATCAGCGGGCGCGGTCCATGCGAAAAGGCCGGCCGCAGCAAGATTCTGTTTGACTTTCCCCATTTGCAGGACAGAATAAGGGAGCGTGCGTAATACATGTATTAATACCCGTACTACGACCGTCTACGACGACCTGCTGGAACGGTTGCGCAAGACCATCCGCAGCGGGACGTACAAGGCCGGCGAGTTTGTCGCAACCGAGCAGGAACTCTGCCGGGAGTGCGGCATCAGCCGCGTGTCGGTTCGCCGGGCCACCGATCAGTTGATCCGTGAGGGGCTGATCGAGCGCCGGCCGGGCAAGGGGCTGTTCGTGCGCGAAGCCGAGCGGGCCACGCGCCTGATCCAGGTCATCGTGCCGGACCTGGCCTTTGATCAGTGCGTGCAGATCGCGCGCGGGGCGCAGCTCCTGGGTGTGGAGCGTGGGTTCCATGTACAGGTATACGACGCCCACAACCGCATGGATCGCGATATTGCGGTCCTCAAGCGGCTGCCCGAGCGCTCGGTGGAGGGGGCGCTGGTGCTTTCCTGGCATCATCCGCGCTTCACCGAGGCGCTGCTGGAGCTGAAGAGCAAGGGACTGCCGTTCGTGCTGGTCGATGAGCACTCGCGGCATATCGAGGTGCCCTCGGTCACGGCCGACAACTATGCCGGCGGGATGATGGTTGGCCACGCGCTGATTGACCTGGGCCACCGCACCTTCGGATTCATCGGCAACCTGTCCGCCGGTACGGTGCAGGCTCGTCTCGAAGGTCTGCGCGATGCCATCGGCGACCGTGGACTGCCTTTTGACCGCTCGCGCGTGCTTGACCTGGCGGTGCAGCCCCAGGAGGACTGGGCCGAGCGCATCGCCATCTGCACGCGGCGGCTGCTGTCTCACTCGAACCGGCCGACCGCCGTTTTCTATTCCAACGACCAGGTGGCCGCCGAGGGCTATCGGACAATTCGGTCGATGGGGCTGCGCATACCCGAGGACGTGAGCGTTGTCGGGTTCGATGATTCGCCGCTGTGCCGCTGGCTCGATCCCCCGCTGGCGACCGTTCGCCAGCCCGCGCTGGACATGGGCCGCTGCGCGATGGAGATGCTCCTGGATGAGCTGCAGAGTCCGGTGTCCGGGCGGGTGCCGGCGGCCAGACAAATGACGTTGCCGGTGCAGTGGATTGCGCGCTCCTCAATCGCCGCACCACCCCCGGCCCAAGATGGAGCTGACCGATGAAATTACACACTCGCCAACCAGCCGGGCGGGCTCGCCGCGGATTTACGCTGGTCGAGCTGCTGGTCGTGATCGGCATTATCGCCTTGCTGATTTCGATTCTGCTGCCCGCGCTGAACAAGGCCCGACAGCGTGCCACCACGCTGGCGTGCGCATCAAACATGCGCCAGATCGGCCTGATGTTCAGCATGTACGTCAACGATAACCAGGGCTGGCTGCCGCCGCTGAACTGGAAGCACGACCTGGACAACTCGATCCCTAATCACAACTCCTATGGCATGGTCCACTGCCTTGGGCCGTACATGGGGCACCCGGAATGGGCGGGCACCTCCACCACGCCCCCGTACATCTTCCTGTTCGATGAGAATGCCAAGGCCGCCTTCCGGCGATCCGTCTTTGTCTGCCCGGATTATGTGCCGACCGGCTATTCCATCCAGCCGTATCTCAGCGGCGTGGCCGAATCCGGCTACCTGATCAGCACCAGTCCCACCGCGCGCGATCACACGCTGCCGCGCCGGTTTGCCCGCGCCCGCCGGCCGGCCAGCAGCCTGATTCACGTGGCCGACAGCTACCAGGACTACATCCTCAAGAGCAGGACGGAACTGACCCAGGGCAAGCGCCACTTTGACATCTACCGCCACAACAACCGTTCGGCCGCCAACATCCTGTTCCTGGACGGCCACGTGGGCACTTTCTCCGCCAACTACATCCTGACCAACGTCACACTCAGACTCACACTTGATTAACGAATGGAGGACGCAGATATGCGCAAGCACGTCATCGGAAGCAGCATCCTTGCAGTTGCGATTGCAGGCGTAGCGATCACCCAGCCGGCTTCGGCGGCCGTCGTCGAGAAGTACTGGGTGGGCGAGGGCACCGAGGCAACCCATCCAGACACTGCCTTCTGGAACAACAGCACCGGCAACTGGGTCAACAGCAGCGGCTCCAGCATCGGGCAGCCCGGCACTGATCAACTGGCGGTCTTCGACCGGCCCTTTACCAACCAGCCGGCTATTACCACGCACGTGACGACCGCGGGCGGGATCTGGATGACGGGCAACACCGTCGGTGATGTGGTGATCACCAGCGATCCCACCGGTGGCAACGGCGGCGCGCCGACCTTCCAGACCAATGGCGTGACCATCGGCGACACCGAGGGCGTGGGCATCCTGCTGGACAACACCAGCACCGGCACCCTCACCATCAACACCAGTGCGTTCAAGGCCGACCGCACCCAGATGTGGACGAACAACTCGGCCAATCTGTTCACGATCCTGTCGCCGACCCAGATCGCCAACCGCACCAACCCGACCATCCCGACCACCGTTACCATCAACGGCACCGGCGATACGCTCATCAGCGGTGTGCTGACCGGCAACGGCGCGCTGGTCAAGGACGGCACCGGGACCCTCACGCTCGCGGGCGATACCACCGCGCACAGCGGTGCCATCACGGTGGTCAACGGTGCGCTGCTGGTGACCGGATCGATTGCCCATCAATCGATAACCATCACGGTCAGCGGCGGCACCCTTGGCGGAACGGGCACGATCGCGCGGAACACCACCGTCGAAGCCGGCGGCACGCTCGCACCGGGCGCGCCCGGCAGCACCGGCCGTACGCTTGCCCTGAACCACAACGTGAAGCTCGAGGGCACCGTGGCCATCGACCTGTTCTCTGACAGCGATTACGAGCAGGTGCTGGTCAACGGCCTCAATGAATCCAACCGCACGCTCATGTTCGGCGGCACGCTCGAAGTGGTGGCAGCCCCGGGCATGACCTTTGCCCCCGGCCAGGTCTTTGACCTGTTCGACTGGGGCGAGCAGACCACCGTCACCGGCACCTTCGCCTCGATCTCGCTGCCAGCCTTGGAGGGCGGTCTGTCCTGGAAGCTGTTTGATGACCAGCCGTTCGACTACGCCACCGGGCAGATTGAGGTGGTGCCCGAGCCGCTGAGCGCTGGCGCGCTGGGACTGGCGGGCATGGGCTTTGTGCTGGCCCGTCGTCGGCGTCAGCCCATCGCCTGAGCGGGCATGGACAGCCTGATTGACCTGCGCGAACCGCATGGCCGCCTGCCGGCCATGCGGTTCGTCGCTATGTGCAAAGGCGGCACGCTGCGAAAGGGCGACACTGCCGCCGTGGCCGGGCCCGACATGCCTCTCGGGCCCACGGCCGCGATCCAGCGCGGTGCGCTGCGCTTGGGGGGCGCGGACTATCGGAACATCCGATAATCCAGCACGTCCGATAAAATCCCCCCATTTCCCCATATCCGATCAGGGTAATGTGTTTCATCAAATTCCATGCGCTGCCTTTTGTGCCTGAGAGTGGTCTATTAGTGCCGCACCGGTCGATGCGAGAGAGGAGAATCGACCCCAAGGGAAAGAGGTGCGCAGATGTCTACCGTGAGCATGGAACCTTCCTCGGCCACGATGCATGATGCTTCCACGACGCATGATGCGGCCGTGACGCATGATGCAACTGCGACGCCCGGATGGCTCGGCGGCTCGTGGCGGCAGTTGTCCGAGCAGGTGGGGCGCGCCCTGTGTGCCCTGCGCGCCATCAACGACCTGCGTCATCGCCGCCAGATCCTCTTTCCCGGCCATGATTCGCAGGGAAAAGGGCGGGCCGCCATCACCACCGGCGAGGCTGAAGAACTGGTCCGCCTGCCGGCTTACGATCAGAAGGTGCTGCCCAGGCCGGGCAAGAGCGGGTCGATCCCGGCCCAGCAGGTGGCGGTGCTGGTCTCGCATGCCTGCCACGCCGATGGTTCACCGCACGAAGATTGCCATAGCCTGCCGACCGTGCTGCTGTTCTACAGCGCGGAGATGCACCTGGCGGCGATGATGCCGGTGGTGCAACTGCTTCGCCGGCGGGGCATTAACGTGGCGGTGGCCGAGTACATCGGCTATGGCCAGAGCAGCGGCGAGCCAAGCGAGCGCGGCTGTTACGCCACGGCCGAGGCCGCCTTTGAATACCTGCTGGATCGCCCCGACATCGATCCCACCCGCATCGTGCTGATGGGATGCGGCCTGGGGGCGACGGTGGCGGCCGACCTGGCCGCGCGCCACGAGGTGGCCGCGCTGGCCTGCCTCAGTCCCTTCACCAGCATGCTCGACCTACTTCGCTGGCGCCTGCCGCAGCGCACGGTTGATGTGCTGGTGCGCCAGAAGTTCGACACCGCCGAGCGCATCAAGCAGGTGCGCTGCCCGATTGCCCTGGTGCATGCCGCCGATGACCCGATCATCCCGGCGGAAATGAGCGAACGGCTGTTTATCTGCACGCGCTCGGTCTGCCGGCGCATTGTCCTGGAAGAGGGGAAACTGCACGGCGCTGAGCTGCTGAGCGAGGAGCGGGCGGTGCTCGATCCCCTGACGCAGTTCATCCACGAGGCCCGGCCGCGGCTGGCAACCGCTCCGCAGCGGCGGGCGGCGATCGTCACGACTCGACCACTTGCCATTCGACCTCCTGCCCGGCCCACAGATGATCGAGATACTCCGCCAGCTTATTCATCGGAAACGCCGGCGGGATGGCGATTGCCATCTCCATCTCGAACCGTCCCGGTTCAGTATCCGAAGCCGGCATCACGCGCGTGTTGACCGTCTGTATGGTGATCCCCAGCACGCGCAGCAGGTGTGAAACCGCGTGCAGCGTGCCTGCCCGATCCGGCCCGCTGGCAACCAGGGTATGACGCCCGGCCGGCGCGGCCTCGGCCCGCGCGGCGGGAACCAGTTCCACCCGCAGACCCGTCTGCTGCTCCAGCGCGCCAAAATCGCGCACCAGGTGTTCATAGGCATGGGCGGCGGCCGACACCAGCATCATCACGCAGAACTGGCCGCCCAGGTTGACCATCCGGCTGGTTTCGATGTTCCCGCCGCGCTCGAAAATGAACTGCGACACCTCTTCTACCAGCCCCGGCCGATCCGGCCCGATCGCACTGAGTACCGCATGATTCATGTGCAACGAGCGTAGCAGTGCGCGAACAAATGGCAATGTCCGCGGAGCGGTGCGCTGCATCTGCGCGGTTGGAACATATGGTTTTGACATGAGTTGCATCTCAAGGCACGGTTATGGCGCGGGTGCGGGTCATGTGACATGAGCATGCCCCGTGCCACAGCCGGGCAGTGGCTGGAGGAAGTGGGCTGGCCGCCCGGCCGTTCACGTTGGTCGCTGGGGTATTGCCTCGGGGAAAAAGCCCGGCGCGTCGGCCCGTTTTGACTCGCCGCGCGATGGGCACAGCGCCTAGGATTGCGTTGCCATGCCACGGGTTCTGTGGGCTGTCATTGTGCTTATCGCCGTTGCCCTCGGGGATGCGGCAGCGGTGCGCGCCGATGGCCCGGCGACAACCCGGCCGGCGTCGTCGGTTCCGCAGGAAGGCGCTGCACGGCAGGGCGGGCAGACCTTGCAGGGTGCGGCCGAGGCACGCCACGCACCGCTGCCGTATGTGCTGCATCTGCCGGGGGTGGGGGGGTATCTGGCGATCGACCGGGATTTGCTGGAGGGGCTGGCGGCCGGCGGCGTGCGGGGGACGATCGAGCATTACGACTGGACCAACCATGATCCGGGCTTGCGCGCGTTGCGGGATCAGGCCAATCATGCCGAGCAGGTGAAGCGCGTGGCCGAGAAGCTGGATCGACAACTGGCTGCGCATCCCGATCAGCCGGTGACGTTGATCGGCCACAGCGGCGGGTGTGCCATCGCGGTCTGGGCGTTGCAGCGCCTGCCGGCGGATCGGCGGATTGACCGGCTGATCCTGATCGCCCCCGCGTTGTCGCCGGCGTATGACCTGACCGATGCCCTGCGGCACGTGCGCGAGCGGGTGTGGGTCTTCAGCAGCCCCCATGATCCGGTGCTCGGGCCGGGCACGCGGCTGCTGGGGACGATGGATGGCGTGCACACCGATGCCGCCGGCCGGGTTGGGTTCAGCCGCCCGCCGGGAGCCGATGAGCAGGAATACGAAAAAATCGTCCCGATGCCCTATCGCTCGGAATGGGTGGAACTGGATAACCCCGGCGATCATATCGGCCCGATGAGCTGGCGATTCGCCCGTGAGATGATTGCCCCGCTGATCGCCGGCCACGCGCCATCAGGTGATCGCCTGAAGTAATCGCATGAATGAGCGGAACGAAGCCAATTGGCGCTCTGGCAGCCCGATGAAATGAACGGAACGAAGCCAATTCCCGCCAGTGGCCATGCCCCGGCCGATCAGCATCCGCGCCCGCCGCGCTCGCGGGCGGCGGTTGTGCTTGCCTACGTCATTCTGGCGGGGTTGGCACTGGTGTCGATCTGGTACGTCGACCGGGCGGTGGTAGAGCAGCCTCCGGCCGATGAGATTCAGGCCGCGCCCTGAGCCCCGCGCGCACTGTTCCACGTGGAACACTGCGCGCGATCCTCCCGGGGATGGCGCTGCGCTGTGGCAGGGCGGGGCAATCGAAGCCAATTGCACTCAATCTGGCTGTGTGCTGGCCTGTGGCCGGGCCAGCAGTTGCCCCAGCAGCAGGCACATCGCCCCCAGCAGCAGGTGGGCGGCAATGGCCGGCCAGGGCGAATCGGGCAGGCGGTGGGGGATATCCTGGTTGAGGTTGGTCAGGTGATAGACCACGCCCGCCTGCTCGCTCCAGAGGCCCAGGTGGCGCAGCAGGCCGTTGATGGCCATCAGCGGGTGGCAGGGGGTCAGCCAGTCAGCCAGGCGCTCGGTCAGGACCGGCGCCAGCCACACCGGCCACAGCAGCCACGCCAGCGCTATGACCAGCGTGATCGCCGCCGCCGCCCAGCGCTGGACGCCGAGTGTAATCAGCAGATGGGTCATCGCCCCCAGTACCAGGACCCACATCAGCCCCAGGAGGTAAAGCTGGACCCACTGCCACAGCCCCAGCACCGGCGTGAAGACCCCCACCAGCATCGCCAGCCCGACGCCATCGGCCACACCCGCCGCCGCCAGCCCCCGGCCGATCAGCCCCGCCTGACCGGCCACCGCCGCCGGGGCGATCATCGTCATCAGCGCGATCGCTCCCAGGAAAAACCCGAGCGACAACCCCGCCGTCCATCCGCACAGCGCCATGGCGATGAGCGACAGCACCAGTCCCGGCAGATACGCGCGCAGGTGCTGGGGAGAGAGCAGGTCATCGGATGCAGCGGAAGCGGTCATGGCAGCTCGCTGGTGTTAAGTCGGTCCATCAGTCTGCCTCCGGGCACTGCCGGCGGGTGGCGATCAGCATGGCAACCAGCCACACCGATGCACCCAGCAGAAGCGCAAAGAGGACGAGGTACGGGCCATGAAACCACCACTTGAATCCATGCCCGGCAATGTCAGCGGCAATGAAGCCCAGGATCACAATTACACCGGCCCCCTTGCTGCCCAGCAACCCGATGGCCAACGCGATCGCCCGGCGGTGATTCTGCCGCACCCGCCGGCCAACCGCGAACTCGCCAAGCCCCACGGCCGCCAGCGTTCCCAGGATGAACAAGCCGAAGAGATAGTCCCCCATCGGCATCGGGTGCTGACGGCTCATTTCTTCGATGCCCGCCACAACGGTGCCGGCTGCCGCCAGAAGCATCAGCAGCACGCCCGCGGCCTGCAGGATCCACCCGGCCACGCACACGCTGCGCTTCAGGTCCGGGTGGGCATAGGCCAGGACCGATGCGGGCCGGCGCGGTGGGCTGCTGGAATCGTGCATGGTCCGTATCCCGGGCGGTCGAGCCATCTTCCTCTGCGCGGTGTATATCGCTTGCCTGCCGGCCAGAAGGATGCGGATTGGCAACGGGTGATCTGCGATCAGGATAGCGCCTTCAATTGCAAATCACCAATCCCAATGACTCCGCCCGCCATCATGACGGCATGAAACCGCCGTTTACGGCACCGGCCGCGGGGTGGTGATGTCCTGGTATTCGCGCTCCAGATCCTCGATCAGGCGCTGAATCTTGTCGGCCTCATCAATCAGCCGCTGCTGTTCCTCACGTAGCGACATGATGACCTCATAGTGTGACTGGGCCGCGTGGCGCAGCGCTTCGGCATTGGGCTTGACCGCCTTTTCCCAGCGATCGCGCAGCGCCTGCATGCGCGCCAGGTCAGCGCGCAGCCCCAAGTGCAGCCCCTGCACGGTGTTCGCCGCCGTGACCACCTCCACCGGTTCGATGCCCGCCTTCTGTACCGCCTCCATCACCTGCTGTACGGCGGGCTCGTTGCCATTGTGGCCAGCGCCGATGCGGACCGTGACCGGCCGCTGCTGCTTTTCCTCGATCAGGCGCGGGGTGATCTCAGCGAGCTGGATCGCCTTGCGGTTGTAGAGAATCGAGCCATCCTCCTTCACCTCGATCAGCACCATGTCGATCGGCCCCGCGGCGTCGGCTGCCGCCTCGCCCGCGGCAGCGCCGCCCGCCGCGAGCGGATCGTCCGCGGCTTCGCCCGCCGCCGCTTGATCGGCAGCGGCCTTGTCTGCCGCAGGCTGGCCGACGGGTTCGAGGATCATCGTTACCGGGGTGCCGGGCGCGGGCAGGGCCGCCAAGTCCGCCTCCCACTCCAGCAGTTCGTTGGCGCTGGAGCGCAAATCCGGCACATCGATCACCGTCAGGTCGAAGTTGACCACGCTGATGATGTAGCCGGTGACATCGGCGGCGTAGTTGCCATCGTCCATGATCTGCGAGCCGACAAAGATCCACGGCTCATCGGGCATCGGCTGCTTGGATTCCAGGTTGCGCATCAGGCGATTGGCGGTGGTGCGCACCGTCTGGCCGTCTTTCTGGAACTCAACGCCGATGCGGACCGGCGGGCCCATCGGCGGGAACCAGCGGTTGGCCGCCTCGGAGTAGCGCACCGGCCGGCCTGGCTTGAGGCCGATCATCAGCAGTCCCAGGTGGATATCCGATGGCTTGGCCCGCGTGCGCAGGACGGTTTCGTGCTCTGGCCCGCCAGCGCGGACGCAGAAGAACTCCAGCGGAGCGTCGATGCCAACCACTTCGCAGTCCACCCGCACCTGCTTGCGCGCCACATCGACGGTGATGTGCTCCAGCTTGCGGGTCTGCCCCGGCTGGGTCGTTGGCGCGGGCTGGGTGGCGGGTGCCTCAGCGGCCGGCGCCTGGGCGGTGGCGGGGGCGGTGCAGGAACAGGCAATGCAGAGCAACGCGAGAACAAGCAGGCGAAGTGTCGTGATCATGGGCAAACTCCATTTGGCTTCGCGCGCCAGTCTAGCCCCGATTTCGATTGCATGAAACTGTTAACCAGCGACTTCTCACCAGCCAGATGCGCAGCCCGAGCCGCCGCCCGATGCTCCTGATGCGCCAGCGCGCGGGCGACTGGGCGCATTATCCGCCGAAAGAGGGCCAGGCCACGATGGACCAGGGCACATCGCCCTCGCAGAGGCAACGAGCATCCTGCTCCGGCTCACTCAAACGACAGCACCGTCAGCGATGATCCCGGCAGCATGACCGCCGCTTCGCCCCTGGCCGAGACGGGCACCGGTGCCATCTCCTCGCCCTTGCGCATCTCATCGCAGACGATGCGGCGGAGCGTCTTGCGGCGGAAGGGGGCGGGCAGGTCCAGGGCGATGTTGAGGTTCTTGCCGGGGGCATCGTTGAGGATCAGCACCGATCCGCCGCCGGCGGGGCCGGTCAGGGCGGTGCCGAAGACATAGCGGAACGAGCCCAGCGCGATCTGCGTCTGCCCCTCGTACACCCGCGCTCCGCGCACCGCGGCCCGGCTGAGCAGGCGGTAGAGGGGATAGACGTTGGGGGAGGGCTTCATGCCATCGGCCGTGTTTTCCAGCAGGCTCCAGCGCCCATCGCGATCCGGGCGCACGCAGAACGCCCAGCGCAGGAACCCATCCACACCGGCATTGATCCCGCGCACGATCAGCTCGGCATCCATCAGCACGCTGGTATGCGATGCCGGGCCTTCGAAATCACGCTCGCCCCAGAACAGCCGCCCGGCAAACATGTTGCCCAGTTCCGTGATGAGCATCGGCTTGCCGCGCTTGTGGGCATAGTCGGCGTAGCGCCGCAGGTAGCGCTCCATCTCGCTCATCGTCATGAAATCGGGCGCGTTCTCGTTGATCCAGTCGAAGTGGTAGAGGTACAGGTGCTGATCGTAGCCGGCCAGGATCGGGTCGGGGTCGAGCCCGGCGGCGATGAAGTCGGCGATGGGCCACTCCCAACTGCTCAGGTTGGATGGCCCCAACAGCCCCAGACTGGCAAATCCCGCCTCATCCAGCACCTCGCGCACGCCCTTGTAGAGGTGGTAAAACTCGCCCACCGCCGCGAACCCCTCCTTGCCCGGCCCCCAGATGTTCTCATTCAGCAGCCCCAGGTAGCGGAACTGATCGAGCTTGCAGCGGCGGAAGAACTGCGCCACCGGCAGGATCAGCTTGCGGGCATAGTCATGCGGATCGGCGGCGAAGAACCGGTTGCCGGTTTTGGCGAACCGCTGAAAGGAGGGTGGGATGACGAACGGGTCAAACATCAGCCCGCAGCCGCGCCTGCTGGCCCAGCGGGCGATGATCAGCAGCGCCTGGAAGTGCGGATGGTCAAAATCCCACGCCTGACGGTGATCATCCCAGGCCGCCCCCTCGGCGGTGGGGATGATGCCGATGCGCATCCAGTTGATGTGCAGGTCATCCAGCGCGGCCAGCACCTGCTTCCAGCGGCGACGATCATCGGGCGCGGGCAGGTGGCCCTGGTTGCTGATCAGCAGGTTGCAGCCCACCCCCTCGGCCAGTGTGCGGCCGGTATCGGTGAAGCTCAGCAGGCAGGAGTGAAGGTTCTGGGGATTGATGGGCATCGGCGATTCTCTTGCGACAAAAGTGTTAACCAGGAATTAATCTATTCCCCATGCGATATCTGGCGCCACTTGAGTGACAGATATGACGAACAGGTAAGCCAGGCAAAGGAAAATCTGTTTGCTTTTGTATTGCTCAGATGTAGATTTGTATAACCAATTTTTCATCAAAATTCACTTCTTCTTGGAGGTTCCCATGGTCCGATGGATGGCTTCAGCGGCAGCAATGGTGGTGTGCGGCCTGGTGACGATGGCATCGGCAGCCCCCCTGGTTACCTCTCCGGGGACAACCACGTTTCGCAACGACATGACTGGCACGGTCGGGTTCGATTTCCAGTTGAGCGCCCCGATTGAAGTCGGCGCACTGGGCTTCATTGACGCCGGGCTGGACGGCCTGGCCAGCGAGCATACCGTTGGCCTGTGGGGACCCAGCGGTCTGATCGCCGAGGTGGTGGTCCCCGCCGGCACGGTGGCCCCGCTGGAGGGTGAGTATCGCTATCAGGCGTTGCCCAGCCCCATTACCCTCGACGCCGACACGGTGTACACTCTGGGGGCGCATGTATTCAACGGCGGCGACACCTGGCGCGATTCGGGTAACTCGGCCGATTTCGACAGTGTCGTCGCGTCGACGACCGCCCGCTGGACAACCGAAGGCAGCGCCGGCTACACCAAGCCCACCTACTTCGGCAACGGCAGCGGCTACCTGGCGCCGAACCTTCAGATCGTCCCCGAGCCGGCGGCGCTTGGCCTGATCGGCCTCGGTGGGCTGATGATGCTGCGCCGCCGTCGATAAACCACGATACGCGGAACAGGGGTGAGGGCGCCCGCCGATCGATGAGATCGGTGGGCGTTCCTTTTGCGCAGGCCGGGCACTGCCCACCGGCACAGCACGCCAGGCGCGATGCGCCGGGCGTGGTTTGCGCGCGATGCGGCCCGTGCATCAGGATGGACAGGCGGGGGGCTGATCCGACGGCGATAAACGGCCAGCTCAGGGTTCACCAGCGCCGGGCAGGTTATTCCTCGATCGGGTGCAGATCGTTGCCATCGGCGAAGTAGAGCTTGGGCACCAGTTGCAGGATCTCCGGGCCGGCGGCCCGGCCTTCCATGCGCTCCAGCAGGCGCTTGGCGGCCATGCGGCCCAGTTCTTCCCAGTTGATCCGCAGCAGCTTGGTCCGGCGGGGGGAGAACGAGAGCTTGCCCGCGATCACCTGCTCCAGCCATTCCAGGTGCCACGCCTCGAAATGCACCATATCCAGTGCGGCGATGGCCGGCGGCAGTTGCGACTCGCGCTCGTTGATGGTGTAGATCAGCGAGGGGCTGATGAAGGTGTTTTCCACGAAGACCGCCGTCGGCGGCTCGGGCAGGTCCAGCAACTGCTGCACCGCCACCCGGCCAGGCTGGATATCGTTGTCCTTGGTGTAGGGGCTTTCGACGATGTACTCCGGCCGGATGGGCAGGTTGGCCTCGGCCAGGGCGCAGGTAAAGCCGGCGTATTTCTTCGCGCTGGCCGGATCGCCGGCCACGTTCCAGCGGATGGTGGCGATGCGGGTATGGCCCTGGCGGATCAGGTGGCGGGTGGCCATGTAGGCGCCGCCAAAGTTGTCGATCACCGCCGCATCGAGCAGGCTGGAGCGGACGGTATGCCCGATCTGGATGGCCGGCACCTCGTGCGGCTGGAGCAGCTTGGCCACTTCCTCCACATCGCCGCGCAGGTTGCTGTCCAGCACCACTGCCCCGATGCGCGAGGCGATCAGCTCGGCGACCTGGTCCTTAAGCGCCTTCTGCCCCGGCCTGTGCAGGAACTCGACGCGCAGGGTGAGATCGGCATCGTGAAGCGCTGCGCTGAGTCCGTCAAAGGTTTGCAGGAACGGGTTGAACGCCTGCATGTCGAAGAATTCGCGATGATCGCAGAGGTAGACCACCGGATAGCGCTTGAAGCGGGGGCGCAGCCCGGCTTCGCGCAGCAGGTTTTCCACGTGCCGGCGGGTCTTGGGGGCCATGCGTCCCTTGCCGCTGAGCACGTAGCTGACGGTTGCCACCGAGACATTGGCTCGGGCGGCCACTTCCCGCAGGGTGACTGGTTTCTCGCCCATTGCCCGTCTTTTGTGGTCGATCATGCGTCTGTTTGCAAGGGGCTGACAACTGGGGCCAGGTTCGGGGCGAACCGGGCGCGGCGGGTCGGTCCGGCAGGGCCGCTGCCTGTCCGCCGGGGCCGGGGCCGTCCGCGGGCGGGCGGACGCGCCGCAGGCCAAGTCTGTTAACCAATATTAAACCCCGTTTTAACCGACGTCAAAAGCTTATTTGGCACATCTATTTCAGCAGGCAGAAAAAGCTGCGGAAAAGTCCATTAACCATAATTTCACTTGCATTCTACACCGTCTGGCGTATGCTCAAAACAGTGGTGGATAACGTTGGTGTTCGCCCGGGCACGGGCGGGCGTTCGACCAGCCGTGTCATGCCGTCGAGACGGTGCGCCAGCCCGGCGGCGGGGCAGCTACAGGTCATATCATGCGTAACACCGCCTACTCCAGTCGTGCAGCTTTTCATGCAGCTTTTACGCTGGTTGAGCTGCTGGTCGTCATCGGCATTATCGCCCTGCTGATCGCGATCCTCATGCCCGCCCTGAACCGGGCACGCGAGACAGCACTGAGCGTGCAATGCCAGTCCAATCTGCGCCAGGTGGGTATGTACATGGCGCAGTACACCTCGGAGAACAAGCTGTGGGTGCCGATGGCATCCGAGAACGATGAGGAGCCAATCGACACACGCATCCCGGCGTGGTATCGCCTGCTCCAGGAGCAGTACCAGATGCCGGCGGCCGTGCTGAAGTGTCCTTATGCCGGCCAGGGCCGCATGTGGGATGGCAACCTGCACGTGTTCACCGCCGCCAGCGGCGGCACGCCGGACATCAGCTACGGCATCAATGCCTCCCGCCAGCACGATCCGCCGCGCTACGGGTTCAGCCGCCGCAACGACAAGTGGGCCAGCGCGCTGGTGAACGGGCGCGTGCTCTACGGCAATATCCGCAACCTGAAGCAATCGCACGAGGTGATGGCCTTCATCGAGAGCAAGGAGCCCTGGGTCGGCGGCGGCAAGGATGGGCAGGGGCTGGTTTTCCGCCATGTCAACAATGAGCGGATCAACCTGCTCTACTGGGATGGGCATGTCGGCCAGATCTCGGTGCAGGAAGCGCAAACGCCGCCCAATCGCCTGCTGAATGCATCGTATTACCAGGATACGCTCCCCTGGCAGCCTGGCACCTGATGAGCCATCCGCCGCGTTTGATGAAGGCCCGAAATCATGCTGACTCAACTCAGTTCCCAAACCTCGCCCCCAGTGTCCCGCAGGCCGCACAAGGCCAGTTGGCGCAGCGTGCTGTGCCACACGCATACCTACAGCGGCCGTGACGACCACGGCGGGCCGGTGCGGCCGCCCGAGTCGTACCAGCGTCTCTCGCAGTGGGCCCGCCAGCTCGGTGTCGATGCCATCGGCATGGGATCGCCCTATACGCCGTGCAGTGCCCAGGTGCATAGCCGTTTTGATGGCCGCGACCGCGATATCTACTACGCGCCCGATTTTGACCCCGCCAGCGTGCTCCAGAGCGATGAGGTTGAGCAGATGCTGCGCGATGCGCAGGCGATGGCCGGCGAGCACACGCATTTTTTCCTGGACAATGAAACCCCCAAGGGGCGCTTCGGCCATATGTGGTGGGTCAACTACCACTACGACCTGCCGGCGTGGCATGACTACGACCAGCCGTTTGACCGCTGGATGCTGGATGAGTCGCAGCCCGGCGATGACAGCGATGAGCCGATGCCGTACCAGCGCCGGCCGTATCTTCAGATTCTGGCCATCCAGCGCAGCCATGGCGGGGTGGGGGTGTGGGCGCATCCGACCAGTTGGTGGCGCGGTGACCGCGGGCAGTTCATCACCAACATCGCCAGCGAGATGCCCGCGCACGTCATGGCCGAGGGCTTTCTCGACGGGCTGGTCATCATGGGCTACCACCCGTATCGCCCGCAGTACCTGGCGCTGTGGCATGCGCTGCTGGACCGCGGCTACCGCGTGACCGGGGTGGCGGAAATGGACTGCGGGCTGTCGGATCCCAAGCTGTGGGACAGCCAGCAGGTGCTGCTCAATCATGCCGAGGTCAATGGCGAGGGGCTGTCGGCCCAGGCATTGGCGCGCAGCTTCCGCGCCGGCCGGGTGTTCGCCAGCAGCGGGCCGTTCATCCATCTCAAGGTGGATGGCGCGGTGATGGGACAGGTGACGCAAACTGCGCCGGACCAGGTGCATGAGGTGGAAATCGAGGCGTACGCCCAGCGGCCGGATGAGGCCCTGGGGAAGGTGGAACTGGTCGGACGGGGTGGCCAGGTCGTCTGGCAGACAGACGATTTCAAGGGCGGTGTCGTGCGGGTGCGGGTTGAAGGGCTTGGGGGCCGCGGGTACCTGATCGCGCGGGCGTTCGGCCAGGCCGATGGCTCGCGGGGCTGGCGGAGCATCCGCCAGGTGGCGATCAGCAATCCCGTCTACCTGCATCCGCGCGGCACTGATTTTACTCAGCCCATGCAGACCCGGCTGACGTTGCGCATCGGCGAAGGCTCGCCCTTTGCCGGCGGGCAAATCCGCTTTGAGGACATGTATGGCCAGACGCTGGACAAGGTGGCTGCCCGCGCGGGCAGCTATGGCCTGGTCATGCCCGCCAGCGGACGGGTCACGCTGATCATGCCCGATGGCACCCGTCGTACCGATTACCTGGTCAACGCCAACCGCCGGCTGATGGATGTGCAGCGCTACCTCTACCGCGGGCGGTTCCTGCGCGATTTTCCCGGCCTTCAGCCCGGTGAAGTCCCGCCGGAAGCCTGGCGGCTGGATGACTACGCCGAAGCGCTGCGGGCGGTGGAACTGGATTACTGAGCCGCGCGCCACGGGCACTTGCGCGTGCTGAAGCGGTGCCGGTGATCCCGCTGGCGGCGGTGTGGATGGCCTTGCGGTGCGCTGCTGCAAGGCTGGTGGTGAACCGCACCGGTTCATGGCCCTGCGCTGCGGACGGCCTGATGCAGATGCCTGGCAACGATCCTTGCACGCCACGACTAAAGCTATGGAACTCTACCTCATCCGACACGGTGACATGCAGGGCGATCCGCACAGGCATTGCACGCCTCCGGTCAGCGACTGTCTTTCCGACCTGGGCGTGCGGCAGGTGGCGGCGCTGGGCGCAGCGCTGAAGCAGACACCCTTCACCGCCATCTATTCTTCGCCGCTGGGCCGGGCCATCCAGACGGCCCAGGCGCTGCAGGGGCCGGAGATCCAGATCGCCCCCTGGCTGATCGAGTGGCGGCCGGCGACGGTGCTGGAGGGGATCGACGATGCCACCTACGAATCGCTGTTGGCCCGCAGCGCGGAGATCCGGCCCGAGCAGTCCTGGAAGACCGCCGCCGGCGAGGGAACGCTGGAGATGGCCCATCGCATCATCCCCGGCTTCCTTCGCCTGATGAGCGCGCACGGCGTCGAGGCCGGCCATGGCGGCTACCTGCTGGCCAATCCCGATGACAGCCAGCGCATTGCCCTGGTGGCCCATGGCGGCTCGCTGGGGGTGCTGGCGAGCTTCCTGCTCGGCGTGCCGATCCGCCCCTATGCGCCGATCGCCTTCGAGCAGACCGGGGTTGCGGTGTTCAACTTCGTCCGCCGGGTGGATGTCTGGTACACCACGCTTCGCATCCCGGCGCTGGGGCAGTGTCAGGGGGCAGGACAGTAGGGCGGTGATACGTAACTGGGCCTGCACGCCGCCGTGCCTGCACGCCGCCGTGCATGCACGCGGCCGTGCATACCGTAGGCGTGGCTGCACGTAGCCGTGGATAACAGATCTGCGAGGAGATGATGATGAGATGGATTGCGGGCCTGGTGGCCGTGTTGATCGGTTCGGTGGCGTTGGGTCAGACGTTCGTGCCGCCGATGGACAGGCTCTACGAGGATCGGCTGGTGCCCGAATCAGACCGCTACCTGTCGGTGCGGCTGTTCGATGTGCAGATCGATCACGCCAGGGCGAAAGACCCCGCGCAGTACATCATCACCAGCCCCGATGATCCGAACTATGCCGCCGACAAGCGGGTGCATCCCGAGGCGGCCGGCTCGCGCACGCGGGCGGTGCGGGTGGCGCTGCGCAAGGAGCTGCTGGTCAAGCAGACCGCCATCTTCCTGCGTCTGCCGCAGCCGATGAAAAACGGCTGCTCCTATGCCGTGGCCATCGCCGACATCGGCGCCCAGAGCCTGCCCGAGCTGCCGGCCACGCCGTTCGATGATCGCCGGCAGATCAACGACAACATCCGCGTCAACCAGCTCGGCTACCTGCCCGGCTATGCCAAGCACGCCTACGTTGGCCAGTACATGGGCGACCTGGGGCCGATGCCGTTCGACGTCCAGTCGTTCGAGATCCTTGACGCCGCCGGCCAGGTGGTCTTCAGCGGCAAGCCCCAGCGGCGCGACATCAACGAGGAGCTGGTTGGCCAGGAAGTGCTGGAACTGGACTTCACCGCCTTCCAGACCCCCGGCACCTACCGCCTGCGGCTGCCCGGCGTGGGGCTGTCGTACGAGTTTGTCATCGGCCCGCGCGCCCTCAACCCGCTGTATGCCAATTACATGCGCGGCCATTACCACCAGCGCTGTGGCCACGCGGTTGATGGCGACTACTCGCGGCATGCCCGCGAGGCCTGCCACCTCGATGATGCCTTCATCGACGCCCAGTCCGAGAAGACCAACTTCACCAAGCCCAAGAACCCGCCGTTCTATCCCACCAACTACGACGGGCGCAAGCAGAAGGCCACCGGCGGCCATCACGATGCCGGCGACTACGGCAAGTACACCATCACCGGCGCAACCTATGTCTTCTCGGCCCTGCAGGCGATGGAGGCCTTCCCCGACAAGTTCCGCGAAGACAACCTCGGCCTGCCGTACTCCGGCAACGGCATCCCCGACCTGCTTGAAGAGGTCAAGTGGGAACTGGACTGGCTGGAGAACATGCAGGATGAGAGCGATGGCGGCGTCTTCGGCGTCATCCGCCCGGAAAATGGCGGCTATGAGCACACGCTGCCCCAGCCGCACTCCCGGCGGCTGATGTTCCCCAAGGACACCGTCTTCACCGCCGCCTACGCCGGCGCCCTCGCCCACGCCGCCCGTTCGCCGGTGATCCGCCAGCACTACCCGCAGGATGCCCAGCGCTACCTGGAAAAGGCAAAGAAAGCCTGGCAGTTCCTCGAGAAGAACCAGCGCTTCGTCGAGTATTTCCACTACGGCGCGGTCTTTGGCGATCGCGATGAGCGCGCCTGGGCCGCGGTTGAGCTGTACGCCGCCACCGGCGAGAAGGCGTACCACGACTACTTCCTGAACCACTTCGATCCGGCCGAGAAGCGCTGGGGCTGGTGGCCGCTGTTCGAGGCCAGCGGCCATGCCATCCATGCCTACCTGTTCCTCAAGGACCGGCAGCGCGATCCCACCATGCTTCAGCGCTGCGATGAGGCGCTGCGCGAAGCATGCGAGATGCACATTCGCCACAGCGGCCAGCACCCGTACCGCCTGTCGATGCCCGAGCCTTCCATCCGCCACGGCAACTACGGCTGGGTCTTCCCCGGCGACCTGGCCGCCTTCGACCTGATCCTCGCCAGCGCGCTGCATGACGATGATCGCTACCTCCAGACCGCGCTGGATAACCTGGCATACGTCTGCGGCGCCAATCCGCATGGCCATTTCCTGGCCACGGGGCTGGGTGCCAAGCGCAATATCGAAGTCGTCAGTGACTATGCCAACAGCGATGGCATCATCGAGCCCGTGCCCGGCCTGCCGCTGGGTATCGGATCGGCCGGCATGTACTACCTGTCCCAGTACGGCCAGCGCGTCACCGCGGGCACCTATCCCGGCCAGCAGTGGCCGCTGCTCAACCGCTGGTACGATGGGTTTAACGTCAGCACCGAGTTCACCATGGGGCCGATGATGCGCGAGACGCTGGCCGCGGCCTTCTTCGCCGACTTCAGCGGCGTGGATGGCACCCGGCCGAAGATCACGCTCAGCGCTGAGCCGGCCTCCGGCCCGGCGCCGCTGGAGGTGCAGTTCAGCGTCAAGTCCGAGGATGGCCGTGCCCTGCGCCAGGTCTTCTGGGATTTTGACGATGAGACCTTCTCGGTGCAGGTTGCCCCCCGGCGCACCTTCGCGGCGGCGGGGCGGCAGTACCCGGTGGCGGTTGGCGCCATCGATGAAAACGGCCTGTACGCCTACGCCACCACCGAGGTGCTGACCACCATCAAGGATGCCGGCTTCAGCCAGGAGCCGCGCACCGTCACCCGGGACACGATCGCGCTGTTCCACCTCGATGGTGATCTCAAGAGCGCTACGCCGCACAACCTGGAGCTGAAACCCGAGGCGAAGAAGGCCGAAGAGCACAAGGCCTTCCGTTTCACCGAGCGCGGGCCGGCGTGGATGAGCCAGCCGGCCGGCGCAGCGCTGGTCCTGGATGGGGCGGAGCATTTCACCGTCACCATCCCACGGGAAGTCCTGCCCCAGCCCGGCAGGATTCCGCTGACGCTGGAGATGATGGTGTATGTCGAGCAGTTCGCCGGCTGGGGCTATCCCAGCAATCCCGCGCTGCTGGGTATCTCCAACAACTGGGATTCACAGCTTCTCTGGCAGCAGGAAACCTGGGACCGGGCCAACGCCCCCCGGTTTGGCAATGCCATCCCCAGCGAGCGCTTTGCCAGTGACTTCCCGCGCAACCAGTGGACCCACGTGAAGATCACCTATGATCCGGCCGGCAGGGCCGAGATGTTTGTCAACGGCGCCAGTTGGGGCGTCATCGAAGGACAGACCCTCAAGCCGGACATGGATAAGCCGCTGACCCTCTCCATCGGCCCGCTCCGCGGCATGATCGATGAGGTGCACCTGAAGAAGGGAATCGATTAAGGCAGCGCATGCCATCGGCAAACCGCATCGTGCGTGCGCAGACCCCGTGCAGCCAGCGCCGGGCGGCCAGGAGCCGCGCGCTGTGCGTGGATGGAAAACCCGTGCCACAATAACCGACCATGCTCAGACCACCGCTTTATGTCACCGATCCCATGTTCAAGTGCTACGTCCGCCAGCCGCTGGTGGAACAGAATACGTTCCGCAGCGCGGAGCCCGACCTGACGCCGCCGCCGGCGTTTGAGGCAGCGCGCCCGCACCTGCCGCAGCCGACCTGGGACGGCCACGAGCGCGTCATCGACTGTTACTGGCGCGCCTGGGAACTGGCGTTCGGCAATCTCGGTGTCCCCACGGCGGCCAACGGGTTTGTGGCCCCGTACATCGACACCGCCTTCAACGGCCACCTGTTCCTGTGGGATTCGGTCTTCATCCTGATGTTCGGCCGCTACGGCTCCCGCGCGTTTAACTTCCAGCGCACGCTCGACAACCTTTACGCCAAGCAGCATCCCGATGGCTTTATCTGCCGCGAGATCGACATCGCCGATGGGCAGGACTGCTTCCACCGTCACGATCCCAGCAGCACCGGGCCCAATGTGCTGGCCTGGAGCGAGTGGGAGTATTTTCTCAACTTCGGTGATCGCGATCGCCTGGAGCGCGTCTTCCCGGTGATCCTGGCGTATCACCGCTGGATGCGCGACTACCGCACCTGGCCGGATGGCACTTACTGGTCCACCGGCTGGGCCTGCGGGATGGACAATCAGCCGCGCGTGCCGCCCGGCTATTCGCCGGAGTTCAGCCCGGCCCATCAGACCTGGCTCGATGCGTGTTTGCAGGCGGTGCTGTCGACCCGCACGCTCCAGCAGATGGCGCAGCGCCTGGGGCGCTCGGACGAGGTGCTCGACCTGGCCGCCGAGAGCGAGCGCCTGGCTGCGTTCATCAACCGCCACATGTGGAGCGATCAGACTGATTTCTACCATGACTTGCGCCGTGATGGCACGCTGGCCACGGATGTCCTGTCGATCGGCGCCTACTGGGCGCTGCTGGCCGATGTCGTTCCGCAGGATCGCCGGTCACGGCTGATCCATCACCTGGTCGATCCCGCCACCTTCAATCGCCCGCACCGCATCCCCTCGCTGGCGGCCTCGCACCCGGCCTATCGCGGCGATGGCGGTTACTGGCTGGGGGGGATCTGGCCGTCCACGCAGTACATGGTTTTGCGCGGCCTGGTGCGTGCGGGCCATGCCGCACTGGCCCACGAGATCGGCCTGAATCATGTGGAGAACGTCACCCGCGTCTTCGAGCAGACCGGCACCCTGTGGGAAAACTACGCCCCCGAATCGGCCGCCCCCGGCAATCCGGCGCGCGGCGATTTTGTCGGCTGGGGCGGCATCGGCCCCATCGCCGTGCTGCTGGAGAATGTCTTTGGCCTGCGCCCGGTTGTCGGCCAGCAGCGCCTGATCTGGGATGTGCGCCTGCTGGAATCCCACGGCGTGCAGCGCTATCCACTCGCCGGCGGCGGCTGGGCCGATCTGCTGTGCCACCGCCGCGATCGGCCGGATGAAAAGCCCCGGATCGATCTGTCTGTTCAGGATGGTGGATCGGTTGAGGTGGAGGTGCACTGGCCCGGCGGCAGTGAAGTGCTTACTGCCTGAGGCCAGGGTGGTTGGAGTGGCCTGTAAGTTGATGGGCACTGCGTTTGGCAGGATGGGTTGGCGGCACGGGTGGGGGGCGCTCTTTGCACGGGTTGCAAACCCGTGCCACTGGAAAGCCTGTACCCGTTCAGAGCCTGTGTTACCTCAGAGCCTGTG
>CAYNMV010000022.1:2047-26687 GCA_964398315.1 uncultured Tepidisphaeraceae bacterium | reverse complement strand
AGCCTGTGTTACCTCAGAGCCCGTGCTACCTCAGAGCCAGGGCTACTTCAGAGCCTGTGTTACTTCGGAGCCAGTGCCACTTCAGAGCGCGGGCCATCTCGGAGGATGGTGGCGGAGGGGGTGGTGCTCAACGGACGTCGGGGGTGTTGACCTGACCGTGCGCGGCCCACTGGTCGTAGAGTGTGCGCAGCGCTTCGCGCATATTCCCGCCATGCTGATTGAGCAGGGTGGCGGCGGCCGGGGGCGAAAGGGCGGGCTCACGCAGCAGGTGCTGTACGATCCAGCTCAGTATCCGCCCATCCGCCTGGCAGCGCACCAGCACCGGCAGGCGCGGACGGTCGTGGGCGGTGGTGATCAGGGCGGGGGCGCTGGCTGTGTGGCGCAGCAGCCTGCGCCAATCACGCCAGCCGAGCTGCTCCGCGCCATCGATCAGCACCACCGCACTGTCGGCACGCTCGCGCAGGGCGGTCCATTGGTTCGGGGTGGGGGTGCGCTGCTGGCGATTCAGGCGGATCAGCAGCGCTGGCTGGCGGTGCGCAGCCAGCCGCCGGGTAAGGGTCTCCAGCAGGGTTGTCTTGCCGCTGCCGTGCGGGCCGATGATCGCGCCCCGCCCGCCGGCGGCGGCCAGCTTCGCCAGCAGCTCATCCCAGGTCCAGCCGGCCGGCGCATAGTCGATCGCCTCGATGCGATCGACGGCGAACGGGTTGTCGCGCGCGCGGACAGGAGGATGGGCTGGCGGGCACGATGGCATCAGGTATCGCCTCCCGGCTGCGCCAGCAGATCCACCTCAGCGCCGGTTGGCGAGAGGGTGATCTCCAGCCGCTGGTGCGCGTTGCCTGGCTGCGCTACCAGTTCCAGCGCCCACATGAGCGATATCAGCTTGCCGGAGAAACTGAACGGCCGATCCGGCAGCGTCAGGCTGAAGTCGCGCTGATCCCGCTGCTGTGGCTGATCGAATGCGATGCGATCGGCGATCCCCACATCACGGTCTCCCTTGCCGCGCGTGTGCCAGAACAGGCGCAGCTCCACCGCAGTCGGCGGCTTGTCCAGATCCCACCCAACCGACCCGGTCATGATCTCGCCGGGGCGGTAGACCGTGCGGTCATCCTGCATCACGATGGCCATGGTGCTCATGTCGATCCTTCCATCCCCTGGCCGGCCAGGGGGGCATTGGCTCCGGCGCACGCAGCGGCTCCAGCGCGGTGATTGGCCCGATCGGGGCGTCCCAGGACATATGGAGCCATTTCAGTACATGTTCCACGTGGAACATTTGCACGCCGGCTGGCCAGGGGCTGCCTGCGTCCATCAGGCCGGCTCGATCTGCACCTCGAATTCCTGTTTCATGTCTGGCCAGTTGGCAATTTCGCCATGAACGACGATGAGCCAGACAATCCGGTTATTGCCAGCGCTGAAGCTGTGCATGGTATCGGCCGGGATGGTCAGCGCGCACTCGCCGTGGGGGAAATCGGCCGGATTGCTCGATTCAAACAGCGTGTAGCGGGCGAAGGTGTGGTGATCGGTGGTGGTGTCGGTGCCGCGGCGATAGGTGGCGCTCTCGCGGCCTTCCAGGGTGATTTTCAGCCGCGTGATACGGTGGGAATTGCCGGCCAGCGACCAGCTCAGACGGCTTTGGCCGCCCAGCACCAGCCGCCTGTCTGCCAGCGTGACCGTGGCGCGCGGGTTGGCCAGCGACAGGCCGGTGTAAATCGTTGCGCCCACCATCCCCAGCCCCACCAGCACAAACGGCAGCATGAAACAGCCCGCGAGGTAGTCGAAGGCACCGCCGCTCCCGTTGCGCAGCATCGAGCTGACCGCCGTCCAGATCACGCCATTCCAGATGACCGTGAAGATAAGCAGGAAAATAAAAACCAGCCAGCCCGAACTCGTCGGCTTGAGCACCATGGGCCCGTGCTCCTCAGCGCTGCGGGGCGCATCAGCGCTGAGGGGCGCATCAGCGCTGCGGCTGGGCCGGCTGGGGGGCGCGGGGGCGATATGGCCGGTATCAGTGGCAGCGCGGGCGGCGGCAACCCGCCGCTCGAGGATGGGCATCGGCTGGTCGGTGTCACTGGCCGGGCGCGCGGCGGCACGGGTGAGGGCATCCAACTGCCCAACCCGCTGGCGCCTGCGCAGCGCGTTCAGCAGGCCGAAAAAGCCGATCGCGATGAATGGCAGCGGGAACAGCGCCAGCAGCAGGCCCCACGACCAGCCGCGATACAGCACCGCGCGGCTCGGATCATCGGGATCGGCGTAGCAGACGGTCTGCGTGCCGGGTGGATAGCGGTCGACGACGGCGCGCTTGCCATCGCGCCCGCTCGATGAGCCGCCCACAAAGCTGTAGCGGTTGGAGTGATACGTGCGCCCGTCGATCTTGTAGCGGTAGAGGATATCGACGCTATAGGTGGTGCCATCGTCGCTGCGGTGGCTTCGCACGCGGCTGCTGACCACCGTCGCCGGGACTTCCTGCCAGGTGCGGGCATCGAAATAATCCACGACCCACTGGCCCATCCACACCGCCATCGCCAGCCCGACCAGCAGGAACACGCTGAAGAGAACCACCTGCCCGCGGGGCGAAAGCTCCCGGGTGCTGCTACTGCTGCTGAGCGGGGCGGATGCGCCATCGCCTGGCCGCAGCGTGCCATAGATGCCGCCCGCTCCGATCAGGACGAAGACCGCCGGCAGCAGGAGAAACAGCCCATACCCCAGCGATTCGGCTTCCAGCACGGCCTCGGCGGGGTTGTCGGGATTGACCAGGCAGGTGGTGCGCGAGTCGGCAGGGTGGCGGTCTACCAGCCGCTGGATGGTCTCATAGTTGCCGGAATCGACCTTTTTGCGGCGGAAGGCCGTGCTGTCATAACTGCGACCATCGACTGTATAGCGGTAATGAATGCGAAAGACATAAGGGTCTTCGCCTCCCTCATCGGCCACCTCGCTGAGGAGGATGGTGCAGGGGGTGGGGGTCCAGTTGCGCACCGCCGCGGCGTTCCACAGGTCCATCCCCAGCACGATGCCGAACCCCAGCCCCATCGCCAGGAAGAAGGCGAAGAAGAGGACCGCCAGGACCCGCCCGGCGCAGCCGCTGGCAGGGCGGGCGCGGTCGCCGCGCGATCGAAAGGTGAAGTGGAATCGAAGACCCATGGCCGCCCTTGTCCGACCGGGCAAGATTACGATGCGGCGGGGGTGCTGTCGATGCGCGCAGTGAAAAACCCACGGCGGGGGCCGTGGGTGGGATAATTAGTAAAGTTAATTAACAAATGCCCTGGCCGGCTTACATCGCAGCCGACACATACGGCATCAGGGCCATGTAGCGGGCCCGCTTGATAGCCTTGGCCAGCTCGCGCTGTTCCATGGCGGTGGCGCCGGTGCGCTTGCGGCTGAGGATCTTGCCGTTGCCGCTGACCATCTTCTTCAGCGACTCGGTGTCCTTGTAGTCGATGTAGAACTTGCCGCTGGCGCTGACCCGGGCAATGCGCGTCTTGGGCCGGCTGAAGTTCTGAAACTTGTCGCTCTTGTCGTCGGCTCGTGCCATATCAGTCTGCTCGCTGGAGTATCGCAAAAATCAGTCAAAAGTCAGTCGAGTCGAGCATTCTACCAGACCCCGCCCCCGGTTCAAGCCCCGCCATCGGCTCACCCCCGGCCCCGGCTCATGCCTTCCATCGGCAGCAAAAATCCGCCTTGGCCGCCAGAAAATCATGCAGTCAGGCAAATGAGGCCGTCTCCGCTGGCTGACAGGCCCGCGCCCGGTAGGCCGAGGCGGAGCAGCCGGTGTAGTCGCGGAACACGCCGGCAAAATACTGCGATGTGCTGAAGCCGCAGGCCTGGGCGATATCGGTGATCGAGGCCTCACTGTGGCGCAGCAGCGCCTGGGCGCGGGCGATCCGCAGGCGATTGAGCGCCATCACCGGCGTCTCTCCCGTCAGCCGCTTGACCAGGTCGGCGAAGCGCGTTCGCCCCAGTCCACACGCCCTGGCCATGGCTTCCAGCGTCCACGGCTCATCCACCCGCCCGGCCAACTCGGCCAGGAACGCCTGCACGCGCCCTTCGGCCGCGGGCGCGGGGGGTGGGGGGGCCTCTCCTTCGATGCACCGCACCAGCTCCACCAGCGCCAGGCGGGCCAGCGCTGTGATCGCCTCGGCCGAGCGGTCCGGGCGCTGCTGCTCGGCCACGAGCTGCGGCAGCAGCCAGGCGATGCGCGGATTGGCCGGCCAGCAGTGCCGCCGAACGCTGCCCAGCACCCGCGTGATCCGCCGCTGTGCTGCGGCACCGATCCCCAGCGCGGGATCGAACCCAAACCGCCGCACCGGCCGCCTGTGCCGGCGGGCCGTGCCGATGATCACGTAATACAGCTCGCAGTTAGGCTCGGCCTGCTCCACGCTGCCATGCGCCTGCCACGGCAGCGTGAAGAAAACCGATCCCGGCGGCACCGTCTCCACCTGCCCCTCGACATGCCACCGCAGCCGCCCCTTGTCGATGTAGACCACCTCGACCCCCTCGTTGCGATGGGTTGGCAGCGCCCGCCGCTTGGCCGGGCTCCAGTGCCCCGTCTGCACGATCGCGCTGCCGGCGATGTCGGCGCTGCCTGCGATGGGGGCGCTGCCTGCCATGTCCAAAATTTACCACAGTGGGAGATTGGAAGCGAACGCCGCCCGCCGCCGCTTCAATAGCGCCACGGCATAGCCGAAAAAACATCCCCGCATGCGCGTTGCGCCTTCGCGTTCCGCTCCATCCAACCCAGGAGAGCGTGACGTGGCGAAAGCGCGAAGCGGAGATCAGAACAGACAATCAGCGCTGAGAGAGAGCGGACCAAAGCGCGCTGCACTGGAGCGGAAGCGGCGGGCAGCGCACTGCCGATGGCCCGATCACATCAGCCGCGGGCCTGCCGGCGGGATCAATCGGCCATCGACAACGGGCCATCGGCCATGGGCCTGCGCGTCCGGTTCACTGCGAGGCGACTTGCGCCGCGGGAAGGAGCGATCATGCAGATCGGTTGTTTTGCACTCATCGAGCCGTTCAGCGATCTGCGCCGGCAGTTCGAGGCGATCGCGGAAATGGGCTTCGCCTATGCCGACCTGACCGACAACCACGATGGCGCTGCACTGGGCGCTGAGTTCGGTTTCGCCGCCACCGCCTCACTCGATGCCCCGCCGGATGGCATCGGCAACCTGGCGACGGCCGCCGGCCTGACGCTCACCGCCGTCTGCGCTCACGCCAACCTGCTGGATCCCACCGGCCCGCACATCTACGGCACCGCCCAGGTCATCAAGGCGATTCGTCTTGCGCGCGACCTGGGTATCGGGCAGGTCATCACCACCGAAGGCGAACCCAAAACCGAGTTCGGCCGCACCCTCACCCCCGAGCAGCGCATTTTCAGCATCGTGGAGAAGCTTTATTTTCCCGTGCGCTGGGCCGCAGCGCTGGGGATCGAGTTGCTGCTGGAGCCGCACGGCATCGTCACCGATGATCTGGACGCCATGGCCGAGGTGCTCGACCGCCTCGATGCGCCCCGCACGGTCGGCCTCAATCTCGACACCGGCAACCTCTGGCTCGGCGGCGGCGACCCGCTGGCCTTCATCGAACGCTTTGGCCAGCGCATCCGCCACGTTCACTGGAAGGACCTGGGGCCGGACTGGATCGACCGTCGCGGCCAGTTGCACGGCTGCGGCATGGGCACGATCCCGCTGGGCGATGGGGTGGTCGGGCTGAAGGACATCACGCAGGCGCTGAGGGGCATCGGTTTTGACGGCCCGACCACGCTGGAAGTCGCCGGCCGCGAAGCGGTGCTGGCCTCGGCCCGGCGGCTCAGGGAGTGGATGGTATGAAAACAGTGGATGGCATGAAAACGGCAGCGATCATCGGTTGCGGCAGACCGCCGCAGAACACGGCGGGCCACAAGATCGGTTGGGGCATCGCCGGCGCCCACGCCCGCGGCTACCGCGAGGCATTCCCGCAGGTGCAGCTTTACGCGGTCGATGTCAGCGCGGAAAACCTGGCGGCGTTCGCCCAGGCACACGGCCTGCCGCAAGAGCGCTGTTTCCCTTCGGCTGATGCGCTGTACGAAGCGCTCACGCCCGATGCGGTCAGCATCTGCACCTGGCCGGGCCTGCACCAGCCACTGACGATCCAGGCCGCCCGGCGCGGCGTGCCCGCCATCACCTGCGAAAAACCGCTGGCGCTGGATGGGCAGGAGATCCAGAGCATCCTCGATGTCGCCCGGCGCACCGGCGTCCGCATCGCGGTGGCGCACCAGCGGCGCTACGAATGGCCCTATGCCGAGGCCAAGCGCCTGATCGACAGCGGCCTGCTCGGCCAGCAGCTCGTCTTTGAAGGCCGCGTCGGCGATGACTGGGACATGCTCTGCTGGACCGTCCACTGGTTCGACATGGCCAACTACTTCTTTGATGGCCCGCCAAAGTGGGTGCTGGCAGGGATCGATCATCGCGGCGAGCGGCGCTATGGCCACGCGGTCGAGCGTGCCTCAACCGTCTTTGCCGAGTATGAGGGCGGCCGCCAGGCGATCTTCATCACCGGCCCGGCGGGTCATGGTGTGAGCGTGCGCGGTGAGCGCGGCATGCTGCGCATCGGAGCGGGCATCCAGCTCTGGACCGAAGAAGGCTATCGCCAGATCACTGCGCCGCCCACCGAGATGGGCGCTTTCGGGTCGCTGTTTGCGGATCTCTGGAGCAGCGTTGGGACCGATGCCATCAGCCGCTGCGACATCGAGCGCACCGCCGTTGCCACGCAGATGGCGTTTGCAGCGCACGAATCGGCCCGCACGCAGCGGCGGGTGGACCTGCCCCTGCAAACCTGGTTCGCGCCACTGGAGGTGATGCAGCATCCACCCCAGCCGCCGGCCGAGCCCTCGCTGCGCATCACGCTGCTGGCCGATGCCCACCAGGAGTGGCCGGGCGTGTCGATGAGCGGGCGCACGGGGCTGATCGATGCCCTGGCGGCACTGGGGCATGTCGTCACGCTGGTGGATGTGGCCCAGCGCGATCCCACCCCCGCCGACCTGGCCGGGGCGGATGTGCTGGTGCTCTATCACACGCAGCGCAAGGCATCACAACAGACACGCGACGTGCTGGCGCCCTGGTTCGAGGCGGGGCGGCCGGTGCTGGTGAGCCACTGCGGCATCGGGGCCTATGCGGACTGGCCACAATACCGCCAGTGGATCGGCCATTACTGGAGCTGGCCGGGCGAAGCGCATCCGCCATCCGATCATCCCCACCTGCCGGCGAGCCTGCATGTGACCGATCCTGCGTTTGCTGTGCCGTGGGCGCAGGCGTGGCTGCCGAGCGATGAGGTGTACATCAACCTGCCCGCCGCCGCGCCGGTGCGCGTGCTGGTGACCGCCCGCACCGAGCGCTTCGAGACACCCTACGCCTGGCAGACGATCGCCCATCCCCATGTCATCACCTGGCTGCCCGGCCACCGCGCTGACATGTTCGGCCTGGAGGTCGTGCGCGATGGCCTGCGCGCGGCCCTGCGGCTGCTGTGTCCGCCGGGACAGCGCTGAGAAGCGGGCGCGCTGCCTCGTCCCTGGCGCTGCCCGCGTGCCTGCCGGAGGCATGGCGGGGGCTCATCCCTCACCGCGCGGCATCCGGCCGGATGATGCTCAGGCGCAGGCCGAACCGGGCGGGGGCAACCGGGATGCGGTGCTGGTCTGAGATGCCCGGGCCGCAACTGGCGCTGCCGAGCCCGCGGACGCGGTAGTCGGTGTAGAGTTGCAGGTGATCGGCCCGGCGCAGGTCCGCGCGGTGCAGCGCTTCGTGCAGGTTGCGCTGCTCGAAGGGATGCACGCTGAAGTCGAACGTCTCACCGTCGAGCGGCTCGATGCGCAGGCCGGCCGACTCGCCCGCGCCCTCGGCCGGGCGCAGTTCGGCCCAGCGGGTCTGGTGGCGATTGCCGTAGTCCTGCGGCATCACGTAGGGGAAGATCATCTCATCGACGCTGCTCGACCAGACCCCCAGGCGGGCGGCGGTGTGGCTGTCGGGATAGCTCTCGCCGGGGCCGCGGCCAAACCACTTCACCCGACTCAGCCCGCACGGCACCTGCCACAACAGCCCCAGGCGCGGCAGGCCGATCTCCTGGAGCTCTTGCGGCCAGTCGCCAAAGGGTGTCACGTCGGCCTGCACCGAGAGGGTGGTGCCCTCCAGCGCCAGCAGGAGCTGGCCATCGAGGCCAAAACCGTAGGCCGGCGGCATCCAGTGCACGGAAAGCCGCAGGGCATTGTCGGCCACCTGTACCGCCGTGGTCCGCTGGCGGGCCAGGGGCAGGTAATAGCGGGAGCATGCTGTCAGGATCTTGCTGCCAGCGCCCACGCGCTCGTTGTCTATCGAGGCGCGCCAGGCATTCAGGATTGGCCCGCCGGCCAGCAGTGACTGCCCGCCGATCGAGAATTGCTCGATCTGGCCGGTAGCGCGATCGACCACCAGCCGGGCCGATTCACTGGCCAGTTCGATCGCCCGGTCATCCTGGCTGACCTTCACCGCCGCGGCGGCAGGGGAGGCGGCCGGCGCGGCGGCGGGGATTTCCTTCTGCCCCCAACTGATCTCGTGGCCGGCCGCGGCCCAGGCAGTGGGTTGTGCGAGCACCGCGGAGAGGGTCACCACCGATCCGGCCGGCGCTTCGGCGGGGATTGTCACGGTGGCCGCTTCGCCGGCAGGCACCGCCGGTGTGGGCAGCTCACCCTGGGAAGCCACCTGGCCGTCGCGCTCGATGCGCCATAGCAGGCGCAGGTACGACAGGTCGATGTGGTCGTGGCGATTGCGCAGCTCGAAGGTGAGCGTGCTGCCGTCCAGCGCGGTGATTTCCACCGGGGCGGCATGCGCTTTCAGCTCGATCAGGCCGGGGGAGGGGGTGCGATCGGCCAGCACCAGGCCGTCGCAGCAGAAGTTGCCATCGTTGGGCTGTTCACCGAAATCGCCGCCGTAGGCGCTGCGATCATCGAATTCGTTGAGCGGCTGGCGCGGCAGCCGGACCGCGTGATCGGCCCATTCCCACACAAACCCGCCCTGGCAGCGCGGATAGGTCTTGAACGCGTGCCAGTATTCGGCCAGCCGGCCGGGCCCGTTGCCCATGGCATGGGCGTATTCGCAGAGGATGAACGGGCGCTTCGCGTAGTCGTCGAGGGTGCGGGTCTTGCCCCACCACTCGATCGGCTCGCCGCGGCCGACGCGGGCGGTGTCCTCGGGCGAGGTGTACATGGGGGCGAAGATGTCGGTCTGGGCCAGCGGCAGATCGGCCTCGTACTGCACGGGGCGGGTGGGATCGAGCTGCCGGCAGCGCTCGAACATGGCGGCGATGTTCTGGCCGTAGCTGCTCTCGTTGCCCATCGACCAGCCAATCACGCAGGCATGATTGCGGTCGCGCAGCACGGTGCGCTCCACGCGATCGAGATGGGCATCGCGCCACAGGGGATGCTCGGCCGGATAGATCGACAGATCGGCCCCGGCATGGCTGAAGCCGTGCGCCTCCTGGTCCACCTCCACCAGCACATACAGCCCCAGTTCATCGGCCAGGTCGAGCAGGAAAGGCGGCGGCGGGTAGTGCGAGGTGCGGATGGCGGCCAGGTTATGCCGCTTCATGATCAGCAGATCATTGTGCACATCTTCAAAGCGCACCGCGCGCCCGCGCTCGGGATGCCAGTCATGGCGATTGACACCCCGGATGGTGATCCGACGGCCATTGACCTTGAGGATGCCGTCTTCGATGGCGATCGTCCTGAAGCCGATGCGCTGGGCGAGGACCTCGCGCACCTGTCCATCCCCATCGAGCACCTCGATCAGCAGGGTGTACAGGTGGGGCGTTTCGGCCGTCCAGGGCCTGGCCTGCGGCAGGCGCAGGGTGGTCTCGAAGCGATTGCCGCTGATGCGCGGCTGGGCATCGCCCTCGGGCTGGAGGGGCTGGTCACCCTCGCGCAGCGCAATCCGCAGCGAGGCGGCGGCGCCAGAGGCGGTGCCGCTGATCCGGCAGGTGCCATCCTGGCCGGCGATGATCTTCAGGTCGTCGATGCGCGCTGCCGGCTCCAGCAGCAGCCACACCGAGCGGAAGATGCCCGACAGCCACCACTGGTCCTGGTCTTCCATATAGCTTGAATCAGACCACTGGAGCACGCGCACGGCCAGGTGATTCTCACCGGCTTTCAGGTGCGCGGTGAGATCAAACTCGGAGACGAGGCGGCTTCCCTTGCCCATGCCGATGAAGGTTCCGTTGAGGAAGACCTCGAAGTAGCTGTCTACCCCATCGAAGCGCAGCACCAGCCGGCCGCCATCGGTTAGCGTGCGCTGCCAGTCGGCATCGAGCGTGAAGGTGCGGTGGTAGCAGCCGGTGGGGTTCTCTTCCGGCACGAACGGGGGATCGAGCGGGAAGGGATACTGCACGTTGGTGTAGTTCGGCCGGCCCCAGGGGAGATTGCGCTTCAATCCTTCCATCTGCCACATCGACGGGACGGGAATCGTATCCCAGCCCTGGCGCGGGTCGGGCGCTGTGCTTTCGAAACCTTGCGATGCGTACGGCGTGGCAAACAGCTTGAAGTTCCACTGCCCATCCAGGGAACGGCAGCGCGTGGTTGATTCGCTGAAACGATCGGCGGCCAGTGCTTCGTCGACCGAGGCGTATCGCCGCACGCGCGAGCGGGCCGGCAGGCGATTGCGGTGGACGATCTGCGGGTTCTGCCAATCGGCAACGACAGTGGAAGGTGCATGCATGGCTATTGGGGACAGAGGCCGAGGGTGGATTAACGTGCCGGTACATTCGTCCACCCGCCTTGCCCAGTCAAGCCTGCCGGGCGGAGGAGGCCGATCTGCGGCGGATTTTCAACCCGCGCGGGGTGCAGATGATCGACGCCGCGCACGCCATGGCATCGCGCCGTCTGCACAGGGTGAAAGGCGGTGCCACACCTGGCTGGTCTGTTGTGCCCGCGCCTCCGCGTGATGCACCTGGGCAGTCTGTATCGTGCTGTTCCCGGCGGGCAATGCTTGCATGTGCGGCGGTCTGCCGTTCCAATCGGCACTGGCGCCACGGGTGTGGCCGCCGGGCAGGGGACAATCGATCGACAGGAGAGACTCATGGCAACCAGTGCTGCGATGAATTTTGGCGTTCAGAGCTACTGCTTTCGCAACTTCAAGGACAATCAGGAAGTCACCCGGCTTGTGAAGCAGATCGGAGTCAACTCGATTGAGCTGTGCGGCATCCACGGCGACTTCGAAAAGCCCGAGCAGTTCAAGGAAGTGGTCAAGGTCTACCAGGATGCGGGCATCGATGTCGTCTCGATCGGCGTCCAGACGTTCGATGGCGCTGACAACGAGCGCAACTGGTTCGAGTGCCTCAAGGTCGCCGGCGCCCGGCACATCTCGGCCCATTTCCGCATCGGCAGCTACACCACCGCGGTGCCCAAAACCGCCAGGCTGGCTGAAGAATACGATGTGAAGGTGGGCATCCACTGCCACGGCGGCTACATGTTCGGCGGCTCGCCGGATGTCATCCGGCACCTGCTCGACCTGGGTGGCCCGCGCATCGGCGTCAACATCGACACCGCCTGGTGCATGCAGATCGGCCCCCATCAAGGCGATCCGGTCAAGTGGGTGCGCGAAACGTTCAAGGGACGTATCTACGGCGTCCACTACAAGGACTTCGTCTTCGATCGCCGCGGCCGCTGGAGCGATGTCGTCGTCGGCACCGGCAACCTCGACCTGCCGGCATTTGTCCGGGCGCTGGAGGAGACAAACTTCGACGGCATGGCCGTCATCGAGTACGAGGCCGATCCGGAGAACCCCGTCCCCGCGCTGACCGAGTGTGTCAACAAGATGCGGGCCCTGGCCAAGTGACGGCACGGAAGTGATCGGGCGATGGCGTGATGGATTTGGCGGTGCGGGGCTCGCCCTGGCGGGCCCCGCGGCCTACTCCCCGCTTACGCAGTCGCCCGATCACTTACTGCCTCAACTGCTTTCCCACCTTCCCCCACATCATTTTCTTTCCCAATTTGCCTCACCCGATTCTGAATCGTAGATGAATGAGTGGCCGGTTGATCTGGAGCCAGACGACCGGCCCGAAGCGATCCCCGAAAAGGCTAAGCCGTCGCAAGGCGGCGTCGAACGGGCACGGCCGATAAAAGCCCGCCGGTTCGACTCATCGCGAGCGTTTCGCGGTGATGCGCAAAGCGTGGATCCGTCGAGTTTGGCCGGTGTCGGCCGGGCGGATTGACACGCTGCCGAACGGATGGCAGAGCAAGCGCTTCTGACCTCCTGTTATCGGGCCTCCGTGCTGCTTTGGTGGCAGGCGGAGGAGGGACACTGGCTCCGGTTCAGCGCATCGGTGGCACGATCCGGTCGTGCGGCGCGGTTTAGGCAAGTTGGTTAAGCGGTCCAGCAGATGGGCCGATGACCCTAGTGCCGGCCTGTCCTGCCGCGTCGATGGGAGCACGTGCTTCGGTGCCAGCAGGAAAGGAGGCGGGATTCAGCAAGCCCAGCCGGCCGCGACACGCAAGCGGCGGCCGGTGGGGCGGGTCGGGCCTGAATGGAGCATGAGCCCGCCCCGAACCCTCGCCGAGTCGGTTTGATCCGGCCCGGGCAGCGCACGTGGCGCCAGCCAGGCATGTGTCGAATGCAATTACTATGATCGCGTCATTTGTCTGGCGTGATCGGAACCAGCAACCCAAGGAACCACAGGAGGTCCTGCCATGCTAGCCTATCGTACCCACAGGAAGAGCGGTTTTACGCTCGTCGAAATTCTGATCGTCGTCATCATCCTCGGCATCCTGGCCGCCATCGTGATCCCGCAGTTTACCAACGCCAGCACCGATGCCCGCAAGAACAGCCTCAAGAGCCAGATGCAGACGCTGCGCTCGGCCATTGAGCTGTACAAGCTGCAGCACGGTGACCAGTGGCCCACCGCCGACGGCACCAAGACCGGTGCCTGGGACTGGGATGAACTGACCGGCACCAGCAGCTACGGTGGCGTGACCTACGGCCCGTACCTGCAGCAGGTCCCGGTGAACCCGCTTAACGGGGACAGCGGCGTGGACAGCGTGGCCACCGACCCGAGCGCTGGCGATGCCGCTTCCGGTAACACCATCGGCTATGTCTTCAGCCAGGCGACCGGCAAGATCTTCGCCACCAATGAGGAGAACAAGGTGGACCTGAGCTACTAAGCCCGTGGTCCTTCCCCTGAATCGTCCGAAGAATCGTTCCGCCGGGCGGGTGAACAGCCCGCCCGGTGGATTCGGCCCGCGAGGCCTGCCGTACCGCCTCGCGGTCCGCGCAACTCAACGCACCGGACGTAACCAATGAACCGTTCAGCGACTCACATCCCGAAACCGGCCCGTCGCCGGGCGTTCACGCTGATCGAGATTCTCATCGTCGTCGTGATCCTCGGCATCCTGGCGGCGGTGGTGATCCCGCAGTTCTCCAACGCCTCGCAGACCAGCCGCGAAAACGTCCTCAAGGAAGACCTGCGCTACCTGCGCACCCAGATCCTGGTCTACAAGGCCCAGCACGGTGACATCCCGCCCGGGGTGCTTAACGGCGTGCTGACCACCGGCGATTTCTTCATCCGCCAGATGATGGAATACACCGATGAGAAGGGAAATCCCAACGGCCACACCGCGACGGCCGTTTATCGGTATGGTCCTTACCTGAGCAAGATGCCGGCCAATCCGCTGACCGACAAGTCCGGGGTCAAGATCCTGGCCGCCGGCGATCCCATGACGCCGGATGAGACCATGGACGGCGGCGGGATCGGCTGGCTTTACAAACCCGCCACCCAGGAAATCCGCGCCAACAAGACCGGCAACGACAGCGCTGGCGTGGCCTACGTGAATTACTGATGCAGCCTGCGCCCGCGACAATCTCCGACACACTCCCTCGCGTGCCGGAGCACGCGGGGTGCTTTGGCGCCATGGCCCGGCCTTGTGGCAAGGGCCGGCCCGTGGGGCTGGTGGGCGGCGATACCGTTCGCCGCCGGGCTCGCGGGCTGCGCGCACGTGGATTCACCCTGACCGAGAGCCTGATCGCCTCGGTGGTGCTGGCCGCGTGCGTGGTGGGGATTGGCGGAACGCTGGGGGCATCGTACCGCAACAGCCAGAGCCTCGATGAGAATGCCGCCGCCACCACGCTGGCACGCCAGATGATGGAGGAGATTCTCTCCCGCCAGTATGCCGATGGCCCCGGCCCCAGCGACAGCATCTTTGACTACCGCAACCGCACCTGGCCGCCAGCCGATACCCTCACCACCAGCGATGGCCGGCAGGTTCCGCTGGCCGGTGGCGGAAGCTACACCCGCAGCAGCAGTGTGCAGTATTTCAAGACTGTTGAGCAGATCGGACAGGCCCCGGAGACCCAGCTCAGCCCGATCCCGCCCGTGGCCCTGGTGACGGTGACGGTGATCACGCCGGCCGGCAAGCGCATCACCCTGTCCCAGGTGATCGCGGATTACTGAGTCGATTGGCGTGCGTGTTGACTTGCATGCGCGCCAGGGCCGCCTGCGGAGCGCTGTCGCCAGCCGAACAGCGCGGGGCGGATGGCTTAATCGCCCGGCAACAATCGGTCATTCGCCTGGTGGCCGGTTCAGTGTGGAGCCAGAGGAGCATGATGGTGAAGCGCTTCCTTTTGCCGATCGCTCGCGGGTTTACCGCGGTTGAGCTGATGATGGGCCTGGCCATCACCGGCCTGGTGATGTCCGCGCTGGCGGCGGTCATGTTCTCCGTGGCCCAGGGCTGGCGCGCGGCCGAACTGACGCAGGTGGGTGCGGTCAGCGAGAGTGTGGCGATGGGCCGCATCGCCCGTACACTGCGCGAAGCCCGCGCGGTGGGCCCGCCGCGCACCTTCGCCGATGGCTCCATCGGCATGATGTACTGGGCCGAGGATGTCGGCGATGATCGGCAGAAAAAGATCTCGGAGATGGCCACGCTGGAGTTTGATCCCAGCAAGCGGGTGGTGCGCCTGCTGCGCATGCAGACCACGCGCTATGACCTGCTGTCGGGGCTGGTCGACCTGCTGAACGGGGATCTGATCGGCACCATCAAGGGGCTGATCGGTGCGCTGTTCGGCGGCAAGCCCGAGATCGAGGAGCGCGTGCTGGCCGACAATGTGAAGGCGGCCCACTTCGTGCTGGTGCCCCCGGCCTCCGACGATCAACTGCCGCGGGTGGAGTACACCATCGAGTTCGAGCGTACCCTGCCCGGCAGGGCCGGCCACAAGCGGACCGCAACGCACTACGGCAGCGCCACGCTGCGGGCGGAGATCAGGTAGCGCAGAGCACAAGTAACGCGCAGCACAAGTAACGCGCAGCACAGGTAACGCGCAGTACAAGCCCGCGAACAGCACAAGCCGATGAGCGCCCGATTGGGCAGCATGTTCGGCATCATCCCAGAGGCAAGCTCATGACAGCAGCACGCAATCGACTCCGGCATCGCGGCATCGCCCTGATGATCGTCATGACGACCCTGGCGGTCGTGACGGTGCTGGCGACGGCCATGCTCGCCAGCAGCGTGCTGCACGCCCAGATGAGCGATTCCCTGCCGCGCATCGCCCAGGCCGAGTACCTGGCCGAATCGGGCATCCACTGGGGCATCGCCAAGCTGCGCGCGGATGCCAACTCGGCGGAGTTTGTCGCCGACACTCCCGGCACGTACGCATCGCGCACCTATGGCCCGCTGGCGCTGGGCACCTCCGGCGAATGCACGATCAAGATCACGCGCGAGCGCGACTGGCATCACTTCCGCATCGAGTCCACCGCCATCTTCCGAAACGACATGGGTGACATCCTGGCCCAGCACAAGGTCGAGGCCCTGGTGAAGGCCGAGGCAACGATGGCCTACAAACAGGCGGCGATCATTCACACCAACGACGTGATCATCGACCTGGCAACCGTCGGCGGCAGCCTGGTGTTTGACAGTGTCGCCGCCAGGGGACGCCTGCGCTTCGGCAACAGCAGCTCGCTGCGTCCCACCGGCCTGGCGTTCGCCGACATGTTCATGCCGCCGCTTTCCCTGCTGGCTACACAGCGCAAAACACCCTATTCGCTGGCCGGTGTGCCCGAGACGGCCCAGGGGGATCTGCGCCCGCGGCTGTCAGACATGCGGCGGTTTGAGCGCTATGTATGGCACGATGGGGTGACCTACAGTGCCCAGACACTGCCGGTTTCCTCGAACCTGCTTCAGGGTCGCACGCTGCGGCGAACTGCCATCAATCCCGCCGGCATCTATCGCCATGTCGGCAACCTGACGATCGGCGCCAACGTCAACCTGGAGGGGACGCTCATCGTGGAGAACGGCGATGTCACCGTGAACGGCCCGGGCGGCCTGCTCTTTTTCAACAGTACCATCGACGCAACGCAATCCCACTCGCGCGGTTTTCCCGCGCTGGTGATCCGCGATGGTGGACTGATCTATCCCAGCAGCAGCGTGAGCGGAAAGCTGCTGGCGGTGCGGGGGGTTACCTGGGTTGCGGCCCAGCTCGGCGGCACTGGGGGCAGCGGATCCACCATTGAGTTCGATGGTGCGGTGATCTGCACCGGCGGTGTGCCCAGGACTGCGGGGCGGATCGACTTCAACTACAGCAACATCAACAACGATGTTCCCACACTGGATGAGACGCTGCCGTCGCAGGTATCGATCCGGTCCTGGAAAACGGTGGTACAGTAAGCCCAAAGCAGGAGGCCCAGCCGTAAATGGCTGGGCCTCCTGCATCAGGTGGTCTGGTTGACTGGCTGGCTCAGGCAGCACGTCGGCGCCGCAGCAGCAGCAGGGGGGCACCCAGCAGGCCCAGAGCCGCCGCCGGCTCCGGGACGGTGGTGGAGACAATCTGGAAGTAGCCCGACTCATCCATCACCCCGAAGACGAGCTGGTTGTCATCGGAGAAGGCATCGGTGGTGAAGTCATACACGGTGTACATCCCGGCCACCAGCGTCGGGATGATGGTGCTGCCGTCGGACAGGGTCAGGGCTTCGCCACCCTTGGCAATCTGCGTGAACGTCTGATTGCGGGTGTCCCAGGCGTGGAACACCATGCCCATGGTGGCGGGATCGAAGCTCTGGATGATGACGATCTCGCTGCCGCTGTCGTTGATCATAGGCAGCAGCCCCTCCACCAGCGACAGCTCGCTGATGTCGTGATGGGCGGCAAGGCTGATCGTCTCCTGGCCGTTCCAGTAGATAATGTCCGTCTGCGTGTTGATGGCGACCCGGCCGCCGGGGGTCACAGCGCCATTGTAGTAGGCCGGTGAGATCAACTGCTGGGTATTCACATCGTTGATCTCCTGGCGATAGACCTCGCCGGACGGGGTGGAAAAGATCACGTGGCGGTCGGTTACACCCAGCAGGTCATCAACCTGCACAGAGCCGGTATCAACCACGCTGGTGCCCAGCGCGCTGGTGGCCCGCAGCTCGGTGTTCACGTTGCTGGCATCGATGTAGAACAGCGTGTCATCGGGCGCGATGCGAACGGGCGTGATGAAGCCATTGATCTGCGACATGTTCGGAACGCGGGTGGTTTCGGCCACCGTCTGGTTGTCCGGCCGCATGCTCCGCACCGTGCCGAGATTCAGCCCGAAGCCCACCGTGCCGTTGCGGTTGATGGTGTAGCTGGCATCGAACAGGCCGCCCACTTCCTTGACGGTCTGAAGGCTGGTGCCGTCATGGCGGTAAATCGCCTGTCCCTGTCCTTCGATGGTCTCAAACGTGATGAGCGGATTGTTCGGGCCGCCAATCAGGGAGACCGCGCTGGGGTAGGTGTAGGCGGGCAGGTTGTCATCCTCGTCGAGCTGGATCATCGTCGGCGTGGCCGAGGGGCCGGACAGGTAGGCCATCGCGCCGATGTAGCCCTGCTCGGTTTCAAACGTGCCGGCAACGACGATCTGGCCATTGGTGCCGGCGGTCAGCCAGTCCACCCAGACCATCGGCTGGCCCGGCGCCAACTCGGTCATAACAGTCGTGTACGGTGCCGCGGAGAGTGGTGCGGCGAGCAGGCCTACCGATGCAACAACAATTCGCATGTCCATTCTGGCTCCCGATGAGATGCCTGTGCGGTTCGACATGAACCGCATACCCATTATGTGCTGATGCGGCGGAGATTGCCCTCCCCGTCGCCGCCGGCTCCGGCACGCAGACGTTACGCACCCCAAAAGCCGGTACTTCGTTTTCGGCCTGACTGCCCGCAAAGCCGTACCTTTTTCACATCTCTGGTCCTTCTTCCCCATTTGCCAAGGTTATCGGAACCACCCACCGCGCAGGTGGGGCCCGGAGACATTCGATATTAGCCCTAGCGCCCCATGCCGGTGGCGCGCCTCCCCGGCGGGGAGGCCAGTGAAAGGATGTTTCCCATGAACAGCACGCGACTTCTGACGGTGGTGGTGGTTTTGCAGGGGCTGATTCTGCTCGGCCAGTGGACCGGCGGCCCTGAGCTGCCCCAGGCCCAGGCCCAGGTCAGCGATCCCGGTGCCCAGCGCATCGCGCAGATCGAACAGCTCAAAGAGCTGAATGTGAAGATGGACAAAATAATCGGGATTCTCAGCAGCGGGAACCTTCAGGTGAAGGTCGCAAACTCCGATGAGGAAAAGGGCCGCCGTTAAACCCCATGGCCAGGCCGGTCGCGCTTGCCGCGGGAGTGGGTGGCCCATGGGTGGGCGTTGGGAGCGGTGCCGATGGAGTCTCGCATGAAACTGCAATTTCACCAGCGCGAACCGCAATCGGGTGCCGTAGATCGGCGCATGCCGCGCCGGTGTGGCCGGGGGTTCACCCTCGCCGAGATTCTCACCGTTGTCGTGATCCTGGGGATCGCATCGGCGCTGGTCATTCCGCAGCTCGGCAATCGCGATGATCTGCGCTGCGCCAGCGCGACGCGGGTCATCATGGCCGACCTGATGTACGCGCAGAACCTGTCGATCGCCCGCCAGGTGCGCCATTACGTGCGCTTCGACGACACCGGCACGCCGCAGACGATGGCCGTCTATGACAGCCCCGCGCTGTCGGCGGCGATCACGCATCCGGTGGAGAAATCGCCCTATGTCCGCCGCTTCCAGCATGAAGGCCCGCTGGATATCCCCCACGTGCGCATCGACTCGATCGAGATTGAGTCCGGCGGCAAGAGCGGCAACGCCATCGGCTTCAGCCCGCTGGGCGAGCCGCTGCTGCTGGATGCCACCGGCACGCCGCTGGAATTGCATGATCCGGCACGCATTACCGTGATCGCCGGCAGCTACAAGCAGAGCATCTTTGTCCAGCCTCTGACCGGAGAGATCTCGGTGACAACGCCATGATCCGACTGACACGATCACAACTTCAGCCCATCGGCATCGACCTGGGTGCGGACAGCATCAAGCTGCTGCAACTGGAGACGGTCGGTGATTCGCTGGCGGTGGTGGCGGCGGCCAAGCGCCCCGTGATCCCGCCCGCGGCCGATGTCGATGCGCGCGATCGCATCGTCCACCTCGGGCAGACGCTGCGGCAGATGCTCAAGCAGGGAGGCTTTGTCGGCCGTCGCGCCGTGGCCGCACTGCCGCGCGAGATCGTGCAGATCAAGAACCTGCGGCTGCCGCAGATGCCGCCGGCCGACCTGGCCAAGGCGATGGAGTTCGAAGTCGCCAATCTCTTCCCCTTCGATGTCGAGCAGGCGGTGGTGCATCACATCTCCGCCGGCGAGGTCCGCCAGGGGGCGGATGTGAAGCAGGAAGTGATCGTGATTGCGGCGCTGCATGCGGACATCGATCTGTATCTCGAACAACTGCATCGCGCTGGCCTGGTGATTGAGTCGCTGGACATCGAGCCAGCGGCCCTCTACCGCACGATCGACCGCTTCGTCCGCCGCCGCGAGGATGAGGCGGTGGTGCATGTGATCGTGGATATCGGCTACCGCCGCAGCCAGGTGGTGATCGGCCGCGGGCGCGAGATCAACTTCATCAAGTCGATCGACCTGGGTGGCCTGCATCTGACCGAATCGGTCAGCCGCAAGCTGGGCATCAGCCTGGATGAGGCCCGTGCGCTGCGCCGGCGGCTGAGCGAAACGCCCGGCGCGGATGGCGCTGCCGAGCGCTCGCGCGATCCGGTCCGCCAGGCGGTATTCGATGCCACCCGCGCGGTGGTGGATGAGCTGTCACGCGAGTTGTCGCTGTGCCTGCGCTACTACTCGGTCACGTTCCGGGGCCATCGTCCCAACAAGGTGCGCATCGTGGGCGGCGAGGCATGCGATGCGCAGATACTGGCGCAAATCGGCGCCAATCTGCCCATCACGGTGGAAGTGGGGCGGCCGCTGCTGAGCGTTGATATCCAGCGCATGAAGCCCGCCGATCGCCGCGGCCCGCTGAGCGAGTGGTCGCTGGCACTGGGGCTGGGACTGCGGATGACCAGGGGCACGTTTGGCCCGCGCGATGGTACTCCGCGCGATCCCTACGCGCAGCGCACCGACCTGCCTGCACCGGCGGAGGTGATCGACCTCGACCGCGCGGTGGTGGGGGCCGGCGAGCCATCATCAGCCGCCGCCGCCGCCCGTGGCAACGCCGCACCCGCCGCGGCTTCCGCATCCGCTGCCGGCGATGCCGCATCCGCAGCGCCCGCCGCACCGGCACTGGAGGCCGCCCATGCGTGAACTGGAATTCCTTCCCGCCTGGTACCCCCAGCTTCGCCAGCGCAAGCGCCTGCTGGTGTTGCAGGTGCACATGTCGCTGGTGCTGCTGGCCGGCCTGGGACTGTGGATGCTCAAGTTTGATCGCAACATCGCCGCCGACCGCGCCCGCCTGGCGCAGCTCAGCGATCAGTTGCAGGACACGCAGCTCGTGCTCCAGAAGCTCGATGAGCTCGAGAAGCTCGATGCCCAGCTCAAGGTGCAGGAAGAGGTGGTCGAGAAGATCGGCCTGCACGTTGAGGTGACGCGGATGATCAACGCCCTGGAAGAGGCGATGAGCAGTGACATGTCGTTGCTCAACCTGCACATGGACGTGTTTGAGCAGCAGAAGAGCCCGACATCGTTGCAGACGCTGGCCGCCGCGCTGTCCAGCCAGGAGCAGAAGCCCGCGGTCGATCGCACCCTCCGGGTGAAGGTCCACGGCGTGGCGCCAACCGACGTTGAGCTGGCCAATTTCCTCTACAAGCTGGGCCAGAACCCGCTGTTCGATCGCGTGACGATGAACTACACCAAGGAGTTGACGCAGAACGGCCACATCATGCGCGAGTTTGAAGTGTCGTTCAGCGTGAGCCTGAACAGTCAAGGATAGATGCCAGCCGCCGATTGCCGGCGACCACGAGAGAGCCATGGGCGGATTACGATCACAAGCCGACTTGTACAGCAAGGTCCGGTGGACACTGGGCGGCCTGCTGGCGCTGTGCGTGGCGGCATTCCTGGTGCTGTACTGGCGGCCGGGACTGAAAGAGCAGGAATCGCTGCGGGCGGAGATCGCCCGCCGGCAACTCGAGCTGGATGCCAACCGTGATGTGGGAGCGCGGCTGGCGGCGGTCAGCGCCAACGTCGAGCGCACCAAGCTGCGCCTGGAGCGCTTCAACCGCAAGCTGCCGCGCCGCGAGGAACTCGGCCAGTTCGTCAAGGAGATCACCAACCTTTCGCAATCGGCTTCGCTGCGGCGGCTGAGCAACCAGCCGGGGGATGTGCGCCGGCGGGATGTGTTCAGCGAGCGGCCCATTGCGCTGTCGTTTGAGGGCAACTTCGCCGATGTCTTCACCTTCCTCCGCCAGGCGGAGGAAATGCAGCGACTGACGCGCGTCAAGTCGCTGAACGTGCGCTCGCTGGATGCCCAGCAGGGGCTGGTCGATGTGCAGGTGGTGCTGAGCATCTACTTCTCGGAGATCTGATGGCGACGATGGGCAACAACCCGCTGGCGAAACTGGTGCAGGCAGCCAGGGAAGACCCGGCCAAGGCGACCGTCCTGGCGGCCCTGGTGCTGATCATGCTGATCATGTGGGGCCGGCTGGCGCTGACCGGCCGGAACGAACCGGCGGCGGCATCGGCCATGATTGACGGCGGCGCCGGAGCCGGAGCGGCCGTGGCCAGCCCAGCCCCTGCCAGCCTGCTGCGCAGCGGCCTGAGCGACCACGCCGAACGCCTCAGCGAGTGGACCCGCCAGCCGGTCAGGCCGCTGGCGCGTAACTTATTTGCCGTCAATCTCACTTATTACCGTCGTGCCGATTCCAACGTCCGGCGAGACGACGGAGAGATGGGATTCTGGGAAGAGCTGGCAAAGTCGCGCGCTGCGAAAACCGATCAAAAGAAAGCCAGGCAGATTCTGATCGAGAACCTGCAGTTGCAGGCGGCTCAGATCAGGCTGCAAAGCACGGTGATGGGCGCACAGCCCAAAGCCATGGTGAACGGAAAGCTGGTAGGCGAAGGGGATGTCGTCGCGGTGGAAACGGCCGATGCCAAAACCACCTTCCGCGTGATCAAGATCGAGGCACGCGGGATGATCGTTGAGCATGAGGGCATCAGGCTCGCGATCTCCATGAAATAGCGACGATGCCCAAGGACCTTGCCCCATTGCCCATTGCCGAGTGCCAAATGAGTCCACGTCAGGCGGCAGCAATCGGCAATCGACAATCGGCAATTGGCAATCGGAGTTCTCAATATGCGTAAGCTGACCAAGACCGCCGGTCTTCTTTTTTTGGCCGCCTCGTCCGTTTATGTCGATGGGGTAGCCCAGGCTGTTCCGCCAAACGAGGCGCCTTCTGCCGGAGATGAGACGGCCAACGCCGTCAAGCTGCTGGATGCCGGCGTCGATCCGTTCGCCGTTGAGCCGTCCGCGGCCACCACGGCCGAACCCGTGCCCGTCGCCACCCAGGGCAGGAGCGTGACCAGCGACGATGTCAACGTCTCGGACGCTGGCACCGTCGAAATCCATGTCAATGATGCCTCCCTGGTCGAGGTCTTGCGCATGCTCTCGCTGCAGAGCCAGCGCAACATCATCGCCAGCAAGGAAGTGCGCGGTACCGTCACCGCCAACCTGTACGATGTGACCGTTCGCGAAGCGCTCGATGCGATCCTGCACGCCAACGGCTATGCCTATCGCGAGAAGGGCAACTTCATCTACGTCTACACCGTGCAGGAACTGGCCGAGATCGAGAAGGCCGAGCGGAAGATGAACACCGAGGTGTTCCGCCTGTATTACACGCCTGCGGCCAACGCGGTCACCATGATCAAGCCGGTGCTCAGCAGCACGGGGCAGGTGGCTTTCACCACCGCCGCCGCAGCGGGCATCACCGAAGGCGGCACCGATGCCGGCGGCAACAGCCACGCCACCGAGGACATCCTGGTTGTCACCGACTATGCCGACAACCTGGATGCCGTCCGCCGCGTGCTCAAGGAGATCGACACCCGCCCGCAGCAGGTGCTGATCGAGGCGACCATCCTCCGCGCCACCCTGACCGATGACAACGCCCTGGGTGTTGATCTGAACGTCGTGGGCGGCGTTGACTTCTCCGAGTTTACCTCGAGCAACGGACAGATTATCGGCGCCAACCTGGAAGACAGCGCCAGCAGCTACGCCGCCGCCGGCGGAACCGGCAACAACTTCTCCAACAGCGTCAACGGCGGCCTGCGCCTGGGCTTTGTCAACAGCGATATCGCCGTCTTCATCAGCGCCCTGGAATCGATCACCGATACGACCGTGCTGGCCAACCCCAAGGTGCTGGCGCTGAACAAGCAGAAGGGCGAGGTGCTGGTTGGCCGCGAGGACGGCTATCTCACCACCACCGTCACCGAAAGCTCGGCCGTGCAGACCGTTGAGTTCCTTCAGACCGGTACGCGGCTGATCTTCCGCCCCTACATCGGCAACGATGGCTACATCCGCATGGAGATCCACCCCGAGGACAGCTCCGGTGGCCTGTCGGATGCCAACCTGCCGTTCAAGATCACCACCGAGGTCACGAGCAACGTGATGGTGAAAGACGGGCAGACCATCGTGATCGGCGGTCTGTTCCGCGAGGAGAGCACCACCAGCAAGGGCCAGGTGCCGTTCCTGGGCAACCTGCCGCTGGCCGGGCCGCTGTTCCGCCGCCAGCGCGACCGCTCGGTGCGCGAAGAAGTCATCATCCTGCTGACGCCGCATATCGTGAAGAACGATGCCGCCTACGCGGATATCTCGCAGGAAGCGATGCGCGACCTGGAGAAACTGCGGGTGGGCGTGCGCAAGGGCATGATGCCCTGGGGCCGCGAGCGCATGGCCGAAGGCGAGTATGAGCGGGCGCTCAAGGAGCTGAACCAGCCCAATCCCAACCTCAAGACCGCGCTGTGGCATCTGGATGCGGCCATCAACCTGAATCCCAAGTTCCTGGAAGCCATCAAGCTGAAGGAAGAGCTGACCGGCAAGCAGATCACCACCGTCGACAACAGCTCGATCCACTCGTTCGTCAAGCGGGCGATCCTGGCCGAGCGCCAGGCGCCCCCGGCGACCGACCCGGTGATCCCGACCGATCTGGAGCCCGAGCAGCCGGCCGAGGCGCCTGCTCAGGCGGCCGAAGCGCCCACCACCCAACCTGCCAGCGCGGATGCGATGGCCTGGTCGAAGATCTGGTTCTTCGGCGACATGTGGGATCGCTTCACGCAGGAGGTCGCGGCCGCCGCCACGATGCAGGAAACCCCCAGCGTGGCTGAGATGCCCACCGCCGAGGAAGCGACCGCCACCGCCGACACCGAGCCGGCGCTGCCGGAGGC
>CAYNMV010000022.1:0-1947 GCA_964398315.1 uncultured Tepidisphaeraceae bacterium | reverse complement strand
AGGCGACAGCGCCGCAGACGACGGTTGTCGAGCTGATCGACGAGGAAGCGCCTGCGCTGCCGATGACGATCACCGAGCTGCCGATGGATGATATTTCCGTCGGCGGCAACAAGTAACCCTGTCCCGGCAGGCAGTCGGACGTGGCCCATTCGCAGCCCGGGGCAACGGCCGGCTGCCTGCCAACCCCGTTCAACGCCGTACGCGAGGAATCGACCATGAAAGCAACACGCTCCCTTGCAATGCTGTGCCTGTGTGGCGCCCTGGTACTGGGCTGCGAAAGCGCGCAGAAGAACCAGGCCGCCAAGCAGGAGGTCACACAGCAGTGGAAGGACGCCCGCGCCGGCGTGCAGTATTCCATGGCCCGCCAGCAGTTCGAGGTGGGCGCCCTGCCCCAGGCGCGCAAGAGCATCGACAGCGCCCTGGAACTCAGCCCCAATCACCTGCCGGCCCTGATCCTCTCGGCCCGCCTGTACATCGAGCAGGGGCAACTGGAAGGCGCAGATCATGCCCTGACCAAGGCAGCCGAGGTGGACCCGAACAACGCCGAGGTGGATTACCTGCAGGGTGTGGTCGCCCAGCGCTGGCAGCAGCCCGAGGCGGCCCTGGTCTTCTACCGCAGTGCGGCCCAGAAGGCGCCCACCGAGCTGGCGTATGTGATGGCCGAGGGAGAGATGCTGGTGGCGCTGGGCCGGATCGATGAAGCGCTGAACCTGCTGCACGGCAAGGTGGTCTACTTCGAGCACAGCGCTGCCATCCGCGATGCGGTGGGGCAGTTGCTGGTGCAGAAGGGCCGCTACGCTGAAGCGATCGAGATGCTCCGCCGGGCCGTGGCGCTGGCGCCAGAGGAACTGACGATGCGCGAGCATCTCGGCCTGGCACTGTACTACGGCGGCGAATACCGTGATGCCGCCGACCACCTCGCCCGCCTCGTGCGCGATGAGCGTTACGAGAACCGCGCTGATCTGCATACCGCGCTGGGTGAGTGCTACATGCAGCTCAATCGCGCCCGCGATGCCCGCGCGGCCTTCGACAAGGCCACCCAACTTGAGCCGGCCTCGGCCACCTTGTGGGTGCGCCTGGGCAAGGCGGCGGTGCAACTGGATGATCTGCGCCGTGCTGACATCAGCCTTCGCAAGGCGCTGTCGCTTGATCCGACCTCGGCCGAGGCCCACCTGATGACCGGCTATGTGCGTCTCAAGCAGGACCGCCTGGCCGATGCCCTGACCAGCTTCAATCAGGCCGCCGCCCTCGATCGCAGCGACACGGTCAGCCTCTGCATGATCGGACTGGTGCTGGAAAAGCTCGGCCGGCCCAGCCAGGCGATGAATTACTATGCCCAGGCGCTGCGCCTGAAGCCCGATGACGACCTGGCCACCCGCCTGATGGCCAGCCTGAGAACCGACTGATCCCCAGCCGCGCCCAGGGCCATTGCCCGGCCACGAACCTCGCGCCTTGCGCGGTCCATCGCCGATGCGAAGCGCGAGGTTTCTGTTTGCGCGGATTGACAGTTGTCCCGGCGAGCGAAACGCGATCCGATGTGCGCGCTGCATGTCCCTGCCTCCTGCCCCGGCGTTGCGCATCGTGGCACGCGCGCAACCGGGGAAAGCTCAAACGAAGATGAAGAAGCTGATCACAAACCAGATGTGCCAGCAGAGGAAACGAGCGGAGAACCGGCAGACCCCGGCCCTCGCGAAGACCATCCGTGCGGCCCGATCCGTCACCGAATCCTGCCACCCGGAGTGTTAACATTATCCTAACACATCCGGCGGCGAAGTCAACCACTCGGCCCAAAATTTCTTCACCGCCCCCATCCCTTCTCCCATTCCTGTTGATTTCCGCCCCGCCCCGGCGTACATTCATCATCCCAACGCGGGCGATTAGCTCAGCTGGCTAGAGCGCACGGATCACACCCGTGAGGTCGGGGGTTCAAGTCCCTCATCGCCCATT
>CAYNMV010000021.1:0-62163 GCA_964398315.1 uncultured Tepidisphaeraceae bacterium | reverse complement strand
ATCAGCAGCAGGGCCGGGGGAGGCCGGATCGCCGGCGGGAGGCTGCTTGACACCGGCCAAGGCATCCCCATAGTGATGCGCGGTGGCGTTTTCAGCGCGCTTTTTTACCTTACACGAGCAACTATGGCCCTTCTGGAAGGCAATTCGGTCGTCGTCGGTCTGCAATGGGGTGATGAGGGCAAGGGCAAGATTGTCGATTTCCTGACAAGCGATGCCGAGGTGGTAGTCCGCTACTGCGGCGGGGCCAACGCCGGGCACACCGTCGTCATCAACGGCACCAAGCACTCCACCCACCTGCTGCCGGTAGGCATCTTCCGGCCGGGCGTGATGAACCTGATCGCCAACGGGGTGGTGCTCGACCCCGAAGCGCTCTTCCACGAGATCGATGCGTTCCTGGGCAAGGGGTTTCCCATCTCCCCGGACAACCTGCGCATCAGCTACAAGGCGCATGTGGTGATGCCCTACCACAAGCAGGAAGACGCCCTGCGCGAGCAGGCGGCCGAGGGCGACAGCATTGGCACCACCCGCCGTGGCATCGGCCCCACCTACGCCGACAAGATGCACCGCACCAGCGCAATCCGCGTGGCCGACCTGCTGAGCGAGAGCAAGCTTCAACAAAAACTGGGGCAGATCATCAGTGAGCGCAACAAAGTCTTCAAGGTGCTCTACGATGCCCCCCCGATCGACTGGAAGCCGGTCTTCGAGACCTACCGCGATCTTGGCCGGCGGATGCGGCCGTTCGTGGATGACACCACCGCTGTCCTGATCGACCAGTGGCGCGCCGGCAAGCGCATCGTTTTCGAAGGCGCCCACGCCGCCCTGCTCGATATCGACCACGGCACCTATCCCTATGTCACCAGTTCCTCCTGCTCGGCCCTGGGCCTGTATCCCGGGGCGGGCTGCCCGCCGCAGCTGGTGCGCAATTTCGTCGGGATCATGAAGCCCTACTGCACGCGCGTCGGCGGCGGGCCGTTCCCCACCGAGCAGAACAACGACATCGGCAACTACATCCGCGAGCGCGGCAATGAGTACGGCACCACCACCCGCCGCCCGCGCCGCTGCGGCTGGTTCGATGCCGTCGCCACCCGCTACTCGGTGCAATTGCAGGGCATCACCCACATCGCCCTGACCCTGCTGGATGTGCTGTCCGGCCTGGACCACATCAACATCTGCACCGCCTACAAGTACAAGGGCAGCCGCTCGGATTGCTTCCGCGCGGACATGGATACGCTGGCCGAGGTGGAACCGGTCTACGAAACCCTCCCCGGCTGGTCGGGCAACATCACCGGCTGCCGCAGCTTCGAGGAACTGCCGCGCGAAGCCCAGAACTACGTCCGCCGCCTCGAGCAGCTCATGGGCGCCCCAATCAAGCTGGTAAGCGTCGGCGCTGACCGCAACGCTACCCTCGTGCGCTAAGCGATCCGGCCTCCAGGCTCCTCCCTGCCGCACCCTCGCCGGACTGTTTCACCGGCCAGCCCCGCTGCGCCCTCTCCAGCGCGCCCCGGGAAGCACAAGCGGCCCGCCCAGCACCGAAGCGACACGATCGCCCCGCCGTGATGCGCTCTGCACTGCTGGCCAGACAACCTCACCTGCCGCCCCACCACCCCTGATTTGGCCCCCTCCCCGCCCCCTACTGCAAACACAATCCTTGCTTCATCGAGGTGCATAATCTGGCAATCAAGCGCCTCGACGATGCGCTGCCGAGTATGCTGATGAAGTTTAGGATTGAGGATGTATGAGGACTGCATCTACTCAGCACGTTCTTCATATTCCTCGATTACGGTGTCGGATGTATGTGTCAGGTGCGGTAGCGACATAATTTCATCGAGGCTCTCATAGGCAATGAAGGAGCACCGTTTCGCGAGCGGATGATGCTCCAGTAGTGAGAAAACAGGGCGCCGGATCTCGTCAAGTACCTTCTCTTGTCGCTCTGCTGGTGCGACGATATGCAGTGCAATATTCATATTGGGCTGCAGCGCGAGTAAATCGGCCATGCGCAGCAGACCCGAGTAGACGGCCGTCGTATGTTCCACCTCAAAAGCGCGCTGAATTGCACGACCTTTCAACCAAATAACGTCGATTCGCTCAATTGTCTGAAGCGTTACATCATCGTAATTAAGAGGCAACGTTTCCAAGAGAATACCTTCATCTGGCGACCAATGCCGGAGCACTGAGAGCCGATCGTTCTTCGGAATCCAAATGCGAAAACCCATCGCAGCGGCGGCTGGAGCGTCCCGGGGCGGCAGATGACGTAGTCGAAATGCTGATCGCGCAGGATGTCCTGCCAGAAGCGCAGGCGCCGCTTGTCGGGTTCGTCGCGGGACAGTTCGATCACATCCAGCACGCGGACCTTGACGAAGACATTGACCTTCCTGCGAAACGCCCGCAGCAGGACGGCGGCAAAGTCGCGTTCCTGCCGGGTCCATAGCGAGGCGACAACGCGCGCGGGTGGACAGGTTGAGTGATCGATCCCCCGGATCGCCATGCCGCACAGCATAGCCCTGCCGCTCGGGCCGGCCAAACTTTCATCCGGCAGTTGTCGGGGTGCAGCAGCGCGAGTGGCCGCAGTCAACTGTGGGGTGGCTCACTCTGCCGCCGGGCCGATGTAGCTTCTGGACACCACCACATCATCAAACCAAACCCGATTGATCTTTTTTGGGTTGGCATCCTTGTTATGCCGGGGGGCCTGTTCGGTGATGTAGCTTTCGATGGCCAGGCCGTTGATCTTGAGGCGGTCGGTGTCGCGCCAGCGGATGTTTTTCCAGTGGCCGGCCTGTTTGCCGTCGATCCACAGGGCCTGCTCGCCATCGGCCTGCCCCGGCGTGTTGGCCTTGACCATGATCTCAACGCAGATCCAGCGATCGCGCTGCACCGGCACGGGGGGATCGGGATTGAAACCGTTGCCCCAGAACTTGCCATCGGGCGAGGCCTTCATGTCGGGGTAGTAGGTATAGAAGCGCCAGACGCCCGGCGGCGCGTATCGCCCCCAGTTGCCCCAGGGCTCGATGTTGGTGCTGAACCAGGTGCGCCCATCCGGCCGCTCGCCGGCCTTGCCCTGCGGCCAGCGGCTGGGCGGATCGTAGGCCATCAGGCGGACGAAGTGGTGGGTGTAGCCATGGTCGGCCTCGAACTTGACATAGAAGCGGAGATAGGCGGTCTCGAGTCCCTCGGGCAGCATTTTGTAGAGATAGCCACCGGTGTTCTCACCGAGTGTTGCGGTGATCTGGGCGCACTTGCCGCGGCCATCCCGGCCACCGTCGACGATCTCAACCGTCTTGGCGCTCTTGATGACGTTCCAGCGCCCGGGATCGAACGCCTCAAAATCTTCGGCGAAGACCACCGGGCTGGGCGCGGCCCCCATCAGCAGCAGCCCCACCAGGCCGCCGCCCATCAGTCCCAGCACAGCGCGCATCCATCCCCGCCCGTCGCACAGCCGCCTCCATCCGCCATGGATCACCTGTTGCATCAGCTTCTCCTTCCCATCTGCACCCGGCCGCCCCCTCATTAGCCACCCGCCCCCCAGCCTACCCCACCCCACAGGCGCTGCAAAGCCCCCTTGCCCGGCCTGCATCGCGGGGTGATGAGCTGGCGCGGTCGGATGGGCGGATCAGGTGTCGGGCTCTGCCACCACCACCCCGCCGGCGGCGTGGATGGCCTGAAGGGCCAGGTCATGGACAGCGGCGGGATCGGAGATGTCGGCGAAGGAGTGGGCAAAACCGAAGCCCACCTCGCCGCGGTTGTCGGCCTCCACGGTGAAAGAGATCGAGGCCTGCAGGTCGAGCATCAGGCTGGAGACCTGCGTCCTCCTGCCCAGGCGCTGGACAGTGATCGCCCGGTAGGTAGTCAGGGCATACCAGGTGGGCGGCCGGCCGCGGATGCGCTGGATCAGGTTCACCATCAGCATCCACCCCACCACCATCAGCCAGATCAGCCCAAACACGACAAAGACCAGCGGGATGGACTGCCCCTGCGGCAGCCACCACCGGATGACGATGCCCGCCGGGATCAGCGTCCACAGCAGCACCACCAGCAGGCGCTTAATCTCTGGCCAGCGGACCGGCATCCAGCGGCGCGGCCGGCCGCTCCAGAGCAGGCGCTCGCCGGGCAGCAACTGCACCATCGGCGGCAGCGACTGTTCGGCCAGAGGCGGGGGATCGGGATGGGTCTGGTGCATGGGAATCTGCCTTCGTGGCCGGTCCAGGCCGCTGCGCCGGCGCTGGCGAGCCCGGCCGCTGCGGATGATCATTTCCAGGATGTGCCGGGCCGGCAACTGCGGATCGGGCAGGTGATCGAAGCGGATCAGGTCATCGCTCACGATCGACACACTGCCGTGGCGGCGGTGCTCGACGATCAGCACCCGCATCTCAAGCAGGGCCGCGGCCGACACCTGCGGTGGATCGCCGGGCGCGATCAACACGGCCCGCCGATCGGTTAGGCAGTAGCGCGTTATCTTGTGCGGCGGCCCGTCCGGCGGATGCTGCCCCTGCCAGCAGACCACCTCTCCCGGCTCCAGCACCACGGGATGGCGCGACTCATAGGCAATGGGCAAGCGTTCCGCCATCATCGAACCCTCCCAACCCTGTGCGTGCCGCCCCCGCAGCCACCGGTGACCGCACCGCGCCTGCTCCCAGCCCTCCCCTCCACCCGCCGCCGGGTGTTTCCCATCGGCAGCCGCCCCTGGCCTTCCCGCCTTCAAGCTGCTTCCTTCACACGTCCGCTTTCACCTGTCTCGCTTCAGCCCTCGCCCCCCTTGTTCTTTCCGCGCTGCCCGCGCCCGCCGGACGGGGCCGCCTTCTTCCCAGCCGTGCCCTTCCCCGCCGAGGCGCTGCGCCTTGATGTACCGGCAGCGCCCTTGGGCGCACTGGTGGCACGTTTCTGCGGAGCGGCGGAGTGTTTACCCGCACTGGTGGCACGCTTCTGTGAGCCAGCGGAGTGCTTACGCGGAGCAGCGGCACGCTTCTGCGGGATGGGCGCGGCACCGGCCTCGGCCACGGCTTGTTCATCCCGCCGCTCATTGCGCCCGCGCACCAGCACCTGGATGGGCACCTCCGGATACGGCAGCAGATCGCGCAGGCGATTGATGATGAACCGCTGATAGCTTTCGCTCACCCAGTCGGGGTTGTTGACGAACAGCACGATGGTGGGCGGGGCGCTGTCCACCTGTGTGGCGTACAGCACCTTCACGCGCTGGCCCATCGGCGTGCTGGGCGTGCGCTCGGAGAAGACCTGGCGGATCGCCTGGTTGAGCTGGCCGGTGGTCAGGCGCAGGTGCGACTGCTTGAACAGGTGCTGGGCCAGGTCGAGCATCGATTGCACGTTGCGACCCTCGGTGGCGGTGATGAAGACCACGGGGGCAAAATCGAGCCAGGGCAGCTCCTGGTCGATGTACTGGCTGAACTCATCCATCAGCCAGTCAGCCCGGAAGGTGGTCTTGCGCTCGGCCGCCTGCCGGCGGGCGTTATCCAGCACCCGGTCCCACTTGTTGATAACGATCATGACCGGCTTGTGCTGCTGGCTGATGTACTGGGCGAGCTTCTTGTCCGGCTCGCTGATGCGCTCAGTGCCGTCGATCAGCATGGCCACCACATCGGCCCGGCGGATGGAGCGCTGGGCGCGGTGGAAGGAGTAGAACTCGATGTCGCTGGTGACCATGTGGCGCTTCTTGCGCACGCCGGCGGTGTCGATGACGATCAGCGTCTTGCCATCTTTCTCGAAGCGCACATCGACGCTGTCGCGAGTGGTGCCGGGGACTTCGCTGACGATGACGCGATCGCCCTGGCCTTCGTAGATCTCGGCGATGCGGTTGACGAGAGTGCTCTTGCCGGCGTTGCGCTTGCCGACGATGGCCAGCAGCAGTTGCGGCTCGGGCAGTTCGGTGGGCGCTTCGGACAGGTCCACGCCCGTGCGGATGGCATCGAGCACCTGGTCCAGCCCGCGGGCGTTGAGGGCGGAGATGCCGATGGGCGTGCCCAGCCCCAGGCGGGCAAAATCGCCCAGGATGGTATCAGCTCCGGGGGAATCGGCCTTGTTGGCCACCAGCACGGTGTTGAGGCCCTGACGGCGGAGCAGGGCCGCGATCTCCTCATCAGCGCTGGTCAGGCCGGTCTGGGCATCGACGATCAGCAGGCACAGGTCGGCCCGGCGCATCGCCATCTCGATCTGGTGCCGGATGTGATCGGTCAGGGCGTCGGGATCGACAAAACCGTAACCGCCGGTATCGACCAGTTCCACATAGCGCGGCGGCTGGTGGCGGCCCATGGGCACGGCCAGGTGGATGCTGACCTGATCGCGCGTGACCCCGGGCATGTCCTGGACGATGCTGATCCGCTTGCCCACCAGGGCATTCAACAGAGAGCTCTTGCCCACGTTGGGCCGGCCGACAATGGCGACGACGGGTGTTTTCATTCACAGCCTCTACGAGTAACCCGATTCGCCACAAGCATATAGATCGCCGCCCGCCCCGGCCACCCGTGCCGGAGGGCAAATACCCCGTGCCGGGAGGCAAATAAGCAGGACAGGGCGCTGCGCGTGGTGCGAAGCGCCCTGTTTGGCGTATTCCAGTGAGGTTTACCGGCTGTGATCGGCTGGCGGATCAGGCGCCGGCCCGGCGGCGGCGACGCAGCATCCCGGCCAGTGGCGCCAGCAGAACCAGGCCGCCCGGCTCGGGGACCAGGTCACTCCAGGCGTTGGTGATGTGGATTTCATCCAGGTAGAGCGCTTCATCCTCGCCCACGTTCAGCACGCGGAGGGCCGAATCGTTGAGCACACTGGGGTTAATGCCTTGCACCACCGAAGCCAGGGGGGCAGGCTCCACGGCGGGCATGGGGGTGTTGGCATCGAAGACCCAGAGCTTCAGCGAGCTGTACAGGTTGCTGGAGGTCTTGCCAAAGCCCAGGACCACCTGGAACGCGTGGGTGGATTCCTCGGGCGCGGGGCTGGCCGGGAGGGAGGTGATCACAGTGCCAGCGCCCCCGCTGACGCCAATGCGGATGAAGAAGGGGTTTTTGAGGGCACCCCCATCCTGATCGAGGAAGATGCCGCCGCCCATCATCTCGGCGATGCCATCGCCAGCGGCGGGCATGTTGTCGCTGTGGCCGACCCAGAAGCTGACAAATTCGTTGCCATGGAAGTTCTCGGCCCGCAGCAGGTAGCTGATATAGAAGGTGCCGCTCTGGTCAGGGAACGAACGGCGCAGCGCCTGGCCGGCGTTGCCGGTGGGGCTGCTGGGCGTACCGCCCTGCACGTTTTGCAGCAGCAGCGCCTGGTTGCCGCCGTTGACGCTGCCGCCGGTCAGGGTGCGGCTGATGACTTCGATGGTGCTGGTTTCAAGGGCGTTGGAACTCCACCCGCTGGTCCAGCCGGTCCCGCCATTCTGGCCGATCGGACTGGTGCCGGGGGTGTAGGTTTCAAACCCATCATAGGCAACTGTGGCGGCATAAGCGCCGGTGGTGAGGCACAGACCGCACATAACGGCGGCAGCGCGGGTTAATGACATGCTCAGCTCCTTTGCGGCGAGAAGTGGCCGCTTTGTGAAATGAAGCGGATATATAGATATGCCTTGAACTTAATCGATTTTTCGATTTAGGCCAACAAAAAAATACAAGAGCGGCACAGCGCCCATCGGCTCAAGGCCCGCAAGAAAACGCCAATTCAGGCTGAGCTGGCGGGATGGCAATAAGATCGATTGATTGCCAGCCGATCGCCGGACGGAGGTGGCGTGGGGTGGGTGCGGCGGCGGCGGCGGCTCGTGGGTGTGCACGGGAGCGAGCTCGCCTGGCGCGCCAGCGGCGGCTGTGCCGGGCGTGGCGGGCGGCCCCTTCCTTGGGAATCTTTTCACATTGTTGTTCGCACTCCGTTACCGGGCTATATATCAGGTAGCCAATCTGCTGTGAGTTGTTCTCCGCCCGCTCGGGCATGTCTCTACCCACAGGAGCCCGCCATGCCGACCATGCAGGATATCCTGGCGTCCAAGGCCCACGAGATTTACACGATCCGCCCTGAGGCCACGGTGCTGGAAGCCACGCGCAAGATGAACCAGCACAAGATCGGCGCGCTGGTGGTGATGCAGGACAATCAGGTGGTGGGGATCTTTACGGAGCGGGATGTGCTGCGGCGGGTGGTGGCCGAGCAGCGCGACCCCACCACGCTGAGCGTTGCCGAGGTGATGACCACCGAGGTGATCTGTGCCGAACCGGACACCGACACCGAGGAAGCGGCGGCCATCATGAAAAACCGCCGTATCCGCCACCTCCCCGTCTGCGATGCCGATGGCAACCTGCTGGGGATGATCAGTATCGGCGATCTCAATGCGGTCTATGCCACCGAGCAGGAGCAGACCATCCACTTCCTGTCCGACTACATCTACGGACGGGTATAAGTGGCCGGCGATCGCTGAACCGCTCTGCGCGCCGGCCCTGGTCGTGGGGCGAAGGAAGCGCCGCTGCGTGTGTGCCCACAGCCGTTCAGAATCCACCCTCCACCACCTGTGGCCGCATCGTTGCGCAGACCGGGTGCAGCCTGCTGCGCATCAGGCGCTATGCATCAGGCGCTGGCGCTATGCATCAATCGCCGGCGACCACCCTAAGTCATCCCCCCCTCCCCCACAACAACAATGCCTGTCGGCGACACGCGCCGACAGGCATACAGGGAGGAGAAGGTAGGTTGGGCGGCCGGTGCTATTTGGCTTTGGCGCCCAGCTTCTGCTGGGCCTTACCGACCGCCTGTTGTACCTTGCCCTTGATCTGCTGGCCGGTATTTCCCTTGACGGCACCAGCAATGTCATTGGCTTTACCGCGCGCCTGTTTGATGCGACCGGCAGCCTTGTCTTCACGTCCCATCGGAACCTCCGGGCAAAAGTGTCAGTGTGGCTCAATCCGTGTAACGCACTGGTCCCGTAAACAAACGCCATGCCGCCAGTGTCGGCAGCCCGGAAAACTGAACCGCACCGGAATCTCCCGGCTACCCTGTCGTACCCCCGCTCGTGCCATCGACACATTGACCCGTCCCCCCGCTCCCTCGCGCCAGGCGAACAGCGACTGGTGCGCGTGGGACAGACACTCGGCCCCAGCCAGATCCGGCTGGGCACAGATCCATTGACGGCAGGTCCGCCTAGCAAGGCCGCTTGCCTTGAAACGATGGGGAGGGTGGTTTATCAACTGCTGTTACTGCCCGGTTCGGCGGGCCAGGGCGTTTTTCGTTGCCGGCAGACCCCTTCAGACAGGAGACAGCGTGATGCACTCAGCTTCCGATCGTTGGCGCGTTCGTACCGCCCGTTTTACCCGTGTGGAGCAGTTCGAACCGGTTGAGCGGCTTGAAGCCCGCACCCTGCTGGCAGCGCAGGTCACCAGTGTCTTCGCCGACAACCGCGGCCTGGTGCAGGCGGTGGTGAGCGAGCCGCTCGATCCGGCCACCGTGCTGCCCGGTTCGGTGCGCATTTACACCGCCGGCGCAGATGGCAAGCTGGGCACCGCCGATGATGTCTGGCAGAACGCGGCCGTTGCCTACAACGCCGCCACCCGCACCATCAGCGCCCAGACCAATCTGCCGGCCAATACCCCCTATCGCATCGTGCTGACCGACTTCATCAAGTCTGCCAACGGCACCAAGCTCGATGGCGAGATGATCACCCCCGGCGGGCGCTCCGGCGATGGCACCGCCGGCGGCAACTTCGACGCCATCGCCCGCATCCCCAGCGGCAACCCGATCGTCCGCTACACCACCAGCGAGGGGATCATCGATGTGGAACTGCTCCAGGATGCCGCCCCGCTGAGCGTGGCCAACTTCCTGGCCTACGCCAACGCCGGGCAATACGATGGCACCTTCTTCCACCGCAGCATCAGCGACTTTGTCATCCAGGGGGGCGGGTTCTATGCCAATCCCCCCACCTTCAGCGGCGTGGCCAAGCGGGCCCCGGTCCAGAACGAGTTCAATATCAGCAACACCCGCGGCACCCTCGCTTTCGCCAAGCTGCCCGGCCAGCCTGACTCCGCCACCAATGAATGGTTCTTCAACCTGGGCGACAACTCGGCCAATCTCGACAACCAGAACGGCGGCTTCACCGTCTTCGGCCGGATCACCAATGCCGCCGGCCTGGCGGTGATGGACCAGATCGGCGCCTACGACACCCTCAACGCCTCGCCGGCCTACCCCGGCAAGCCGCTGGATGACCTGCCGGTGAAGGATGTGGCGGCGGTCATCGACCGGCAGGCGGTGCTCGCCTCCGACCTGATCACCGTGCAGCGCATCGCCATGCAGATGGACCTGGCCCCCACCACCGCCTGGCAGGTCGGGGCCACCGCCGACTTTGACGGCGATGGCAACACCGACATCCTCTGGCGCAACTACAACAGCGGCGCCAATGTGCTGTGGCTGATGAACAATGGCACGCGCACCGCCAGCATCGCCCTGCCCGAACCGGCCGACAAGACCTGGGAGCTGGTTGGCGCAGCCGACATGGATGGAGATGGCGACATCGACCTGATCTGGCGCAATCGCGTGAGCGGCCTGAACACCACCTGGCTGATGCAGAATAACCGGATCGACAGCTTCAAGGCCCTGCCGCCGGTCATCAGCCAGCACTGGCGGCTGGAGGGCGTGGGGGATCTGAACGGCGATGGTCACGTGGACCTGGTGTGGCGCAACTACAACAACGGCAACAACAGCGTCTGGTTCCTCAATGGCACCGATGCCCCCGCCAACCAGATGAAGGCGCTGCCGCCGGTTTACAACCTCGACTATGGCATCCAGGCGGTGGATGACTTCAACAATGACGGCCGGGCCGATGTGGTCTTCCGCAACGCCCGCACCGGGCAGAACCAGATCTGGTTCTTCAACGGCAACACCCACACCGGTGTCAAGATCCTGCCGCTGCGCATCGACACCAGCTTCCGCATCGTCGGCTCGGGGCAGTTCGATAACCGCCCGGGCAAGGACCTGTTCTGGTCCAACACCACCACGCGCATCAATGACGGCTGGAGCCTGACCAGCGCCGGCGACTGGCAGGCCATGATCACCCTGCCCAATATCCCGGCGTAAGCGCGAGGGAGCCGATCACAAGGTAAGTCGGGTATGACATACCAGCAGCCAGCCGAAACAGTCATTCGGCTGGCTGCTGGTTGCTGTCGTGCGGTGAATGAGCGCTGCGGCAGGACCGGCCGGTTCGGCCGTCGCGGATGGGATCACTCACTGGCGGCCTGGCCGTTGTTGCGCAGGCGCTTGATGCGTTCCTGCACATCGCGGTAGGTGAAGTCCCACTGGGCGATCTGGCTGTAGGCCTTGAGAGCGGCAGGCAGGTCCTTCTTCTGCTCGTTGGCCACGCCATACCAGTAGTACAGTTCCTTGGAGCGGTCATCGCCGCGCAGCTCGTACTCGTCGATCAGCCCCTTGAGTGTGGCGACCGCCTCGTCGACGAAACCAGCCTGGAGGAATGCCTGGCCCAGGTAGGTGCCCGCATCGGTGCGGAACTTGGGGTCATTGCGCGCCTGCTGGAGGACAGGGATCGCCTCGTCAAACTGCCGCAGTGCGAACAGGCGCTTGCCCACCTCGAACCGATAGCTGGTCTCGGTCGGGTAGTGCTCGGCCCAGAGGCGATACTCATTCAGCTCTTCCTCGATGCGATACTGGAGGAACACGCGGTACTGCTGCTTGAGGGACTCATCGCCGGGGTTCTGCTGCATGGCCGCCCGCAGATTGCGCTCTTCGCGCTTGAGCTGGGTCAGCTTCAGGCGCCCCTCGGCATAGCGGAAGCGGAAGTTGTTGGTCCTGGCATAGGCGTCGCGCAGGATCTGCATCGCCTGCTCATCGGCCTCCTTGGTCTCAGCCTTGGACAGGGCATCGACATACCGCATGATCTTGCCCGGCTCGTTTGGATCGGCCTCATACTGCTCGCGTGCCTGGGCAATCTGCCGGGTGACGACATCCTCGCTGGCGATGCCGCTGTCCTTCTCCAGCAGTTCCTTCTGCGCGGCCATATCGCGCACGCTGTCGCGGAAGCTGCCGCCCTCTTCGTACTTGCCGGCGGTCATGGTCTGGTTGGCGGCGAGGTTCTTCAGCTCGCTTTGCAGATCCATGTCCTCCGGGCGAAGCTGGGCGGCGGAAAAGCAGGCATCGGAGGCCATCTTCCACAGCCGTGCCTTCAGCGCCCCGGGGGCTGACTCGGAGGCCATCGCCTTGTAGATGTCCTTGAGGGCAATGAACTTGTTGAAATCGGGCTTGCCGTTGGGGCTCTCGGTGTTGGCCTTGTGGAGGATGGGGCCGATCCAGAGGACGGTATCGTAGAAACCGGCGCGGAAGGCGTATTGCGCCAGCAACAGCATGTAATCGGTGTTGCCCGGATCGTAGCTGAGCAGTTTTTCGGCATTCAACAGGTTCTGTTTCTCATCCGCGCTGCGGCGCTTGAGTTTCATCACCTCAAACATGCCCAGGGCCTTCTTGCCGCTGGCCTTACGGCGCAGGGCAATGTCGCGCAGCTCCTTGTGCGCCTCGACGGCATCCGGGTCCAGCGCCAGGCCCTGGAGGAACATCTCGATGCCATAGTCGTAGTTGCCGGTCGCGGCGACGGCTCGGCCGCGCTCGAAAAAGGCCTGGGCCTTTTTACGGTCGCCCTCCGGGATTTCACGATAACCGGTCGCGTTTTCTGCCACTGTCATGCCTTCTGCCAGTCAAAAAGAGGACCTCCCCAGGCCTTGCCTCTGATACCATGGATTTTTCGCATCCCCCGGAAGTGCGCAACGCACTGTCCATAGTATAGCTACGTAAGTAGACCGCCGCAGGTTGAAGCTGTCAACAAATTGTCCTATCGTGAGAACGCGGGCGGCGGCCCGTGTGGCCCGGCACGGCCCGCTGGCCACGGCCAACGATCCCCTACGCCCATGTACGAAGACCTGCGCATCGTTCATTACCCCGATCCCCGGCTAAAGAAGCGCTCAGTTCCGGTGGAGCGGTTCGATGAGAATCTCAAGGCGCTGGCCCAGCGCATGCTTGAACTGATGAAAGAGGCACGGGGAGTGGGGCTGGCCGCCCCGCAGGTGGGGCTGAACATCCGCCTGTTCGTCATGAACCACACCGGCAACCCCGAGGATGACCGCATCTACGTCAACCCCGAGCTGTACGATCCGGCCGGGGATGAGGTCGGAGAAGAGGGATGCCTGAGCCTGCCCAACATCACCGCTGATGTCCTGCGCAGCAAGTTCATGCGAATCAAGGCTCAGGATGTTGAGGGCAACCCGATCGAACAGGCCGAAACCGGCTACATCGCCCGCATCTGGCAGCACGAAACCGACCACCTCAACGGCGTGCTGATCACCGACCGCATGGGCATGGTCGCCAAAATGGCCGCGCGCAAAGCGCTCAAGGAGTTGGAGCAGAAGTTTGACAAGTAATGCATGATGCGCGTCATGTGCATGATGCATCATGCGTAAGACGCGGCATTCGCCTGAGCTGCTCTGTCTGCCTTCAACCTTCATCTTTTGTCTTAGACTGTCTCACATGGCCTCCCTCCGCATCATCTTTGCCGGCAGTGGTGAATTCGGCGCGCCGACGTTGCGGGCGCTGATCGCTGCGGGGCACGAGATCGTGCAGGTGTACAGCCAGCCCGACCGCCCTGCCGGGCGCGGGCGAAAGCTGACACCCACCCCCATTGCGCAACTGGCGCTGGAGCACAACCTGCCGCTGGTGCGGACGGCCAACATCAACGCCGAAATACTCCCCCCGGCGGATGTTCTGGTGGTGATTGCCTTCGGGCAGAAAATCGCCGAGCCGGTAGTCCATCATGCCCGCCTGGGAGCGGTCAACCTGCACGCGTCGCGCCTGCCTAAGTATCGCGGGGCAGCGCCGGTGAACTGGGCGATCATCCGCGGCGAAACCATCAGCGGCAACTCGGTCATCCGCCTGGCCCAGCGCATGGATGCCGGGGCAGTGCTGGGGCAGTCGGAGCTGTCGATTGACCCAACCGAAACCGCCGGCGAGTTGCACGACCGCCTGGCAGAAGATGGTGTGGGGCTGATGCTGCGGGTACTGGATGATCTGGCCGCGGGGCGCGCGGTCGAGACGCCGCAGGATGAAACGCAGGCAACCCTCGCCCCCAAGATGAGCCGCGAATCAACCCGCATTGACTGGCAGCGGCCAGCGCATGAGATCGGCTGCCAAATCCGGGGCATGTCCCCCTGGCCGGGATGCCGTATCCGGCTGATCGACGCCGCCGGCGAAGAAGTCTCCCGGCTGACGCTCGTCCGCGCCATCGCCAACGGCTGCGAAGGAAGCCGCTGGTCGCCGGGCGAGATCATGCTCGGCGGCTGCATCCAGTGCGGCCAGGACACGGCCCTCGAGGTGCTCGAGGTCCAGCCCGAGGGCAAGCGTCCCATGCCGCTGGAAGCCTACTGCCGCGGCAATCCCTGGTCTCCTGGCCTGCGCGTGGAATCGGTCACGTAGACATTTCGATCAGCCGCTCCGCATCTGGCCATGGCAACTCTGGCCGCTTCGGCCCATCCGCTGTCCACCATCAGCCCATGCCCACACTGCCCCGGCCGCGTACCGTGCCGCTGATGATGGTCGCGCATGGGGCACCACATTTTCACGCTGATATGGCGCTGTCGCCACCATTACCGGACGTGTTGCATCACCCCCATCTATTTTGCGCCCGTCATCGTGGTACGGCCGATACAGCGACTCATGAACAGCGCACTTTCCCTGCCCGGCAAGATGACCACCGCCGCCCTGTTTGCCGGCGCTGCCTGCACGGCTCCGGCCATCGCAGCGCCGATGTATCAAGCCGAGTATCACCTCGACAGCAATTGGGGCAGTGGCTTCATCGCCACCATCTCCATCCATAACACCGGCAGCGAGCCGATCGCGGACTGGACGCTGGCGTTCGATTTCGATCGCTCGATCACCAACCTGTGGAATGGTGTGATCCTGAGCCACACCGGCACGCGCTATACCGTGGGCAATGCCGGCTGGAATGCTGACATACTTCCCGGCCAGTCCGCCTCATTCGGCTTCCAGGGCGATCCCGGCGACCCATCCCCGGCGGCCAATTTCGAGCTGATCCTCCCGCCGCCTCCCCCACCGCCGCTGTTCGAGGTGGATTACACGATCGTCGACGCCTGGGCCGAGGGCTTTCAGACCAGCGTAACCATTCGCAATGTCGGCGATCACTCCATTGACGGCTGGGCCGTCAGCTTTGACCTGGATCGCCCCATCACCACGGCCTGGGGCGCAGCCCTGGCCGATGGCGACTCTGGCCGGCCCACCTTCTCCTCATTCGACTACAACCGCACGATCGCTGCCGGCGGGCAGGTTTCGTTCAATTTCATCGCCAGCGGCCCAGTCGCCGAACCGACCAATCTCCTGTTGAACGATGTTCAGCCTGTGCCCGAGCCGGCGGCAATCGCTCCGCTGGTGGCCTGCGCCCTGCTCGTGCGTCGCCGCCGGGCTGCGTAAGAGGGGCCCGTGCGGGCCCGGTCCAGTGGTGACACGCCCGAAGACGGTGATCCCGGCCTGATGACGGTTCGGCTCCCCCCTCCCGGCCAGGCCAGGGCCGGTCATCCGCAGTTGCCCCCCACAGCGCGGGCGCTTTCCGCCCATCGCCTTCCTGCCCTACACTCACGGGTATGGACCGCCTCGCAACGCGCTATCGTCCGTCGCTGTCGCTGCTGACCGATCTGTATCAGCTCACCATGGCCTACGGCTACTGGCAGCAGCAGCGGGCTGAGATGGAGGCGGTCTTTCATCTGTCGTTCCGTTCGATCCCCTTCAAAGGTGGTTTTGCCGTGGCCGCAGGGCTGGCGGATGTGATCGCCTATCTCGAGCGCTTTGCCTTCGCGGATGAAGACCTGGCCTACCTGGCCACCTTGCGCGGCAACGATGACAAGCCGCTGTTCGAGCCGGGGTTCCTCGACTACCTGCGCAATCTGCGTCTCACGGTCGATGTGGATGCCATCCCCGAAGGCACCGTTGTCTTCGGCCACGAGCCACTGCTGCGCATCAGGGGGTCGATCCTGCAGTGCCAGTTGCTGGAAACGCCGCTGCTGACGCTCATTAACTTCCCCACGCTCATTGCCACCAAGGCCGCCCGCATCTGCCTGGCCGCCCGTGGCGAGCCAGTGCTCGAATTCGGCCTGCGCCGGGCGCAGGGGATCGACGGCGGCCTCACCGCCACCCGTGCGGCCTACATCGGCGGTGTTGCGGCGACGAGCAACGTACTGGCGGGCAAGCTGTTTGACATCCCCGTGCGCGGCACCCATGCCCACTCGTGGGTCATGAGCTACGACGATGAGCTGGAGAGCTTCGCGGCTTACGCCGAATCCCAGCCCAACAACTGCGTTCTGCTGGTCGACACCTATGACACCCTCGAAGGCGTCCGCCGGGCCGCGCAGATCGGTCTGAAGCTGCGCGAACGCGGCCACAAGCTGGCCGGTATCCGCCTCGACAGCGGCGACCTGGCCTACCTCTCCATCGAAGCGAGGAAAATCCTCGATGAAGCCGGCCTGCACGATACCGCCATCCTCGCCAGCAACGACCTGGATGAAACGGTCATCTCCTCGCTCAAGGATCAGCATGCGAAGATCACCATCTGGGGCGTGGGCACGAAACTGGTGACCGCCTTTGATCAGCCGGCGCTCGGCGGTGTCTACAAGCTGGGCGCGATCCACAATCCGCAAACGGGTGAGTGGTCTGACCGCATCAAGCTTTCCTCGACGGTGGGCAAGATGTCGATCCCCGGCGAGTTGCAGGTTCGGCGCTATCATGTGGATGGCGTGGCCGTGGCCGATGCCATCTATCACACCCGCATCGGGATCGAAGCCCGCCCCACCATCATCGACCCCACTGACCCCACCCGCCGCCGCCATATCGAGCCGCACGCGACACACGAAGACCTGCTGGTGCCGATCGTGCGCCAGGGCCGCTGCGTCTACACCTCACCATCGCTGGAGGCCATCCGCACCCGCGCCCGCCAGCAGATCGAATCGCTGCACCCCACCATCCGCCGGTTCCTCAACCCGCATGAGTATCCGGTCGGCCTCGAACCCCGCCTGCATGACCTGCGCATGCAACTGATCATGCAGGCCCGTACACAGCCACGATGAGAGCGGCTTTCGACACACTGCCCATGGCCATAGCCCTGGTTTCCGATCATGGCAAATGGCGCCGGGAGCAGAAGAGTCGCTGACAACACTACACTCTCTGCGCAACCTGCAAGCGCGTGCCACCGGGGAATACGCATGGGCGACGGACATGCCCCCGGCCGCCCACTGCGCAGATCGCATCAGGCATGGCCGGCCAGGTCGGGCGGTGGTATGGTGGATCGGTGATGGAGGTAAGCATGCGCGCGTTGATTCTGGTGGATCTTCAGAACGATTTTCTGCCCAGTGGCGCCCTGCCGGTACCGCAGGGCGATGCGGTGGTGGAGGTGGCCAACCGGCTGGCGCCGGTGTTCGAGCTGGTGGTGGCCACCCAGGACTGGCATCCGGCGAATCACGGCAGTTTCGCGGCCAACCATCCTGGCAAGCAACCGGGCGATGTGGTGATGCTCAACGGCCAGCCACAGGTGCTCTGGCCGGTGCATTGCGTGCAGCGCACTGCCGGGGCAAGTTTCGCCTCGGACCTGGATGTGACCGAGATTGACCACATCGTGCGCAAGGGCACTGATCCCCAGGTAGACAGCTACAGCGGCTTTTTCGACAACGGCCACGTCAATCCCACCACCCTGCACGACTATCTCAAGGCCGCCGGCGCTACGGACCTGTACGTCATGGGCCTGGCAACCGACTACTGCGTGCGCTGGACCGTGCTGGATGCCATCGACTTGGGATACCGCGTCACGCTCATTGAGGATGGCTGCCGGGGCGTGGATCTGCGTGCGGGCGATGTGAACCAGGCGATCCAGGAGATGCGCGCCCGCGGCTGCCAGATCCGCGCAAGTCACGAGGTGGCGCCTCGGATGTGATCGTTTAAAACGCCGGCTGAGGCCGTGAGAAACCGGCGGCTGTCACACCCCGGTCATCTCACTGAGCAGATTGAAGAATGCGCGTTTACGGGCCGAGCTGATGGTCCAGTTGGCCGGGACACTCTGATAGCCTTCATCAAATCCTTCGCCCTTCCGGCGGTAGTCGAAGTAGCCCCAGCCGGCGTATTCGCGGACCGCGGCGATCATGTTGTTCATCGGCTTGTCAAAATCGTAGTGATCGTCTTCGTTGAACAGGACCGGCTGCCCACGATAGGCGGCCGATGCCCGCACCCGGCGCGCCATCTGGCCAATTCCTTCCGGCTCACGCACGCCGTTACCGTGCAGCAGCACGAAATCGGCGGCTTCCAGGACGTTGTCCGGCGGGATGGCCCCGCCACTGAAGCTGGTACTGACCAGCAGCCGCCCGATCGCAGTTGGCACCTTGCCGGCCGATCGTTGCTGCACCAGGCGGATCAGCTCATGGGCACGGCGGGGCTTGATCAGGTCGTGCTTGTAGCGAATGTCACACTCGTTGGCGATTTCAACCAGCACATGGGTATACCGCCGCTCGATCAGCCAGTCGGTGAGGTCGATCACCGCCCGGCGGATCGCCGCCTCGCCGCTCATGCGCGGCTCCTGGCCGAAGTAGAAGCAGCCGAGGATCACCATCATCCCCAGCTCATCAGCCCGGTTGAGGATGCGTTCCAGCCGCTCCAGGTAATCGGGGCGCAGGGCGCCGCTCTGCTCATCGAAGGCCGAGTTGTGCCACGGCTGCTCCCGGCTGTATCCCTGCGGCGAGCCGCCTTGCAGATTGAGGGTAAACGCGCCCAGCCCGCGCTGATGCCATTCGGGCATGGCGGCTACGAAAGCGCGGGTGTTGCGCCAGGCATCCCAGGGGCCATCGGGATAGGCCCACAGGTGGCGTGTTTCGGGGTTGAGATCGTCGAAGATCCCCTGCACCATCCGGCTGTTCATCAGCAGCCCTTCGATCTTCATCCCCCGCCAGTGTCGGCCGGCATAGGTGAGCTGGTTGTTGATCAGGAAATGCTCATCATGAATCGCGACCGCGGTGCTTCGCTTCATGGCGGGCATCATATCGTCACGGCGGGGCGCAGGCCGATTTGTTCGGATATACTCGCGATTGTGTCGGATGAGCCATCCAGCCACGGAATCGAACTGGCGCCGGGCGTAAGCGTGGCCCCCGAGGCGCTGCGCCTGCAATACGCGCGCAGCTCCGGCCCCGGCGGCCAGAATGTCAACAAGGTATCGAGCAAGGCCGAGCTGTGGGTGGCGGTTGAGGCGATCGTGGGGCTGAGCGAACGCGCCCGTGGCCGGCTCCGCCAGCAGGCGGGATCGAAGCTGACCAAGTCCGATGACATCCACCTGGCCAGTGATGAATCGCGCAGCCAGGAAGCCAACCGCCAGATCGTGCTCGATCGCCTGCGCGAGATGATCATCCGCGCCCGCCATGAGCCCAACCCGCGCAAGAAGACCCGTCCCTCCCGTGCCGCTCGCCAGCGCCGGCTCGACGCGAAAAAACGTCGCGGTGAAATCAAAGCGCTGCGCCGTAAACCGTTGTAAGCGATTAAAACGGCCGATTAAATCGAGCTTGGCCTACCAGGCGCGAGGATTTGCAGATAATTTATTCACACTTGCGGATTGACCGATGACAGTAATCCCGGTAACAGTAACATTGCCCCGCGCGGGCTGGGGGTGTCTTTGGCCGCGCGAGGATGCTCGCGTATGGGGTCATTAAAAATTCAACGGTCTGCTTATGCACGACGCACTCCCTCCGTCTCCCGGTGACCAGCCGCCCACGCAGCGCCTCAGCTATAAGTTCCAGCGCCTCCGCGAGCGACTGCGACAGGCCATCCTCAGCGGTGAATTGAGTGGCAAGCTCCCCGGTGAACGCCAACTTGCAGAACGCTTCAACGCCAACGCCAAGACGCTCTCCAAGGCACTGACTGACCTGGCTGCCGAGGGGCTGCTGGAGCGCACCATCGGCCGGGGAACGTTCGTTCGCGGCAGCGCAGCACCGGCGGCGGCCCGCTCACAGCGCTGGCTGCTGATCTGCAACGCCGGACAGGAAAACAGCCCGGTCATCGACCTGCTCAAGCAGTCGGGGGCCGAGACCCACATCGCCACCGACGTGGCCCAGATGCGGCCCAGCTTCCTGAGCCAGTTCACCGCGGTGGTCGATTTGTCGAACGGCGCCCCGGCCGCCTTCCTGCGCGACATGGTGGTGCGCGGCGTCCCGGTGGTGGTGGCCGGCCGCGAGCCGGATGCTTTCTCGATGCATTGCGTGGTGGTCGATTCGATGCTGGGCGCTTCGTGCATCGGGCGCGACCTGATGACCGCCGGGCACCGGCGTTTCGCCGCCATCGAGCGGCCGGGCAGTTCGGTGGTGCAGTATGCCCTGAGCAAGACCGCCGAACGCTTCGGCCATGAGATCGCCGTTGATCGCCGGGCCGAAGATGAGGTGGAGGCCGCACTGCAGGCAGGCGCAACCGCCTTCGTCTGCGATGGCGAGATCCCCGCGGCCCGCGTCATGCACGCCCTGGACAAACTGGGCGTGGTGGTGCCAGGACAGGTGTCGGTGGCGGCCATCGGCTGCTCGGGCGACAAGGTCCCCTGCAGCGGCTACTACGTCTCGGCGGAGGCGATGGCCGATGCCATTTTGAGCCTGCTGCGCGAGGCCCCCAAGCGCCCCACCACGCTCTGGCTGGTTGGCGCGGCGATCGAGCAGCAGACCACCGCCGCCCACGCCAGCCCACCCGAGGAGTCAGCCTCGCTGGCGATGCCACGCCTGGCGATGTAGTCCCACCAGCGCGGGGTTGGCCGCATGTGATTTTCAGAGGGTCCCTGGGCGAAGCGAGCCGGCTTCGCCCAGGGACCCTCTGCCAATTGCGGGCAGCCCCTGATGGCCTGGAGGCACAGGCAACCTCACTCTCTCAGAACCTGATTTATCGCCAGCCCCGCCGCACCGGCCGCTGTGCGTTCTCGGCACGCCGGCCAGGAAAGATCCAGACCGATTGGCCTGCGCACCGCCGAACAATCATGGCGCACCCTTTCCCTCTTTCGTGCCGGGCGGCTATTCTCTGGCCCGATGGAATGGCCGTGGATCATTGTCAGCGTGGGGGTTTTGCTGATCGGCGTCACCAAGAGCGGATTTGGGGCGGGGGTGGGGCTGCTGAATATCCCGATCATCGTGCTGGCGATGAGCCACACCGAGCGCGGGTCACAGGCAGCGCTGGGCCTGATGCTGCCGCTGCTGATCCTCGGCGATTTCATCGCCCTCTGGCAGTACCGCAAGCTGTTCACGCCCGGTGGATTTCGCTCGGCGGCATCCACCGCGGCCCCCTCGCCGCCCGCGGCCGAAAACCCCACCGTGGCTGTCCCCCAGCCGGAGGTAGGCGAGCCGCCATCGCACGGGCCGGCGGTGGTGGAATATGCCCATCCCGAGCAGGTGACGCACACCGGCCCGCAACTGATCAAGGCCCTGCTGCCCGGCACGGTGCTGGGTGTGGTGCTGGGCGGGCTGCTGCTGTGGTGGTTCCACCAGTACGAAACCCTGGTCGGCACGCTGATCCGCCTGGAAATCGGCTTTGAGTGCATCGTGCTGGTTGGGCTGCACTGGTGGCGGCAGTACCGGGGCATGCAGACCCATCTCATGCCCGAGCCGCTGCGCAGTTGGGTGACCGGCTGCTTCGCCGCCGTCAGCTCGACTCTGGCGCACGCCGCCGGGCCGATTATCGCGATGTACCTGCTGCCGATGCGGCTGGATCGCCAGCTCTTTGTCGGCACCTGCGCCCTTTACTTTTTCCTGCTCAATACCGCCAAGCTGCCGGCCTACTGGGCCAGCGGCATGTTCGCCCAGGCGGAACTGGGCTTTACGATCCGCTTTGCGCCGCTGGTGTTCCTCGGTGCGGCACTGGGCTACTGGGTGCTGCGGCGCTTGAGTGACAAGGCCTTTTCGGCGATTGTCTACCTCATCACCTTTGCCCTGGGCTGGTACCTGCTGGGCGAAGGCGTGCTGAGGCTGATCCGGCTGGCCGGATCCTGAGAAGGAGTTGCCTGTTACCGGTTGCCCGTTGCCACTGAAGGTGCGCGGAATCTGCGCCCGCGTTTCCACCCGGCATCCAGCAATCGACAACCGGGAACTCCCAGGGGGCAACCGATAGCGGGCAACAAAACTGCAATGACCCACACACCGACTGCAATCGTAACGGGCGCTTCGCGCGGGATTGGCCGGGGGATCGCCCTGGCGCTGGGGCGCGAGGGATTCAATGTCGTCATCAACTACGCCGCCAGCGCGGATGCCGCCCGGCAGGTGCAGCAGCAGATCGAGGCCGCCGGCGCCCGGGGGCTGGTCGTGCAGGCCGATGTTTCGCAAAGCGCTGACCGGCAAAAGCTGGTGGATGAGACGCTCAAGGCGTTCGGGCGCATCGATCTGCTGGTCAACAATGCCGGCGTCGCCCCCAAGGTCCGGGCGGATATCCTCGACGCCGGTGAGGAATCGTTTGACCGCCTCATCAACATCAACCTCAAGGGCCCCTACTTCCTCACCCAGCTCGTTGCCCGGCAGATGATCGAGCAGCAGAAGGCAGCCGGGGTCCCGGGTACCTCGGCCAAGCCATCAGGCTCCGAATCAGCGGCCGGCCTCACGCCGCGCATCATCACCATCTCCTCAATGAGCGTTTACACCGCCAGTGTGAACCGCGGCGACTACTGCATTGCCAAGGCCGGGCTGGGGATGCTCACCAAGCTCTACGCCGCCCGCCTCGCGGAGTATGGCATCGGGGTCTATGAGCTGCGTCCCGGCATCATCGAGAGCGACATGACCGGCCCGGTGAAGGCCCGCTATGACAAGCTGATCCTCGAAGACGGCCTGCTGCCCATCCGTCGCTGGGGCCAGCCCGAGGACATCGGCCGGGCCGTCGTTGCCATCGCCAAGGGGTATTTCCCCTACAGTACCGGCGAAGTCATCAACATCGACGGCGGCTTTCACCTGCGGACATTGTAGGCCCTGTTTTGATATGCTGGGTTGTTCCGGCTTCTGTCGTCTGGCGCATATTCCACTGCACAATCGAAGGACAACCCTGATCGACTATGCCCAGCAGCACCGTTGAAAACTATGTCAAGCAGCTCTACCTGGAGCAGCATCACGATCCCGAGGCGCTGGTGCCACTGGGCAAGCTGGCGGGCGCGCTGAAAGTGACGCCGGGCACCGTCACCAGCATGATCAAGACACTGGCCGACTCGGGGCTGGTGGCCTATGAGCCGCGCCTGGGCGCCCGCCTCACACCCGGCGGCGAACAACTGGCGCTGCACGTGCTGCGGCGGCACCGCCTGGTTGAGCTGCTGCTGGTGCAGGTGCTCGGGCTGGACTGGTCAGAAGTGCACGATGAGGCCGAAGAGCTGGAGCACGCCATCAGCGACAAAGTGCTGGCCAAGATCGACCAGCTTCTGGGCCACCCCGAGTTTGATCCCCACGGCGATCCCATTCCCACCGCCACCGGCCAGATCGCCCAGCGGGATGTGCAGCGGCTCAGCGACTGCGCTGCCGGGCAGCGCGTGACCATCGCGCGCATCGAGGACCAGGAGGAGCGCTTCCTCCGCTTTGCCGCGGAGAAAGGCCTGATGCCCGGGACCGTGCTCCAGGTGCGTGCTCAGAACCCTGTCGCCGATGCCGTGACCATCGAGCTGCAGGCGGGTGCGAAGTTGACGCTCGGCACGCTGGCGGCCAGCAAGATCATGGTGGAGTAGCCCCGCCGCCGGTGGCCCGCATCAGGCGCCGGTGGCCCGCATCAGACGCGATCGGCCGTGTCGGCCGGCTCGTGCCTGCCCAGCATCGCCAACCACAGGCCCAGTTCGTACAGCAGGATCAGCGGCCCCATCAGCGCGAAGGTGACGGTGATCACATCGCCCGGTGTGATGACCGATGCGACGATGGCCATGAAGAAATAAACAAACTTGCGGGAATTCCTGAGCGTTTTCACATCGATTATGCCCAGTCGCACCAGCGCCATCACCACCAGGGGAAGCTGAAAGGAGAGCCCGAAGACCATGAGCATGCCGAAAACGAGGCTGATGTAGTTGGGCAGCGTGATCATCGGCGCGGCGAGCTGGCTGGGGCCGAAGGGCACCACCCGCACATCCTTCGCCACGCCGGTATAGATTTTCAGGCGGTTCTCCGCGCTGTTGAACCAGATCATCGGGCGGCCTTCGGTCAGGACGGCGGGATCGCCGTTCAGCGAGGCGATAGCGGTGCCCAGGTCGGCCGAGGTGAGGGTGGAATCGGGGCGGAACTCCGCCGGCAGCGGCACATTGCTGCCGAAGTCGATGAAGAAAATCAGCGTCCACGGCAGCACCAGCCAGTAGACAAACGCCATCCCCCCTACCAGCAGCAGAAGGCTCAGCGGCGCGATGCGCTTGACCCACAGCCGCTCGTGCGGGTACAGCCCGGCCGCCACGAACTGCCAGAGCTGAAACAGCAGCCACGGCGATGCGATGGCCGCCGCGCTGATCAGGCTGATCTTCAGGAAGACCATGAAGGCATCGGCAACATCCGTGTAGTACACCTGCGGGTTCAGACCGCGCGACTGGAGGGTTTCGATCAAGGGGGCGCAGAACGCCGCGGTGACCTGCCGGCCGAACGCCAGGCAGAAGGCCAGCGCCACCGCGAACCCGATCAGCCCCAGGATCAACCGCCGGCGCAGCTCGTCCAGGTGCTCGCCGATGGTCATGCGGTACTCGTCCGGGTCAAAGTCCGGCCCGCGATAGTCCAGCGTCTTTTTGGTCGCTTCTGTCATGGATCGACCTCCATCATACGAGACGGGCGGCCGTATTTCGCGGTATCATTCCCGGCCATGAGCAATGAGACTCCGCCGGATGGCCCTGAGGTTACAGTCCCATTGACATTCGCTCTCACATTCAATGACTACTATGACGCGATGCGCACGGCCTGGCGTCTCCGGTGGCTGCGGCGTGTATTGCTGTGGTGCGGGTATTTTCTGATCGCGGGTTTGATTGCACTGATCAACTCGGAAGATGGACGGCCGGAGCGATTTATTCCACTTGGGACCGTGGTGATCTTGTTTGTCGCATCACCACGGCTGAGTCGATGGTATGCGCACCGCATCTGGCGCCACATCCCGCAGGCGGAAGCGCAAATCCGAATGATTTTCGACGAGCAAGGCTGCCACATCACCACACCTGCCCAACAGACGTCCCTGCATTGGTCAGTAATCACCCACTACACCGTGAGCAGTACCTCCATCCTGATGTACCACGGCCCGCGGCACTTTCACTACTTGCCCCGTCGCGTACTCACCCCCGATCAACAGCGGGTCATCCTCGACTTGCTGCAACGTCACGTTGGTCACACGAAGTATGTTGCGCCAACCGCCGGGTTCCAGCCGATCATGTCTGATCAGCAAGGAAATGCTTGATGCACATTCAAACCCACATCCTCTCCGGCTGGTGTTTCGGGAACCTGCTGCCGCTGGCGCCGCGAGACCGGCTGTTGTGCATGATCGCAGCCTCAGCACTGGATCTGGACGGGCTGGGGATTCTTTACAGCGAAGAACTGTACTGGGATCTGCACCATCGCCTGGGTCACAGCCTGCTGGCGGGGTTGGTACTCAGCGCGGTGCTGGCCGTGTTCGCCACGCGCAAGGCGCTGGGGTTTGTCGTGTTCCTGTCGCTGTTTCACCTGCACCTGGTGATGGACTATTTTGGATCGGGGCCGGGGTGGAAAATTCACTATCTGTGGCCGTTGAACGATTATGGGTTTGAGAGCGACTACGTCTGGCCGCTGTTTTCCTGGCAGAACCTCAGCGCATTTGCCCTGCTGCTGGGGTGGACGGTGTGGATTGGTTACGCACACCGCCGCACACCGTTGGAAGTGCTGATGCCGAGCCTGGATCGCAAGCTGACGCGCCAACCCGCCCCCCAACCGACAGTGCCGGCCTCGACAGCGTAAAGTAGTGCCATAATCCGCAGGGTCGCGCTGGCAGCCGCGCTCGCTGGCGCCCCTGAAACGGGCGGGGCATCGCACAAAAACAATTGAGTGTTCGCTTACTTCCCGCCCAACGCCTGCCCGCCGGCGGTGTCTAATTCGAGGAAGCATCCGGCGGCGGCTGATGTCGTCTCAAGCATTGGCGAATTCTTGCCGACGCGCATAAAGTAAGACTGAATCGTTCGAAAAATGAACCGGGAGTGGATGATGTACGGAAAATTGCTCACCCGACTCGCGTTGGGGTTGATCCTCAGCGTCTCCGGCCTGCTGACCACCGGCTGCGCCAGCGACCGGGCCATTATCAGCCAGGCCAACCAGATGCACGGCACGCTTGAACCGGCCATCATCGATGACCCGGTGCTTAACAGCTACATCCAGCGCGTTGGCGATCGCATCATCTCCGCCGCCCACGAAATGCATCAGCAGGGATATGGCCCCCGGGCCCACAAGAGCGAAGATTCGTCGTGGATGTTCTCCGAGGGGATGCAGTTCCACTTCGTGAACAGCAAAACGCTCAACGCGTTCACCACCGGCGGCAACCATATGTACATCTACACCCAGCTCTTCCAGGAATCCAAAAGCGAGGATGAGCTGGCCGCGGTCATGGCGCACGAATTCGCCCATGTCTATGCCCGCCATGTGCATAAGGGCATGAACCGCCAGTACGGTGCCCTGGCCGCGGCATTGGGCGCAGGCGCGGCGGGTTATGCGCTGGGGGATGGGGACAACCGCGAAACCTACGCCGGCCTGGCCGCCGGCGGCGTGCTGGTTGCCTCCCAGCTCATCAACGCCGGCTTTACGCGCGAAGATGAGGCCGAGGCCGATGACCTGGGCTTCGAGTTCTATGTCCGTGCGGGGTATGACCCGGACAAGTTCGGCGACTTCTTCCGCCACATGATCGAGAAAGGGTACGACAAGGGAAGCGATGGCGTTGGCAAGTACCTGAGCGATCACCCAAGCCTGAAGAGCCGCGCGGAGACGGCCGATCGCCGGGCGGCGGAAATCCCCCCGCATGTACGCCAGCAACTTCGCCAGCCCCCCGTGGCCACGCCCGCGGAGTACCGTGAACTGCAACTGCGCGCAGCCCAGATCGGGCAGTCGATGCCGAACGACACCACGCTGGCCGGGGCCCAGCAACTGCTTCAGGCCCTGCCGCGCTCCTGCCTGACGCCGGTCATCACACCCGACCAGGAGCAGGCCGCCCAGGGCATCCAGCAGCGCGTGGAGCAAAACCAGGAGCGCCAGGAAGCCCAGCGCCAGCAGGCGCAACCCCGTAGCGCTGCGCCGCCCCGGCAGATGCGCCAGGTCTCCGAGGCGCCGCCCCGCCAGCGCATCAGCCAACCACCCGCCAATTGACCCAGCGCTGCGCTTTCGCTCCCCTCGCCGCAGGACCGGTGCGCGCCCGGCACGCGCCGTTTTTGTGCCTCGTGTCTGGGCCTGCGATTTCGCGTGCGCTGCCACCTGCCCCGGTGCGCTGATCTTATCGGACCTGCGCTGGTGGGGTGTGAAACTATAGCGATTCTGCTTAACCCGCCGGGTTTACCGGGCGATACAACACGCGGAAGCGTTGTTGAACCTGACCTGCGAGGTATGCCCCATGTCCGATCGCGTGAAGCTCATTCTGGATACCGATATTGGCACCGATGTGGATGATGCCATCGCGCTGGCGTATCTGCTGGCGCGGCCGGACTGCGATCTGCTGGGGATTACCACAGTCAGCGGCGAGGTGGCCCAGCGTGCCGCGTGCGCCCAGGTCCTCTGCCGGGCCGCGGGGCGCGAGGATATCCCGATCCACACCGGCAGCGCCAACGTGCTGCTGGTCGGGCCGGGGCAGCCGACGGTGCCCAATTACCTGGCTATTCAGCGTCATCCCCACCGCCTCGACTGGCCGGCGGCGACCGCTGTCGAGTTCATGCGACAGACGATCCGCGCCCATGCCGGCGAGGTCACGCTGCTGTGCACCGGGCCGCTGACCAACATCGCCCTGCTGTTCTCAATCGACCCCGAGATTCCGCAACTGATCAAGGGGCTGGTGACGATGAACGGCCTGTTTTTCGGGCCCGATCATCGCCACGAGCTCAATGCCCTGGTTGATCCCCTCTCGGCTGCGATCGTCTACAAGGCCCAGGCCAACAACCACACGTGCATCGGGATGGATGTGACCCAGGGATGCGGCCTGACGATCGGGCAGGTGCGGCAGCATTTCATCAGCCCCGCCCTGAGGCTGGTGTGCGAGATGGCGGATGACTGGATGAGCAGCCCGCGCGATTTTTATCTCAATGATACCGTGGCCGCGGTGGTTGCTTTCCGGCCGGAGATCTGCCAGTACGAAGACGGCGTGGTGACGATGCCGATCAGCGCTGAACCGGACCGCGCCGCCGCAACGATCTTCACGCCCATCGCCCGCGGCCCCCACCGCATCGGCCGCAGCATCGACCCGGCCCGCTTCCAGGCCGAACTGCTCGGCACCCTCACCGCCCCGCCAACGCGAATGGCGGTGTGAGGGGTAGGGAAGGGTTCAGAAGCAAGTGGCCCGTTGCGTGCTGGCCACATGGCAAATCGCCGAGGAATGATCCCACTGGGCGCGGCAGTACAGCAGTGAAGCGAGCCGTTTCGCGTGCTCCGCGCGGCCCGCCGCAGACGGCTCGATGTCGCTCCTGCTCAATCTCGCTCCTGCTCAATCTCGAACCCTCCTCCCTGCTGCGCGCAGCTCATATCGCCTCCGCTACTCTCCACTGTCCAGCCGCTCGTAGCGGTAGATGGCGCGGTAGATGCCGGTGATGGATTCGCGGAGGTGAACCTGGGCACGGTATTTCTCATTGCGCGGCTGCAGGCGAATGACCTCCTGGCCGGTGTCATCAGTCTCAAAGAAAACGCGCTTGAAGGTTGTCTGGCCGCAGGCGAGCCGCACGAAGCAGTCATCGCCGTTGCGCAAGTCAGCGGCGGGTGAGAAGATGACGATGTCCCCCTCCTGGTACTTGGGCCGCATCGAGTCGCCATGCACGCGGGCGGCGAAGGCGTCCTTGTCGCGCACATCCGGGCACCCCACGTAGTCATCGGCCACCCGGGGCGGATAGGACAGATCGGTGAAATCCTGCGGATATCCCGCGCTCACCTTGTTAATCACCGGCACCGCATTGGTTGATACCTGCTCGACATTGCCCGCCGAGCGCTCCACCAGCTCATGCAGCACACCGTTGAGATAGGCATCGTCCAGGTCGATCCCCCCGCCGGCCAGCTTGTCCCGGACCGCCTGTAGCCGGCCCGTCTGTGGCTTGAGCGCACGATGGAGAGAGGGCTGGGGGTTCACGGTTCGGGATTCAGGGGAAGCAGGCGGCGGGCAGGCGGCGGCACGCTCAGCCGGGCCGCGGGCAGCAGGCCGCGAAGGATGGCTGGACTGAGTCTCGCAACGGGCACCCGACGAGGGGCGCGTTCCGGCTGAATCCTGAGCCGCGGCTCCTGGATCCTGCTTCGCTTTCATCAGTGAGATCAGGACCGCGCGAATGTCCTTGGGTGTGCGACACAGGTGGGCCTGGCTGACCAGTTCACCGGCGGCAAAGCCGAGAGTTTGTTCCAGACGGCGGAGCTTTTCATCGCTGGCGGGATTGGCCACCCGGCCGGTCTCGATCAACGACAGATACGGCTTACTGATGCCCGACTTGCGCGCCAGTTCGTCCAGGGTGAACCCCAGCCGTCGGCGCTGCTTGCGCACCTTGGCCCCCAGCGCCTGGAGCATCTGTGATTGACCCATCGGCATAGACCCTCGCGGCGTGCATGGCCCGCCGCCAGCGCAACATGGGTGTCGATCCAGCCCCGGCAGCACCCGCCGCAGCCGATCCGCACACCCGAACACCCACAAAACTTTCCATCCCTGACATCGACGCCCGGCCCCGCCAGGATTCAATCCCGAACATCACCCAGACTAAAATGCGCGGCGATCATCTCCCAAGGCGGGCGTTTATTCCGGCGGGCTCCTTCCCTGAACCCTCAGTGTCCCAACTGAGATAGACAGATAAGTGATTTATCTAAAATCACTTGAGAACACACACGTGACACAGACCAGCCCCGGTCAGTACCGGCCCCTTCAGGCCGGTACCGACTGCGGAGCCATCTGTTACATTACTCTTACACAACCCGAACAAAAAATCAAGAATAAACTTGACATATACCTAACAAATATTATACTTGAGTCAGGTCTACGGGTCAGTGAACAAATGGCCCGGCCCCGGGAAGGAGCACGGGGGACATCAAGCAGGAGCAGGCGGTCTCTCGGGCCGCTCCCATGTCGTTGCCCGCCGGGTTGGCTTCTGCCGCCCCTGCCGGGCATGTCCACGCAGCCTCCGCCTGATGCGCCTCCGGCCTGTCCTCGCCACGGTTGTTCGCACGTATTTGCGCTCGCAAGCACTGCCGCCATGGATCTGAAAACCGCCCGCAGTCGTGATGCCCCGATTGATTCCGATGCGCGTATCACCTGGATTTCCGCGTCTCTAGCCTGATCCGTGCCGATGATCATTGCCTCCAATCATGTTGAAGCGGCCCGCGCTCGCGAAACGCTGTTGCGGCGGGCGCGATTCCTGCCGGAGCAGGATGCCGCCCTGGTGCGCAACGCCCTGGACGGGCAGATTCCCCTCAGCCAACTGGCGCGTCTGCTCGGCCAGCATCCCGGCACCCTTGCCCGCCGCACCCGCCGGCTGCTGCGTCTGCTAAACGATCCGGCCAACATCCATCTGATGGAACGCGGCGAGCAGCTTCCCCCGGAGCTGCGCCAGCTCGGCATCGAACACCGCCTGCACCGCATGACCATCCGCCAGCTTGCCGACCGCCATCGTCTCACCCGCTACCAGGTCTGCGCCATGCTCGCCCAGCTCAAGGGCTGCCTGCGCAGCCGCCTGCATCGATGATGTTTGCGTTGCCTCACACATGCTTGAGAAGGATGCGCGATGCTCGATCGCTTCACGCATGCCGCCTGTGCGCTTCACTGGCAGCGCTCTTTCACGCCACGAATAACCCGCGCGGGAAGCGGCTGTGTGCCGTTGCACCCCGATGCGCATGATGGAACCTGAAAGCCACTCATCCGCGTGCATGGTTCGATTGCCCGCGCTCCACTGCATGATCCACTGACCCATCCCGGCCCTGTTTCGATCACTGTGGCGCTGATTTGAATCGCGCATCCCTGCAGCGCCACCCGCCATTGCACACCGTCTGTTTCACATGTCCGGCCATCTGCTGGTTCATTTCTCTTACCCGGAGGCTTCCATGCCCTCTCACATCCACACCATTCGCCGCTGGTTCGATCTCACCGATGAGCCGCATCCCACTCCCCATCCGCTGATTGTCCCGCCGCCATGCCCGGGCCAGGTCATGCTGATCACCGGACCGTCCGGCGCGGGCAAGACGCTGCTGCTGGAACGCCTGATCGCCCAGACACGTCCTACCCTGCAGCATGCGTGCGCCAGTGGGTTGGCATGCACCGCAACAACATCAGCGCGGTCCGACTGCCCATTCAAAGTCGTGCGTCCTGGCGATCACCGGCTGCCCCGGCGGCCCGTGATCGACTGTTTTGGTTCCAATCCCCTGCCCGATACGCTGCACCTGCTCGCGCGCTGCGGCCTGGCCGAGGCACGGCTGTACCTGCGTCCGCCCGCTGCCCTGTCGGAAGGACAGCGCTGGCGCCTGCGCCTGGCGCTGGCGATCGCGCGGGCACGGCCAGCGCCCGGCCGGCCGCCGGTGCTCCTGGCGATCGACGAGTTCACCACAACGCTGGATCGCATCAGTGCGGCGGTGGTGGCGCGGGGGCTGCGGCGGATCATCGATGACAGCACGCACCTGGCCGCCCTTTGCGCCACCAGCCGCGATGACCTGAGCGCTGCCCTGGCGCCGGATGTGATCCTCGCCTGCGACTTCGGCCATGTGCGGGTGATTACGCCGGCCGCTGATCGAACGACCCCTTCTGACCGTGGCACGGCTCTGCAAGCCGTGCCAAGCGCATCGCGATGAAACTGTCTCTCCCCTCCTGCGCCACCAGCATGGGTTGATCATCCATGCCACGCGCCTCATCCCTCACTCCCCTCTCCCAGCTATGAACACCTCTTACCTTCCTGGCACACTGACCATCGCCCCCGGCACACGGGACGACTACCTGGCGCTGGAGCGATTCCACTACCTGCCCCGCCGTCCCGCGACATTCGCGCAGATCCTCACCGCCCGCTACATCCCGCGCGAGCCGTGCGGGCCGAACCAGGCCCGGCCGGTCGCGGTGGCAGTCCTGTCGTGGCCTGTCCCCCATGCGGGCTGGCGCAATCGCTATTTCGGACTGAAGCAGGCGACCATGCGGGATAAGCTGCGCTTTGCCAACGCCCATGTGCGCACCATCAGCCGGGTGATCGTGCATCCGCAGTTTCGCGGCATCGGCCTGGCAACAGCGCTGATTCATCGCCTGCTGCACGATTGCCCGACACGCTACGTCGAGGCCATGGCCCGCATGGGCCGGGCGCATCCGATGTTCGAGCGGGCCGGCATGATGCGGATCGACACCAGTGATGATGGCCCGCTCTACTACCTGCACGACCGCCTGGCCGGCCTGGTCTCTTTGCCTCCTGAGCGTAAGATTGCCGATTTGCGATTGAAGAAGCCCGCCCCATCTCGGCTGACAGATCCCACACGGCATATCCTCCACCCCTTCTTCCCGGCCAGACGAAGCGCGCCAACATCTGCCCTGCGCCGCAAGGGCAAGCATGCGCTGTTTGCCTCCTCCGCGCCGATCATCGCCTTTGAATAGCCTCAGTCAGTCTGCTTGCCCCATTCACCTCCCCACCTCTCACCCCTCTACCATCATGAAACCCCATATCAAACGCCCTGTCGCCACTGCGCAAGGTCTGCACAACTGGATCCGCGAGCATCTCGGCCTGGTCATCCCGCGCCATGCGGTGTGCGAGGATCACTGTGCGCCGTTCGATTACCTGGTCAACGCTTATTTCGAGCCGGCCCGGGACATGGTTGTCTGGGCGCCGCGCGGCGGCGGCAAGACCCGCCTGGCAGCCATCGCCACCCTGCTCGACCTGCTGCACAAGCCGGGCATCAAGGTCAATATTCTCGGCGGCAGCCTCGATCAGTCGCGCCATGTGTGGAACCACCTGATCGACGACCTGGTGCAACTGAATCTTGACCGCAAGGGGCTGCGCAGCGACAGGCTGACGCTCGACGGCGGCTCGATCGCCACGATTCTCGCCCAGTCGCAGACCAACGTGCGCGGCCAGCGCATGCAGAAGCTGCGATGCGACGAGGTGGAGTTGTTTGAGGCCGACATTCTCGAAGCCGCCAGCCTCACCACCCGCAGCCTCACGATTCCGCGCCTGTGTCCCGACGATGACCCGGCGGCGGATTCCTCGGACAAGCAGCCGCTTACCGTGCGCGGGACGATTGAGATGATCTCAACCTATCACAAGCCCGGCGGGCTGATGGCGCGGGTGATCGACCGGGCCAGGGCCAACAGTTGGCCGATTGTGCAATGGTGCCTGATGGAGGTGCTGGAACGCTGCCCGCCCGAGCGCGAATGCGCCAGTTGTCCCCTGGAGCCGGAGTGCCGCGGGCGGGCCAAGACCCGCTGCGAGGGATTCTTTCACATCGACGATGCCATCGCGATGAAGCGGCGGGTGAGTGAAGAGACATGGCAATCGGAAATCCTCTGCCGCCGGCCACTGACACGCGGGCGCGTCTTTCCGGCGTTTGACCGCATGATCCATGTGCGCGAGGACTGCCCGGCGGCCGGCCGCACAGCGCCGCCGCAGATCAGCCTGGGGATCGATTTCGGCTATGCCAGCCCGTTCGTCTGCCTGTGGGTGATGAAGCTGGGTGAGGTGTCGTGGGTGATCGATGAGTACGTGCAGCGCGAGCGCACACTGGATCATCACCTGGGCCAGATCGAGCAGCGCACACAGTGGGGAACGGTGCGGCGGGTGCACTGCGACCCGGCCGGCGACAACCGCAACGAGCAGACGGCCAGGTCGAACATCGACTTGCTCTACAAGCGCGGCTATCGCGTCTATCGAAGGCGCAGCCAGATCGTCGATGGGCTGGAACTGATCCGCGCTGCGCTCAAACCGGCGTGGGGACCGCCGCGACTGTTTATCCATCCGCGCTGCCGGCACCTGATCGAGGCGATGGAATCCTACCGCTATCCCGAGACCGGCGGCGAAATCCCGCTCAAGGATGGTGTGTTCGATCACCCGGTTGATGCCCTGCGCTACTGGTTCATCAACCGCAATGGCTATGGGAAACTGGAGGTGGTGCGGTATTGAGGGAGAGGAGTTCGGGGTTCAGGACTCAGAAGGACTCGGCAGCAGCGCCGGCGAGCATCCGGGCCAGCAATGACCTGGGCGAGATGCGCCAAGCCGCGGGCTGCTGTCTGGACCGGCATCTCAGCCCCGAACGCTCCGGCCCGATCTCCCCGCCTCATCCACCGGAGGCAAGATTTTCCACGCTGGTATCGACCGCTTTTACGATGCGCTCCTGCAACTGCTTCATCGTCGAGTTGCTGCCGCGGACGTTGTTCATGACGATGCTGATGACATACCAATGCCCATCGCGCGCTTTGAGATAGCCCGAGAAGCTGCTGACACCGCTGACATAGCCGCTCTTGCCGAAAACCCGGCCGCGCAGGTCGGTTCCGGTGAAGCGGTTGGAGAAGGTGCCGTCGATGTCGGCGATGGCGAGGCTTTGCAGGTAGACATCGCGCGTGGGCTGGTGGAAGTTGTGGATCAGCACCGTCGCCAGGGCGTTGGCGCTGATGCGGTTCTCTTTCGACAGCCCGCACCCATCATCCAGCTTGAACTGCTCGGCCGGCACGCCAATCCGTTTCAGGTAGTCGCCGGCGGCCGCCGTGCCGTTGGCCCACGAGCCGCTCTCGCCGGTCACGGCATGGCCCAGCCGCTTCAGCAGGCTCTCGGCGTACATGTTCATGCTGTCCTTGTTGGTCCGCGCCAGCGCGGTGGCCAGTGGGGTTTCATGGGCGGCGATGAAGGTCCAGCCCGCGCGGGCCGATTCATCGGCTGCCAGGTAGGCCAGACGATCCGTGCGATCGCGCTCCACCTCACCGCCGACGGTGATGCCCGCCTTGACAAGCGTTTCGGCAAAGACCGTGCCGGCGTACATCGGCGGATCGTGTATGGTGACGCTCACCGGATAGCCGGTACTGGCGTTGGTCTGCCCGCCCAGGATGATGTCATTGCTGCCGGGATGGCGCGTGAGCCAGATGGCGTTCTCGTTGCCGCGCACGCAGGTGTTGCGCACGCTGACATAGCGGGTATCGGGATCGGTGCGGTAGCTGACAACCTGGCCAAAGCTGCCGATGGTCAGCATGAAATCCAGCGCATTGGCGTTGAGGTTCAGCCCCCCTACGCCGGCCGAGTAGCGCAGGTGGATCTGGTTGCTAGGCCAGTTGGGGTGGACGAATTCGGTGTCGAAGACGCTGTCATCAACCAGCACGTTGCGCACGCGCGTGATGCCGCGTTTCTTGAGCTGCTCGGCCCAGTTCTCGAAGACGGTGGTGGTGCCCCAGCCGACCTTCCGCAGCATCTCGACATCGCCCAGCGTCGGATCGCCATCGCCCCAGATGACCAGATCATGCTGGCCGTCCTCGCGCGTGCGCAGCGCCAGCAGGGTGCGGAACTTGAAATCCGGCCCCAGCTTGTCCAGCGCGGCGGCGGTGGTGACCAGCTTGAGATTACTGGCCGGGATCAGCGGCACATCGCTGTCGTTGCGAAACAGCACGTGCGCACCCTGCGGGGCATCGCCCAGGCGCGCCACCACCACGCCCACCGTCACGCGCTCCAGCGGCTTGGCACGCAGCACCCCGGCCACCTCACGGGCCACATCGGCCCGGGCCACCAGCGGCGCTACCAGCAACATCATGCAAACTGACCAGGCGGTCCAGATCCGTTTCATCCTTGAAACCTCTGTCCTAAGGGGGGTACGACGAATCCCTGTCGCCAGTAACCCGCAGGGTACCAACCCCTGCCCGCAGGGCAAGCAACTGGCGTCAATTTCCGGCAGGAAGTGCGCGTTTTTTCCCCCGGTGGCCAGCCCCGGGCGGCCCGCATCGGGCCCCTCGCCCGCTTCCCGGCCAGGTCCAATTCCATGCAGCAACGGGTGCGGCCCTTTCCTGATTGCCCCCTTGCGCCTTACCCTTGGTTTATGCCCATTCTTGGCCATGGCATTGATATCGTCGAAACAGCCCGCATCCGGCACCTGGTGGAACAGCACGGCCAGCGCTTCCTGGACCGCTGTTTTACCCCGGTTGAGCAGGATTACTGTGACAAGAATCCGAAACGCCGCTTTGAGCACCTCGCCGGACGCTTTGCCGCCAAGGAGGCGGTGCTCAAGGTGCTGGGCACCGGCTGGCGCGGCGGCATCCAGTGGACCGACATCGAAATCACCCGCGAATCTTCAGGCCAGCCGCGCATCACCCTCAGCGGCGAAGCGCGCAAGATTGCCGAATCCCTGGGCATCTACCGCTGGCACATCTCGATCTCTCATATCGAAACCCATGCCACCGCCAGCGCCATCGGCCTGGCCGCCCGCGAAGCTTGATGCATTTGCCCACCTGTGCGGTGCGGTGGGCTGCCTGCCGTGAAACCCATCGCCACAGCCCCGGCGCGCTTTTTCCCGCATAGAGCCCCGATTTTTCACGTCCGATAACGCAAGAAAACACCACCAGCAGGGTTAGCCAGCGAATTCACACTCAATATCGGTCGATGTGTTGCATACGGGCCTAACGATTCGCCGGCCAGTGGGTCCACATTCACGGCAGCTATGGGTCCGCCACGCGGAGTGGGAGAGTGAAGGTTCCAACATCCTTGCCATCGTCGAGTCCCCATCCCGGTTCGGGCGCAAAGCCCCCGGTTGCACCGCTGGCAATGCCACGGGTGCTTTCCGATCATGCGCCTGTGCGGGCGGGCATGCCGCAGCATTCTGACACGCGGCATGTGCTGCCGCTGCTGGATCGCCTGGAGCGCGAGCACACGGCCGATTACACGCTGCTGCTCACGCTGGCCTGCATCGTGATGATCCGCGTGGCCATCTTCACCGTGGGGGTGATCTCGACCGAGACGGCAACCTTCTTCGGTTCGTTTGCCACCGGCCATGCCTGGCTGGCGTTTGACAGCGAGCACTATCTCGACATCCTGCGCCACGGCTACCCCGCCGAGAGCATCCGGCCGGATATCGCCTTCTTCCCCCTGCTGCCGCTGCTGGGGCGATTGCTCGGGCCGTGGTTCGATCCCGGGCCGGCGCTGCTGGTCATCGCCAATGCCTGTACGTTGATCGGCTTCGCGTTTTTCTACCAGTGGTGCAAGGCGCTAACCCGTCCGCGCATCGCGTTCTGGGCGTGCATCCTGCTGGCCACCTTCCCCGCCGCCGCGTTCTTCAGCGCAGGGCTGACCGAAGCGCCGTTCATGATGTGCGTCGCGATCACCCTGTTCCTGCTTCAGCGCCGCAGCTTCTACACTGCCGCCCTGGTCTGCGGCATGGCCACGGCCCTGCGCCCCACCGGCGTGGCACTGGCGGCAACGCTGGTGCTGTGGTGCTGGGTGGATCACCTGCTGAGGGCACACCCCGATTTGCCTGCCCGCCTGCGCGGGCGAATTCGCCGGCGCCAGCTTAATCAAGACACCGCATCCAGCAGCCACCCGGCGGCGGACAGTCGAGCATCCAACCCACAAGCCGGTGATGCAGCCACGCCGCACCTGCGCAGAAACTGGCTGGCGATGGCGGCCATGATCGCCCGCACCACGCTGCGCCCGCGTGTGCTGGCCCAACTGGCGCTGCTGGGGATGATCAGCACCGCCGGCATCACCAGCTACCAGTGCTATCTCTGGCAGCGCTACGATCGCTTCGATGCGTATTTCCAGGCACAGACCTACTGGGAGCCGGGCGGCCTGCGCACCGAGAACCAGTTGAAAGCCGAAGCCGCTCGCAAGGCCGCCGGCATCACTCCCCCGGTGCGCAACCTGCGCTTCTATGCCGCCAAGGCCTTCACCCCACAGGCATGGAACCGCGGGCTGATGATCGGCGTGCTGGCCCTGACGATCATCGGCCTGGCCCGGCGCACGGTCATCCCGCGCGTGCTGTTCGTGTTGCCGCTGGTGATCTTCCTGATGAGCTACCTGCCCGGCTGGGGCGCCCGCGCCAGTTCGATCGCCCGCTTCCAGACGGCTGCGCTCCCCTGCTTTGCCCTGGCCGCGCTACTGCTGCTCACCTGGCGCAGGCCGCGCCTGCTGATGAGCATCATCTGCGTGCAGTTTGCGATCCAGCTCTACTACGCTTACCTCTTCTCGCGCGGGGTGTGGATCGGATAGCTCCAGCGGGCGGCAAGTCACCTGCTGCTATGTAAAACCCAGGTCCTCGATCAGCCGACTTGCCGGCATAACCTCCTGTTCCGGCACGGCCACTGTCGCCGCGATGCAGGCGCGCACGCGCGGCCAGACATCGCACGGCACTTCACGGCCGCGCATCACCAGCTCAGTCTCCACCCATTGCGCCAGATCACCCGCGGTGATGCCCATGAGCGTGCCGCCGGGCGTGCGCGGCACATCCAGATGGTCCATGGAGAGACTGCCCTCCGCCAGGCCGAATGCCGCTTCGATCCGCAGGCAGCAGTCGAGAAAATCCATGCCCATGGGCTGAAGGATAGGTAGTGGCCGGCAAAACATCCACGGACAGCCGGCGCTCATCACATGAGTGGGATGAGACTCATTCACACTTGCTGCCGCCGGCTGCCTGAACCTTTCCCCTGTGCAGCGGTGGGCCTAAGATCCGGGTGGGCGATTTGTACTGCTGCATATGGCCATTCACACTCTGAAACTTCCCGCTACCTGCCCCGATGAGCCGGATCAGCGCACCGCATGCGGGCGCTGCCTGCGCGAGCGCCTGGGGCGCATGCCGGGGATTCGCCATATCGAACTGGAATGCAGCGCTGATGAGCAGGCCGTTGTGCACCTGGATTACGATCCGCGCCTGCTGCCGCTTAGCCAGCTCGATGCCCAGGTTCGACAGGCGGCGGTCTGCCTGCGGCCGCAGCGAACGCAGATCGTCATGGGGGTGGATGGGATGGTTTCGCCGCGCAGCGAACAGCAGATCGAATCAGCGCTGGCGAAATTGCCGGGCGTGGTGGCCTCGGCCAGCTTCGCCTCGCGCTCGCTGCGCATTGAGTTCGATCGCCGCACCTGTGCCCTGGCCGATATCGCCACCCGGCTGGATGACCTGGGCTATCGCCTGCGCGCCCTCGATTCCACCGAGCGCCGGCGGCTGCTGGCCCGTGATGCCGCGCACACCCCCCGCCCTGCCGCACCGGCGCGCTGGTCGGCCGAGCGGCTGAAGGCCTGGCTGGTGGATTACCATAAGTTGCTGATGGGGCTGGTCGGCGGCATCCTCTGTGCCGCGGCGTTCATCACCCATCGCCTCGACGGGCCGGACACGCTGCGCTACCTCTTGGTCAGCGCCAGCTTCATCATTGCCGGGTGGTATACCGCGATCGACACGGTCCTGGTGCTGCGCCGGTTCCAGTTTGACATCGATGTGCTGATGTTCGCCGCCGCCATCGGGGCAGCGCTGCTGGGGCATTACGAGGAAGGCGCATTCCTGCTGGTGCTGTTTGCGCTGGGCGGGGCCGGCGAAGAGCTCGCGATGGACAAGGCACGCCGGGCCATCGAAGCACTGGCCGAGCTGGCCCCCGAAACCGCCACACGTCTGGGGGATGATGACCAGGAGACGCTGGTGCGGGTGGAAGAGCTGGCCATCGGCGACCGCGTGATTGTGAAACCGTTCGAGCGCGTGCCGGCCGATGGTGTGGTCATCCGCGGCATCTCGGCGATCGATGAATCACCGCTCACCGGCGAATCGGTCCCGGTGGACAAATCGCCCGGCCAGCCGGTCTTCGCCGGCACCATCAACGGCGACGGCCTGCTGGTGGCGGAAGTAACCCGGCATGCGGCCGAGTCCACCCTGGCCCGCATTATTACCCTCGTCAACGAAGCCCAGACGACCAAGAGCCCCACCCAGGTCTTCACTGACAAGGTCGAGCGTTACTATGTGCCGCTGGTGTTGATTGGCACACTCGCGCTGATCCTGGTTCCCCCGCTGCTGGGCCTGCGGCCGCGCCTGATGCCCGAGACACTGTGGGCCGGGTGGTTCTACCAGGCCATGGCCTTCCTGACCGCCGCCAGCCCCTGCGCCCTGGCGATCGGCACGCCGGCGGCGGTGTTGAGCGGCATCGCCCGCGCAGCGCGCATCGGCGTGCTGATCAAAGGAGGCGTGCACCTGGAGAACCTGGGCCGGGTGCGGGTGATCGCGTTCGACAAAACCGGCACCCTCACCCGCGGCCGGCCGGTGGTGACAGACATCGCCACCCTCGACGGCCTGGATGAATCCACCGTGCTGGCGCTGACGGCGGCGGTGGAGCGCAGCAGTTCACACCCGCTGGCCAGCGCCATTGTCCATGAGGCCGAGCATCGCAAGCTCACCCCCCTGACCGCAACCGAGGCGACCCAGTTGCCGGGCATGGGTGTGCGCGGCATCGTGGATGGCCGTGCGGTGGCCGCCGGGCGGGCGGAAATGATCCTGGATGGCCACCCCCAGGCCGAACCGATCCACGCCGCCCTGGCGCGCTTCGCACAGGAAGGCAAGAGTACGGTGGCGGTGACGGTGGATGAGAAGCCGGCGGCGGTGATCGCGCTGGCGGATCGTCCGCGGGACAACGCCGCCGACACCATCGCCCGCCTCAAGCGGATCGGCATCCGCCGGGTCATCATGCTCACCGGCGACAAGCATCCGGTGGCCCAGCGCATCGCCGCCGACCTGGGTGTGGATGAGTTTCACGCCGAGCTGCTGCCGGAAGACAAGCTGGATCTTGTCGGCCGGCTGCGCGACCGGCATGGCGAGATCGCCATGATCGGCGATGGGGTGAACGATGCTCCCGCCCTGGCCGCGGCCACGGTCGGCATCGCCATGGGCGGCGCGGGAACGGATGTGGCGCTGGAAACGGCGGATGTCGCCCTGATGGCCGATGACCTGCGCAAGCTGCCGGACGCCATCGGCCTGTCGCGCTTCAGCCGGCGGATCATCGCACAGAACCTGACGATCGCCCTGGGCGTGATCGGCGTGCTGGCCCCGCTGGCGGCGCTGGGCTACGCCTTCCTCGGCGTGGCCGTCCTCTTCCACGAAGGTTCGACGATCGTGGTCGTGCTCAACTCCCTGCGCCTGCTGTTCCACCGAACGCGCCAAAACTGATCCACGGGCCGCCCCGCGCCCGGTTTCCGGGGCTGCTGCCGTGCGGATCAGATGATCTCCAGTTCCTCTTTCGACGGCAGCGGCGGAAACGGCGCGGTGGGCAGAGTCTGGTACCAGAATGCCACGCTGGCGATGTCATCCTGCAACGGCAGATAGCGCCCGCCGCTGCGCCAGCCCAGCGCCTGGATGGTCACGCGCAGATCCTGCTCAAAGCGGATCGGGTCCATGATGTGCCAGCGGTAAAGGCTGAAGCGCTGCTGGCTCTGGTAAAGCCCATCAGGTCGCACGACCATCGGCATGCCGGCGTAGGGTGTGGTGAACTCCTGGTACTGCCTGGTGGCCTGGTTCTCGAAGTTATAGCTGCCGCAGAAGTAGTCCTCGGTACCGGTGCCGCAGATGGTGGGATACTCACCGTCGCCATCGAGGTAGAACTTGATCTCTCCCTCTCCCCACCAGCCGTTGTTGTTCACGCCCCAGGCCATGTAGGTGCCGACGTAGTGCCCGCGTCCCTTCACCCCGTCGAGAATGGTGTACACCTGCTTGTATGGCAGCGGGTTAACCCGGCGGAACTGGGCATGGAAATAAGCACAGTCCTCCGGCACCTCGGTCAGGGTGTAGTTGATCTGGTAATAGAGCTTCATCTCCTGCTCATCGATGTTCGTCAGCGTCATCCGGCAGCGCTTGCGGAATGGCATCTCCCAGTAGCAGTTGAACGCGCTGCCCGGATTGACGCACACGGCCAGGGATGAGATCTGCGCGAAGCGCATCGGTCCGCCGGTGCCAAACCCGCCGCCCCAGGCGCTGGCGAAGAAATCACCGAGCGGGCATTCCACCGCCGGCTGTTCCTGGTCATCCCAGTAGATGCGCAGGATGGAAAAGCGCCAGCGGCCGGTGGCGGTCATCCAGATCTGCTGGATCGCCCCCGAGCCTTCGATATCCGCCAGCGTGAAGGTTTCTCCTGCATCGATCTTCACGCTCGGCGAGATTTTCCAGCCCGGCCCCAGGTCCCGCGCGCATTGCTCACCGGTGCCGGTGGTGGCCATGCCCCCCTTGCCCTTTTCGCCGCTGAAGTTTTCCGGGCTGATCGAGCGCGTCTTGGCGCTGGAGAGGCGAGAAAGATTACCCAAGTGCAATCCGAGTCCGTTGAACTGAGCCATGGAGGTGATCCGATGAAAAGGGTTCAATCGATTTCTTCAGGCAATTTTCCGGTATCATAGCAAGCTGCCGCAAAGAGTACACCATGGCCGGCCCTCCCCGCGCACCGGTATGCGGCAACCGCGCTGGCCTCCGTGCCGATGCGCCTCAGTCGTGCTTTGGCGCAGGGTCGGCAGGCGGGTTGGCCGCCGCTTCGATGGTGATGCGCTGGGCATCGGGATCGGCATCGGCCGGGCCAGCGAGCGTCAGCAGCCGCAACGTCTCCTGCATGCTCACCGAAGCGCCCGGCGCCAGTTCGCGCAGCGGCCCAACCTGCTCGATCTCGCACCAGTTCCGCTGCTCACCATCGAACAGGAACAGCGTCACGTTGGCCCCATCCTCGGGATAGATGCTGTCAGCCTCGAACGCCACCCGGCTGATCAGCGCCTGATCGCCGCGCCGGAAGGCAATCCAGCCGGTGTTGTTGATCAGCCCCACCTTGCAGGCATTGCCCACCACCGGCGCAGCGGCATCCACCGCCAGGGCATCGCGCCCAAAGGCGACCCCCGGCTGCGGCCAGCGCGTCCACCACGGCAGCACCACCCGCCGCCTTGCCCGCGGCTGCTGATCGAACGGCGCGATGATCATCCCCTGGCGCGCAAACGAGGTAACGCTCCAGCAGGCTACCTGTCTTGGCTTGTCGCCGGCGTTGGCAAGCTCATACCACAGCATCAGCGCAGGGTCAGCCTCATCCAGTTGCATCCGCACGGTGTACTGGAGCCCGGCCGCTGCCTTAAGACGAACCCGCACCGACCGCGGCGTGCGCTCCAGCACCTCCGCCGGTACGTTGCCCACATCGAACGATGCCGGCACCTGGTCGGGCTCCATGAACGCCAGGCGCAACCCCGTCTCGGCCACGTTCTGCCCGGCCATCAGCGATGGCTCGCCCGGCCGGCGGAACGACAGCACGCGGAACTGCGGCTCGATCCCGATGAACACCTCCGCCGCATCACTGCGCAGCCACAGCCCCCGATGCCCCTCATGCTCAACCAGCGTCTCTTCCGCCGCCATCAGCGATCCCACCGGCAGCAGCAGAACAAGCGCAAGCAGTTGATGAAGCTTCATCCTGACCTCCAGCACCTTCTGTTTTCGCTTATCAGGCTCGCCCGAGCACGGAAAAACCGGATATGCACCCAGCACAGCGGCTGGTCTGGCGTTGTTGATCGGATCAGGCCAACACTGGCCCGCCACCCGTTCATTTACCGATGCAGAACCGCGAAAAGATACGTCCCAGCAGGTCGTCGGGCGTGATGACCCCGAGAATGCTGCCCAGGGCATCCAGGGCCTCGCGCAGGTCGAGGGCGATCACTTCCACACCGCCATCCAACACCTGGCCTGCCCGTTCCAGCGCATCGACGGCCGACTCGATCGCCCGCACGTGGCGGGCATTGAGCGCGAGCGTTTCACCGCCGCCGCTGGATGGGTGCCCGGCTTCCTCACCAAACGCCAGCTCATTCAGCCGTTCCCGCAGCCGGTCCATGCCGTGGCCGGAGCGTGCGCTGATGTGGATCGCCGTATCATCGTCCGCCGGCGGATACTGCCGCAGATCGGCCTTGGTCCACACCACCAGGTCCGGCGCAACCGGCAGCTCAATCTCCGCCGCCGGATCATCCTGCACCAGCACCACCCGATCCGCCTCCTGCACCGCCGCCAGCGCCTTACGACGCATTTCCTGCTCGATTGCCGCCAGCGCTGGGGCATCGGGGCCGGCCGGCGCGGGTGCTGCCGACACCTCAACCCCGGCCACATCCAGCAGCACCACCCTGCCCGAGCGCAGCTCCACCACCGCCGAGAGCACATCCCGTGTCGTTCCCGCCACCGGCGAGACGACCGCCCGCTCCTTGCCCGCCAGTGCGTTCAGCAGCGTGCTCTTGCCCGCGTTAGGCCGGCCGATGAGCACGATGCGGGGCTCATGGCTGAGCCGTTCAAAGCGGGATGATTCGCTGACCAGCCGCCGCAGTGCCCCTCTCAGCCCATCGATGCGCTGCGCCACTTCCGCGCGCGGCAAGAACGTAACATCTTCATCGCTGAAGTCGATCTCCACCTCCAGCAGCGCCAGCGTTTCGGCCAGTTGGTCCATGATGGGCGTCAGCCGTCGGGCCAGCTCGCCGGCAAGCAGTTGACGGGCCGCCCGCCGCTCACTTTCGTTTGAGGCCGATACCAGCGCTGCCACCCCTTCGGCCTCGGCCAGATCGAGCCGGCCATTGAAATAGGCCCGCGCGGTGAACTCTCCCGCCTCTGCCTGACGTGCTCCAGCGGCCAGCAGCGTTTCCAGCATCAGCCGCGCCAGCAGCGGATTGCCCGGCAGGTGCAACTCCACCACATCTTCGCCGGTGTAGCTGCGCGGCGCACGAAACAGGTAAACCCACGCCGGAAAGACCATCTGCCGCACCACCAGGCGCAGTCGTCGTGCCCCGCCGGCATCGGGCAGATCCGTAGCGGATTCCTGCGCCAGCACCCCCCGCACCAGTTGCACCGCCTGCGGGCCACTCAGGCGCACGAGAATCCGCGCTGCCGGTGCGGCGACGGACGAGAGCGCAGCGATCGTGTCCCCGGTCATCATTCGGCCGCGATTATAGGGCTTCCCGGCGGTTGTTGCCGCCCTGGCCCAAGCGCGTGCGCTGCCGATGCGCTTCGCCGGCAAAATCGCATCGATTTCATTCAATCTCTCACTGCGCCTTGCCGATGTAATAAATGAGGCTGTGGGTCTCCAACCATCTGGTTGGGCAGCCTGATTTAGGCACCCGCGCGACGGCGAGCGCGGGTGCTTTTTTTTGCGCGGTTCGCCCGGTACCAACCGGCGCCGCGGCGGCGCTATCGGCGATAAGCGCCTGGTCCGGGGGTAGCTGGTCCGGTGAGAGGATGAAAGATCACCGGCCCAGAAAGTACACCGCCGCCACGATCACCCCAATCCAAAACAGCGCCCCCAGCGCTATCGCTCCCTCGGCCTCTATGTAGCGCCGGTCGCCGCGCCGGGTTGTCAGTCTCCACCAGCGCTGCCGGCGCCGCCTGCGCTGGCTGCGCGGTTCTACCCTGGCCACGTGCAGCCGCCCCAGCGACACCCCGCGCACCAGCAGCCTGCCCGTCCCATAGCAGAACAGTTCGAACAGTGGTGTAAAAACCAGGTCATGGAGCAGGTCAGCCCACATATTGCGCCTCCACCGACCCGATCTGCTCGTTCACCACGCGCGCGATCCGGTACACGATCCCCGCGGAAGAGGCCCCCGCCGTGAACGCCAGGCAGTCAGCGTGCCCCTGTGGTGACGGCTGCCGCCAGTCGCGTGCCACTTTATCCACCTCATCCCCCGCGGAAGGGTCCATCAGCACCTCCACGCGCATCTGCCCCGTCGCCTTGCCGATGCAACAGGGAGGGGCGCGAAGTTTCCTCTATCCCGGGCCGCATCAGGGCGCAACCTCGCCCTCGATGCGCACGGGTGTAAGGATGCCAAAGACCGGCAGCAGCAGCGCGGCGGGGCTGGGGCTGGTGAAGGTGGCGGTGAGGCGGGCGGTGGTGCCATCCTGTGTCAGCTTGATGCTCTTCATGAAATCAAGGTACGGCTTCATCGCCGGCATGCGCGGGGCCTGGCGCTCCATCTGGGCGAGGCCCTCGGCGATGTGGCCGCGCAGTTGCTCGACCGCCTGCTGGACGGCGGCTGCGTCCGAGCCGGTGGCACGGATCTCCAACTGCGTGGACTGCCCTTCCCGCCGGCCGACAAGCGTCAGCGTGTCGAAGACGTTCACCACCGGCACCTGGCGGTAGCTGGGGCCGATGATCACCCCTGCCCACAGGGGCTGGGTCCGGTCGATACCGGCCAGCAGCCTGCCCATCGCTTCGTTCTGTTTCAGTTGGCCCTCACCCTTGTTCAGGTGCTCGATCAGCGCCTTCACGGGCAGGTCTTGCCCCTCACTGACGATGAACACAGCGCGGGTGTTGTCCGGGAACATCAGGGCCACCTCCCTGTCGGGACGGAAAACCTCAATCCCATCGATCATCTCCGATTTCCCACCCTGCTGGCTCACGACATAACTGAGCGCACCACGGTCGTACTGGCCGCGGGCAATGAAGATGACGAGACCGCCGTGCCGGCCCACATCCTGGCTGATGCCGAACGTCACCGTATCGAGGCGGGCATTGCCGGTCTGCTCGATCATCGGCAGCAGTTGGCGGATGAGCATCTGCGGCACCTCCTTCGCCTGCTCAGCCATCTCGGGCGGAACCTGCTGGAGCATCTGGGCCAGCATCATCTCCTCGCCGCCGCCGCCGAAAGTAATCTGCCCGACAATCCCCATCTCCGCCGGCAGCAGCCACAGGTCCTGGTCGCGTACTTCAGGCGCAGGGCTGGTCTGCGGCAGCGGGCGGCCTTCGATACGGGCGATGGCCCGCCGGGCCTGGTCGGCCATGAAGGGGGCATCCGATTCGGTCAGCGGGCGCAGCGCTTCGATCGCCCTGGGATCTTTCATCTCGCCCAGGGCACGGATCGCCATGAGCCGGCGCACCTGCCCCGGCTTGTCGCCGGCGCGCTGCTTCACCAGCAGGGTGCGGGCAGCGCTGGCGATGGCCGGATCCTTGGACCGCGCCGCCTCTTCCAGCGATTTCAGCGCATCGGCATCCATCGCCGGCAGCGGCTCGGCCGGGCGCTGGATCTCGGCAATCATGGTATCGAGACTGACAGCCACTCCCTTGCTCTGCCAGTAGGCCTCGGTCGGGATGTAGTGAATCAGCTCATTGCCCCCGCCCTGCCCCAGGCTGCTGGAGAGAATGAACACCAGGATCGACATGAAGCTCATATGCATGCGTGCAACTCCGGGAAGGTGAGATGCATTTCAGTAGACCCGCTTCGCTGTGCCGCTGCAAGCATGGCAGGGGCAAGAATGCTCAAATCGGTTGCCCGGGTGCGTTGGCGGCGTCATACTCCCACGCCCCGCCCGGCACAGCGCTCGGGACACCCCCGCTCCAACGGAGGCCCATGCCCTATGTGGATGCCCGCATCACCCGTGATGGCGTAACCGCCGAGCAGAAGGCGGAGATCGTGCGCGAGATCACCGCTACGCTGCAACGCGTGCTGGGCAAGCGCCCGAAGCACACGCACATCATCATCGACGAGGTGGACCCGGAGAACTGGGGCTTCGCCGGCATGCTGACGACCGAGTATCGGCGGCAGGCAAAGTAGCCAGTGGCGCGATGCGCGGGTTGAGAAAGCGTGAGCGAGGCCTGAAGCAGCAGCGCTTCGTTAAGCGAGAAGCGGTGAAACAAGCGGAGTGGCGAAGAAACCCGACTGCTTTCCTGTGTTGTGCGTTCGCTGCCCTGCTCCGCTTATCAGGCCGCTCCATTGCCAAGCGGGAGAGAATCCGCGCCGGGCCGGACGCTACAGGGCAGACACCCACCACATCCCCCCCGCCACGGCGGCGGTCATCACCAGCGCCACGGTGAGGAAGATGGTCAGGAACAGCACATGATCGCTGGTGCGGGCCACGCGCGAGGGACGGGTGATGTAGAAGTCGGTTTGGGGATGGACCTGGAGCGACAGGTCGGTGGCACGCGGCATGGGCACCGGGCGCATCAGCTCGTAGCGCGGCTGCGGGACCGGGGCTGTCCAGTGGCCGGTGGATCGGCGCGGCCGTGCGGCCATCGTTGCCAGATCGCCTTCCTCGGGCAGATCGACCGCCCAGTCCGGCTCATCCTCGCCCGGCGACAGGTGCCCGCCGGCCTGAGGTGACTGCGGCAGGTCAGCCCGTTCCTCATCGTCCAGCACGAAGCCGGCAACCGTGCCGGCCAGCGCTTCGAACGGATCGGCCGGACGCACCAGCTTTGAGCGCTTGGGCGGTGCATCGCCGGGCTCGAAGGGCCCGGTCTTGAAGGTCACGTAGGTGCGGCCCAGTCTCAGCACGTCTCCATCCCGCAGGCGGGTATTGCGCACGCGCTCCCAGCCGAGGCGGGTGCCGTTACGGCTGTTCAGATCGACCACCCGCCAGGTGCCCAGGTACTTCTCCAGCCGGCAGTGCCGGCGGGACATGAGCACATCGCGCACCGGCAAATCGCACTCGGGCGAGCGCCCGATGACGAGGCCGTCCTCAAGCTTCACACGATCGATCTCTTCCCCACCGGCTGTCAGAATGATGTATGCCATGCGTCCGATACTCCCGTGTATCGCCTTATCGGGCGCATCGTGCCGATCACGACAATTTTCCTGCGAAAAAAGTATGAATGCATCCAGAAACATGAAAGGGAGGCGTGCAGAGCAGTTGATCTGCACGCCTCCCGCGTAGCCCCCCGGCATTGTTATGCCTGCCCGCCTCAGGCCATCACTTTTGCAGTTCAGGCATGGTGGTCGGCGGGGTGGCAGCCGCCGCCTTCTTCTGCAGCTCGGCGTTCTGCTTCTCCATCTCGGCGATGCGCTGTTGCAGCTTCTCGCTCTGGCTCTGCAGCTCGGCGGCCTGCTTCTTGGAAGCGGCCAGTTCCTCCTGCAGCTTCTTGGCCTCGGCCTGGCTGGCTTCGATGCGCGCCTGGTCGGCCCGCAGCTTGGCCAGGTCCTGCTCGAGGCGGGCAGCGTTGGCATTGGCCTGCTGCAGACTCTCCTGGGCGGCCTTCAGGTCGGCACGCAGCGATTCGGCCTCCTTGCGGGCCTCCTCGCGCTGGGCTTCCATCTCGCTCAGACGCAGGACCATCCGATCCGATTCGACCTTCGCATCGTTGCGCTTGTCGTTGCCGTTGCACCCGATCAGCAGGCCCGCCCCCACCACCACCGCCAACACCGCATAATTCATCCGCATTCGATCTGCTCCTTCACTTCGTTGGCCCGACACCATGTCAGGCCTGCTATGAATCTCCTACATCGGCCGGGACCGCTGTGTTGAGACAAAACTTCGCCTGATCATCGGCCTGATCGTCGATTTTGGGCTCATTGCCGCAACTTTTTGCATCCTGCGGTGTCGAAAAAGCATGCGAGCAGGCCTGTGGTTGTGGATGCTGATGGTGCCGTGTGCGGTGCTGGCCGCGGAAGCGGTGGAGGAGCGCAGCCGCGCCCTGGCCGAACGCTGGCGGGCGGTGTTCGAGCAGGAAAAGCTGAATCACCTGGTCGCCGGGCCGTTCGTGATTGCCGGCGATGGCTCGCCCGAGCGACTCGCCGCGTACCGCGATCGCACGATCCTCGCCGCCCAGCGGGCCCTCGAAGCGCAGTATTTCGACAAGCGGCTGGATGAGCCGGTGCTGATCCTGTTGTTCGAGTCAGCCGGGCCGTACCGCGCCTTCGCCGCGCGGCACCTTAACGATGAAAATGTGCCCCACTATGGCTTCTTCCACCAGCAGGACAATCTCATGCTGATGAACGTCGGGACCGGCACGGGCACGCTGGTGCATGAGCTGGTCCATGCCCTCATCCGTCCCGATTTCCCAGGGGTGCCCAGCTGGTTCAACGAGGGGTTCGCCAGCCTCTTCGAGCAGTGCACCATCGATGGTCGCACGATCACCGGCCTGCCCAACTGGCGCCTGGCGGGCTTGCAGCGGGCGATCCGTGCAGACACGCTCCGTCCGCTGACTGAGATGATGCGGGATGCCGACTTTTACGCCCCGCGGCACGTCGGGGCGAACTATGCCCAGTCGCGCTACCTGATGCTCTATTTGCAGGAGAAAAAGCTGCTCCCCACCTATTACCGCACCTTCCGCGACCACCTTGAGAAAGACCCTGCCGGCATAGCCGCCCTGAAGCAGACACTGGGCACGGAGGACCTGGCGGCATTTGAGAAAACCTGGCGGGCGTGGGTGTTGACGCTTCGTTTCAGCGCTGACTGACCTATACTTTCCGCGTGAGCCAATCCTGCCCCCATGCTGAAACCCCGGCCGAGGAACGCCTGAGCTGCCTGACACACGGCATCGGCGCAGCCCTCAGCATCGCTGCCCTGGCGGTGCTGACGACGCTGGCATCGGTCAACGGAACCGCCCGGCACATCATCACTGTCACGCTCTTTGGCGTGGCCCTGCTGCTGGTGTATGTCGCCTCCACCGCCTACCACGCCTGCCGGCCCGGGCCGGCGAAGTACCGGCTGCAGGTGCTGGACCACGCGGCGATTTACGCACTCATCGCCGGAACCTATACACCCTTCCTGCTGGTGCATGTGGGCGGCGGGTGGGGCTGGTCCCTGTTTGGCACGCTGTGGGGGCTGGCGGTCATCGGCGTGGTGTTCAAGCTCCTGTTCGCAGGCCGGTTCAACCTCGTCTCAACCCTCATCTATATCGCGATGGGCTGGAGCGGCCTGATTGCCATTAAACCGATGCTGGCGAGCCTGCCGGACGGCGCTATCGGGTGGATCGTGGCGGGCGGCATCGCCTACACCGCGGGCGTGGTCTTCTACCTGTGGGATCGCCTGCCGTTCAATCACGCGATCTGGCACCTGTTTGTGCTGGCCGGCAGCGTGTGCCACTTCTTCGCTGTCTTCCACCATGTCCTGCCAGGCTAAGCCCTGCCGCCTGGCGCGCTGCCACGATCCGTCGGCCGCACCGGAAGGCCTGATCCCCTGCTCACACCGCCTGCGGATGGCCTGGCTCAACCAGGTCTGCGGCGGCGGCGTTGGACTCCACCTGCTCGACACTCTTGCACCCGGGGATGACGGCCGTGACGGCCGGATGCTTCAGGCACCAGGCGAGCGCCCACTGCGCCATCGGCACGCCGGGCGGCACCTCTTCGCGGGCGATGCGCTGGACCTCGGCCAGCTTGCGATCGCGCTCCTCAGCCTTGTGCCGCCCGCGCACCTCGCCGGCGTCGAAGGCATGGCCGGGCTGGTACTTGCCCGACAGGTACCCGCTGGCCAGCGGCACCCGCGCCAGCACCCCCAGGTTCTGCTGCCGGCAGACCGGGAAGGTCGTCATCTCCGGCGTGCGCTCCAGGCGGTTGTAGATGATCTGGATGAACTCGATCTTCTTGCGGGTTGAGGCCTCGACCTGCACCACGTTCGCGTTGGACCCCACCGAATTGCCCAAGTGCCGGATTTTTCCTTCCGCCAGCAGTTTTTCCAGCTCCGCCTGCACATCCTCGGCGAAGAACTGGGTATCACCCCATGAGTGGTACTGGTACAGGTCCACGTAATCCGTCCGCAGTGCGGCCAGCGACGCCTCGAGCTGCCGTCGCACATCCGCCGGCGAACGCGGCTCGCTGCGGTCAAATGGTCCATGGAACTTGTGCCCGAACTTAGTCGCCAGCACCCAGTCGCCGCGCTCTGCTTCGATCGCCCGGCCGATGAAAGCCTCGGAGGTGTGATCGCCGTAGCACTCGGCCGTGTCAATCAGGTTGATCCCCAGCTCGCGCCCCCGCCGCAGCATCGCATCCACCTCGGCCTGCTCAAACTCCTTGCCCCACTCTCCCCCGAATTGCCACGTGCCGATGCCGATGACCGAGACCTTGAGATTCGTCTTGCCGAGTATGCGGTATTGCATGGTTCTCCTTACTGTGCCCTTCTCCTGTCCATTATTGATTGGCTTACGCCGCCGATCCACAGCCGGCGAGCCGTCCACCGCAGGTATATTGCCTACCGCAGGTGTGTTGCTCACCGCAGGTGTGTTGCTCACCGCAGGTGTGTTGCTCACCGCAGGTGTTGCTCACCGCAGGTGTTGCTCACCGCAGGTGTTGCTCACCGCAGGTGTCGTCTGCAAGACTGGCCGGCTTATTCTGGCTGGATGTCCTGCCCGGTCATTTCCAGCATCACGCCGTAGGGTGTTGGCCCAACCGGCACGAGCTGCACCTGCTCGATATTGTTCACCTGGGGGAACGAGCGGAGCGAGGCCGGATTACCCGGGACGCTGACCCACCGAATGCGATCGATCTCAAACGTAGTGGCATGGCTGTGCTGTCGCCATGAGGGCAGCAGGCCGATCGCGATCAGGCGCTGGGCGTCGATCGGCTGCTGTCGTTTCAGCGCCTCCGCCATGTCGCCCGCGCCATAGATGCAGACAAAGTCGGCCAGGGGAATGATCAGTCGAACCCACCGGCCGTTGGGTACGGCCCGCCGTGCGTGATGGGCGGCATGTGTCACGTTGCGCATCGCTGGCTCGCCCAGGTAGTAGTCGAAGCTGAGATCCGGCCGGTCCCGCCACGCCGCGGGAGGCGCGAACCGCGCCCAGTCGAACCGCGCATCGCCCTCCCGCGGGGCCGAATACGCAATGAAGTCGATCGACAGCTCTTCCAGCGACTGCGCGGGGTGGGTGGCGCGCAGGTCGATCTCGATGGCGTTGGCATCGGCCGCGGGCTCGACCCGGATGCCGGTGAATACCGTCTCTTCGGCCCCCTGGTGCTCGATGCGCAGCACGCCCCGGCGGTCCTCCAGCGCGGCCAGGTACGACAGCTTGGGCGGCTTCCAGGACGGACGGGGCAGCGCGGGCGGGCCGGAGAAATCGGCAACAGCATGAATGGCCGTGAACACTCTCTCCATCGCCTCTGGCACATCGAAATCGGCAATCAGCGCACCGATGCGCGTTTCCTCCTCGCTGAACGTGGGATAGGGCCGGCCCTGCCCGGTCCACAGCAGCTCGATGCGGTCGATCAGGATCACCCCGGCCGAACCGCGATGCACATACAGGCCCAGCGGCTCCTGGATCCAGCGCGTGTAGTAGATCACCGGCGCTTCCCGTGCGAATCCTGCCCGCCGAAAGTTGCGCCTGAGCCGCGCGTGCAGTGGGACCTCCAGCGTGCGCCAGCGATCGGTGCCATCGGCGGTCAGGGTCACGGGGCGCGTCTGCACGTCGCTGTGGCCGAAATAAATCGTCGGCCCGCCGAACGAGAGCACCACCGCGCCTTCACTCACACGGTAGCGCAGGCGAATGGCATCCGCCGTCGGCGGGAGCAGCGCCGGCCCGATCGTCAGGGCGCGGTGGCTCTCGCGTCCCTCCCAGGGCATCTGCTCGGTCACGGCCAGCCGCAGTGCCCGCCCTGATTCCACCTCAATCACCTGCCGGGTGCTGAACGCGGCCGCCCGCTGCTTCTGCTCTTCGGTCCAGTTCCACTGCAAGACCGCCGGCTCGGCATCGCCCGGCGGTGCGCTGCGGTAATCCCGCAAGAGAGCGATGACCTCGGCCCGCTTGGCTCCATCCCCTTCCTCCGCGCACGCCCCCGCGACGGCCCCCAGCACAACCAGCCCTATCACCCAACCCATCCTCATATGCACACTCCACCGAATGGCCCCACCGCCGCCATCATCCATTCCCCCCGCCCTCGCATTGTACAGCGCCCGGCCCATCCACCAGCCCCTGGCGCATCTCCCGCAAGCGGCCGGGAAGGAGGCGCACCGAATGATCCATCTCTGCTGGCCTGGCCATCAGGCGAAGGCGATCTGGTTCCAAGGCCCACCCGTGGCTTCCGCCGATGTGTCAGTGAAACGCCCGCACCTCGACCGGTGCCCGGCAGGCGATTGCCGCCTTGCGGCCCCATGCGAGCGCTTCGTCTAAATCGGCCGCCTCCAGCACCCAGAACCCGCCCACGTGTTCCGACGTCTGCAAATACGGCCCATCGCTGATTTCGACCTCGCCGCCGGCCAGGGGCCGCAGCGATTTGGCTTCCGCCGCCCGATGCAGCCCTCCCACGAACACCCGCACCCCGGCCGAAACCATCTCCTCGTTGAGCGCATCAATCGCCCGCCTCATCGTTTCATCCTCCACGGCCGCCGGGTCATAGTCATCGGGATGGTGAATCGCAACGAGATACTTCTTCTTCATGGCATATCCTGTAATGCGCGGTCGATCAGCGATGAGGCAGCACTGTGCGTGCCTTTCACTCCAGCAGTCTTACCACTGCATCGGTCCATGAGGCTGTCGGCACCAGCGGAACCCGGACGTGGCCACAGGCAAGATGCGCGCCAGCGTGAGCGGGCCGGCAACGGTCAGTCCCAGCCCGCGCCGTTCTTCCTGGTGCCGGCGATGAAGACCTCAATTCCCAGGGCCTGCGCCATGGCCGCGCGGGCGAGGAGGGCCTTGTCGGCCTCGGCGGCACTGTTGGCATACACACACTGGATGTGATTGGCCTTGTGGCGGGCCATCATCTGGTCACGGCTGACGCCGTAAGTCACAGCGTGCATGATGGGCCACTGGGGGGTGGTGGCCTCCCAGCGGCGCTGGGTTTCCTCCATCGGCAGCTCGACCACGCCGCCGCGGCCGATGTCCATTTTCAGGCGGCCGTCCTCAATAAAAATGCGGCTCCAGACGATCTCGCCCGGCTTGCTGATCCCCTTGAGCGAAGCGCCGCCGAGGCGGAAGTACATCGCCGGCTGGCGCTCGCCGATGGCTCCCTTCCACCCGCCGATGAAGTGGGCGGGCGGCGCTGCGCCGGAGATTTCGAAGACCCAGACGTACTCATCGGTGGTGCCGCTGCGGTCGATGTCACCCCAGCGCAGATCATGCAGCGTGTTTTCAACCGGCTGGTTCATCGCGGTATGGATGCGATTGATCAGCAGCGCATCCAGTCCAGCGCATTCATCCACTTCGTTGAAGTGCGGCAGCGGGCGGCCCTTGTACAGCTCGCGGCGGCCGTCACGGCTCTTGACCGGCGGGCGATCGGTGTTGTTGAGCGTTCCCTCCACCAGGTCCGAGGCCGGCAGCAGGTCTTTCAGCCCCTGCTGATACTGGATGCCAATGGCATCACAACCGAAATCATCGGCGATGCGCAGCGCGGCGATGTACATCCTGCACTGCTGAAGAATCTGCTGGTCGGTGAGGTCGGTTTCCTCGTTGGGGCCGGTGCGGAAGGTCATGCCGCGACGGTCGAACCAGCTGCGCACGGCCCGGGCCTCGGCCTCAGGGACCTGGGTGCTCTCGTAGTAAAGGGCCGACTGGCTGAGGCGCTCCTTGAAGACGCCGGTGGGATGCAGCAGGTGATCGGGGATGATGGCGTTGAACATCCCCATGCACCCTTCATCGAAAACGCCGAGAATGGCCTTCTCGCGCTGAAGCTGGGCGGCCAGCGCCTCGCCAAGTCGGCGCTCCCTGGCGCCGATCTTCGCAGCACTGAACCTGGTCAGGTGGGTTATGCGGTGCCTGGCCTGCCCCCTGGCGAGCCATGTGTTCAGGTAGTTGTTGAACAGCTTGTCGGTGAAATCCTCACTCCAGATGGTCGAGTACTTGACGCCCGCCTTGGTCAGCGAGCCATTGAGGTTCAGCATGCCGACCAGCCCCGGCCAGGTGCCGGACCAGTTGGCGGCGGTGAGGATCGGCCCGCGGTGCGTGGTCAGGCCGGCCAGCACGTGGTGGGTGTACTGCCAGACGCTCTCGGCCACGATCAGCGGCGCAGTGGGATCGAGGCTGGCAAATACCTGCATCCCCTCCTTCTGGCTGGCGATGAAGCCGTGTTTTTCGGCCGGCTTGTATGGATGGGCGCGGACCAGCTCATACCCGGCCGCCTTGACCGCCGCGGTGAGCTGCTTTTCCATCGCGGCCTGGGCCGGCCAGCACATCTGATTGGCGCTGAGCCGCAGATCGCCGCTGGCGATCAGGTAGACCTGATTTTTCTTGAGCTTCGGGGCCTTGGGGGCGGCAGGGATCGCGTAATCGGCCATTCGCTGTTTCTCCTGTAGATAACGATTGCACAATAGCGAGTGACCCTGGAAAAGGCAAAAACACGACAGGACAAGAACAGCCGTACAAAAAAGAGGCGCGTGCCGGGCACGCGCCTCTGCTTTTATCTTTGGCTGTCTGGTCTTTACTTCATCATCCCCTGTTCCTGGGCGTAGGCGAAGACGCCGCCGGCCTCGATGATCGGGACGACATCGCCCAGGGGCTGGATGTCGTAGCGCTCGTTGCGGGTGACGTTCAGGACGTAGCCATCGCTGATATGCACTTCCAGCTCATCGCCGGTCTGCACCTTCTCAACCAGGCGCTCGACCGTCTCGATGGGGATGAGGTAGCCGCCGTTGACGCTGTTGCGGTAGAAGATTCGGGCATAAAACTCGGCCAGCACGCACTGCACGCCCGCCTCGGCCAAGGCCAGCGGGGCATGTTCGCGGCTGGAGCCGCAGCCGAAGTTCTTACCGCCGACGATAATCGAGTATTCACTGCGGAACTCGCCCTTGGGGACAAAGGGGATGTGCCCCTTGGGCAGGCCGGCCTCGGCATCAGGGACACCACTGTTGGCGTACATGCCGAAATACTTCCGCTCGGCCGGATCGGAAGGGTTATACGACAGGTACTGGGCCGGGATGATCTGGTCAGTGTCGATATTGTCGCCGAGGACGTATGCCTTGCCTTTGATGACGGACTGCATGATGGGGGATTCTATACCTGCCGCTGGCCGGTTGCCAGTTGATGGGGGAATTGTCCGTGGGCTGTGGCACACCCGGGGGAGGAATCGTCATCCAGGCAGCGCGCCGGCCGCGGGCCCGCCCGGAATGGCGAATCCTTGCTTTACCTGTCAGCGGTGGGCAGCGCTCGCCCGCAGCATCCTGCTATGGCTGCTGCTCCTGCGATTGTTGCGCCGGGGCGGACACGCCGGCCTCCCGCAGCACGGCGGGCTTGCGCAGGACGCCTTCCTTGGCACTGGGAGTGATCGTCGGCGGGGCTGATTTGCCGCTCAAATCCAGGCGGGCCAGGCGCTTGATTTCGATGAATGTCCCTTCGCGCACCGTCGGCGGGCCATCTCCAGCGCGGGCCAGGGCGGCATCGGTATCCACCTCGAAGACGAAATCGATCTCGTTCTTTTCGCCGCGCGTGCTGAGGAACAGCGGGTCGTTGGGGCTGCTGACGAACAGCAGGTTTCCGTTATACAGCGTGCCCACGGGGAAATACTGCCGCCACTCCCGGTTGGGCTCCTGCCCAGCCCCGGCCACCAGCGTCACGGCGCCGGTGCTGAAGCGGAACAGATCGCCCACGCCCGAGGCGTTGTTACCGACGCTCACGCGCACAACCAGGAAGCGCTTGCCCGGCCCGGCAGTGCGCTCGGGAGAGGCAACTTTTCGCACTTCTGCCAGTTCGCTGGAGTGCTGCCGCAGCTTGGCGCCGGCTTCGGGGGCGAAGACGCCCTGCACCTTAATGTCATCGGCCAGTGCAGTGCGCTTGTCGCCTACCTGCTGGCCGAGGCGCTGGCCATAGAACTTGGCCAGCAGATCAGGGTGGACCGAGGCCAGTTCGCGGCTGCCGGCCAGCGAACCGCCATCGCTGAGATGCTGAGTAAGGCCCAGCAGCAGATCCGCCGAAGGAATCCAGGTGCTGCTGCGCTTTTCGGTTTCGTTCAGGCTGTCCACATCCAACTCAACACCGATGGCCGCATCCTGCCGGCGGCCCCTGCCCTGCACGGCGATGGCGGCGGTGCGGCTGTCGGTCGCGATGGGATAGAGCGAGTACATGCCAAACGACTCGGCAAAGGGCAGCGACTCGGCCGCCAGCGCGAACACACCCGTGGCGAACAGGCCCGCCACCACCCCCATCACGGCGGCGCCGATCTTGTCCATCAGGACCGGCAGGCGCACATTGCCGGGGATCGCCTTGTCGAAAATCAGCCGCAGTACCAGATAGATCAGCGCGAACAGCGAGATCAGGACGATCGCGTAGGCATAGTCCACATAGCGGCCACCGGTGAAGTACGCCAACACCAGCGGCTCGGTGTAGGAAACCGCCAGCACTGACGCCAGGATCGCCAGGATCGCCGAGACAGTGGCGCTGAACATCCCCTGGACGTAGTGGAAGAACGCGATCGCGCCGATCAGGACGAGGATGATGAGGGAGAAGACCATGGGAGCTTTTCTGCTTGCGGATTTCTGCTTGCCGATCGCGGATCCATGCCGAATCCCCGGTTGGGCCGGGGCCCGGCGGGCCTATCCCGCCCGGGCGGCTGAGCCGCTGCCGGCCGGCCTGAGCACGCGCAATACCTCCTGGATGCTGGTGTCGCCGCTTTCGACCAGCTTCAATGCGCTCTCCTGCAGGTAATGGCCGCGCTGCTTGCGGAACGCCGCCTTGAGCTGCTCGGTGGAGCCGCCGGAAAGAACCACCTCGCGTATGCGGTCATCCACCACCAGCAGTTCGAAGAAGCCGGTGCGCCCCTTGAAGCGCAGGTCCTGGCAGAACTCGCACTTAAGGGGATTGCCCTTTGGATCCCGCAGCGGCTCGGTGCGCGCCTGGAACAACTGCTGGATCTCGCCGCTGAGATTCAGCTTCTTGAGCATCGCCGGATCGGGGGCGAATGCCACCTTGCAGGCATTGCACAGCCGCCGCAGGACCCGACCGTTGATGATGAGCCGCAGGCTGTTCATCGCCAGCGTGTCATCCCCCACCAGCTTGCGCCACTGGGCCAGCGCTTCAAAGGTGTTGTTGGCCCGCATGCCGATATAGACCCGCTTGCTCGTCTCACCAATGGCATAGCGGGCCAGGGCGCGGGCACTCTCGGGCGCTTCGACCCGGGCCATGCCCAGCACATCCACCTCCTGGCTGATGATCCAGTCGGTCTGCTTGATCTCATCAGCCGGGTTGGCGCCGGGCGGGAGCGTGTTCTGCGTGATCCCTTCCAGGTCCTGGTCCGGCTCGCGCTCGATGGTCTGGATATGGGTCAGGAACGCATCGTGCGCCCGCAGGATGGCGTAGAACATGGTCGTCAGCCCCTGGTCCTTGGGGGCACTGATCAGCACCACGCCGCCGGTCTCCTGGATCGTACTGCGCAGCACTTCGAGCTGCTCGGGCTGGAGGCCCAGCTCGTCGATCTTCTGGGTGTGCTGCTTTTTCACATCCGCCAGCAGGCGCATGACCTCGCCGGCCGCGCTGCCGGCCGTCTGCACCGTCAGTTCCTTGCGCTGCCCATCAATGGCAACCCGCACCAGGCCGGTCTGCGGCTTGCGCCGTTCGTTGAAATCCAGCCCGGCGGCCGACTTGAGGTAGCCGATAGCCAGCCCGGCATCGTGCTTGGACATCGAGCCGGAGGTGTACTGCACACCATCCACGTAATACTTGACCACCGCCAGGTCTTTTTCAGGGGCGCAGTCGATGCGCTCAGCGCCTTTTTTCAGCGGGTCGGTGAGGATGAGTTGCACGGCATCGTAGGCCGGACGCATCGGATCCTCGCTGTCGGGCACCGGCATGACCTGGCCCATGCGGCTGGTGATCTGCACCTGCCCGGCCGCCACCTGGGTGGATTTGTCCTTCTTGCTGCGGCCCAGGTTGCGGATCCAGTCATTGAAATCGGTCTTCAGGTCCTTCAGCCCCACCACCTTCGAGCGCCACCCCAGGTAGACGCCGATCTCAACGCCCAGGAAAAACAGCACGACCCCCAGGGCGATCCAGAAGTTGGGCACGAACAGGAACAGCGCAAACGCCAGCACCAACCCGCCCAGCATGCCCGCGTTGAGCGGCACCCGCGGCAGGTGCGCGTAAAGCGAATCCTTGTCCGCCCAGGCCAGGAGTCGCACCCACGGCAGCAGAATCAGCACGATGATGAGGGCCTTCCACCAGCTGACGTAATCGCCCACCGGCACCGCCTGCGCAAGTATGCCCCCCCCCTGGCTGATCAGCATCGGCCCCTGCAAGACAAGATCCATTCGTTCTCCTTGAACCGCCTCAACTTACACGCCGCAGGTAGCGGAGTCGCCATTGTACCGGCAGAGACCGGCATCGGGCAAACAAACGCTTCGCCGGTGTCGGTTGCTGCCTCCGCGTTGGCCTCGGTCAAGCCGCTTCGGCTATGATCGCCCCACCTCAATTCAGGAACAGACCGATGGCACAGGAGCGGGTAATCGTAGTCGGGGCGGGCGGAATTTCGAACGCATGGTTCCCCCCCATAAAAAAAGAAGCACTCCACGTCGCAGCCGTCGTTGATCTGCGCAAGGAGGCGGCCGAGCAGCAGATCGAGAAGCACGAACTGACCGGCACGCAGGCCAGCGATGATCTGGACCGCACGCTGCGGGAGGTGCCGGCCGACTTCGTCCTTGACCTGACCATCCCCGACGCCCATTGCTCGGTGACCTGCAAGGCGATGCGCGCCGGACTGCACGTGATCGGCGAAAAGCCCATGGCCGCCACCCTGGAGGAGGCCCATCAGATGGTCCGCGCCAGCGAGGAGACCGGCCGGTTGTACATGGTCAGCCAGTCACGGCGATGGGAAACCCATCACGAATCGATTCGCCAGACACTGGCCGCCGGGCGCATCGGCACCCTCACCACCCTCAACTGCGACTTTTTCCTCGGCGCTCACTTCGGCGGCTTCCGAGATGAGATGGCCAGCCCGCTGATCCTGGACATGGCGATCCATCACTTTGACCTGGCCCGCATGTTCAGCGGCCAGAATGCCATCAGCGTGTATGCCGAGGAGTTCAACCCGCACGGCTCGTGGTACAAGGGGGATGTGGCCGCCAACTGCCTGTTCGAGATGACCGGCGGCGTGCGCTTCGCGTACCGCGGCTCGTGGTGTGCTGAGGGCTGCCCCACAAGCTGGCACGGTGACTGGCGCGTGATCGGCGACCGCGGCACGCTGATTTACGCCCAGGACCAGCCTCCCCGCGGCGAGGTCGTCGCCGGCGATGAAGGTTTCATCCGCCCCACCGCCCCGCTCGATCCCATCATCACCCCCATTGAACATACCGGCATGCACGGTGCACTGCGCGAGATGCTTAACTTCCTCCGCACCGGCCAGAAGCCGCAGACCGAGTGCCACGACAATATCCACTCCCTGGCCATGGTCTTCGCCGCCATCGAAAGCGCCCGCACCGGCCGGCGGATCGCCCTGAGCGAATTGATGCGTTGACGCCACCGCGCTGGCCGGGCCTACAATGCCGCCCGGCGGCGGGATGGACCCGCCGTCCACGAGTAATTTGCCTCCCCGGGAAGGAGTGTCGGCATGTTGAAGCAAGCGATCGGATGGACCGCCGTGGCCGGATTGGCGCTGGGCACATGGGCGCTGGCACAGGCGGATGAGCCATTGCCACCGGCCCGGCGACCAGCCGGGCAGGTGCAGGCGGGCCAGCCGCTGAATACCAAGGATATCAGCCTCGACCAGGCCCACGCCGCCATCGCAGCGGCAGTTGAGAAGGCCCGCGAAACCGACACCAAGATGGACATCGCGGTCGTGGATGCCGGCGGCAACCTCAAGGCGTTTGTCCGCATGGACGGGGCGTGGCTGGGGTCGATCGACATCTCGATCAAGAAGGCCAGGACTGCCCGCTTTTTCGACATGCCCACCGGCGAGATCGGCAAGCTCTCGCAACCGGGCGGCCCGCTGTACAACATCGAGCACTCCAATGGGGGCCTGATTACCTTCCCCGGTGGTGTGCCCCTGAAAACGGCCGATGGGACAATCATCGGTGCCATCGGGGTTTCCGGCTCGACGGTTGAGAACGACCATATCGTCGCCACCGCCGGCGCTGCGGCGATCAAGTAACGCCCCCACCCGTCACATTCCTATAATGAAACACCTGCCCGTCTTCTCCGCGGCGGCCCCGTCGCCGCGGAGAAGACGGGCCAGGCTGCGCGATCCCCCCATTCGTGGCCCCGGATCGGTCGAATCCAGCGTGCGGGGCGATGCCGCGGGGACGCCGCCGGGGCGGCCGGCTGTCTCGCCCCGCGATCGCCCAGCGCGGCCGGCGCCTTCGGTGCCCCCCTCATATGGGCAGCAAGACCGCTGCGGCCATCTGGCGCGCACCGGAAGCGGTTTGACACCGTATGATTGAGGGCGTCTAATGCGCGTCCGCTCGCGCAGGAGTGGCGGAATTGGCAGACGCGCGGGATTTAGGTTCCCGTACCGAAAGGTGTAGGGGTTCAAGTCCCCTCTCCTGCATT
>CAYNMV010000020.1:65030-66195 GCA_964398315.1 uncultured Tepidisphaeraceae bacterium | reverse complement strand
TCTGGCCCAAGAACATCATCATGAGCGGCCCGACCGGGGTGGGCAAGACCGAGATCGCCCGCCGGCTGGCCAGTCTCACCGGCGCGCCGTTCATCAAGGTCGAAGCCACCAAGTACACCGAGGTGGGGTATCACGGCCGCGATGTGGAGAGCATGATCCGCGACCTGGTGGATTCGGCCATCGCCCTGGTGCGCACCGAGATGACCGAGCAGGTCAAGGAGCCGGCCGAGAAGCAGGTGGAAGAGCGCCTGCTTGACTACCTCCTGCCGCCGCCCGGCATGACGCCCACAACCGCGGCGGATGATGAGGAGGCCCAGGAGCGCCGCCAGCGCAATCGCGAAAAGCTGCGCGAGCAGCTCCGTGCCGGCGAACTGGAAGACCGCACCATCGAGATCCGCGTGGAGGAAAAGAGCACGGTGGTCGGCGTGCTCGGGCAGGCGGGGATGGAGATGGATGTCGAGTTTCAGAACATGTTCGAGAAGATGCTGCCCAGCCGCCGCGAAACCCGCCGGCTGACGGTGGCCGATGCCCGCAAGGTGCTGTTCCAGCAGGAAGCCGACAAGCTGATTGACCGCGCCAAGATCACCGCCGAGGCGATCCGCCGGGTAGAAGAAGGGGGCATCGTCTTTCTCGATGAAATCGACAAGGTGACGGCCGCCGAATCAAAGCACGGCCCCGATGTCAGCCGTCAGGGGGTGCAGCGCGACCTGCTGCCCATCGTCGAGGGCAGCACCGTCATCACCAAGCACGGCCCGGTGAAGACCGACCATATCCTCTTCATCGCCGCCGGGGCATTTCACAGCAGCAAACCCAGCGACCTGATGCCCGAGTTGCAGGGCCGCTTCCCCATCCGCGTAGAGTTGAAGGACCTGACCAAGGAGGATTTTGTCCGCATCCTCAAAGAGCCGGAAAACGCCCTCACCAAGCAGACGGCGGCCCTGCTCAGCACCGAGGGGATCACCGTTGAGTTTACCCCCGATGCGATCGATGCGATGGCCGAATTCGCCTACAGCGTCAACCGCCGCACCCAGAACATCGGCGCCCGCCGGCTCTACACGATCATCGAGCGCGTCTTCGAGGAGTTGAGCTTCCAGGCCCCCGACATCAGCCCCGCCCGCATCGTCATCAACGCCGCCTACGTCCAGGAAAAACTCGCCGACATCGC
>CAYNMV010000020.1:0-64930 GCA_964398315.1 uncultured Tepidisphaeraceae bacterium | reverse complement strand
CCGCCCGCATCGTCATCAACGCCGCCTACGTCCAGGAAAAACTCGCCGACATCGCGGAGGATGAGGATCTGAGCAAGTTCATCCTGTGATCATGTGGTGGCATGGGCGGCCCGTCTGTGCCACCTCCAACGACGGCTGCCCTCTGCGCTGGGCGCACCGATTGCAGTGCCGCCTGCCGATCGGCTTCGTCGCCTACAGCAGGCGCTCGCCCTTGCCGCGGGGGATGAGGGCGAGGATTTTCTCAATGATCTGGTCGACGCTGATGCCTTCGGCTTCGGCGTTGAAGTTGGGGATGATGCGGTGGCGCAGGACCGGGGGGGCGACGGCCTCGATGTCCTCGATGGTGACGTACATCCGGCCGCGCATCAGGGCGCGGGCCTTGCCGCCGAGAATGAGGTACTGGCCGGCGCGCGGGCCAGCGCCCCAACTCAGCCAGTGGCGCACGAAATCACTGGCGCCCGGCTCATCGGGGCGGGTGGCACGGATGATGTCCAGGGCAAAGTGGTAGACATGATCGCCCACCGGCACGCGGCGGACGATCTGCTGAAGCTCGATGATTTTCTCCGCCGTCAGCACGCGCGACACCCCGGCCGCCGCCTCGCCGGTGGTGCGCTTCAGCACCTCCAGCTCCTCCTCGCGGGCCGGATACTTGACGTGCACCATGAACATGAAGCGGTCAAGCTGCGCTTCGGGCAGGGGATAGGTGCCTTCCTGCTCGATGGGGTTCTGGGTCGCCAGCACGAAAAACGGTGAGGGCAGCGGCAGGGTATGCCCGCCCACCGTCACCTGCCGTTCCTGCATCGCCTGAAGCAGCGCGGCCTGGGTCTTGGGGGGCGTGCGGTTGATCTCATCGGCCAGCAGCAGGTTGGCGAAAATCGGTCCGGGCTGGAACTCAAACTTCCGCCGGCCGGTTTCCGGGTCTTCCTGGAGGATATCGGTGCCGGTGATGTCGCCGGGCATCAGGTCCGGCGTGAACTGGATGCGATGGAAGCTCAGCTCCATCGTCTGCGCCAGTGTCGATACCAGCAGCGTTTTGGCCAGCCCCGGGACCCCCTGCATCAGGCAGTGTCCGCGGGCGAAGATGGCGATGAGGATCTCCTCGATCACCTGGGATTGCCCGACGATCACCTTGGCCAGCTCGGTCTGGAGCTGGTGATAGGTTTCGCCGAGAAAGCGCGCGGCCGCCAGGTCGCCGCCGGCTTCCTCGATGGTCTGTTCCGGTTTGAGGCCTTCAAAAACGGACATGATGCCCATAGTACACCGAGATGGCCGCCATGTTGCCCGATTCCCGGCCGCCGGCATGGACCAAAGGCGGGATGCCGGGGCTTAATCGGCTGGCCGGGCGTCGAGGGCGTCCAGCAGGAGGGGGGCGACGGCGGTCATGTCCACACGATCCCCGGCCGGGGCGGGGCCATGGCCAATGAGGATGGCGGCATCCTGCGGATCGGCGGCGGGCAGGCCGTGGGTGCCGCGCACGATCGAGGCATCCAGCGGGATCACATCCAGCCTCATGCGGAAGCCAAGCTTTTTCTGCACAACGCGCATCGCCGCGCGGAGCTTGGGCGCCTTGAGAGCGGGATCGAAGAACAGCTCGGCGGGATCAAAGCCGGGCTTGTGGTGGATGGCCACCGTGCGGGCGTAGTCGGGGGCGCGGGCATCATCCAGCCAGAAGGGATAGGCGAACCAGGCATCGCGCGCCGGCAGGAGGATGATCTCGCCGGAGCGCGGGTGATCGAGGGCCAGCTCAGCGCGCTCCGCGCCGATGAGAATGCGTTCAACGCCTTCCAGTTCGGCCAGCAGGTCGCGCACGCGCGGGATATCCTCGGCCTCGCGCACGTAAACATGGGCGATCTGGTGATCGCACACGGCAAACGCGCGGCTGTTAAACGTTTCGAGTTGTTCGCCGAATGGACCCTCGCGCACGGTCAGCAGGCCGGCCTGGCGCAGGGTGCGGTTGGGGTAGATCGGCCGGCGGGCATCGGTGTGGCCATACTCGCTGACGATCCAGACCTGCGCTCCCTGGCGCTGGGCCTCATCCAGCAGCGGGGCGGCGGCCTCGTCCAGCGCGCGCACGTGTTGCGGCATGCAGGTGCCGGTCGGGCCGAAGCGCTGCGGGTCATAGTCAAGGTGGGGCAGGTAGACGAGCGTGAGATCGGGCCGCTCATCGCGCAGGACCGATGCCGCGCAGCGGGCGATCCACCGGGTGCTGGGGCCACCGGCCATCGGCCCCCAGAAGGTCGGGAAGGGAAACGGCCCCAGCTCGCGCTCGAGACGGCCAGGCAGGTCGTCCGGCGTGCCGGTGATGCCGAAGATCTTGTTGCCATCCACGCCGTACCACGGCTTGGGGGTGACCGACAGATCCACCGCTGCCCCCTGGTTGAACCACCAGAACAGCTTGGCGCACCGGAACGATCGCCCTTTCTGCTGCGCGATCCGCCGGGCGGTGACATACAGCGGTTCGGCCTGCAGCAGGGCATTGGACTGCTGCCAGAAACGCACCTCGCGGGTGTCGCGGTAGAGCCAGCCGTTGGCGACGATGCCGTGCTCGCGTACGGGCCGGCCGGTGAGGAGCGTGGCCTGGGCCGAGCACGTGACGGCGGGTGTCACCTCGTGCAGCGGCCGCACCCAGCCCCGCTGCGCCACCGCCGACAAGCGCGGGGCGTGGGCCAGCAGGCGCGGGGTCAGGCCGACGGCGTTGATGAGCAGGACCGGAGCAGGCACAGGGGCATGATAAACCGATTACGCGGCAGGATGCCAACCAGCGCGGTGGAGCAAATGGACGCACCACCGCGCTGGTTGGTGTCGGGCGCTGGCAGGGATTCAGGCAGGCGGGCGCCAGCGCCTTGCCACGGCCGCGCGAGGGTCAGTCGCGGGCGTAGACCGTTTCCTTGCCGGTTTCATCGATCACGGTGAAGGCGCGCGGGCCACTGCTGACCCACTGCACCTTGTCGAAGCCGGCGCCGCCCTCGAAACGGGTGCCTTTGAAGACATGGCCGTCCGAGGGTTTCTTGTTGAAGCCGATGCGGATGGTGGCGTAGTGCTGATGATCGCCGACACGGATAAACGTGTTGTCGACGAACTGGGCATTGCGGCCAACACCGTATCCATCACCCAGGCGAACATGGCAGAAGTTGGAGATGACGGTGTTGTTCTGAAGCAGCACCGGCACCTGGTTGTCTCCCGTGCCGCAGATGCGGATGGCGCCTTCGAGCTTGTCGGAGACGCGGTCATCCTTGCGCATGACCTTGATGGTATTGTCGCGGTAGACAACGTCTTTCTGCCCCTGGTTCTGGCTGTAATGCCAGATGGCACTGGCTTCACCGCCCGGCTCGGCGTTGGCGATCATGAGGTTGTTGGCATAGGTGATGTTCTCACCGCCCCAGGTGACGCGCACGCACGCCACTTCCGACTGCTGGCCGTACTCTGCCGAGCGGGCCAGCGGGGGCAGCGCCTCGAGGTGGATCAGATTGTTCTCCACCGTGATATCGCCCACCCCGGCCGAAACCGTCCCCACGCCCAGGGCATGATAGCCGGTGCCGAAGAAACGGTTGTCGCGCACCGTCACCCTGGTCGTCTTGTAGAGCATGAGGGCGAAGGAGTTGGTGGCGTAGGAATCGACATAGACCTCGTTGTTGGTGTACTCGCCGCCACTGACGCCGCGCATGCCGCGATGGCGGGCCCGCTTGATGAGGTTGTGATGGGCCCGCGAGGGGCTCTGGATGGCATCAATGCCCATATGGCGGTCGGTGATGCGGGTGCCCACATCGGTGATGACGTTGTGGTGGACGTACTCCACACCGGTGATCCCGGTGACCTGCTCACCGCCGTAGGTGATGGAGACGCCGGCCACCTCGCTTGCGCGGAAGATGGGCTGGGATCCTGCGCCGCGCTGGCCCTTGCCCTGGACGATGAAGCCATTGATGATCCGCGATCCGCGTCCGCTGTAGCTGCTGCGCACGCCATGCGGGTTCTGCTCGCCGAAGTGGCCAAACCCCTTTTCCTCGCCAAGTGGGGCCGTGCCATCGTTGTCATAGGTGACGGTGTGGCCATTGAGGTCGAGGGTGATGTTGGGCGCCATGATGTTGATGGCGGTGGAGTCGGCGATGATGTCCTCGGTCAGCACATACGTGGCATTGCCCTTGGTGAGGTTGTAGGGCGGCCCCTTCACATCGCCCGGAATATGGATCGCATTCTCGATCGGCCGGGTGACAAAGCTTCCCTCGTGCAGAACGTGGCGGCTTCCCTTCTCATCGACTGCGACAAAGCGGTAGTGATAGGTCTGGCCGATTTCCAGGCCGCGCAGGTGATGGATGTGCTGGTAGAAGGGCCGGTCGGTGGGGTCGGTCTTCTGGTCGAAGGCGTTGCCACGGCCGTATTCGATGTGGCTGGTGGCGGGCAGGCTGGTGGAGAAGGCCAGCACGGCGGAATTTTCCGAGACATGCTGCCAGGTCCCCGCCTCGAGCAGTTTCAGGTCCGAGCCGAAGTGCTCATAAATGAGGGGCTCGCGGCTGGCCCCAAAGTGCTGGGCGGCGAAGGCGTTGAACTGCTCGTAGACCTCGGACTTCTCTGCCGCCATAGCCATGCCGCTGAGGGCCGCCAGCAGCCCCACTGCCAGATATTTCCCGATCATGATGCGAATCCTCCGATGCCGTCGAAGTGTTGCCCGCTGGCCATGGAGCCGATCGCCCATCGGTCGGGCGGGCGCCAGGATGCTTTACCCCCGCAAGAATACGCTCGCTGGCGGCCGTTCGCAATCATAATATTCAGTAAAATGGAATAGTTAATCAGCAATGATGAAGTTTCTGCGGCCCTCTCCCTGTCCCCGCTCGCGCCCGCGGCGGGATCTCCCTTTCTTTCAGTTCGGGCCGTGCCTACAATTAGCACCATGGACGCGATGCTTGCATTGATATCCTGGCCGGGACCGTTCGAGATGCTCATGCTCGCTGGGCTGGGGCTGTTGATTTGGGGCCGCCGGCTCCCGGAGGTGGGGCGCAGCATCGGCAAGACGATTGTCGAGTTCAAAAAGGGGATGCGCGACATCGAGGACATGCCCCTCGATGATGAACCCAAGAAGCTGCCGCCCAAGCAGGAGGACGCTTCCTAGCGCGGAGAAGGCCGCGATGCGCTGGTTACTGATAAGCGCCTGTTGTCTGAGCCTGGCCGTGCCGGTGATGGGGGCCGACCGGCCCGCAGAGGGGGATCCTCCCGCCCGTTCGTCCAATCCTGCCGTCGATAAACCTGCCCGCGATGACTCTGCCCGCCCGGCGGAGCGTTCTGCCGTCCGCACCCGGTCTTCGGCCCGACCCGAGCGCCAGGCAACGGCCCGGTCTGGCCGCCGGCCGGATACCGCCGGCTTGCGCAGAACGTCGCCCGACTATGCCCTCTCGCCGCAGCAGGCGATGTCCGCACAGATCTCGGAGGTGCGCTTCGAGGCAACACCGCTGCGCGAAGCTTTCAACTGGCTGGCCGAGGTACTGGGCACGAACATGCACGTGGATTGGGGGGCGCTGAACGAGGCCGGGGTATCGCCGGATACCCCGATCGACCTGAATTTGCGTTGGGTGCGCGTGCCACAGTTGCTGCGGTTCATGTTCCAGGAAACCGGCCGGGGCGAGGAACTGGCCTACCACATCAGCGGCAACGTGCTGGTGATCACCTCGCGCGCCAAGGCGGATGAGGAACTGTTCACCCGCGTCTATCCTGTGCAGGATTTGCTCATCCGCCCCAGCCGGGTGGATCGGGTTGATCGCAACATCCTTACCCAGCCCGGTGGCACGCGCACGGGGCGCGGCATGACCGGGACCGGCAGCGGCGGGCTGCTCGGCGGGTCGGACAGCGGCCGCGACGGCGGCCTGTATGGTCGGCGGGATCGGCGGCAGGACGAGGATGAGGAAGATTCGCCCAAGGCACGCGGCGAGGAAGTGATCACCATGATCAAGAACCTCACCCCGGCCGATATCTGGGAAGAAAACGGCGGCCGGGCCAAGGCAACGGTATTCCGCGGCAACCTGATCCTCACCGCCCCCCGCTCGGTTCACGCCCTGATCGCCGGGCCGATCCGCGAGTAAGCCACGTGCGGCCAGGCGCAGACCTTCACCTCAACCAGTGCGCGCAGCATCGTTCCATCCGTGCCCCAGCCTGCCTCCCGCAGCCGGCGCAAGCGGGGCGCTGAGCTTTTTTTGAGCTGGATGACATGCCCTGGTCTGCGGCGAGCCGGGGGGCGGGGCTGCGGCCCGTCTATCCCGTCTGGCGGATGAACTGCTCGTACAGGCTGGCGTACTTGCCTCCCAGGGCGACCAGCTCATCGTGGGTGCCGCGCTCGATCAGGCGGCCGTGGTCGATCACCAGAATCTGGTCAGCCCGCATGATCGTGCTGAGGCGGTGGGCGACGATGAAGGTGGTACGGCCCTGCAGCAGGCGCTCCAGCGAGCGCTGGATGAGCAGTTCGGTCGCGGTATCCACGCTGCTGGTGGCCTCATCCAGCATGAAGATGCGCGGGTCGGCCAGGTAGGCGCGGGTGAAGCAGATCAACTGGCGCTGACCGAGGCTCATGCTCGCGCCGCGCTCGCCCACCTCGGTCTGGAAGCCGTTCTGCAGCGACATGATCGCATCGTAAGTACCCAGCTCGCGCGCTGCGCGGATGACATCCTCCGCGGTGGCATCGGCCTTGCCGTAGCGGATGTTCTCCATCACGGTGCCGGTAAACAGGTAGTTGACCTGCAACACCAGGCCGGTCTGCCGGTTGAGGCTCGCGCCCTGCACGTAGCGGATGTCGTGGCCATCAACCAGAATGCGTCCCTTCTGTGGCTGGTAGAAGCGGGCGATCAGCGAGATGATGCTACTCTTGCCCGAGCCGGTGTGGCCCACCAGCGCCACCGTCTGCCCCGGCAGCGCTTCGAAGTCGATATCGTGCAGCACGGGACGGTCGGGGTTGTAGCCAAAGGTCACATGCTCGAAGCGCACCCGGCCCTCGATGCGGCCCAGGGGCTTGGCATCGGGCAGGTCCTGCACTTCCGGCTCGGTGTCCAGCAGCGCAAAGACGCGCTCCGCGCCGGCCATCGCCATCATGAGCTGGTTGGAGAAGTTCCCGAAGGCGATGATCGGGTTCATGAACCAGTCCCAGTAGAGGAACGCCTGCACCACCGCCCCCACGCTGATGCCCCCAGCGCTGTCGGCGGGGCGGGTGGCGATCAGGTAGGCGCCGACGATGAGGATGATCACCTTGCCGGCATAGCTGGACCACAGCAGCAGCACGTTGTAGCCGCCGTTGATGCGGGCGGCGGACATGTTGTTCTCGGTGTTGATGACCTGCAGTTCGTTGAACGTGCCCAGGTTGGGTTCCTGTCGGTTGAAGGCCGTCACCACGCGCACGCCGGTGATGTTCTCGGCCAGGTTCGTGCTGACACGGGTAAAGCCCTCGCGCACCACCTGCCAGGCCTGTCCCACCCGGCGGCGGAAGGCTTCATTGGTGAAGTAGATCACCGGGGCCAGCCATGCCACGCTCAGGAACAGCCGCCAGTCGGTCCACCAGAGCATGAACCCGGCGATGCTGATCTGCAGCGACCAGGCCACCAGGTGGAAGATCGACCAGACGTTGATCTCACGCAGGCTGTTGATGTCGCTGGTGCAGCGGCTGATGATCCGCCCCAGCTTGGTCTTGTCGTAGTAGCTCATCGACAGCCGCTGAAGGTGATTGAACACCTTCTTGCGGATGTCGAACTGCACGTTCTCACCGGCCCAGGTCATGATCAGCAGCGTGAAGCGCTGGGCAATGATTGAGCCGGCGGTGGCCAGGGCCATCAGGCAGATGATGGCGATGATGACCGCAATGGCGGAGGCGGTTTCGCTGCCGGGGGCATCATAGCCGAACCAGCCGGCCATGGCCGCGGTGGCCCGCAACAGCCAGGTGTCGGTCGCCGGGCTGCCCAGTGAGCCATCGCGAAAAGCGGTGACAAAATTGATCAGGTTGCGGACGAACTGCGGCCAGAGCATGTCCAGCACGATCCAGGTCGTGCCGATGAGGATGCCGCCGACGTAATACCAGCGATAGGGCTTGAGCTGCGCCATCAGCCGGCGGATCATCGGCCACTCGATCGGCCGATAGCGCACATCCTCCTCGCCCCCGTGGGCGCCCGAAGCGCCCGGATCGGTCGCGGCAGGACGAGGCTTGCGCTTGAGGATGGCGGTCAGCGGCCGTGGCATGGTGATTTCCAGTCGGTGATTGTCCTACACATCTCCGTTTGCCACCGCGTCCTCCTGCGGCAGCGGGTGTATATCCGGGCCGCGGGTCATGCGGTCCATGTGCGAAGGGGCATCGGCGCCCGGCACCGCGCCATGCAACTGCACGGCGGCGATATCGCGATAATGGCCCGACTGGGCCAGCAGTTCCTTGTGCGTGCCCATCTGGGTGATGCGTCCATCCTCGAGGACCAGTACCAGGTCGGCCGTCTTCACCGTGCTGATGCGGTGGGCGATGATGAAGGTGGTGCGGTCCTTCATGACAAAGCGCATGCCCCGGCGGATCAGGTCATCGGTTTCTGGATCGACCGCGGCGGTGGCATCGTCCAGCACGAGAATGCGCGGATTGAACAGGATGGCCCGCGCGATCGCCAGGCGCTGGCGCTGCCCGCCCGAGAGGCTGGCCCCGCGCTCGCCCAGCATGGTGTCGTACCCCTTGGGAAGTTCCATGATGAAGTCGTGCGCCTGCGCCAGCCGGGCCGCGGCCTCGACCTCACCGCCTTTGATGTGCGGCCGTCCGTAGCTGATGTTGTTGGCCACGGTGTCGCTGAACAGGTAGGTCTCCTGGAAGACATACGCCACCTGCGTGCGCAGGCTGGAAAGCTTCAGGTCACGCAGGTCCACGCCATCGATCAGGATGCGCCCTTCCTGCGGGTCGTAGAAGCGGGAGATCAGGCTTACCAGGGTGCTCTTGCCGGCGCCGGTGGGGCCGACGATGGCGACGGTGGAACCGGGAGCCACCGAGAAGCTGACATCCTTGAGCACCGGCTTGGCCGGGTCGTAGCCGAAGGTGACATGCTCAAAGCGCACCGCACCGCCGCCCTCGGGCAGGTCGATGGCATTCGGGCTTTCGTTGACGCTGGGCGGGGCGTGCAGCACCTCGTGCAGCCGGCGCGCTGAGACGATGGCCGACTGGTACTGTTCGTTGATGGTCGCCACCTGCTGGAGCTTGGCCAGGATGCTCCCCATGGCCGCTGCCAGCACCAGGAAGTCACCCGGGGCCAGTTGCCCGCGGATGACGAGGATGCCCACCGCCAGGAAGAGCGTCAGGTGCGAAGCGCTGGAGATGGCGCGGATCACCGGGGTGAAGTTGGCGAACATGCGGATGCGCCGCAGCACCCGGCCCATGAACAGATCGGCGTTGCGGTTGTACTTGCGGATCTCCAGGTCATGCGTGGCGAACGCCTTGACCACGTGCACCCCTGCGATGTTCTCGGTGATGATGCTGACGTTGCGGTCCTCGGCCTCCATCACCGAGCGCTGCACCGGCTGCACCTTCTTGCCGAAGCGCAGGATATAGAACGTCCAGACCGGCAGGGGGGCCAGGGCCAGCACCGCCACCCACCAGTGCTTGGTCAGCAGCAGGATGATGTAACCGCCGACGGTCAGCATGATTTCCAGCGTGGTCAGCACCGCCGACTGGGTGAAGCTGCGCACATGCTGCAAGTCGGTCAGCGAGCGGTTGATGAGCTGCCCGGTCGAGATCTTGTCGTGGAAGCGGAAGCCGACATGCTGGAGCTTGTCATAGACGGCCTCGCGCAGGTAGAAGACCATGGTCATGCTGAGGCGCATCTCCGTGATGGCGCGGAGGTAGCGCAGCAGCCCCATCACGACCACCAGGCCCAGCAGTATCAGGTTGGTATTGCGCAGTGCGCGTAAATCGGGGGTGGGGTGGGTCAGCCAGTGCCAGAAGCCCTGCTCGGCGGCGATCTCGTTAATGTGAACGTGCTCGATCTCGTTGATCGCCCGTCCCACCTGGTTGACCAGCAGCACCTCGACGGCCACAAACGCCATCAGCAGTCCGCAGGCCACCAGCGCCAGCCCCTTGACCGGGTGCAGGAAACGCAGCATCCACCGGAACAGCTGCGCGTTGGACAACGCGTCCGTTGTCGGCGAGGAACCGCCGGATGAGGCCTTACGCTGGAATGAAGCCGCCCGCTTGGGAGGGGAGGCCGATGTTCTAATCACGTCAATGGCCGCCGCAGTTGGGACGCCGATACGCTACCTTCCCTGCCGTGGGCGTCAACCCTTCGCCGCGAAGTGGGGAAAGGAAGTGATCGAGGGGGGGGTGGCCGGCGCCAGTGGCGGCTTCCGGCAGGCCGTTGCCTGCGGCAGGTTGTGCGCTGGGCGGGATGGCTACACAAGCGGTCTGGACGGTGATGGAAGCAGCGGATCCTCCTCATCGGCCTCCAGCACAACCAGCGGGCTGGAGGCGGCGTGGGCTGCATGGGCGAAGGGGGATCGGCTGCCCCAGGTCTGGCCCAGAGCCTTGACCTGCGGGCTGTTGGCGAAGCCGGCCGGGCGAAAGCCCTGAGCGATCTCAACCGCACCGGCCACGTTCAGCCGGCCGCGGCTGAAGACGGTGTACCGCAGCGAGGGGGTTTCCTGCGCTGAGAGCATCAGGGCATAGCGAAGCTGCCACGCCGCCAGGTTGGGCTTGAGGCTGAGCATGAGGGCTGCCGCTCCGGCCACGTGCGGGGCAGCCATGCTGGTGCCGCTGTAGCGGCCGTAGCCGTTCTGGTTGATGGTGCTGAGGATGCCCACGCCCGGCGCGGCGATGTCCACGGAGCGCCAGCCGTAGTTGGAAAAGTAAGCCAGCCGGTCGAACTGGTCACTGGCGGCCACTGAGATGATATTGCCCAGGTCGTAGCTGGCGGGGTAGGAGCGCATCGGCGCGGTATCGTTGTTCAGGCCATTGTTGCCGGCGGCGGCGATGAACAGGTGATCGCGCTGGCGGGCGTAGTCGATGGCGTTGTAGAGCACATCCCCGGTGTAGCCGAATGCGCCGCCATAGCTGTTGTTGCTGATGCGCGCCCCCATGTTGACGGCATAGTAGATGCCCGCCGCGATCGCCGGATCGGGCGCTGAGACATCGTTGTCCGAGAAAATCTTGATCGGCATGATCTGGACATTCCAGTTCACGCCGACCACCCCCAGGGCGTTGTTGCCGACAGCGCCAATGATCCCGGCGGTGTGGGTGCCGTGGCCGTTGTAGTCGTAGGGATCATTGTCGTTGTTGGCGAAGTCCCAGCCGATCAGGTCATCGATATAGCCGTTGCCATCGGTGTCTACACCATCCGCCCAGCGGCGATCGAAGATCAGGTCCTCGCCATCAATGTAGCCGTTGCCGTTGAGGTCCGAGACGAACTGGCCGTTGATCAGTTGTCCCTGGGCATTGCGGGCGTTGAGGTCGCGGAAGGTGATGATGTTGTCCCCATCCAGCGGCGATTCGATCACGCTGTTGCGGAGCGTGGCGGGGATTTCACCCTGGTTGATCCAGATATTGAGATAGAGATCCGGGTGGGCGAAATCGACCCCTGAGTCGATGCTGGCGACGATGATGGCCGTGTGGCCGGTGGTGGTGGCCCAGGCGCGGTCTGCGCCGATGCGATTCAGGCCGTAGAGCGAGGCCTGGGTGAAGCCCGGATCGTTTGGCAGCGCTGCCGGCGCCACCGTACGCAGGCTGGCGCTGAGCAAGCGGCGAGGCTCCAGCGATTCCACGATACCATCAAGCAGGTTCAACATGAGGGCCTGCTAAACAGTAAAGACCGTGCCACCCGAGCGTCAATTAGAAAGCCCGCAGGGTCACCTCCCATAACGGCGCATGGATGAGGCCGCGGGAAGGGAATTGTCACGATCCTGCCGCGCCTCGTGCGGGCCGCGATCGGCCAATGTGTCGGCCTCGGCCATTTCTGCGCCGATCGAGCCGTGCGATCATCTGCGTGGCTCGATCATCTCTGTACGGCGCGATCACTCCCCGCTGCTGAGCCGTGCCTCGCCCACCCAGCGCAAGGCCCCTTTGAGAATCCTTGCCAGGTGAGCGGGATCGCCTTCGGCCTGGTAGCGGAGGATGGTCAAAGATGGCTCACTGGCGAGCAGGAACGGGGCGCTGCCGGCGATTTTCACCTCCGGATCCTGGCGCAGGGCGTCGATGACATCGTTGATTTCATAATCCAGCAGGACAAACTGCCCGTGCGACAGCAGGGTGCCGCAGGGGCAGCGATAGAACAGCAGCTCATGCCGCACGCCCGCGGCGGGGGGAATTTCATTGCCATCGAGGAAGATGAGCATATCCCGCCGTGGCAGGTGGATGCTCAGCACGTCTTCGGCCCGTACTCCGCTGACTTCAAGGATGGACTCCACCTGATCAAACAGTTGTTCGGTCGGGACCGATCGATCGGTACCGACCAGCGGAGGGGGCTCGGGTGACAGCGGCGGGCGCGGCGGGCGGGGCCCGGACGAACGGGCGGCGATTGGGGCATCCGCCTTCGACCCAGCAGGGCGGGTGAGCATGATGGCCCCGGCCGTCAGCAGCAGGGCGGCGATACAGGCCAGCAGCAGGTGTTTGACAAACGGATGCATCAGTTACTCCCGGCCGCGGCGATGTGGCCGCTCTTGGCCAGCCGCTTCATCGTCCGCCGGCGCAGCAGGAAATAGGGCCTGGTCAAAAACCGGTGCAGGCGGATCAGGATCCCGCGGTGCTGGACGATCCGAGCCTCTTCCGGCCTGAGCTGATCCGGCCGCAAACGCTTCTTGTGCTTGTACAGATGGTAGAGATCGGCCGCATGCACGCGATTCAAGATGATGCGGGCAATCGGGTTACGGCCAAAGTCATGCAGCGCGAAATTGATCTGGAAATCGATCAGGTACGGCCGGCCATCATCGCCCAGGAGGATATTCTCCGGCTTGTTGGTATCGCCATAGGCGATGCCGCGCTCGTGCAGCGTCTTGAGCAACTGCTCCAGCTCATCGAAAAAGGTGTCCGGCACGGCCATCCCCTTGGCCAGGGGACGGCCTTCAATGTAATCATGGATGAAGCCGGTCGTCCCCACCAGCCCCAGCAGCGCTGGCACGTGGGGCAGGTCGGCCAGTGCGTGGTAGCAGCGCACCTCGCGGTTGCACAGCCAGCGCCCGGCCCACTCCAGCGGCAGGCCCAGGAAATCCGTACGACGATTGATCTTCACGATCGCCCTGGACCCATCTTCCGCCTGGTACAGCCCGGTGGCGGCGAAAAAGTCATGCTTGATCGTGCGGACGTGCCGGTAAATCACATCCCGGGCCATCACCCACGGCGGCAGGTCTCCCTCGCCCAGGGCACGCATCTGCGCCGCGAAGGATCCGCGACGAAGCCGACTTGGCGGTGAAAGGTCGGACATAACGCGTAGTTTAACGCCGATCTGCCGCAAATGCAGGAAGAAGCGGCCAGGGAAGGCGCGATCCCATCGCCCGCCGGCTTGGCAAGATTTCTCTGGCGTGAATTGAACCGGCGGGGGTATGATCTGCGCCTGAGGTGGCGACCATGAGGATCGCGCCACGGGACAGTCCTGAACGAACCTTGAATCCTGCCCGGAAGCACGCATCGCACGCGTCGGTTGGCACGTCAACCCTTTCGAAATCGGCCCGGAAAGCGCCCCTCGAAGAAATGGGCCGAAGTATCCAGTCGGAGCGTCAGTATGGGTCTCAAGCTGTACGTGGGCAACCTGCCCTATAACGTCAGCAGTTCGGAGCTGCAGCAGTTGTTCGGCCAGTTCGGCACCGTCACCAGTGCCCAGGTCATCAACGACCGCGAGACAGGCAGGAGCAAGGGATTCGGTTTCGTCGAAATGGGCAGCGAAGATGAAGCCCAAGCCGCCATCGCCGCCCTCAACGGCCAGCAGCACGGTGGCCGGCCTCTTACCGTCAATGAAGCCAAGCCACGCGAAGACCGTGGCGGCTATGGCGGGGGTGGGGGCGGTGGCCGTGGTGGTTACGGCGGTGGGGGCCGTGGGGGCGACCGCGGCGGCCGTGGCGGCGGCCGCGATCGGTACTGATCCCCTCTTCGGCTAATCCCCTCCCTGCAGGTTGCCCCGAAGGCGCGGTAAAGCGCCTTCGGGGCAATCGCGGGGATTGTCTCATCCCGATCAAGCCGTGGCCCGGTAGCGCCACGCCGTTCCGATCACCTGTGCGCTGCTTCATGCTCTCCTGAGGGATGCCCCATCGGTTGCACGCCGCCATTGCGGGCATGCACCTTCTGCTGGCTTCAGGCACGCATCATGATTTCCTGGGCGGCACGGCGGTGGCGGCGGCGTAGGCATCGCCGGCCTCGGGGACATAGCTCTGATGCAGCGTCACCGGTTTGCTGCTCACCTTGCGCAGGCGGATGTTCATCATCTCCACGCCCAGGCTGAAGGCCATCGCGAAGTAGATGTAGCCCTTGGGGATGTGCCCCTCAAACCCCTCTACGATCAGCATCACGCCGATCAGCAGCAGGAATGAAAGCGCGAGGATCTTCATCGTCGGGTGCCGGTCGATGAAGTTCGAGACCGCCCCCGCCGCCAGCAGCATCACCCCCACCGCAATCACCACCGCCGCGATCATTACCGTCAGGCCCACCCACATGTGCTCGGGATGGGTCTTCACCATGCCCACAGCCGTGATGACGCTGTCCAGCGAGAAGACGACATCCAGCGCCAGGATCTGCGCGATGGTCGCGGCAAAGGAGCGCGACTTGGCCGGCCCGGCGGCGTGATCATCGCCTTCGAGCTTGTCGTGAATCTCATAGGTGCTCTTGCCCACCAGGAACAGCCCGCCCACCAGCAGGATCAGATCACGCCCGCTGAGGCCCATCCAGTCGCCATCTATCCAGGGGGCCGGGATGTAGAACAGGTCCGCCGTCAGCCGCATGATCCAGGTGATCGACAGCAGCAGCAGGATGCGGATGCCCATCGCCAGCCCCAGGCCCAGTTGCCGTGCCTTGGGCGCCTGCTCCGGCGGCAGCTTCCCGGCCAGGATCGAGATAAACACGATGTTGTCGATCCCCAGCACGATCTCCAGCGCTGTCAGCGTCAGCAGCGCCACGATCGCCTCAACCGAGAAAAGACTCGTCAACCCCGGCCCGACCGCCTCGGCGGCGGCGAGAAAAAATGGTTCAACCACGCCTGTGCCTCCTTCCTGATGGGCGGAAACTGTAACGGCATACGGGCGAAAGAAAAGGAAGCGCCCATCGCCCGGCGGCAAATGGGGTGCCGCTTCGGCCAATCTGCCCGTTTGCAGATCAGATGAAGCGCTGCCCATGCGGTGTCTGATCCGTGCCCCAGGATGATGCCTGTTGCCCGTTGCCCATCCAGGGCAAAGCAAAAACCCCGCACGGTGTGCGGGGTTTGCAGGGCTGGCATGGTGTGTGGCTGGCCAGGGCGTGGCCGGATCAAGGCGTTACCGGCCGACATCGATACGAAGCACCGGTGTGGTCGTGGCACGCCCTTCGATCAGCGCGGCGCGATCCGCACTGGCGCTGAGGCCCTGGGTAATGGGGGGAATCATGCCCAGGGCAAGCGTACCCACCACCGACAGGGCAATCGACGCCACGATGGGCATCGGCATGGCCGGCTGGCCCAGCGGTGCAGCCGCCGGGGCGGGGCGGGTAACGGGGTGGAACGGCTCGGGCTCGGGCCGCAGGAACATGGTCGCCACGATCCGCAGGTAGTAACCGGCGGAGATGGCAGCATTGATGACTGTCAGAACGACCAGCGTGATCATGAAGCCGCCGCCGATCTCAAGGGCCGGCCAGATCAGGTACAGCTTGCCGAAAAAGCCGATGGTCAACGGCAGGCCGGTGAGGCTGAAGCAGGCCACCGCCATCGCCAGCCCCAGGGCCGGGTGCTTGCGGCCAGTGCCGGCAAGGTCTTCGAAGGTTTCCGCACTGGTGCCCTGGCGCTCCCCATCGGCCAGTTCGCGGGCCGGCAGGAGCATCAGCACCCCGAAGGCGGCGGCGTTGGTGATGCCGTAGGCCGCCAGGTAGAACAGCACCCCGCGCAGGGCATTGTTCTGGATCACCCCGACCTCGCCGGGGGGAAGCTTCAACGAGTGGGCGGCGTAGAGCAGGGCGGTCAGGCCGGCCAGCATGTAGCCGCTGTGGGCGATCGAGCTGTAGGCCAGCACGCGTTTGACGTTGTACTGCAGCAGACCCAGCATGTTGCCGAGGGTCATGCTCAGCACCGCCAGCACCCACAGCAGGTTGGCCAGCATCACCGGCCCGGCCCAGGTGCCGGCGGTGAGGGCGTAAAGCACCTTGATGATGGCGACGAAGCCGGCGGTCTTGGGCACGAATGACAGGAAGGCCGTCACCGGGGTGGCCGCCCCCTGGTACACATCGCCGGCGTAAAAGTGCATCGGGAACGCGGCGATCTTGAACGCCAGCCCCAGCAGCAGCGTGATCGCCGCCAGCACCATCCAGCTTTCCAGTTGAACCGGCCGGCCGGCGGCGGGGGTCAGTTGCTGCGCGATCTGGTGCAGGCTGGTGGTGCCGGTGGTGCCGTACAGGTAGCTGAAGCCAAACAGCATGATCGCCGCGGCCATCGCCCCCAGGAAGAAATACTTGACGCCCGCCTCCTGCGCCACGGCCAGCGGGCGGGAGATCGAGACCATCACGTAAGTGGGGATGCTGACCAGCTCCAGGGCCAGGAACAGCAGGATCATGTCGTTGGCCGAGGCGGTCAGCAGGATGCCGCTGAGGCTCAGCAGCAGCAGGGCGAGGAACTCGCTGGCCTCGGTACCGAAGCGCATAGCCGGGTTGCCCTGTCCATCAGCACTGGTCGGCCAGGCCAGCAGCACCAGCAGGATGCCCACCGCGCAGGTCAGCAGCTTGATGTACTGCCCGAACTCGTAAAGGCGCACGACGTCGAAGCGGTCGGCCAGTGTCGCCCCCTGGCGCAGTTCACCGGCGTGCATGGCTGAAACCATCAGCGCTGCGATCAGCGCTACCAGCGCCACCACCGGCGCCACCTTGCGGGTAGCGACGCTCTTGCCGATCCCCATCAGGATCAGCACGAGAGCCGCGGCGGCCAGGAGGATCTCGGGGAGGATGAGGGAAAGCAGGTCAGTCATGGGATTGGCAATTTGCGATTGATGTTATGGGCGATTGTCGATTGCCGCTTGCCGAATGGGAGCCGCGCTGACGACTTCCTCATTCGCCAAGGGAAGATCGGCAGTGGGCGCTTCCTGTGCGGCACTGGCCAACTGCTGCAACGGGCCCTTCATCGAGTCCATCATCGGCTTGGGATACAGGCCAATGAGGAAGACGACGATGGCCAGCGGCACCAGGATGGCAATCTCGCGGCCGTTGAGATCGCCGGGCGTGGCGTGGGCACTGTCCGCTTCTGCGTGCGGGGTCTTGAGCGGCCCCCAGATGATGCGGGCCGCCAGGTGCAGCATGTAGATCGCGCCCAGCAGGATGCCGATAGCCGCCAGCACGCCAAAGGTGATGCCCAGCGTGTCGCTGGTGAACGCGCCCATGATCGAGAGGAACTCGCTGATAAAGCCGTTGGTGCCCGGCAGCCCGATGCTGCTCATGGTGAAGACGATCCAGAAGAAGGCCAGGATCGGCATGCGGCGGGCCAGGCCGGACAGCTCGTTGATGTCGCGCGTGTGGTAGCGGTCATAGACCATGCCGATCACCAGGAACATCGCGCCGGTGCTGATGCCGTGGTTGATCATGTAGAGCACCGAGCCCTGCAGGCCGATCTCGTTGAGCGCCAGCAGCCCCAGCACGCAGAAGCCCAGGTGGGAGACCGATGAGTAGGCCACCAGCTTCTTGATATCCTGCTGCACCCACGCGACCAGGGCGCCGTAGATGATGCCAATGATGCAGAGGATGCCCAGGAACTTGATGAAGCCGGGCATGGTGATCTGCCAGTAGAGGAACTGCCCGACAACCTCGGTTGAGTGGGCCAGGCCGAGGATGCCGACCGGCAGGGCGATCTTCAGCAGCCCGTAGGTGCCCAGTTTAAGCAGGACACCCGCCAGAATGACCGAGCCGGCGGTGGGGGCCTCGGTGTGGGCCAGCGGCAGCCACGTGTGCACCGGGAACAGCGGCACCTTCACCGCAAAGCCGCCCAGGAACGCCAGCAGCAGCAGGAAACGCTCAGGAGCGGTGGCCGAGTTCTGGCAGTAGGCGAAGACATCCGCGAAGGCGAACGAATCGGCCGCGATGCCCAGGTAAATCACGCCCGCCAGCGTGAAGACCGAGCCGGCGAAGGTGAACAGGAAGAACTTGGCCGCGGCGTAGCGGCGCTGCGGTCCGCCCCAGATGCCGATGATGAAGAACATCGGGACCAGGGTCAGCTCGAAGAAGATATAGAACAGCAGCAGGTCGCGGGCGAGGAACACACCCACCATGGCGGCCAGCAGCACCAGCATCCAGGCGTAGTATTCCTTCTCGCGCTCGGTGATCGAGCCAAAGCTGAACCAGACGGCCAGCGGTGTCAGGCCGGTGGTCAGGAGCGTCAGCCACAGGGAAATGGAATCGATCCCCAGCGCGAAGCTGAAGCCGATGTCCGGCAGGGCGAAGAGGGTTGCGCCGTTCTGCCCATAGGCGAAGACATCGTCACCGGCGCTGAAGTTGAAGCCCAGCGCCAGGGCGACGCCGGCGGCGAGCGTGGCGCAACTGACGATCAGGGCCCACGACCGGGCCGCGCCACCACTGAGAAACGCCCCAACGGCCGCGCCGAGCAGAGGGAGGACGATGAGCAGGACGAGCAGGTATTCCATAAGTCGATTCTGGATGTGCCACTTGCAGTTTGTGATTGAGCCGCGGACATCCGTTTTTCAATCGCAGGCCGCAAATCGGCAATCGCAAATCAGAGGATTCCAAACACGAACAACAGGATCACCGCGATGCACAGCAGCATCGTCAGGGCGTAACCCTGCAGGTAGCCGCGCTGGGTGGCATACTTGAGGGCAAATCCGCCGAGCTGGGGGATAAACCCGATCATCCAGACGATGCCATCCACCAGGAAACGGTCAATCGCGAAAAAGGCGTTGCCCAGGGCACGCAGCGGCTCCACGACCCATGCCTGGTAAATCTCATCCACCCAGTACTTGGCTTCCAGCAGCCGGGCGGCCCAGGGAGCCTTCTGCGGCAGAGCCTCGCCCCTGGCGCGGTCCTTCAGGTGCAGCAGATACGCCAGCCCGATGCCTGCCAGCGCGATCAGGGCGCTGACGGCCATGAAGATGTAGTGCGAGGCGTGCTCGGCCTCGACCACGGCGGCCGCGCGGTAACCTTCTTCCTCGATCTGCCCGAAGGGCACCGGATTCACCTTGTGGGCATCATCGGTTGCCAGCGGGTTGTAGTGCTGGGCGGCATCCTCAAAGCTGAGCGCGAACGAGGGGCTCTGGCCGAGGAAATGGCCCAGGGCATGCTTGGGGAAGTTGAGATAACCGGCCAGCAGGGCACCGATCGCCAACACGATGAGCGGGACGATCATGATCGCCGGCTCGTGGTTGTGATGGTGCTCGGCGGCGTGGGCGGCTTCGGCATCCACCTGCTCATGATCCGCGCCCGATTCGTGGGCGGCATCATGGGCCGCGTGGTGGTCCTCGGCCGGCTCGGACGGAACCACGGTGGGGCCTTCAAACACGCGGAAGTAGAGCCGGAAGGTGTAGTAGGCGGTCAGGAAGGCGGTGAAGAGCATCACCACGCCCAGGATCACGCTGCGGTGCCAGGCGGCGGCGACGATCTCGTCCTTCGAGAAAAAGCCGCTCAGCAGCGGGAAGCCGGCCAGCGCCAGGCAGCCGATGAGCATCAGCCAGCGGGTCTTGGGCAGCACCGTCTTCAGACCCGACATCTTGCGCATGTCCAGGTGGCCCAGCATCGCGTGCATCACGACGCCGGAGCTGAGGAACAGCAGGGCCTTGAAAAAGGCGTGCGTCACCAGGTGAAACACGCCGGCCACCGGGGCAAACACGCCCACGCCGACGAACATGAACCCGAGTTGGCTGACGGTGGAGTAGGCGAAGACCTTTTTCAGGTCAAACTGTCGCAGTGCGATGGTGGCGGCAAAAATCGCGGTGAAGGCGCCGACGATGGCGACGGTCCACATGGCCGCTTCGTTGGTGACGAACAGGGTCCCGCAGCGGGCGATCATGTAGACGCCGGCGGTGACCATGGTGGCAGCGTGGATCAGGGCCGACACCGGGGTCGGGCCTTCCATCGCATCAGGCAGCCAGACATACAGCGGGAATTGCGCACTCTTGCCAAAGGCCCCCAGCATCAGCAGGAAGGGGATCCACACCAAAGCCTGAGCCTGCAGGGAGTTGGGATCGCTGACCGCGGCGGCCTTTTCCAGCAGGCCATCGCCGCCGCCGATCCCGGTCCCGAAGTAGCTGGTGGTGCCGAAGGCATAGAAGCAGAGCATGATGCCCAGCGCGAAGCCGACATCGCCCACGCGATTGACCAGGAACGCCTTTTTGGCGGCCTCGCGGGCCGCGGGTTTCTCGTAGTAGTAGCCGATCAGCAGGTAGGAGCAGAGGCCGACGCCTTCCCACCCCAGGTAAAGCATGATCAGGTTCTCGCCCATGACCAGGTTGGTCATGGCGAAGATGAACAGCCCCAGGTAAGCAAAAAAGCGGAAATAGCCCCCTTCGCCCTTCATATAGCCGGCGGCAAAGAGGGTGATCAGAAAGCCGATGCCGCAGACCACGCAGAGCATGACTGCCGTCAGCGGGTCAAACCAGTAGCCCCACTGGACGTTGAAGCTGCCGGCCTCGATCCAGGTCCAGAAGCTGCTGGGCATGCCCACTGGCGCGCCATGGGCGCGGCCGGCCTCGGCGATCATGCCGAACAGCAGGAGGATGCTGTGGATGGCGGCGTAGCCGACGCCCAGCCAGATCGGCCAGTGCGCCAGCGGGTTGCGCCGCCCGGTCATGAGCAGCCCGGAAATGAGCGCTCCCACCAGCGGCAGGAGTGGGATCAGGATCGAATAGTCGATCAGGAACGATTCCATGATAGTTGCCAGTTGCCGGTTGCCAGTTGCCTGAAGCCAGCGACCGTCGCGGCCACCGGCCATCGGCAACTGGCCGCTTGTCTACCCTTTGAGTTCCCGCCACGCGTTGGCATCCAGCGTGTTCTTGTGGCGGTACAGCAGCACGACCAGGCCCAGGGCCAGGCTCGCCTCGGCGGCGGCGATCACCAGGACCATGATGGTGAAGACCTGCCCGCCCAGGTTGCCGTGATAGGCCCCGAAGGCGATCAGGTTGATCGCGCATCCCTGGAACATCAGTTCCGTACACAGGAACATGACAATCAGGTTCCGCCGGGTCATAAACCCGATCAGGCCGATGACGAACAGCAGCCCGCCGACGGCCAGATAATGTTGGAGAATCAGTTCATTCATTGCTGATGTCCGAGTGCCGATTGTGGCCAGACTTGCGTCCGACGCAATGTGTCAGCGCAGACCCGGCATTGCGGCAGGGCTCACGCCTCGGGATACGCCTTCTGCCGCGGATTCTCCGTGCCGTAGACGGGAATCGAGTGCGGGTTGTCGTCACCAGGGGTGGCCGGGCCGAGAGTCGTTTCGTCAGGGAGGGTGGACCCCGCCGTGCTGTCGGCGGGAACGCGGCGGCGGGCGATGGCAATCGCGCCGACCATCGCCAGCGTCAAAATCACGCCCGCCACTTCAACGCTGAGCAGATCGTGGCTGAACAGCGCCACGCCCAGCTGGCGAACGGTTGCCTGGCCTGCCACATCGGTGGCGGCCGTGACCGCCGGGGCCAGGTCAAAGATCACGAACAGCAGGATGCCCATCAGCACGAAGCCGACCAGCGTGGCTGCCAGCGGCTCACGGGCGACGATGTCGTAGTCGGCCAGCCCCGCCAGCGGGCGCTCGCCGGCCGTCTGCGACTGCTGGGCCAGCATGATTACGAAAACGTACGTGACGAGAATCGCCCCGGCGTAGATCAGCACCAGTGCGGCGGCCATGAACTCCGCCGCCAGCAGCACGAACAGCCCGGCGGTGGCGAAAACCGTCAGCACGAAGTAGAGGGCTGAGTAAACCGGGCGGGGGTGGGTCACCACCCGGATCCCGCCGATCAGCGTGATGGCGGCAAAGGCCCAGAAGTAGGGGTTGAGCGTCGGCTCGCCAGGCTGCACCCGCCCGGCTACCGCGCGGAAAAGTATCGCCCCCAGAAGCGCCAACGCCAGCAGCGTCAGCACCCCGCCGATCTTGCGCGTGGCGCCTTCACGGCGGCTGGGCATCAGCAGAAACGTTCCCACGCCGGCCAGGATGCACAGCGCAAGAATCAACCACGGCGCCAGGAGCGTGACCTGGGCCAGCGGCAGCGACGAAGGGAGAAATCCGAGCAGCATGAGCATGGTGGCCGGGTGAAAATCACCACCCCGCGCCCGTGTTTTGTCGTGCGCCAAGATGGTCTTCCCACAAAGGGGGGGAGCATATGGGAGGGGTGAAAAGATGGCAAGGGGGGCTGTGACAGCTTTCACAAGCCGCCCCCGGGTCCATGGCGCGAGCCCCACTGCTTGTTGACGCCCGTCTGGCCCGCCCACATGCCGGGTCCGGGGGCCGATGTGCGGGATTTGGGGCCAGTCATGGGCTGGACGCCAGGCCGGTGCCGGGGTGGTGTCCGAGGAAAACACCATGGTTGGATCCGGGTACTGCGGGCATGTGCGGCCAGCGCTCGCGCTGGCAACGCCACACCCAGCGGCGCCATGGCCCGCCGCCTTCAATCAGGGGCGCCGGCGGGGATGGCCCAGCCCCTGCCGGCCGCTTATCGGACGCACTGCCCGCCCTGGTCAACTCCGGTCGCAACCCCCATCCGACAGGCTTCGAAGCAATCTGGATACTTTCACCCGGCGGCATTGGCGATATAGTGGCGCGCGATATGGGATACAACTTCACCGCCATCGAGCGCAAGTGGCAGAAGTACTGGCTGGAGAACCGCACCTTTGCTGCCCTGGACCCGGCCGAGGCCGGGAACATGCCCAAAGCCTACGTGCTGGACATGTTCCCCTACCCCAGCGGCCAGGGCCTGCATGTCGGGCACCCCGAGGGGTACACCGCCACCGACATCGTCAGCCGCTATCTGCGCATGAAGGGCGTCAACGTGCTGCACCCGATGGGCTGGGATGCGTTCGGTCTGCCGGCCGAGCAGTTTGCCATCAAGAACAACGTTCACCCGCGTGAAACCACCCGCAAGAACATTGAAAACTTCCGCCGCCAGATCCAGTCGCTCGGCCTGAGCTACGACTGGGACCGCGAGATCGACACCACTGATCCCAAGTACTACCGCTGGACGCAGTGGATCTTCCTCCAGCTGTTTAACAGCTATTTCGACCCGATTGCGCAAAAGGCGATGCCCATCGCCCACCTGCAGCATGAACTGATCAACGAGAACTACGTTGTCACGCCGAACAACGAGATCGTCGTCAACCCCACGCAGGAGGGAATGGAGCGCATCGGCGGCGAGATCCGCGTCGAGCGCCTGTGGCGCGAGCTCAGCGAAGAAGAACAGCGCGAGGTGATCGATGCCCAGCGCCTGGCCTACATGGATGAGATTCCGGTCAACTGGTGCCCCGGCCTGGGGACCGTGCTGGCCAACGAGGAGGTCATCGATGGCAAGAGCGAGGTGGGGGGATTCCCTGTGGAGCGCCGGCCGATGCGCCAGTGGATGCTGCGCATCACCGCCTACGCCGACCGGCTGATCAAGGACCTGGATCTGCTGGACTGGCCCGATTCGCTCAAGGAGATGCAGCGCAACTGGATCGGCCGCAGCGTTGGGGCGGAGGTCGATTTCGAGGTGGACCACGCCAGCCTTCCAACCGCCTCGGGCGCCACCATCTCCCAGGGCTCCGAGCCGCCGGCCAAGTCGACCGCCCCCGATGAGACGGTTGATGAGGATGAAGACCTGACCATCACCGTCTTCACCACCCGGCCCGATACGCTCTACGGCGCCACCTATATGGTGCTGGCCCCCGAGCACCCGCTGGTGGACCGCATCACCGCGCCGCAGCACCGCGAGACGGTGGAGGCCTACCGCACGATGGTCGCCGCCCGCTCCGAGCGCGACCGCCTGGCCGAGACGAAGGAAAAAACCGGCGTCTTCACTGGCGCGTATGCCATCAATCCGATCAACGATGAGAAAATCCCGATCTACATCGCCGATTACGTCCTGATGGGTTACGGCACCGGCGCGATCATGGCCGTGCCGGCCCACGATCAGCGCGACTTCGAGTTCGCAAAGAAGTTCGACCTGCCCATCAAGCCGGTCGTTGCGCCCGCGTCATCCGAAGCGCAGGGACAGGCCGCTGCCCCGGCAGAGCTGAAAAAGGCCTTCGAAGGCGATGGCATCGCCATCAATTCGCCGATCATCGACGGCCTGCCGACCGAGCAGGCCAAGGAAACGATCATCGCCGCACTGGAGCGGGATGGCACCGGCAAGCGTTCGGTTAAGTACAAGTTGCGCGACTGGCTCTTCTCCCGCCAGCGCTACTGGGGCGAGCCGTTCCCGATCCTGCTGGATGAGCAGGGCAACGCGGTGGCCCTCGACGAATCGGAACTGCCCCTCACCCTGCCGGAGATGGACGATTTCAAGCCCACCGGCACCCCCGAGCCGCCGCTGAGCAAGGCAGCCGCCTGGACCCGGGTGGAGCGGGATGGGCAGGTCTACACGCGCGAAACCAACACCATGCCGCAGTGGGCTGGATCGTGCTGGTATTACCTGCGCTACATCGACCCGCACAACGAGCAGCGCTTCGTCGATCCCGAGAAGGAACGCTACTGGATGCCGGTCGACCTGTACGTTGGCGGCGTCGAGCATGCCGTGCTGCACCTGCTCTACGCCCGCTTCTGGCACAAGGTGCTGTTCGACTTGGGCCACGTGAGCACGCCCGAGCCGTTTGCCCGCCTGGTCAACCAGGGGCTGATCCTGGGCGAAACCGAGTTCCACTTCTTCGAAGATGCCCAGGGCAGGCCGATCAGCGTTTCGGACGTCACGGATATCGATGAGGAGGCCACCGAGCAGGGGGTGCGCCTCTACGGCATCCACAAGGCCACCGGCGACAAGGTCTACGGCAAGCGCATCGCCGAGGAACTGGTCGAGAAGAAAGGCCACGAGTACATCCTGCGCGCCAACCCGGCGATCAAGGTCGATGCCCGCGCGTTTAAGATGTCCAAGAGCCGCGGCAACGTGGTCAACCCCGATAAGATCGTGGAAGACTACGGTGCGGATGCCTTCCGCCTGTACGAGATGTACATGGGCCCGCTGGAAGCCCAGAAACCCTGGAACACGCGCGACATCATCGGCATGACGCGCTTCCTCAACGCGGTGTGGCGCAACATCGTGGGGCGCGAGCAGGAGGATTCAGAAGCCGGTGCCCCGGATTCGGGCAACAGCGCTGCTCAGGTCGCCCCCCGCATCGTCGATGAGCCGATCCCCGATGCGCTGGATCGCATGATGCATCGGACGATCAAGAAAGTGGCCGAGGACATCGAGGCGATGCGCTTCAACACCGCCATCGCCGAGCTGATCAAGCTGAACAATGAGATGACCGGCCTGGCGCGGGTGCCGCGCGAACTGGCGGAAAACTTCGTGCTGATGCTCGCACCGTTTGCCCCGCACCTGGCCGAGGAACTGTGGAGCCGCCTGGGCCACAGCAAATCGCTGGCCCGCCGGCCGTGGCCGACGTATGACTCGGCCAAGCTGGTCGATGCGACCCTGGAACTGCCGGTGCAGGTCAATGGCAAGCTGCGCGACAAGATTATCGTCCCGGCCGATGCCGATGAGGCCACTATTCTCGCCGCCGCCGAGAGCGCTGAGAAGATTAAACCCTGGCTCGATGGCAAGCAGGTGAAAAAGCGCGTGTACGTGCCGAAGCGCATGGTGAACCTGGTGGTGGTGTGAATGACCGGGCAGGCGTCGTTGCCTGCCGCCCGTTGCCAGTGACTGCTTGTGCGTTCGAGCTGCCTGTGCGCCCGATTCGGGCCATGCTGGATGCAGGAGAGGGATGGATTCTTCCCGCTTCCGTGCCGGCAGCAGGCCGCTCTGTTAACTCCAAACCCGCCCTTCCCCTCATGGCAGTTGAAATCGAAGCGAAAATGCGTTGTGACGACCCGGAAGCGCTCCGCCGGCGGCTGGTGGAGGCAGGCGCGGCGCGGGTGGGGGAGGTCATGGAGACCAACATCTTCTTCGATACCGAGGACCGGTCGCTGCTGGCTGCCGACCAGGGGCTGCGGCTGCGGATCAACCGCGACCCAGCCGGCGGGGAGTTGATTATCCTCACCTTCAAGGGGCCGCGGCAGCATGGTGTGCTCAAGAGCCGCGAGGAGATCGAGCTGCGGGTGGACAGCGAAGAAAACGCCGCCCTGATGCTTGAACGCCTTGGCTACCGCCGTGTCCTCACCTTCGCCAAGCGGCGGGAATCGTGGACGCTGGAAAACTGCCAGGTCGAGCTGGACAAGCTGCCGCGCCTGGGCAGTTACGTCGAGATCGAAGGCCCCAGCGAAGCGGATGTGCTGCGCATCAGGCAGCGCCTGGCGCTGTCCGATGCGGCCCCTATCCGCGCCAGCTATATCGCCCTGCTCATGACCTGGCTCCAGGAGCACGGTGTGCAGTCACGGGTGGTGCTGTTTGAGGAGGGAGAGTGAAGGGGTCCGTCACTGCGCAGAACCACTGCCGGTGACGCCGCTCGCCTGCCTGAACCCCGAACCCTGACTCTGCCTGCTGAACCGATCCTCTTCACTCGGCCACTGCCCGCACCAGTTCACGGTGCTCGGCGGCGAAGTGAAGGCGGCGGAACATGAGCTGCTGGCTCAGGGCGCGGCTCATCGGCGACAGGGCGGCGAAGTCGATCAGTTGGCCGGCGGGATCGCGGATCAGGATCTGGTTGGGACCGTCGGCGGCATCCGGCTCGTACGGTTCGTAGGGGGTATCGGACGGCTCATCGTAAAACAGGGCGTAGGCTGATTCGCCCCCGGCGGCATCGATGGCCTCGGCCGCCGCCTCGCGGATCTCGGCGATGCGTGAGGCATCGCCGATGCGGGTCAGGTCGATGCTCTTGAACAGCTCGCGGAACAGCAGCCCGCGGCACAACTGTGCCAGCACCACATCCTCGCCTCCCATCCACACCTTGAAGCAGGCCAGGACCGAGACATCATCCAGTTCCAGGAACTCGCGGATGGAAAGCTGCTGGCCGAGCAGCGCCTTGTGCACCGCATCCTCGCGCACCGGCCATTGCAGCCGCTCCTGCACCGCCAGCCGCCGGGCGCGCTGCAACACGAGTTTCACCATTCCCTCCGCGCTGCGCACGACCTTGTGGAAGTAGACATTGCGGTACATGTGGTAGCGGCCCTGCAGATAGGCCTCGATCGCATTGACCCCCTTGTGGGTGACGGCCAGGCGGTTGGCCGCCGGATCGATCGTCAGGTGCTGCACCAGCCAGTGCAGGTCGAAATGGCCATAGCGGCTGCCGGTCATCAGGTTGTCGCGCAGCAGGTAGTCGAACCGGTCGGCATCAAGCTGGCTGCACAGCACATCATGCAGCCAGGTCCGTTCGCCGGTGCAGTGGATCAATCCCACCACGCGGGCCGGCAGGGCTGGATCGTAGTCGCGCAGCAGGTGGTGGACCTCGCTGTCTTCATCAAGGATGATCCGCCGGGTGAGCGCTTCGTGGCCGATCCCGCTGACGCGCTCAAAAACGTGGCTGAAGGGCCCGTGCCCCAGGTCATGCAGCAGGGCCGCGGCCAGGCAGGCCAGGCGCTGCCCGGGGTCAATCCTCACCTGCTGGCCGATGCGATCCAGAATCTTGCGGGCGGTCTGCATCACCCCCAGCGAGTGGCTGTAGCGGGAATGGTCCGCGGCGGGGTAGGCCATGGAGGCCAGCCCGAGTTGGCGGATGCGTCGCAGGCGCTGGAACTCGCGGGCGTTGAGGAGCCGGAACAGCAGCCCCTCGCCGGGATCGTCCAGGCGGAAGGGGATCACATCATGCACCGGGTCACGGATGATTTTTTCAACCATGTGGATTATCGGGTGCACCGCATCCGCGGGGAAAATCCTTCCAGTGAACCGGTGAACACTGACGAAGGATGAAAGACTGTGTCTAGTTTCATGGCAGTGGTTTGCCGAAACAAGGTCTCGCAATCGTGAATAAGACGCTGCGTAAGTGGTTATCGGTTGTTGTGCTGCTGTGCCTGGGCGGCCTGGCGATGCGCCTGAGCCTGGGCGCTGCGCGGACACACGGTATCAGCATCCGCCAGATGCAATTTTCGCCCGCAACCCTCACGATCAGTGCCGGCGACACGGTCACCTGGACCAACCGCGATGATCGCGACCACCAGATCGCCGCCGCGGATGGGTCGTTCAAGAGCCCCAATCTCTCGACCGGCGCCACCTGGTCATACCCCTTTGCCCGCCCCGGCAAGGTGGAATACGGCTGCACCTACCATCCCCGGGAAAAAGGGACGATCATCGTGGGCGAGTAGCCTGCTGTCCGCAAAACGCGCTCCAGACCAGCATCCCTGCCCCGGCCGCACGTGATCCCGGGTATTTCATGACAGCGGCGGGCTGCATCGGCTGGCAGCCGCCTCCCGGCCCGTCTTATCGGACGCGCAAAACCTGCCTGATGGGCCAAACCCCCTCCCTTCTCCGGTCGATGACTCCTTCTGGACTGTCCGCGTCGTTCTGGCGGGCGGATTCGGGAGAGGCAGACCATGCTCACCTGCGACGAAACGACTTCAACCCTGCCGCGGACCACCATTCCGCCGAAGGATGTGAACCCGGCCATCACCATCCTGCTGGTGGATGATGATCCTGACTGCCGCATGCTGATCCGGGATGCGATCAGCGAGTCCAAGGTGAGCAACCAGGTCATCGAAGCCAGCAACGGCCAGGAGGCGCTGGATATCCTCTACCAGCGCGGTCCCTGGGCCGGCGCGCCGCGCCCCGGGCTGATTTACCTCGACATCGAGATGCCCGGCCTCGATGGGCAGCAGGTCCTGCGCGCCATCCGTTCGGAGCCGGCCTTGCGGGATATTCCGGTTGTGATGATGACCGGGGTGGCCGACGAGGAGCAGATGCGCCTCGCCGCCGCCAACGGCGCCAACAGCTACACCATCAAGCCGGCCAACGCTGAGCAGTTCCTCCGCACCGTGCTGCAAAGCACCAACTACTGGCTGACCATCCACCAGTACCCCCATCACCACCTCCCTCCCGAAGCGGCCAGGCGGTGAGCAGGCGGCTGCGGGAACATGCCACCCCCGCAGCGTGCAACTTCCCCTTTGCATTTGCTTCTCACCGCCACTGAATCGTAGGTCATCCTCAGGAATCAACACTCGGCACCAGGGCAGGACGCGATCGTGCAGAACTTGAGATTGCTCATCATCGAGGACGACACCGACCAGCGGGACCTGATCCAGGAAACGCTGGAAGATTATTTTGGGCGGGGCACGGTTGTGGGTGTCGGCAGCCTCGCGGCAGCGCTGGCCCTGGACCTGGCCAACTTCGACCTGATCCTGGCCGACTACAACCTGCCCGACAGCAACGGCATGGAACTGCTGGATGCCATCCAGAAGGCCTGCCGCACCCCCGTCATCATGGTAACGGGCGAAAACGTCGGCCACATCGCCGCCGAGGCGATCCGCAAGGGCGCAACCGATTACGTGGTGAAGTTCGGCGACTACCTGTTCACCATCCCGCTGGTGGTGGAGAAGAACCTGATCGTCGCCCGCATCCGCCGTGAAAATGATTCGCTGCGCAACGAACTGGAAGCCGCGCTGGCCGAGGTGCAGAGCAAGAACCAGCAGCTCGAAAGCTCACTGAAGCTGCTGGAGGAAATGGCGGCGACCGATCCGCTGACAGGCCTGTACAACCGCCGGCATTTCAGCAAGGTGATCGAGCAGTTGTTCGCCGAGGCCAACCGCTACGGCAAAGACCTGAGCTGCGTCATGATCGACCTGGATGGCTACAAGCAGCTCAACGACAAGTACGGCCACCAGATCGGCGATCAGCTCCTGCAAGTCGCCGGCCGGGCCATCACCGCCAACCTGCGCCAGATGGACATTGCCGCCCGCTACGGCGGGGATGAGTTTGTCCTGCTGCTGCCGATCGCAAGCGCCGATGAGGCGGTGGCCGTGGCGGATCGTATCCGCCAGGATTTTGCCCGGTCCTCAGCCCGTGTGCTGGGGCGCGAAACCGGCGTCACGATGTCCATCGGGGTTGGCTCGATGCTGGAGACACATCCGGCCCACGCCGATGAGTTGGTCGCCAACGCCGATGCCGCGCTCTACAGCGCCAAGGAACAGGGCCGCAACCGCATCACCAAGGCCGATGCCGCCCTGGTCTGCAAGCTGCGAGCGTAGGGAAACGCGGATATTCCGGCCGCCGCCTCCGATGGCCGCTCGGTGGCATGCGGTCTCACTGTCCAGCGCTGACAAACATGACCGGCCGGGCGTCCTTGACCTCCCGCGGTTGCTTCCTGGGGATGATCAGGATGACGCCTTTCTTCGCCGGGGTCGGCGCGGGGGCGGTCGATGCGTAGGGCGTCACCGGCAGCGATCGCGGCGGGGTGGGAGGAACGATCAGCGCGCCGTCCACCTCAACCGCCGTGGCCAGCAGATCGCGCTTGACGAAGTAGCGCGGCACGCTCTGGTAGGCCTGGTTGTAGGCATCGCTGGCGCGAAAGCCGTACAGGTAGGCATTGGTGAACGGCAGCAGGTCGGAGTAGACCCGCGGCAGCGGCCGCTTGACCGAACGCCACGCCAGCAAGGCTGATTCGCGCTCGGCCCGGGCGAAGATCAGCGGGTCGTTGCCACCGTAGTAATACTTGTGCTGCTGGCCATACTGGTATTGCACCGGCAGGTAGATCACCTGTGCGAAGGCCGCGGATGTCAGCAGCAGACCGGCAAAAAAGGCGAGGACTTTCATGGCAACCGAGTTTACCCCCGCCGCCGGTTATCAGACCATGCAAAAACACCGCCTCAGCCCAGCGATTCGAGCTTGGCGTGCAGCGCTGACCCGCTCAACCCCGACAGACGGAATGTCTTGCGCGGATTGACATGCCCGGCGGTGAGCGTGATCTGCCCGGGCTTGATCCCCAGCCACGCCGCCAGCACCGCGATAACGGCCTCGTTGGCCTTGCCCTTCTCCGGCGGGGCGGATACCTGCACCTTCACCCCTTCGCCATAGCGCCCCGCCACCCGGTCGCGCGACGCGCCGGGAACCACCTTGACCGACAGCATGACAGGGGAATCAGCCATTGCCCATTGCCAACCGTTGATTGCCCGTTGTCGAATGAAAAATGCAGCAATGGGCAATCGAAAATTGTTACAGATTGTACCTCGGCCCGATGGCCCAGTGCAGCTTCTCGGCCAGCGTGCGGAAGCCGCGCACCTCGGGGTTTTCGATCAGGCGGACATCATGCGGGCCGCGGCGGATGATGACGGTGTCGCCACGTTGCAGTTTCGTGCTGGCCTGGCCATCGCAAAAGAGCGTTGTGCCCTCGTTCACCGCCAGCGTGGTGATCAGGATCGTGCTGCGCGAGGTGACCACCACCGGGCGGAACGACAGGCTGTGGGGGCAGATCGGCGTGATGCAGAATCCCTCCACCCCGTTCTGCACGATCGGCCCGCCCGCGCTGATGTTGTAGGCGGTGGAGCCGGAGGGGGTGGCGACGATGACACCATCGCCGAAAAAGCGCACGCTGGTTTCGCAGTCAGCGCTGAGGTTCAGCTCGATCATATGGAACGGCGGGCCGGCGGTGATGACCGCATCGTTCAGCGCTGTGGCCACGAATCGCCGGCGGATAGCCACATCTTCCGGCTCGATGTACCGGCAGGGCGTGTCGGCCGACACCACCGAGGCCTCCAGCATCAGTCGTGAGCGGATCGGCAGCTTGCCGGCGATCAGGTCGTCGAATCGGCGCTGAAAGTCCGAAGCGCTGAAACTGGAGAGGAACCCCAGCTTGCCGAAGTTGACCCCCAGCAGCGGCATCTGCCGTCCATTGAGCCGCCGTGCGGCCGACAGCAGCGTTCCATCACCCCCCATGACCAGGATCACATCCGCCTTGATGTCGGACAGATCCTTGTCGGTCTCGCCGTCCACCCCGACCACCTCCGCGCGCTTCTTTACCCAGGGCAGCATCTCATCCAGTGCCGCCCGCACCTGGGGTTTGTCGTGATTGACGACGATGAACAATCGCATGGGTCTATTGTAGCAGCGGCAGGGCAGAGGAACACGGCGAGGGAGATTCAGGGCTCAGGGACACCAGGCGTGAGCAGTGAGCAAGGCGCGAAACTGCCATCTCTTGCCACGCGCTGCTGGCGCACCGTCAACCATCCGTTTCCCCTGGGCCCTGGATGGAGAGCCCTCACTTTCCCGACCGCATGACTTCGTCAATCGTGGTCTGGAAGGTGGTCATCGAGGTCGCCGAGACCTTGGGCTTTTCGATCGTGCCGCGAACCTGGATCTGGAGCAACTCGTTGCGGGCGCCCACGATCAGATCACCAATCACCGGCAGCTTCGGCCAGTTGGGGTTATCGGTGGTGAAGGTCATGCGCACGCGCTGATTGTCAAAATCGAGCGATCCGCTGCCGGCCATGCGCATCTGGTCCGATCGCAGCTCGATCTGTTCGAATGTCACCTGGTTGCCGGCCACGATATAGGCCGCGTGGGCGGTCTTGAAGGGGCTGTTGATGGGCACCGCCAGGTTGGTGATCTCCAGCAGCCCCAGGATCAGCGGGATATTGTACATCTCGCGGCCGGCCACGCTTACCTCGCCGCGGCCGCGCCGGCTGGCCGGATCGGCCCAGGCACCTTCCAGCGCCAGGCTGGCGGTGAGCTGTCCGCTCACATTGTCGCTCCCGCCGGCCAGTGCCCGCACATCAGCATTGCGCAGCGCAAGTTCCATCTTGTATCGTGATGGACCGGTCTGGGGATAGGCCAGCGCCACCACCCCCGCAATTTCGCCGCCGGCCAGTTCGCCTCGCAGCTTGTCGATCTTCATCGCCTGCTGGTCGGGCAATTGGGTCAGTTCGGCTTTCAGGTTCCTGCCCGCACGACCCGCCAGCGTGAGCGTGGGCACCTCCATCGCGCCGGTGAACATCGTGAGCTGCCCATCACGCGTGCGGCCGGTTAGTTGCAATGTGCCGACCACCTCATCGAGCTGCACGCCGACGTTCATCGAAGCGCGATCGAAGGCCAGTGTGCCTTCAAACTCGATCGAGCCCGGCGCGGCCGGCTGTGTTGTCACTGGCTCATCCAGGTTCACCACCCGCGCCAGCGTGGTGCTGCCGGTGGGGGCGGTGTAGATGAACCGCGGGAAATCGGCCGAGAGCGTACCGCCGAGTTCCAGCTTGTCGGCCAGTGCCGCCAGCGCCTCGGGCAGCGCCTTGCGCAGGTCCTCATCCGCCGCCAGCTTTTCGGCCTTGAGCTGCAAGTCCCAGGCCGATGCGTCGCCCAACACGCCGGTGCCGGTCACACGGAGCGTACCCTCGCCATGACGGGCGGTGATGTCCTGAAGATGGACCTGCCCGTTGCGGATCGCCACCGCGCCGGCCACCTGTTCCATGCGATAGGGGAACACCTCGGGCTGGATCGTGAGCTGGCGCGGACGCAGGGTGAGCTGGAATCCTTTGGGTCCGTCGTTTCGCTCAGGTTCTCCTGCATGGTGCGGCAGCGGGGGGGCATCACCGGCTGCCAGCGCAGCATCCGGGAGCGGCTGCGCGCTGAACGTCGCATCGCCGCTGTAGGTCATGGCCGCATCGATGGTGCCTTCGGGGCGCACCTGATCCCAGGCGCGCTGGGCGATGGCGGGCAGGACGCGGTAGAGGGATTCCTCCAGTTGCAGCTCCACCGCCTGCGCTGACAGGTTGAGCTGCGGCACTTCACCCTCGCCCCAGGTGGCCACGCCATGGCCGGTGATCGTGGCCTGCCCGCGCTTGGCGCTGAACGAGCGGATGGTGGATTTCTGCGGGGTCAGGTGAACATCGGCCGTCACGTCCGTCACCACCGGCTTGCCCTCCAGCGGCAGCAGTGTTCCCTCGCGCACAGACAGGTCGATGGCGAAACCGAAATCCGAATCCTCATCGGGCAGGATCTTGCCATCGATGTCGATCTTCCCCGCCGCTCCCAGGCGCGTGATCCACTGCCGCCGTCCCTCGGGCAGCGCGGCCATCAGGTCTTCATCGATCGGCACGTTGCGGGCGCTGATAGTCAGGTTGGGCTTCACCCGCGGCGGTGCATCCGATTCCGGCTCGGGCTTGCCCCAGGTGAAATCGCCGGCGAAGCTGAGGGTGGCATCGCCCCGCTTCATGGCGCCGTCGATGATCTGCAACTTCCCCTCACGTACCAGGATCACGCCGGTGAGGTTGCTCAGCGGATAGGGAAAGGCCTTGAGGGCGCCGCTGGCCTCATGCACCAGCAGGTCGGTGTTGACGATCCACCTGCTCTGCCGCCCATACAGCCGCTCGACATCGCAGCGGAAGTCGATGCGGAAATCGGGATAGCCGCGTTTCCCCTCGGCATCCAGCGCGGCCAGCGCCTGGCGCGCTTCGGTGGGCAGGGCGTCGATCACCTGCTGCTCCTGGCGCACATTGCTACCGGTCACGATGATCTTGACCGCCGTCTCCGGCCCTAGCGGTCCCATGGTGCCGTTGATGCGCACCACGCTGTCGGCGTTTGGCCCGTTGGCGATGCCGTAGCCGCGCAGGTCCTTGAGTTGCAAATCCGACTGCCCCGTGACCGGGTCGGTGCGGAGGATGATTTTGCCGGTCACATTCCGCAGCGGATAGGGAAAACGGTCGAAGGTGAACTGGCCATCGACGATCTCGACCGTGCCGTTCACCTGCGGGCGCTCGCCGGGCGCGCGGCGGACCAGCTCGAAATCCAGCCGCCCCGAGCCCACCGGGCGCAGGTGATCATAAATCTGCCGCACCGCGCCCGGCAGCGAGATGATGTAGCGCGGCGACTGGCCGATGTAAAAATTCTCATGGTCGGCTGAGGTCAGGCGGACCCGCAGGGGAGCGCCGGGGTTGTAGCCGTCGATGTGCCCGTTGATGCGGAAGGCATTGGTTTCCAGCCGTCCACGCAGGTTCTGGATGTCGATCCCATCCTGGTCGAAGACGAAAGTGCCGGCCACTCCATCGAGAGTGATCGGGCGGGGGATAAGCATGTCCTCCAGTTCGGCCAATACGCCCCCCACGCGCAGCGGCCCCAGCCGCAGCAGCCGCACGTTGGCCAGCAGCCGCTCCTGGTGGCGGATTTCATCGCGGCCGCGGTACTCGCGCGGGTCGATCGCCAGGGTGACGTTATTCAGCGTGGTCACCACGCGGAACGTGGCCGGCTGCCCATGTTGCGGCGGGTTGAACGACAGTTCGGGGATGTCTACCCGCCCGGCCAGGCCATGCTCCTCACACCATCGCCGCACCTGCGCCGGCATCATCGACAGCACATCACGGCCGAAGTCGAAGTTGTTCAGCCGCATGGTGAACTGGCCGGTGGCCGGCACCACCGATCCGCGCGCCACCGCCCCAACGCCCTCGGTGGGCCCGCGCGACTGCAACTCGAAGTTGTAGCGCCCCGGCTCGCTTCCGGCCGACAGCTTCCCCTCGATCGCCATCGATCCGCGCGGAATGAAATCGCCGTTGCGGATCTCGGCGTACTCGATGCGGGCATCACGCAAGATCAGTTCGGGCAGGCGCGCCGGTCCAAGCCGATCGCCCTCGGCCGGCTGGCTGGTGGGGGCGGTGGTGGGATCGGGCTCGCGAATCAGCCGCTCGTAGTTCCAGCGGCCGGTGTCGAGGTTCTCGGTCAGGCGCACATGCGGGGTGACGGCGATGATCTGCTCGGCATCCAGCCGGCCGGTCAGCAGTGCCTGCGGCTTGTAGTCGATGCGAAACGCCTCAGCGGTGAAGATGACCGACTCGGCCGAGTCTGAATCATCCACGTACACCGCGACATCATCCAGCCGCAAGCCTTCGAAGATCGAGAGGTTGGCCGCCCCCACATCGACCCGGGCATTGAGCACGCGCGACAGGTACCCCTCGGCCAGGCGCTCGACGCGATCGGCATCGGTCAGGTAGGCGTACCCGCCGATGATGGTCAGCAGGAGGGTCAGCAGCCCCAGCATGATCCAGCGTCGCCGCCGGCTGATGCGCGGGCGAAGGGGGTGCCCGGCGCGCCAGGGGCGATCGAACAGGCGATCGGGTTGGCTCGAGAGGCGCGGCATTCCAGGTGACAACAGGTGGGCAACAATCCGTCAGGCAACCCGCCCCCGGCCACGCGGGGCAAACACTCCGGCGGCGATCACGGCCAGGGGGGCTTCGGCGGGCACGCGATAGCGGGCGGACCCAACCGATATCCCGTGAATCAACGTAAGATAGATCGCCGGGAAAAGCAGGAACAACTTTGCCGTTTTTGTCATCGGCCCGACCCCCATGCCCAGCACCACGAGCAGGAAGAACGGGACCGAATAAAGCACGCCAGGCAGGATGTATTGCAGGCTTGAATATGCTGCGCTGAGCGGCAGGGGGCTCCAGGTGCGGGCCACCTTGCGCAAGGTCAGTCCGATAAGGCGGCCGGGGTCCTCCGCCGCGGCGTGCCGGGCGCGGCCTTTCAAATAGGCGGAGCGCTCTACTTCGCTCATCGCCTGCAATTCCGGCATGTCCTGAACAAACGTTTGATCTGAGGCTCCGGTCGCGCCGGGCCGCAAGCCGTCATACGCGGTGAACCCGGCGTTGGTGGTTGTCCAGATCCAGGTATTCACGTTGGGGTGGAGACGATTGCGAATCCCCCAGGGGAGCAGGAACAGGCCCGTCAGCCCGGCTGCCAGCACGGCCAGGATCAGCGCCTCGCGAAAGATCAACTTCCGCTGTGAATGGTACGGTCTGCTCTCGGGGCGGTTCGCCAAAACTGCTGCGAATGTCAGCAGCATCGGCAGCAGCACCGCCGAGGGGCGCACGTAAAGGCTTGCCGCCAGCAGCAGCATCCCGGCAATCAGTCCCCCGCGCCGCGCTGGCCAGCGCAGCGACAGCAACACCATCCCCCACACCAGCATTGCCGTAAACAGCGTTTCTGTCAGGAGTAACGACGAAAAGTAGACCATCCACGGATTGAGCGCCACCAACCCGCCTGCCAGCAGCGCCGGCGAGAGGCGGTCGCGCCAGGAGCGGGTGGTGTCGAACCGGGACAGCGGATCCCGCGGTGCGATCCGAATCCACCGCCGGGCAAGGAGATAGACACCGGCCACCGATGCCGCATCCATCAGGACCTGCGCCAGCCGAACCAGTGTCGGGCGAGCGCCCAGCACGGCCATGAACAGGGGATAGCCCGGCATGCGGAAGGCGTAGACCGGCTCATCAAAGCGGGGATCATGGAAATGTAAAGACCGGCTGGAAAGAAGGTTGTGGGCAATTTCCAGATATTCCGCCTGGTCGGGCAACTGGAGGCGGATGGCGCTGGGATCGGTCGGTTGCAGCAACAGCCACGGCACGCGAACGGCGATAGCCAGCAACATCAGCAGCCCAATTTCGCGGCGGGTTGTCCGGGCTTTCATACACGCCTATCGTAAGGCGGACCCATCCCAGTGCCAAAGAAAGAAGACAGCGGCGGTTAAGCACGCTGTCTTCCGGAGGGGAGAAAATGCGCCACAGGCGCTTGCCTTCAAAATTACCCAGTTTAGCTTACTGGGCAGGTTGCGGGCGTCAAGTTAAATTGCCACACGCACTCTGCACTACTCACGTCGGCGTTCAGGTCTGAAAATCTTAAGCACTTTTTTGATGTTTCGATGAGAGTGGTCGTAAGAGTTTATCGATAAAGGGTTTGTAGAAGCCCCGCTTTGCCTTTCGTCGGGGGTGGTTCGCGGTATCATCCGCCGCGTGGTTTATCGGTCTCATTCGGTTGAGGAAACGGAGCGGATCGCCGCGGAGCTGGCCGCTCGTCTGCGCGGCGGGCAGTGCATCGCGCTGGAAGGGGATCTGGGCGCTGGCAAGACGCAGTTTGTCCGCGGCCTGGTCCGTGGCCTGGGCGGGACCATGCGCGTCAGCAGCCCCACGTTCGTCCTGCTCAACGTCTACCCCGCCCCGCGCCTCACGGTCTATCACCTCGATGCCTACCGGGTCCACTCGGCTGAGGATTTCGAGGCCATCGGTTTCACCGAGCTGCTCGAACAGCAGGGCGTGGTGGTGGTGGAATGGGCCAGCCGGGTTCTCGACCTGCTCCCGCCTGACCGTATAGATGTCCAGATCACACCCATCTCCAGGACCATCCGCGAGATCGAAATCCGCCAGCCCTCCGAGCGCTGACGGGGGATAAGAAAACCGCGCAGCCAGAGTGGCAAGACGGCGCGCTATGGCGTTTCTTCCCGGCCGGTGTGCTCCGGGTCTGCCTGCCCGCTGTCGCGCCTGCCCCGCGCGGCCTGGCGGTACTGCATCGGCGACTGGTGCATCTGGGCACGGAAGCAGCGCGAGAAATAGGCGATTTCATCGTACCCCACCCGCGTGGCGATCTGTGCGATCGGTTCATCGGTGTAGCGCAGCAACCGGCAGGCCTCTTCCACGCGCATGCGGTGCAGGTACTGGATGATCCCCATCCCCATCTGCCGGGTAAAGCTGCGCGACAGGTGGCCGGGGCTGAGGTGAACCTGGTCGGCCAGGTCCTGGAGCGATACCGGCTCGGTGAAATGAGTCTCCAGTCGGGTGGCGACTTCCAGCACCGCCTGCTGGGTGCGATCGCCGGGTGGATCGATTGGCTGGCGCGGGGTGGTGCGCCCCTGGGCCAGGCGGACGACCGCCACCAGCAGCTCCAGCAGCGCGGCTGCCGCCGCCGCCTGCCAGCCGTTGGCCCGCGTGTGTTGCTCGGTCATGATCGACTGGAGCCGCTCGGCCAGCACGGCCCGCTCCGCCGGCGAGGCATGCAGCAGGGTGGGCGCGGTGCGGCGGGGGTCGCGCGGTCGCTGCCGCAGCAGCTCGAACGCCCCGTGCACCGGATGCAGCAGCGGGCCAAGGCGTTGCATAAGCGGGGCGTCGATCAGGCAGTTGATGAGACTCAGTCCGCGCGGGGCATGGTAGGCGTGCCACACCTGCGGACGGAGGACAATCACATCCCCCGGCCGCAGCCGTCGGGTTCCCTCCGCCGTGACATGCTCGGCGGTGCCGGTTTCGATGAGGACGACCTCATGGAACAGGTGGTCGTGTGCGATCGTCGGCGGGTGGTTGCTCAGGCGGAAGACATACATGCCCGAATCCCCGGCCTGGCGCAGGTAGCGCCACACCATCGTCTGAGGCGGCGCCTGCGGGTGGGGCGCGGCCCCGGCGGAGTCGGCAGCGGGAGCGAGTCGGGTCATGCGCAAAATCGTACAACAAAAAGGCAAGGGCGTACTAGCATTTCCCTGCTTCTGCGCACGATAATCCCGCCAACATCTTTTGGGCCGCTTCACCGGCGGCGGAGGCAAGACGCGCATGGCAGAAGCATCGACAGCAAAACTGAACGTCGCGGTGGTTGGCATGGGTGGCATCGGCAACACCCACGCCCGCTGCTATCAGAAGAACCCGCATGTCCGGCTGGTTGCGGTCTGCGATATCCTCAAGGACCGTGCTGACAAGGCGGCCAAAGAATACGATGTGCCGGCGTTTTACAGCGTGGATGAGCTGCTCAAAAACGGCCCGAAGCTGGATGCAGCCAGCATGTGTACCGCCGGCCATGAGAACGGCGGCGATCACTACACGCCCACCATGCAACTCCTGGGGGCCGGCATCCCTGTCCTGGGGGAAAAACCGATCAGCAACGAGGTGGCCAAAGCCGAGGAGATGGTGGCACTGGCGAAAGAGAAGCGCCTGCGCTACGGCATCAACCTCAATCACCGCTTCACCCCCGCCGCCCGCCGGGCAAAGGAATGGCTGGACGCCGGCCGCTGCGGCGAGATCAACCAGATCAACATGTTCATGTGGATCAACAACCCCAACGAGACCAGCCCGCATTTCCATATGCGTGCCCTGCACCCGCACTCGCTGGATGTGATGCGCTACTTTGGCGGCGATGTGAAGAAGGTGCAGGCCTTCTTCAAGCGCGGGCCGGGGCGGGTCTGCTTCAGCAATGTCCATGTGAACCTGGTCTTCGAAAGCGGCGTGATCGGCCACCTGATGGGCAGCTACGACGGCGGCGGGCCCGGCCATCCCTGGGGGCTGGAGCGATGCGACATCATCGGCCACGAGGCCCGCATTGTCATCGAGGATGCCTGCGAGCATCTTCACTTCCAGCCGCGCCGCAGCATCGAATCCGAGAGCTATCACTATCTTGGCGGCATGCGGAGCTTCGGCGAAACCTTCCAGAGCCGCATCGATGCCTGGGTGGATGACCTGGTCAACCAGGTTCCGCCCGACCAGGTGGATGCCAAGGCCGAGGATGCCCTGAAGGTTCAGCGCATCATCGAGGCCGCCATCGAATCGTTCGAGCAGGAAAAGATTGTGACCTTGTAGGGCTTTCCCGGGCGGTACGGGCGATGTGCCTGTGCCCCTTGTGATCGGAGCGAGACGTGGCACTGCGAGTCGCCATCATTGGCATGGGCAACATCGGCAATACGCACGCCCGCGCGTACGTGGCCGATGACCTGGCGGAACTGGTTGGCGTGTGCGATATCCAGAAGGAGCGCGCCGACGCCGCGGCGAAGCGCTACGGTGTGCCGGCGTTCTACGATGCCCAGGCGATGCTGGATTCAATCCGGCCGGATGTGGTGAGCATCACCACCGGTGGCTATGAGTACGGCTCGGACCATTATGAGCCGACCATGCAGGCGCTGCGGGCCGGCTGTCATGTGCTGGGCGAGAAGCCAATCAGCAACGACATCGCGCAGGCCGAGGAGATGGTCGCCACCGCCCGTGAACTGCGCCGCTGCTATGGCATCAACCTCAATCACCGCTTCACGCAGGCGACCTATATCGCCAAGCGCTGGCTGGATGAGGGCCGGCTGGGGCATCTGCTGTTCATCAACATGAGCATGTGGATCATGAACCCGGCCGAGAGCTCGCCTTACTTCCAGATCAAGGCGCTGCATCCGCACACGGTGGATGTCATGCGGCACTTCTGCGGCGATATCGAGGCGGTCCAGTGCTTCGCCACCAAGGCGCCGGGCCGATCAATCTGGAGCACGGCCCACTTCAGCATGAAGTTTAAGAACGGGGTCGTCGGCGGCCTGACCGGCTCGTATGACATCCAGCGCGGCCATCCGATGGAGCGTTGCGAGGTCGCCGGCACCGGCGGGCGCTTTGTGCTGGAGGACATGTGGCGCGAGGTCACGCTCTACCCCGCCGGCAACCTGGAGAAGACGGTCTACACCAACCCCGTTTTTGGCGGCCATCTCGATTTCGAGCAGACCTTCCGCAACCGCATCCATCGCTTTTTGCAGCAGGTCAGCGAGGGCGTTGATCCCGAGCAGATCGATGCCTCGGGCGCGGATGGCCTGGCGGCCCAGAAGGTGCTTGCGGCCGCCATTGAATCCCTGGAAACCGGCACGGTTGTGAAGATCGATGGGTGATGCGTCGTCGCCCACATTTCCCGCGCAATTCTGAACGGGCAGCTATCCATGAAACTCGGAGTCAACTCAGTCCTCTTCGGCGGCCACGATCTCGAAACCGCCTTCAAGTACACCGCCATCTGTGGCTACGATGGCATCGAACTGTCGGCCATCGACGGCATGAGCCAGCACCTGGTCCTCGACCGCTGGCAGGAACTGGTCCCGCGCATCAAGCAGCTCAGCGCTGAGTACAACCTGCCCATCCTCGCGATGGAACAGCCCAGCCAGGATGCGGCGAAGATGGAAGCTGCCTTCCAGGCCGCCGCCGAGATCGGCATTCCCCTCATCAACTGCGGCCCCGGCGGCAAGGCCGATGATGAAAGCACCTTCCAGCCGATCGTCGATTCCATTGGCAAGCTGGTGCAGCGCGCTGAGCACTATGGTGTGACCCTCTGCGTGAAAGCGCACGTTGGCCAGTACGTCTACAACACGCCAACCACGCTCAAGCTGCTGGCCGCGATCAATTCGCCGCACTTCGGCCTCGACATGGATCCCAGCCACATCTGGCGCGCCGGTGAGAACCCGGTTGAGGCGCTCCGCGCGGTGGCCGATCGCATCCGGCATGTTCATATCCGCGACTGTCGTGGCCGCCAGCAGAGCCCCGGCAAGCCGGAAGAGCAGGCCAACGGCCGCGGTGACATCGACCTGCTGGGCTACATTCGCGTGCTGCACGAGAAGGGTTATACCGGCCCGGTCGACCTGGAAGTGATCGGCGCCAAGGACTATTCCCTCGAACGCTGTATCGCCATCGCCGCCGAGGCGCGCGGGCACATGCAGGCCTGCCTGCAGGCATGTGGCGCGCGATAGCCGCCTGTGATGACCCGCGCCCGTGCCGGAGAAAGCCATGACGATGCGCATTGGTATTCTCGGTTTCGCCCACGGCCACGTTGGCACGTACTGCAACGCGTGGAACAAGATGCCGCGTGATACCGTGCGCCTGGTTGCCGGCTGGGACCACGACCGCGCCCGCGCTGATGCAGCGCAAGAGCAGTTCAAGCTGTCGATCGAGCCATCGCCGGCTGCGCTGCTGGCGCGGGCCGATGTGGATGCGGTGGTCATCGGTGCGGAGACATCGCTGCATGCTGACCTGGTTGAGCAGGCAGCCGCGGCGGGCATGGCGATCGTGCTCCAGAAGCCGCTGGCGCTGACGCTGGAGCAGGCCGATCGCATCGTTGCTGCCGTCGAGCGCGCCGGTGTGGCCTTTACCCTGGCCTGGCAGATGCGCATTGACCCGCAGAACCTGAAGATGAAGGAACTGATCGCCGCCGGCACGCTCGGTCGGGTGCTGATGGTCCGCCGGCGGCATGGGCTGGCGACACACACCTGGCCCGGCTTCGAGACATCCTGGCACGTGAAGCCGGAACTGAACCGGGGCATGTGGGCCGATGATGCCTGCCACGCGATCGACTTTCTTTACTGGCTGCTGGGCCGGCCGCAATCGGTGATGGCGGAGATCGCCACGCGGATCAATCCCCGCGTGCCCGATGACCAGGGGATCGCCATTTTCCGCTATGCCGATGGCACACTGGCCGAGGTGGGCAGTTCGTTCACCTGCGTTGCCGGCGAGAACACAACCGAGATCACCTGCGAGGGGGGGGTCATCATCCAGAACTACGGTGATGCCGTGAGCTGTAACGTGCCGCGGCCGCCCGGGGCGGTGGGGCTGAAGTGGTACCTGTGCGACGGTGAGGGGTGGATCGACAGCGGTATTCCCTCACCGGCCAGCCACGGCGAGCGAATTGCCGCCCTGGCGCCGGAGCTGTTGGCGTTTCTACAGGGCCGGCGGCCGGCGATCGCCACAGCGCGCGAGGGACGTGATGTGCTGGCGATGACCCTGGCCAGCTACCGCTCCAGTGAAGAAGGACGAAGAATTGACCTCTGACGGCAGCGCATGCGCTGCCTGGTGAAACAGACTCATCAACTCATAAACGGAACAAGAACAACCATGGCCAAGACATCCCGCAACGGCACCAGCGCTGAGAAGAAGCCCAACATTCTGCTCATTGCCATCGACTCGCTGCTGGCGACGCACATGAGCTGCTACGGCTATCGGCATCTAACCACCCCGCACATAGACAAGTTCGCACAGGGCGGGACCCTGTTTGAGCAAACCTATTCCGCGCACATCCCGACCACGCCGGCGTACTCCTCCATGTTGACGGGGCGTGACTGCTTCGGAACCGATGTGGTGGCGCTGCGCCATCAGGGTGGACTGCCAAGCCGGGTGAAAACGCTGGCCGAGCTGTGCAAGTCAGCCGGTTACAACACCACCTGCGTTGGATTCCAGTGGAACCCGGCCAGCCGCGGTTTTGACAACTACCTGGAGTTCTCCGGCTGGGGTGCGTGGAACGCCGGCCGCAGCCCCAAGGCGCAGAACCTGAACGAGGTCGCCCAGCCCGAGATCGACCGCCTCACCGCCGAAGCGCGCAAGACCGGCAAGCCGTGGTTCATCATGCTGCGCCACATGGACCCGCATTCGCCGTATCTGCCCCCCGAGCCGTTCGACCGGATCTTCTATCACGGCGATGAATACGATCCGAAGAACAAGAGCCTCGAACCGGTCTACAATTTCAAGCCCTTTGCCGATTACTTTCGCACCTGGTTCCCACCCGGCTGCACCGACAAGGACTACATCATCGCACAGTATGATGGCGCCATCGCCTACATGGATGCGTGCATCGCGCGCCTCTTCACGCAACTTGAAGCGCTGGGCATCCTCGATGACACCATCGTCGTCATCAACAGCGACCACGGTGAAACGCTCTACGACCACGAGTGCTGGTTCGATCACCACGGCCTGTACGATGTCACGCTGCACGTGCCGCTGATCATCCGCTACCCCAAGGCGGTGCCGGCCGGCCGTCGGGTCAGAGGCTACAACCAGCACAAGGACCTGGTGCCCACGCTGATGGAACTGGCGGGGATCAGGACGCGGACGCAGTTCGATGGCCAGTCGCTGATGAAGCTTGTGCGAGGGGAAGTGGCCAGTTTCGACAGCGAGTTTTACCTCACCGAGTGCACCTGGCAGCGCAAGCACGGCTGGCGCACGCCACAGTGGAAGCTGATCATCGCGCTGGAGCCGGATTTCCATTTCAAGCCGGAGATCGAGCTGTACAATCTGATCGAAGATCCGCACGAGAACCACAACGTCGCCGAGCAGAACCCCGAGATCGTCAAGACGCTGCGCCGGCGGATGGAAGCGTGGATCGCCCAGCGCGAGAAGGAGACGGGCAGCACCAACCCGATGCATCGTCAGGGCGACTGGCATGGCCACAAGGGCGTGGGGGCGTTCAAGACCAGCCAGCAGGCGTACGACACGCTGCACATCGGCGATCCCAATCAGGCGGCCAGCCTGCAACAGAAGAACAAGTACGCCATCCGCGGCGAACATCGCCCGGGCGAGGAATCGGAAGATGCCAGCCAGCTCATCACGATCATCGGCCGCGGCCACGGCGGCACGCGTGCCATCAGCCATACCCTCAGCCACAGCGGTGTCTACATGGGCAACACGCTCAATGCCAGCGGCGATCTGCTGCCGCCACAGCCCATGTATGAAGCCTGCCGTATCATCGGCCGCTACGTTGAGCACAAGGGCGGCACGCGCTGGGATTTCTCGAAGCTGCATACCATGCCCATCGATCCTGAGTTTGAGCGCCTGGTGCGCGAATATCTCAAGGATGTCCTGGAAAGCCCCGCTGCGCACAAGGGCTGGAAGCTGCCCGAGACGACACTGGCCCTGCCGTGGATCGTGCGCCTGTTCCCCGATGCCTATTACATCCACTGGGTGCGCGACCCGCGCGATGCGATTCTGGCGGCCCACCTGACCGATGATCTGTCGCGCTTCAACGTGCCTGTTGAGAAAGTGGACGATGAGCGGCTGATGCGGGCGATCAGCTGGAAATACCAGGCTGAACTGGTCCGCTCCACGCCCAAGCCCAAGCACTGGCTGACCGTCCGCTTTGAGGACTTTGTCCTCAAGCAGGATGAGACGATCAAGACAATCAGTGAGTTCCTCGGCGTGCCGCTGGTGAAGATCCCGGTGCGCCCTGAAGCGGTGGGGCGGTGGAAGCGGGCCAAGGGCCAGGTTGACTTTGATTTCCTCGCCGAAGACCTGGAGGAGTTTGGCTACGAGTCATCCAGGCCAGCCCGCAAGCGCACCCGCCGGCGTGCCGCGGTTGCGGGTCGCTAAAACGGGTAAGCCTGGCCGCACGGCACGCTGTGCGGCCATGAACGAAGCGGACCAATGGCAGATCGCGCAGATTCGTGTCGATGCGCGGGCAGTCGCCTGTGTCGTGCGTCGATGGTGCGCGGGTGCGGATCATATATTCGGCTTGTCAGGCAATTGAGGAGCGATGCCATGTTGCGCAAGGCGTTTGTCATGTCGGTGAACGAAGGGCAGGAGCAGGAGTATGAGCGGCGACACCGGCCAATCTGGAAAGAGCTGGAGGAAGTGCTCAAGGCCCATGGCGTACACAACTACTCCATCTTCCTCGAGCCGCGCTCGCGGCAGCTATTTGGTTATGTCGAGATCGAGGATGAAGCGCGCTGGAATGCCATTGCGCAGACCGATGTCTGCCGTCGCTGGTGGGCGTATATGAAGGAGATCATGCCTTCCAATCCCGATAACAGTCCCGTCTCGATCGAGCTGCGCGAGGTATTCCACCTGGATTGAAATACCGGTCGCAGCGCAGGGGTTGCCGCCGTAGCTCACGGCGGGCACTATGGCGCACATGATCTTTCCACGTGAACACCTGCCCGAAGGTGTCAACCCGTCTGAACCGATGCAGCTGGCGCTGGAGACGGTCCCGGCGTGGATTCAGAACGACCAGGGCGAGCGCTTCCGGCCACTCATGTGCCTGGTGGTCGGGGCCGAATCCACCTTCTGCTACGCCATGGAGATGCCCGAGCCGACCCAGGCGCCGTTTGACACGGCGGCCGATGTGCTGGCCAAGCTGCTGGCAGCGCTGGAGCCGGAGGAGAGACTGCGCGTGCAGGTGCGCGATCCGGAGTTGGCCACGGCGCTGCGAGCGCGGGGGCAGCTCGCGAGGGTCGAGTTTGAGGTAGTGGAGCAGCTCGAGGCGGTCCGCTATCTGCTGAGCCAGGCGCTTCCCGCCATCGCCGGCCCGACACTGCCCTCGCCGCTGGATCAGCCCGGCATGAGCATTGAACGCCTCGCGGCGTTTGCTGAGGCCGGCGTAGCCTTCTACACTGCCGCGCTCTGGCAGCATCTGTTCGACACCGATGTGATCGAAATCCATTCGCCCAAGCCGCCTTCGGGTATGCGGCTGGCATCGGTCCTGGGGGCAGGCGGCGAAACTTTCGGCATGGGCTTCCACGCCAGTTGGAAAAGCTTCGATGCGCTGCTGGATGCGAGAACGGCACTCAAGGGACAGCGCTGGTCGCTGATTTTTTTCGAGCCGGACCAGATGCCCCCGGAAGATGCCGAACTGTGGGAGGAGCATGGCCTGCGCGTAGCCGAGGATGAATCGGCGCCACTCCTGTTGCGCTACAAGAACAGGGGCACCGATGTGGACCGGCCGGATGCAGCGCGGCTGGCGTTCGTCGAGGGCCTGTGCCGGGCGCTGGCGCAGACGACCGAGGCCGACCTGGATGCCGGGCGCTGGGAGAAGCAGGTATCGACGTTTGATGGGCCGGCGGTCTATCGTCTCAGCCTGCCGGGCATGCTGGAAGAGGTCCCTCCGATGCCTACGCTCGAGGAGCCCAGGCAGCAGGCCCTGGAGCTGTGCGTCATGGCCAGGGAGGTTGCGCCCCGGCGCAGCCTGCAACTGCTGCGCGAAGCGCTGAAACTGGACCCGGACTGCACGCAGGCGCTGATCCAGCTTGCCGAGCGCCGCCCCGCTGATGATGCCGGCTCGGAGGCGATGTATCGCAAGGCGATCGCGGCGGCCCGGCGGGCACTTGGAGACGCGCCGTTTTCTGAGCCGGGCTATCCCTTCTGGCTCGACGTGACGACTCGCCCCTACATGAACGCCATGGCAGGGCTGGCCGAGACGCTCACACGTCAGGAACGCCTGCCCGAAGCGGCGGATATCTATGCCGAGATGCTGCGGTTAAATCCCAACGACAATCAGGGCATCCGCTATGCCTACGCGCCGTTGCTGATCGAGCTGGGACGCCTGGACGAGGCGCGCCAGCTCATCGAGCAGACCTATGCCAATGACACAATCGTGCTGTGGCCGCTCTGCTTGGCGCTGATTTCCGTGAAGGAAGGCCAACCTGCGGCAGCGCGCACAGCGCTGCGGGAGGCGCTTGGGCGCAACGCACAGGCCGTGACGCTGCTGGCCGATCCGGGTCAGGTGTCCAATCCTGTGGTTGACCTTGAGATGCCTGGCGACATCAGCGAGGCAGCGATGGTGGTTGATCTGCTGCAGCCCGCCTGGTTTGCCGATCCCACGGCGGTGCGATGGCTGGTTGATGAACTTCCTGCACTCACCGCCGAGTCGCGCTCCAGCCGCACGATGAAAAAAGCCCGCAAGTCCAGCAAGGCGAAGAAGCCCGCCACACGCAAGCGCGACGAGCACGAATGAATGTCGGCCCATCTGCGACCCGGATGCGGCCTGTCCTGGCCGTGCCAGGGATGTGCCATCAAACCGGTCTGCCGCCCGTGCTGTTGGGCATGGTGGCCGCGAGAACAGGGGGATGGCATCCCGCAGATGGCCAGACTGATACCGATCAGTGGGCGGGGCGGGAGGCTACCAGGTCGGCGACAGCGCGGCACAGGTCTTCGCTCTGGATCGGCTTGGAGATGTGAAGCTGAAATCCGGCGGCCAGGGCGCGATCGCGGTCCTGCGGGCGAGCCTGGGCCGTCACCGCCAGGGCCGGCAGCGTCTGCACGCGCGACTCAGCATGGGCACGCACACGCGCGATCAGGCTGTAACCATCTTCGGTGGGCATGCTGATGTCAGCCAGCAGCACATTGAAGGTGCCGGCATCGATCTGCCGCAGGGCGCTGTCCACCGATTCGGCGGCGGCGACCATGGCGCCGCGCGAGGCGAGAATGCGCACCATCAGATCCCGAGCATCGGGATCATCATCCACCACCAGCGCCTGGATGCCCTGCAGCGACACATCGCAGCCGTTGCCCGGACTGCCGTTGGTGGGGTGGGCGGTGCCCGTGGCCGGGTCCAGAGCCGGAAGCACTACGCGGAAGGTTGAACCGTGCCCCGGCCCGGGGCTGTCGGCGGTGACGCTGCCGCCGTGCGCTTCAACCAGGTGGCGCACGATTGACAGTCCCAGCCCCAGGCCGCCGTGGCGGCGGGTGGAAGAGGCATCGGCCTGGCGAAAACGCTCGAAAACATACGGCAGGAACGCCGGGTCAATCCCGGCGCCGGTGTCGCCCACGCTGATGGTGAGCTGGCGCTCGGCAGCGCTGACCGTGACGGTGACCGTGCCGCCATGGGCGGTGAACTTGATGGCATTGTGCAGCAGGTTCCAGATGATCTGCTGAAGGCGCATCGGATCAACCAGCACGCGAGGCAGATCCGGATCAACGTGGTGGACCAGATTCACGCCGCGTGCCTGGGCGGCCGGCTGTACCGCCTCCAGGGTGGTTTTGATGAGCGGCGGTACCTCCGTCGGCTGCGCGCTCAGACGCAGTTGGCCGGAGATGATCCGGCTGACATCCAGCAGGTCCTCGATGAGCTGTGCCTGATTGCGGGCATTGCGCTCGATGGTCTCCAGGCCATGGCGTGCCTCGCTGGCCAACTGGGGATTCTGTGCCAGTAACTGCGTCCAGCCGAGAATGGCGTTGAGCGGCGTGCGCAATTCATGGCTGACGGTTGCCAGGAATTCATCTTTGAGCCGGCTGGTCGCTTCGGCGGCATCCCGCGCTTCGCGCATTGCCTCCTCGTAGCGCTTGCGCTGGGTCAGATCGACCACCAGCGTCAGGATCTCGCTGCTTCCCTGCTCCAGCCGCGCGATCCCCAGCAGCACCGTGACCCGCCCGCCATCAGCGGTGATCACCTCTTTCTCGTAGGGGGTGCAGGCGCCGGTTTCCATCACCTGGCGCAGGGCTTCCTGGTCGGCGGCGGCGTACTCCGGGGGGGTGAGCTGGTCCCAGCGGATCTTGCCGGCCAGCACTTGCTCGCGGGTATGGCCGGTCAGGCGAAGGCAGGCGCTGTTGGCATCGAGCACGCGCCCATCGGTGGTGGCGAAGGCAACGCCAACCAGATCGGCGTCGAACAGACGGCGGAACCGCGCTTCGCTGCGCCGCAGTGCCGCCTCGGAGGCGCGCAGCTCGGTTGCGTTGCGCTCGGCGGCCAGGCGGGCCTGCTCCTGGGCACGCATCAGCCCGAAGAGAACGAAGCTGAGGATGAGCCCCGATATCCCCGCCATCGGTACCAGCGCCCAGGGGGCCTGTCCCTCCAGCTCCGGACGCGAAAAGAACTCGATTGACCAGTGCTGCCCGGCCGCCACGAACGGCTGCACCGCCTTTAACCGGGGCGAGTGCCCGTTGCGGGTGGCATCATGCAGCAGGTGTTCAGGTGTGTGCTGATTGCTGTCGTAGATGCGGAAGCCCACCCCGCCATCGCCCAGGGAGCCAAAAATGCCGCGGAAGAGGTCTCCGGTGCGAAAGGGGGCATAGATGTAGCCGGTGAGGGCGGCCCGCCGCTCTTCCACGCTCTCGGGGGTCTGGCCCCCTTTATACAGCGGCACGTAGATCAGGAAGCCGGACTGCTTCTGCAGGTCGATCTCCTGCACAAGTGTCACCCGGCCCGAAGCCGCTGGCTGGCCGGTATCACGCGCCCGCTCCATTGCTGCGCGGCGTGCCGGTTCGGTGAACATGTCGTAGCCGATGGCGGCGGCGTTGCGGCGATCCAGCGGCTCGAGGTACAGAATCGCGTGGTACTCGGAGCGCGGATCGGGTGGCCAGATCTGGAAGTCCGACAGGCCGGAAGCGCGCACCGTCGCGGTGAACTGCTCCACCTCACCGGCAGGGACACGGACGGTATAACCAATCCCCTGGATGCCGGGGTAGAGGGTCTGCAAATCCAGGGAATCGGCGAAACGCTGAAACTCAGCGCGGGTTACGTGATCGGAGGCCGTGAACAGCGCAGCGCCGGCCCGCAGCGTGGCGATATAGGTTTGCAGGCGGGCATCAATGGCGCTGCGGGACTGCATCACCAGGTTCTCGAACTGCTCCTGCTGCGCCTGGCGGGTGGTGGTGGCGATGTAGAAGCAGACGACCAGCGTGACCAGCAGCGAAACGGCCAGCACGCCGTAGGGCGCTGCCCGCCGCGAATCACGATCCAGGTTCTCCGCATCTGTGGCCATGCCTGAAGAGATGAATAACCCCTGAAATTCCGATCATACTCGCCGCGTGGGGTGCCTGTTCAGGTGTAAAATGTGCAGGCCAACGGTCCCGGTCTGCCCCGATGCCGCGTCTTCTGGAGGCTCTGGTTGAGACATGACTACCACGCGCGATGGCTCATCGTCCATATGGAGCAAAGTTAATTCAATTTAGCAGGATTCTGTCACAATCAGTCGCCCATTCGGGCCGCAACGCTGTGCGGCATCGCCCGCTGCGCCAGGTGGCTGTACGGCCGCCGGTGCAGATCAGCATCATAAACGGGCAGCCCAGCCCGAATGCAACAGGTTTGGCTGGAATTTTCTGGACCGCTCCATCGCCCTGGCCTCATCAGGAAATTGCGATGAAAGTGCAAGACCCAAGGCGAGGATGGTTTTGCCGCTTTTTTGTCGGCCAGCCAACGCGTGGTATGGGGTGGGTTGGCAGGTGAAGGCTGCGATTCATGGTGAGGCGCTTTCTTTGTGCCGCCTCCGGCCGCGACTGCTTTACGCTCCCTCCAGCGCGTTCTAGGATAGGGGCGATTATGGCAGAAACCCTCCCCCACGAGACGCTCTCGCGGCTTGTTGCTGCGCGCGAATTGCGCGCATTGGTCCGTACCCTCGATCAGCATCAGGCGGCCAGCGCCTCGGGTCTGTGGGGCAGCAGCATCGCCGCCGTCACCGCCGCCATCGAGCAGGAACTGCGCCGGCCGGTCCTGGTGATCTGTGGTCACATCGATGAGGCCGACGACATCGCCGACGATATGGAGTTGTTCCATGGCCGCCGGCCCGAAGTCGTGCCGGCGCTGGAACTGGGCGGCAGCCTCGGGAAGATCAGCGAAGAACAGGTGTCCAATCGCCTGCAACTGGTGGCCCGCCTGGTGGAGGAAAGCCAGTCTGTGGGTGGCGATCAGTCGCCGGCAGTCTCAAAGGGGAATCCGGCAGGCCGCCCCAATCTCGTTGCCCCGATCCAGGCGCTCATGCAGCCGGTGCCTTCGGCCAGGCAGCTCAAAGAGCTGCTCTGGACGCTGAGGCCGGGGGCGAAGCTGGAGCCGGAAAAGCTGATCGTCTGGCTGAGCGATCATGGCTACAACCGGCTGGACCAGGTGGAGGTGCCCGGCGACTTTGCGGTGCGCGGGGGGATCATCGACATCTACCTGCCCGGTGAATACGCCGAGGCGGGCGAGCTGGTGGGGCTGACGGTTCGCCTCGACTTCTTTGATGATGAACTGGAATCGATCAAGCGCTTCGACCTGGATACGCTCGGCTCGCAGGGGCCGCTGGAGCAGGTGACACTGGTAGACCTGAAAGGCGCGCTGCCGGAGTCGACCGAAAGCACCCACCTCTTTGCCCATCTGCCGGATGAAACGGTCGTGGTGTTGTGGGCGCCGCTGGAGATTGCCGAGCAGGCGCGGTCATACCTGGACCGGCTGCCCGAAGAGATCAAGGGGATGTATCCGCTCAAGGCGGTGCTTGGACACACGCAGTCATTTGCGCGGCTGGAGCTGAGCCAGTTTGACCAGGGGTCGATGGCGATGGAGACGCTGGTGGGGCAGGAGGCGCCGCACATCAAGCTGCCGATCCAGTCATTGCAGCGCTTCGAGACCGAGATCAAGAAGGCGATGGCCGAGTTGGCGGAGCTGGCCGAGGACCACGAGGTGGTCGTCTTCTGCGAGAATGAAGGGGAGCGCAAACGCCTGGGCGAGATCCTCGATTCCGACCAGCCGGGTTTGCGCCAGCGGATTTCGATGCCGCTGGGGTATCTGCACCGGGGATTTGTCTGGGAGGGCGAAAACCAGGCAGACACCCGACGCATTGCGCTGCTTGGGCATCATGAGCTGTTCCATCGCTATGAGCAGCGCCGCCGGGCACAGAAGGTTACCGCATCGCGGCCGGTGGATTCGTTCCTCGACCTGAAGGAGGGGGATTACGTCGTTCACGTCGCCCACGGCATTGCCCGGTTCATGGGCATGCAGACCATACAGAAGGACGGCCGCAGCGAGGAATATCTCACCCTGCGTTTTGCGGAAAACGCGACGCTGCACGTGCCGGCTGCCCGCATCAACCTGGTGCAGAAGTACATCGGCGGGTTCACCGGCCATCCGCAGCTCTCGCGCCTGGGCTCGGGCGTGTGGGAGAAGCAGAAGGCCAAGGTCGCTGAAGCGGTGATGGACCTGGCGGCGGAGCTGATCGAGATCCAGGCAGCGCGCAATGCCGAGATCGGCCAAGCCTACCCGCCGGATACCGAGTGGCAGCGGGAATTCGAGGAGGAATTCCCCTACGACCCCACCCCCGATCAGCTTGTGGCGGCCGATGAGATCAAATCTGACATGCATAAGCCCCGCCCCATGGACCGTCTGCTGTGCGGCGATGTGGGCTATGGCAAGACCGAGCTGGCCATGCGGGCGGCGTTCAAGGCGGCCGAGTACGGCAAGCAGGTGGCGGTGCTGGTGCCCACCACCCTGCTGGCCGAGCAGCATTACCGCTCATTCAAGGAGCGCATGGCCAGCTATCCGTTCACCATCGAGTCCATCAGCCGTTTCAAGAGCAACAAGGAGGCCAAGGACATCCTCAACCGCACCGCCCGCGGCGAGGTGGATGTACTGATCGGCACGCACCGCCTGCTGAGCAAGGATGTGAAGTTTGCCGATCTGGGCCTGGTTGTGATCGATGAGGAGCAACGTTTCGGCGTCACGCACAAGGAACGTCTCAAGCAGATGCGCAAGATGGTGGATGTGCTGACCATGTCGGCCACGCCGATTCCGCGCACGCTGCACATGTCGATGCTTGGCCTGCGCGACATCAGCTCATTGACCACCGCGCCGCAGAATCGCCGCAGCATCGTGACCGAGGTGCTGGCATACGACAAAGAGCGGATCAAGCAGGCGATCCTGCGCGAGCTGAATCGCAATGGGCAGGTCTACTTCGTCCATAACCGCGTCCACAACATCACCGAGGTCGCCGATGAGATCCAGAAGCTGGTGCCCGATGCCCGCATCATTATCGGCCACGGCCAGATGGCCGAGGGCGAGCTGGAGAAGGTGATGCTGGCGTTCATCCGCCATGAGGCGGATGTGCTGGTCTGCACGACGATCATCGAATCCGGCCTGGATATCCCCAACGTCAACACGATCTTCATCAATAACGCCGACCGGTTCGGCCTGAGCGAACTGCACCAGTTGCGCGGTCGGGTAGGGCGCTGGAAGCACCGGGCCTACTGCTATCTGCTGCTGCCGGCGGATCGCCCGGTGACGCCGGTAGCGGCCAAGCGCCTCAAGGCGATCGAGGAATACAGCCACCTTGGCGCCGGCTTCAAGATCGCCATGCGCGACCTGGAACTGCGCGGGGCGGGTAACATCCTCGGCCCCGAGCAGTCGGGACACATCGCCACCGTGGGTTACGAGATGTATTGCCAACTGCTGGAGGAAGCGACGCGCCAGCTCAAGAACGAAAAGCGGCAGACCTCGCCCGAAGCGCATGTGGACATCGGCATCAGCGCGTTCATCCCCAAGACCTACATCCCCGCCGATCGCCAGCGCATGGATGTCTATCGCCGACTCACGCGCTGCAGCAGCCTGGAGATGCTCGAAGCCCTCACCCGGGACATTACCGATGCCTTTGGCGAAATCCCGCGCCAGGTGATGGTGCTGATCACGTTGACCGAGCTGCGCCTGCTGGCTGGCCTGTACGGCATCGAGAGCATCATCAAGAGAGATCCGGATTGTGTCCTGACGGTGCGCGATGCCGGCCGTGCCCAGCAGGCACTCACCGGCGCCCCCGGCACCCTGCGCGTGATCGACGACAAAACCGTCTATCTGCGCATGCCGGCGACTTTCATGGAAAGCGACACGCTGCTGATGGTGCTGCGGAACCTGCTGAAGCAGGCTTACGATCGCGACCGGCCGCAGGCAGCCGCACCGGCGCCGCAGGCGATCGGGGCATGAGGGGGATCAAAAACGCCGGTGATGGCCGTCGCGCTCAGTGGATGAACCGCATCTCGCCGAAGTTGGGCACCAGGGAGGGCCCACCCTGGAGGAGCGGGTAGCCGGCGGGCCAGTAGACGAAGAAGGCCTTGCCCAGCATGAACCGCTGGGGAACGCGGCCGGGGCCGACTTCCAGGTTCTCGGCCGGCAGTTGGATCGCGTTCTCCCAGTAGCGCCCGTCCAGACTGATCGGGGAGTTGTCGCCGAGCACAAAGTATTCCTCGCTGCCCGGCTGGTTGCTCAGGTGAATGACGTGATCGGGGAACGAGCGCGGTACCCCCCAGATCAGCCCATCCCCTTCGTTGATGTAGAAGATGTCACGCCACAGCGACAGGTGGGTAATCTCAGCCGACTGCTCGGCCGCGCTGATCTCGATCATGGGCGCGGGGGCGCGGTCGCCGGCCTGGTACTCGGCCAGCAGTTGCTGCACATCCGGGGCGTACTGCTCTTGCGTCGTGGCCAGCACCACTTCACGGTCGATCTTCAGTTGCACCTGGTAATCGTAGTTGCTGAACTCCAGGTGAACCCTGCGTCCGATGGGCAGCGTCATCGATTTCTCGGCCAGCACCTCCTGTTCATCGGGGCCCTTGCTGCGCAGCAGGCGGACCCGATCGGGCAGGAGCTGGGCGACAAAGGTGTCATCGCGTTTGGTCAGCTTCAGTTCCAGCGGGCCGTCACCCGTATTGCGCTGATAGTGAAGATCGAGCTTCAGATCCGAGACATAAGGACGCAGGCTGCCGCGATACCGTGGCTCGCTGACATCGTAGGCCAGCCAGTCGGTGAGCGGCATATTGCTGTAACGCGGACTGGCAGGGCGGTTGGCATCGCGGTCGAAGTGAATCGTGCCGCGGGTGTCAGTGCCATCAAAGATGAATCGCCGGGTGGGCTGATCGGGGGTGCCAAGCTGCCAGCCCGAGCCGCTGCGCAGCTTCCAGGGCTGGGTCCAGGTCTCCCCCGCGCCGGGCGGCCGACCGGCATCCCGGCCGCGGGGCAGGTGATCGTTGTCATAGACGATCCGCCACAGCGCCTCCTGCGCCTCATCATGCTTGCGCTGGATGCGGAACTGGCTGATGTCGGTGGAGTGGCTGGGCGCGGTGTAGATGTCGCCGTCGAGGATCAACACCGACTCGCCCGGCAGGCCGACCAGACGCTTGATGTAATTTTGCTGGTAGGGCGCTTTGAACGGCGTCTTGAACACCGCCACATCCCAGCGCCGGGGGTGCTCAATCAGGCCAAACTGCCGCAGCACATCCAGGTATTTCAGCACCAGGATGCGGTCGCCGTAGCGCACGGGCGTTTTGGCCGGTGATTCGTTGATATAGGCGCAGTTCGGACAGATGCTTTCCTGGGGATGATCGATCCGCGGCGGCACCTGGGGATCATCGCTCATCTGGCTGGTGGGGCTGGAGACGTTGACATCGTACACCCAGCCGCAATCCTCGCAGGTTTCGCGGATATGCGCCCCCAGCAGCGTGGGGGCCATCGACCCGGTCGGGATGACGAACGCCTCCACGACGAATGCGCGGAAGATGAACGCCAGGATAAAGGCGATCAGGATCGACTCGATCGTCTCCTTAACCCCCCCCTGAGGCGCGGCTTGCGAGGCAGCCTTCGTGGCGGCAGAACTGGCGGTCGATTCATCCATGACGGCTATGGTAGGCACGGCAGCGGCAGAGGCAAAGACCGCGGGCGCGGGTGAGAAAAGAGCAGCGGTTATCGGACCGAAGGGCGCAGTCGCAGAACGAGGCAATTTCCGGGCCAGCAGACTGCGCCATCATGCTCGGAGCCGTGACCAGGCCAAGTCTTTTTTTGTATTTGGAACGCTTTTTCAGGGGGCTTTATCGCCGGGCGGGGTGGCTGACCAGGCGGGTGGGGTCGGCGGGGGTGTCGGGATAGACGATGCGGATCGCGTGAAGGTTCTGGCGGTAGGTTTCGGTGACGGTCTTGACCTCGGCGACGGTCAGCGAGCCATCGGGGGCGTAGCCAACCAGGCAGTAAATCTCCTGACCTTCAACGAAGCCGGCCACCGGGTGGCGCTCAATCTGCTCGGCGAAGACCTCGGCGGGGCGCAGCGTGCATTCGCCTTCGTAGGGCATGGAGAAAACCGACAACGTCTGTTTACGATCCGGTCGCTCGAACAGCAGGTGGGCACACTGTTTATGCGATCCTGCGGTGGCACAGTCGGCTGCTCCGCGGAACTCCCACCCGGCCACCGGTGTTACCAGGACCCGGTGCCCAAGTCGTTGTTCCAACGTTTGTTTGATTTGGGGGTAGTCGGTCTTGGGACAGCCGACGTTGTGGTGATTGGCGAGATAGCGGCTACTGCAATGGTCGTGGGTGGCGATGACATCTTCGATCAGGCTGACCGGGATACCCCCGGCCAATACCGCATTGGATCGACTGGGGGGGCCGGCAAAGTAGAGATAGCCCAGCCCGACCGTCAGCAGAACCAGCGCTGCCATCGCCCAGCCGCCCCAGCTGCGGGCATGGCCCCACATTCGGGTGTTGAGGCCGGTATCTGGCTGGTTCAGATGCAATGGGCCGGAGAGTTCCTCGGCCATGGCGGCCCGGCAGCGTGCGGCCAGGCCGGCGGGGGCTTTTTCATCACCCCAGGCACGGCGTACCGCCTGCTTCAGCACGGGATCGTCAAAATTGGACATCTCTGGAACTGACACGGCTAAACCATCAACTTCTTCATCGGCATGCTCGCGAGGAGCCTGTCCATAAACAGCAAGAAATCACAAGCTGCCCGGCGACATGCTGGCCTACCTTTTCAACCTTTGCCGGGGGGAAACTATTCCCGGATGATCCCCTCCGACCTGGCATATTCGCGCAACTGCTCCGATAACCGCTGGCGGGCGCGGTGCAGGCGGCTCATGACCGTGCCCATCGGGATATTCACCGCCTCGGCGATCTCCTTATAGCTCAGCTCGTCGATTGCCCAGAGCATCAGCACCGTTTGGTATTCGCTGGGCAGGTCTTCCAGGGCGCGCACGAGGCGCTGGTCCAGCCAGTCCAGGTCGAACCGCTCCAGCTCCTGCGATTCGGTGGCGCTGGCGGCATCCAGGTGCTCCGGCTCCACCGCCACCGGCTGGCGACTGTCCCGCTCAGCGCGGCTGTAGTGCAGGTTGTGCATGATGCGCAGCAGCCACGGCTTGATCCCGTGCGCCTGCAGATCAAAGCTCTCCCAGGCGCGGATGGCGCGGACGTAGGTTTCCTGTACCAGGTCCTCCGCCCGGCCCGGATCGCGCGCAAGCCGCCGGGCAACGCGATAAAGCAGGTCCAACTGCTCCAGCGCCAGCGCCTCAAAATGTTCGCGCGAGACCTTCATCTGCGGGTATCCACCTCGGCTGGGAGAGGTTGTAACAGGTGAGTCTACCGGACGCCATGCAGGGGTGGAAAGGACGCGGGAGAAGTCGGCATGAACAAGCAGGCTGGAGGCGGAGAACAGCAGGCAGGAGCGAGGGGGCGCGAGAAGCCCGCGCAAAAAGCCGCGAGCTGGCGGCTTGCGGGTCTGGCGTCCGTTGACGCCGGGAACCTGCGAACCACCAGCTCGCAGCTGATGCAGTGCCGTTTTTTTGCTTCCTGGCTGTCTACTGCCCCTACCACAGATCCCGTCGCCGCAGGACCAGGGCGCCGAAGGAGTAATCACGCGGGTTTTTCACGTGGGCCTCGACCGGGGGGGAGAGGTAGCGCTTGCCGTTGTCGTGGAATTCCTGATTGCCCACAAACTCGAACAGCCCGCCGGCGAGGAAGACTTCCTTAACGCGCTGGGGGCTGTCAAGCTGGTTGCGGTAGCGATCGTCGAAGGCCATGCAGTCAAAGACGAACGGCGCCGGATTGGCGTAGTCGAAGGTGATACCGACCTGGCCGCCGGGCTTGAGCGTGCGGTGGAACTCAACGAACGCGCGCTGCTTGAGATAGAAGTCCAGGTGCTCGAAGACACAGATCGAGAAGGCGTGGTCGAAGAAGCCTTCCTTGAATTCCAGGCGGCTCACATCCATGGCGTAGGCGTGCAGCGCCCACCCCATTTCCTTGGCTACCTTGTTTGAGTTCTTGATGAGGGTGGGGTTGATGTCGATGGAGTGCACCTCGCAGCCGAGGCTGGCCAGGTAGAAGCTGAACAGCGAGGAGGTGCCGCCGGCATCCAGCACGCGCACGCCCGGCCCGAGCTTGCCCTTGAACTGACGGACGATCCACTCGATTTCCCAGTAGAGGAACCAGGGGATGCGCTCATCATCCACGGCGTCGGGCAGCGGCTGGTAGTTGGGCCCGCGGTTGTCCATACCCACGCCGGTATTGGGTTTTTCGATTGAGCCATACCAGCTCGTCATGGACTGCCCCTTGGCATACAGGTCGCGAATGAGCTGGTGGATGCGCTGCACGGTTTCGCGCGCCTCGGGGGCAAAGAGGTCGTCGCGGTCCATCGATTTATTGACGAGCGTTGAGTCGGACATAGGTAGTTGCCGGTTGCCAGATTGTCAGTTGCCAGTCCATCCCAGGTGCCCCAGTGGCAACTGGCGGCTGGCAACCTGATTTCAAAACCACTTGACGTTCCGCTCCTGGCAGGCGGCAAAGTGCCAATTGTACATCAGGAGCAGGCGTTTTCCGATGAGCAGCCGCAGGCAGGCCATGGTCCACATGAAGGCCATGAAACGCCGCTTGGTACAGCGGGGGGGCTTGTCGTAGCACCCCTTGAGGTCGAAATGCTTGTAGAGGAAGCGATAGATGTACGCAAGGCCGCCGAACAGCGGGCCATAGGTGCGCACCAGGCGGAAGGCCTCCTTGACAAACAGTTGGCCGGCCGTGCCGGTCTTGTTGGTATCCGAGAAGTAGTAACGGGACAGCACGCGATCCGTCACGTGTAGCTTGGCCCCGGCTTTTTTCATCCGTGCCCACAGGTCCCAGTCGAAGCCCAGATGATAGCTGGTGTCGAGCGGGCCGACACGCTTGTGCAGCGCGGCTTTCCAGAAAGTGCTGGGTTGCTCGACGATATTCTGGATGCCGATCTTGGCCCAGGTGTCAGGGTCGCCGCCGGCGATGAAGCGGGTAACGCCATCCGGCATGATGCGCTCGCATTTTCCTGTAACGACATCCAGTTCCGGGTCGGCCGCGAACAGCCCGGCCACATGATGCAGGGCTCCCGGCAGCAGCTCATCATCCGCGCACAGCCAGCCCCAGATCTCGCCGGTAGCGCGCTCGAATCCCTTGTTCAGCCCATCGGCCTGCCCCTTGTCCTTCTCGATGATCAGCACGCCGAAGTGGTCGCGGTATTTTTCGATGATGGCCTTGCTCTCATCGGTGGAGCAGGAATCTGCCATGATGATCTGCAGACTGGGGTACTCCTGCGCCAGCAATGACTGAATGCACCGCTCCAGCACCGGGCCGGAGTTGTAATTGGGGATGACGATGGAGATGGTGGGAAGCGTCAACTTGTTACCGGTCACTTGTCACTCGCCCCAATCCGTATCCCTTTATCGCTTCGCCCAGGCGAAGGCATCTCTTTCACCAGCCACCGGCGAGTGACCAGTGACAAGTGGCCGGTGACAGCCAGCGGCCTCATTTTGCCGCGGCCGCTCCGGTTGTGAAAAACGGCTCGACTTTCAGGTCCTTGGGCTTGTTCTTCGCCTCCTGCATGTACCCGATATCCCAGAACCACATCATGATGCCGGTGGCGCCGGCGGTCTTGATCCGGTAGATGAGGCGGGCCAGGCAGATGCCCCAGCCGAAACGCTCGACCGGTCCGCCCAGCACGCGCTGCAACACGACGTAGCTGCGGCCATGCCCCTGGATCAGGCGGGCAAAATACTTGAGCTTCAGCCGTCCTTTCTTGATGAAATGCTGCAGCTTGAGGCTGGGTTGGTAAGAGCAGGCATAGCCCAGGCGATTGGCGATGCGGGCGAATAGCGAATCCTCGCCGCTCAGCAGGGCGGTGCCGCTGCGGCCGAGGGTCCCGGCATGGGGGACCTCCTCAATCAGCTCGGCGAACTTTTCGGCCACATCCCGCCGCGTGACCATGCCGGCACCGATCGGTTCCCAGTGGCCCCAGTGGTCGTTGAAGCTGGTGATCACCTCATTGCCGTAGTTGCGCACGCCCAGGTAGGGCAGCAGCTTGGTCTTCCATTTGCCCACCGGTCGTTCCAGTATCGCTTCGCTGATTCCGCCGAAAGCGCCGATCTGCGGGTTCTCGTCGTGGATGCGGAGGGCATTTTCCAGATACTTGCTGTCCAGGAAGTTGTCATCATCGACAAACACAAACAGCCCGCCGCGGGCCTCTCGGATGCCGGCGATGCGGGCGTAGCTCAGCCCCTGCCGGGGCTCGCGCACCAGCCGCAGGGTCATCTCACGCCCTTTGCGCAGGTCATCGGTGGAGAGGGGCGGATTCGAGTTGTTGTCAACAACGATCACCTCATAGCGCGAGTGGGGCAGCGACTGCTCATCCACGCTGTCCAGGACCCGCTGGAAAATATCCATGCGGGGGTTGGCGGTGCAGATAATGACCGAAACGGAAGTCATTTGGATTGGCGATTTTGGATCTGCGATTTGCCACCGGATACGCGTGCGCCAATCGCAACTCGCAAATCACAAACTGGCAATGCGCTCACGCCCACCGGTTGCTCTCCACCAGGCGGCTGGATTCCTTGACGAAGACGATGTCGATCTGGGCCAGGTCGTTTTCGAACGGCCGGCGGAGGCTGCCGGCCAGGTCGAACATGCGGTAGCCGCGCTCGGCCATGTAGGCCATCACCTCGTGGACCAGCGGGCAGTCGGGCATGAAGCGATACAGGTTGGTTTCGATAATAAACACCTCAGCGGTGTCAAACATTTGCTGTCCGCCGCGCAGTACATGCATCTCGAAGCCCTGCACATCCAGTTTGACCAGGTCGGGGGCAGCGAGCTTGCCGGCGGCCAGCAGGTTGTCGATCGTGTCCAGCGGGATCCTGCGCTGACGGGCTGGATCGGCGCCGGGGTAATCCAGCGCGCTGGAGCCGTCGCAATCGGGGGTGAGGTTCATGATCACCTCGCCGCGGGTGTCGCCGACCGCCGTCAGCAGGTAATGGAAACGGGGGTGCCTGGCGACGATCTCGCGCAGCGACGGCTCGCTCTCGACCAGCGGGTCGATCATGTAGAACTCGGCCTGCTTCCACCGGCCGCCTGCGCGCAGGCTCCAGTATCCCTTGGCCGCGCCAATATCCAGGACCACGCCCGGTTGATAGCCCTTGGCCACCAGGTGGTCGAGGGCGACATCCATCTCGTCCTTCTGCATTACCGAGCCTTTGAACCAACTGGTCAGCCGGCGGAACACGCTACCCACAAAGCCTCCGCATGATGCGTTTGCATGATGCGCAAGGAAGCCTCAGCGACGTCCGCGCGCGAGTCCTGAAGGATAACAGAAGCGTTCCTCGCCCGCCAATCAGGCGCAAGTTGTGGACGGTCCAATAGTAACGCGATTTTGCGGCCGGCATCCGCGGCAGGCCGTTGCCGGTTTGGCGGCTGCAATACGGCAGGCCGGGGGAATAAACGCCGGTTGGATGCGTTGTGTACTACAAGAGGGAGCTCGTCGCATCGGTGCTGGATTTCTTGAACTTCGACTGGAAGGGGCGATAGTGATGGGCATGACGGATGCAACGCCTCGTCGTGAGGTGCCCGCCTGGGTATTCGTGCTGGTGATCCTGCTGTGCGTGGGGGGCGGAGTGGGGTTTGTGTACTGGTATTTCATGGGTCCCAGCCCGGTGGCGCGGCAGGTAACGCTCAAAAGTCCTGAGGAGATCGCCGCTGAGACGCGCCAGCGTCCCGAGCGGCCCGCGCGGGCTCAGCGCGGGGAACGCAATCGTCCCCAGATCCAGGCGCCCACCCGTGCCCGCCCGACTCCTTCCGCACTGGAGTTGGTCTCCGAACGCGGCAATCAGCGGACCTACCGCGTGCGCGGGCGTTCGCTGGTGCTGGAGGTGGTGGATCGCCGCAATGGCGAGGACCGCTTTACTTTCCGCACATCCGGCCGGCAACTGCTGAACGATGAGCAGGTGGCCCTGGCCAGCCTGCGCTGGCGGATTATGCGCGATGCGGCGGCGGCCAAGTACCTGAATGTGCAGGACTGGCAGATGGAGCGGCTGCGGCAGGTGGAACCCAACTCTGCGGTTGTCAGTGAGGCCGACCAGGCACAGGTGAAAGCGCTGTGGGCAGAGCTGGATGTCTGGAGCGGCCGGGTGGATGACAACCGCGTACGCCGGCTGGTGGCGCTGCTGGACGAAGTGGGCCAGCGTGCTGAGCAGGCCACCCGCGCCCGCCTGGCCGAGCAGGTTGAGCGGATCAAGACCATCCTCACCCCCGAACAGCTTGATGCCTGGCAGAAGGGAATGCCCGAAGGCGGCAACCCACCCGTTCCGCCCGCCCCGGCGGCCAACTGAAGCGGCCGCTGGCGGGGGTGGTCTTTTCGGGACACCGCGGCGGCTGTCCTGCCGGGGCCGGGGGGCGTATGCTGGGCAGGATGTTCGTTTCGCGCGCTGGACAGAAACTGGAGCACGCGCTGGCCGCGTTCGGCCTGGAGGTGAAGGGGCGAATCTGCGCAGACCTGGGGTGCAATGTCGGGGGGTTCACCGATTGCCTGCTGCAGCGGGGGGCCGTGAAGGTTTACTCGATCGACACCGGCTATGGCGTGCTCGATTACCGGCTGCGAAAAGACCCGCGCGTGGTCGTCATGGAACGCACCAATGCGATGCACGTAAGCCTGCCCGAGCCGGTCGGGTTCATCTGTATTGATGTGGCCTGGACGCGGCAGCGGCATATTCTGCCCGCCGCCGGCCGGCTGCTGGCGCCGGGGGGTGAGGTGGTCAGCCTCATCAAGCCCCACTACGAGGCTGATCCCAGGCAACTGCGCGGCGGGGTACTGCCGGCGGCGGACCTGCCGGCGGTCCTCGATCAGGTGCGGGCTGAGGTTGCCGCAGCCGATTTTGCCTGGCTGGCGCTGACTGAAAGCCCCCTCAAGGGGAGCAAGGGGAATACAGAGTTCCTCGTCCACCTCAAGCCCGCCTCCGAATCCGATAGAAGTGATCTGGGATGACTTGCCGCCGGGCTGGGCAAGGAATTGCAAATCCTGGGCGAGAGCCTGGCGCGTTTGCTGGCCGTTTGCTGCACGCCGATGCCTCCCGCCGAGCCAGTTACTCATCTGGCCGGCCTGGTGCATTCGGTGCGGCCGGCTGAGCAGGTATCGGGTGCGATTAGCAGGATCTGGCTGGGTTGTCAGAGCAGGGCGGGAGTATAGTGCCCAGCGCCTTTTCCGGCGGTGGCGGCGGGCCTAAAATGGGTCGATTGATGCCGCGTCCATCGATCCCCGAGCTGCAGCGGTGCCAGCTTTGCCTGCGTGAGGTGCCGCGGGGGTTGATCACGCTGCACCACCTGCTGCCGCGGCAGAAGGGCGGCGCGGCGAAGGACCGGACACCGCTGTGCAAGCCGTGCCACAAGCAGTTGCACGCAACTTTTTCGAACACGCAGTTGGCCCGGGAGTATGCAACTTTGGAGGCGTTGCGTCAGGCCGAGGCGCTGCAGCCGTTTTTGCACTGGATTCGCAAGCAGAGGGCGGATCGCACCTTTCGGACGATTCGCGCCGCCGTTCATCCCCGCTCGCGGCGTGGGCGCTGTTGAGGGCGCCGCGGGGTGGTGTTTGAGGGGATACGGCAGGGCCGAATTGCGGCCTCGGAGCGCGGAATTGACTTTGAGGTTGTGTGCTTTATACTTTTCGCCCTTCCACGCTTCCGGTCTGCGCCGCGAGGGCGCGGCGGAGCATCCGGCAGCGATTCGCTGCAACCGGCTGCTGCCATAGCTCAGTGGTAGAGCGCGTCCTTGGTAAGGACGAGGTCGAGGGTTCAACCCCCTCTGGCAGCTTTGGAAAATCTGAATTGCCGATTACCGATTTGCGATTGCCAATAGGAAGGCCGCAACCTCGGTTCAGGGCCGGATGTCGGGTCGGGTCAATCGGCAATGGACAATCGGCAATCGGCAATCTCATTCGGAGGTCTGCGACATGGCAAAGGGTGTATTCGAGCGTAAGAAGCCGCACGTCAACGTCGGCACCATCGGTCAC
>CAYNMV010000019.1:63005-67089 GCA_964398315.1 uncultured Tepidisphaeraceae bacterium | reverse complement strand
TAGCTGGTGGCGCAGATCCGCTCGCCCTTGAGGAAGATCAGTTGGGCGATCCCCTCGTTGGCGTAGATCTTGGCCGGCAGGGGGGTGGTGTTGCTGATTTCCAGCGTGATCTTTCCCTGCCATTCAGGCTCGATCGGCGTCACGTTGACGATGATGCCGCAGCGCGCATAGGTGCTCTTGCCGACGCAGATGGCCAGGTAGTCGCGCGGCATCTTCACGTACTCCACCGTTTCGCACAGGGCGAAGCTGTTGGGCGGGATCAGCACGTGGTCAGCGCGGGTTTCATCGCAGTCGATGGTGACAAACGAGCGTTCGCTGAACTTCTTGGGATCGACGATCTCGCTGTTGACATTGGTGAAGATCTTGAAGACCGAGCCGACGCGCAGGTCGTAGCCGTAGCTGCTGACGCCGTAGCTGATCTTGCCGGGGCGCTTGATGTTTTCCTCGAACGGTTCGATGCCGATCAGTTCGCGGATCTGGGTGTCACAGAGGATGGCCATGAACGTCCTTTCGCAACATCTGGATTGTACGCTGGCGACGGGGGGGAAAGCCCCGCGGGCCGCATCAAAATGGCCGGTTTCTGTTCGGGTTCAACGGCCACAAAGGGATGGCCAGCCATCCCAACCGACAAGCGGCCGCCGCAACGACCACAACAGGTTGTGTATTAGTGCGGCTCCGCCGCCACCACCCGTAGTACCGACTTGCAATTCCGATGCCGTCTTCCGGGCCTCGAAACGTGCCGATGCGGGCGATTCCGTGCCCAGGCGACCCGGCCAACGCAAAGGGGACTATACACTACATCTGGTGGTCGTCAACGAAGACTTTAACCAAATATAGCATAGTATCCGTTAAACACGCTGCTAACGGATTGACCGTACGAGGGTTAAAGATAGCGGCGGTTTTTCGCCGGCCCCAATCCGCGTTCGTGTCGGCTCAGGTTATCCACCATCGCTGGCGCCAGGCGGTGGACAAGTGGGGGGCAGCTCATGAAAAACGGGTGGCCGGCGGGACGCGGATGAAGCGGGCGCCCCGGCCCGGTCGAGTTGTCGCGGCGGCCAGCCAGCACGACATCATCATCCGGGGTAATTCGGACGGGCCGGCGCACGGCCCGCCGCTGAAAACCGGCTGACCGAACCAGCAGGGAAACAGGCCGGGAGGGGCAGGGGGGCGCGGCTATTTTTCCGGGTCATGCCCGGCGGGCGCAACCACGGGCGCCTGCGCGGCCACTGGCAGGATCTCAAATCCCCGTTGCAGCTCGGCCGGCGGGCGGCAGAACGCGCGCTGGATGCCGTAGACGAACAGCATGAAGATGAAAATGACCGCGTTCAACAGCGTGCCCTGGATGAAGGTGGTCAACAGCGTGCGGACAAACCCGCCTCCGATCCCGCGGTTCATTTCCACGGCCGGGCCAAGGATCGCATTGGACAGGCTAAAGCTGATGGCGCCGCAAAAGAGATCCAGAAAGACTGGAAACACGAGAAAACGCGCCTTCGCCAGCACGCCCACCGCGGCGATGGCCATCAGGCCCGACAGCGCCAGGCGGGCGCCGTAGCCGATGTAGAGCGTCCGGCGGATGAACGGGCGGGCATGGAAGCGGTTGAACCAGCCGGTGCCGGTCAGGGCGGTGTACCCGAGCGCGAACAGCAGGATGCCGGTCACCATCGCGGCCGTATCGTATTCGCCCATCGCCAGCACGAAGCTGGGGGCGGCGCTGATGGAGCAGATGAGGGCCCAGAGCAGGAATCGGCGCAGGAGGGTGGGCATGGACGGAACCCCGTTATTTCAATTGCCGGCGGGCGAATCTGCGGTAACGTTAACCGCATGAAGCTGCGAATACCACTGGTGCTGCTGATGCTGCTGCTGCTCGCCGGTTGTGCGCAGCCGCGCGAGGAATCGCCGGATGATGCGCTGGCCGACCCGCCCGCGGAACTGCCGCCGCCGCTGCAGAATATCTCCCTGCGGCGGATTGGAGGGGTCGCCGGTCTGGATGATCGGCTGATGATTAACGCCGCCGGCGAGGCCGCCACCAGCGGCCGTACCTTTGGCGCGCGCCGGGGTCGGCTCAGTGATGAGCAGATCCAGCAACTGGTGACGCTCTTTACCGGCTTTGAGCGACTCGATCCTGCCTATCCGCCGCCCGACGGCCTGCAGGATGACCTGCAATACCAGCTTACCTGGGGCACCCATGTCGTCCGTGCCAGTTCGGCCAACGCGCAGCTTCCGGCCCAGCTTCGCGGCATTATCCAGTATCTCGAACGCCTTGCCGTCACCCTGCCGCCACGGTAGGCAAGACAAGGGATGAAGCCTGAGCGGGCCGAGCAGCCCGATTCAGTCATCACCGTTCAACCTTCATCATTCAGGCTTTCTGCCCGCCCTGTCACTTCACCGCCGGAGTCACATATGAATCGCACGTTCACCTGCCCGCGCTGTCGAACGAAGTTTGCCTGGAAGGACAGTTATCTTAACAAGCGCGTGAGCTGTAAGTGTGGATGTGTGTTCGATGCCCTCGAGGATCAGCCGGAACAGCCGCATGTCGATCCCTATGAGATGGCGCTGGACGATGCCGGCCAGCCGGTCCCGCCTGCCCCGACGGTAGCGCGCCCCGCCCCGGCGGTCGGGGCGGGTGGTGTGCCGCTGACACCCTATCCCACCCGCGGCGTGCGGGCAGCGCAGTCAGAGGAGGGGGTGGATGAAGGCTCAACACTGAAAAACCTGGTCCTGCCCGGCGTGCTGATGGCGGCAGGGGCGGGGCTGCTGCTGCTGCAAAGCACGCTCGACCCACCTTCGCAGGCCACCACCGCCCGCACCATTCTGCTGGGCGTGATGTTCATGGCGATCATGATCGTGACCATGCTCGCCGGCGGGGGGGTGTCCGCGCTGCTGCTGGGCATCGAGTTCGGCTCGCTGGGCAAGGTGGCATACAAGTTCGCGGGCATCGCCATGCTGGCCGCCGGGGTGGGGGTGGTGGTGGCGGGGCTGGACCCCGAGCCCACGGCCCTGCGCGGCAAGGTGATCGCCTGGCATGTGGTGGTCATCCTCTACTGGATCTGTTTCCAGTTCTTCTTCGACCTGGATTTGCAGGAAAATGTCATGAGCGTGGCCATCATCGGTCTGCTCCAGGCGGTGACGGCGTGTGTGCTGTGGCGCCTGTGAGCATACTGCCCCTGTGAGGAGGCCGCCCCGCGGCCGCAAGACGCTGCAATGCACCCCGCCACGCAGCCGGCGTGCGCGCCCCGCAATTTCCCGCATCCGGGCCACCCGGCCATGCCCGCACATCATCTGTCTCATGCCTTCAGGGGGTGCCTGGCCCTATTTCTGACGGCCGGGCGCCCACAAGACCGATAAACAGCTACAGGCGGAAAAAACGGAATCCCGTGATTAAGCCGCACCGGTGAAGGGTCGATTAGAAGTGTGCAACCGGCGGCAGCGGTCAACAGCGACCGCAGCCTGGTCCGGCACGGTGTGGGGTAGGTGCCCCACGGCGTGACGTGTGGTGCGTTTGCCTCGTGGAACTCGGTACCTATGCCGACACGAGTGTCTTCAGTGGGAAGGGCACAAGGCGGCCCTCTCCGGACGCCTTTACGGGAGACTGATTATGAAGGCGATGAAGAATCTGTTGGGCAAGCTGGTCAAGGATGAACAGGGCGGCGAGGTTCTCGAGTACGCCCTGATCGCGGGTCTGATTGTGGTCGCGGCCATCGCCGTCATCGGCGCGGTCGGCGGCAAGGTCCTGGCCCGCTGGAACAGCTTGAACTCGGGCCTGTAATGCAGGCCGTTCCGGGCAGGTCGCGGTGCGGCGCCGTTCGCGCCGTGCCGCGGCCTGCCGGCATTTTGGCCCCGTGCCGCCCGACGCCGACCCCCGGCGCCGCCGGCCGCCTCTTTCAACCGGCACACCACCCATGAAAAACACACTCAAACGCCTCGTTCGTGATGAGCGCGGTGGCGAAGTCATCGAATACGCCCTCATCCTCGGCCTGATCGTCGTCGTCGCCATCGCCGTGATCGGCACCGTCGGCACCAAGGTCGTGGCCCGCTGGAACAGCGTGGACAGCGGCCTGTAATCGGCGTCACAGTGCGCATGGCC
>CAYNMV010000019.1:57153-62905 GCA_964398315.1 uncultured Tepidisphaeraceae bacterium | reverse complement strand
CCCGCTGGAACAGCGTGGACAGCGGCCTGTAATCGGCGTCACAGTGCGCATGGCCGTTGCGCGGGATGGCATCCCGCGGGCACGGTTCCCGCTGCTTAGGGCACGGTGCCCGTTGCTGTCGGCGCGGTGCCCGCTGCTTAGGGCGCGGTTGCCGTTGTTGTGGCGGCGTGTGCCAGCCGGGACTCGGCAGGGCCTGCACGCGGATCATCCGCACGCGTTGGCCCGTGCTCGCACGATGCCTGCCTGGCAGGTTCCAGCACGGCGTGTGTCTGACTGAACTGCGACTCATCCCATGGTTCACCTTCTGCCCATCCTCCCGCTGCTGGCGATGCTGCTGATCGCGGCCGTGATTGACGTGCGCGAGCGGCGGATCCCCAACTGGCTGAGCCTGACGCTCGCCTTCAGCGGGCTGGCACAGAGCTTCCTGCTGGCCAGCACGGTGGCGCCGGCCCAGGCCGCCCTGGGAGCGCTGATCGGGTTCGGGCTGTGCTTCGTTCCCTTCGCGCTGGGCGCGATGGGCGGCGGGGATGTGAAACTGATGGCGGCGGTGGGGGCGTGGCTGGGGCCGTGGCCGGTACTGGCGATCTTCGCGGTCGCGGCCATCGTGGGCATGGTGATCGTGCTGGTGCAGGCGCTGCTGGCCGGCCGGCTGCGCGCACTGCTGCACAACACGGGCATGGTGACGGTCAACCTGATTCACCTTCGCGCCGTCGGGGTGGAACATGCCAAAGCCACCGGCCAATCATGCCGATCCGTGGATAAGCCCCTGCCCTATGCCGTGCCCGTCCTGGTGGCAACGGCGGCGGTGGTGGTCTTACCGCACCTGATGTGGAGGGTCTGATGAGCGATTCGCATGACCAATCCCGCGACCTGCGCTGCCTGCGTGGCGTGCATGGTTCGCGCAGGCGGCGCTGTGGCAGCTCGCTGGTCGAGACGTCGCTGGCGCTGCTGGTGCTGTTGCCGCTGACGTTTGGCGCGATTGAGTGGTCGTATGTGATGTACGTCAAGAACACGATCCAGGCCGCCGCCCGCGAGGCCGCGCGCCAGGCGATCGTGCCCACCGCCACCCAGACCACGGCCCGCAACCGGGCACGGGCGGTGCTGGAATCGGCCTTCGGCGCTCAGCGCGCCGCCCAGTTCGACATCGAGTTCCCCACTTGGGGCGCCAACTCCGGCGATGAGATCAAGGTGCGCGTCGTCGCGCCGCAGTGGCACGTGTTCGGCGTGCGCCCGCTGGGCACCATGGTGGGCTGGTGGCCCGCCAGTACCCAGCCCGCTCCACCCGCCAACAAGCGCTATGAGGCGTTTGCGGTGATGTACAAGGAGTAGAGCAGACGCCTGGCTGGCCGCGGTCAGCCGGTCATCGTCAACTGGAACACAGCAGCGGACCTCAGGCGCGATTCAGCTCCTGCGGTCCGCTGCTGCGCTGCAGGCCATGCCTGTTGCGGGGCAGGCAGCATGTGCCTGAGGCGGTCACTCCCATCCCAATCGGCTGCCCGGCGGCGGGCAGGTCAGTAGATAGACGGTGGATCATCATCTTCGCCGGAGCCCGAGAACAGGCGATTGTGGGCATCGCCACCGCTGGCGGCGACGCTGCCATCGGCGTTGACCACGTAGCCCATCTCTTCCAGTGTGAGCGACTCCACATGGCCGTCACAGAAGGCGACGTTGGCACGGCCGCGATGGCGGGCTTCGGGTGCGGAGCGGTGCTCGGGAGCGCGATTCTCATCATCGCAGTAGTCGCTGCTGGCGGTGAGACGCGGCGGATCGAGTGACCAGCCGTGGTTCCCGATGGCCCAGGCGTTCTTGCTGCCGGTGGGATCGTAGCCCTGGCGCTCGGAGCGCGGCTTGCCGGCGGCGGTGCCGAGGCTGTCGGCAGCCATCACCGTATCCGCTGCGCGCACCCGGCTGATCTTCACCGGGAAATTGATCGGCCGGAACACGCCGGATGGCGTCCCCACGCGATTGCGCGAGTTGCCCAGGAACTGGTGGTTGTAGCCGTAGGTATAGTTGCGGTTGTTGGTGCGCTCGGGCTCGGTGGGGCAGATAAACACGGGATTGTCCACGTGCTTGGTATTGTCATCGGCCTTGAGGGGGCTGGGCTCTGAGTAGGCGTAGATGCCGGACTGCGCCCCCAGCGTCACGAACCAGCGCGGCCGCCAGTTGTCCCCGTTCCCGACATGGTAGACGTTGTTGGCATCCCCGAGGTTGGGCATGCGGCCGGGGACGCTGACGCCGCGATTGGCATTGGCGTACATCAGCCAGCCCGTGGCGATCTGCCGCAGGTTGGAGGCGCACTGCACTGCCTGGGCGCTTTGCCTGGCGCGTCCGAGGGTGGGCAGCAGGATTCCGATCAGCAATGCGATGATGCCGATGACGACCAGCAGCTCAACGAGGGTAAAGCCGCTGCGGTGATACGGGATGCTGCGGTGATACGGGATGCAGTGGGGGTGATGGTTCATGGTGTATTTCCTGACAGCAGACAAATTGCCGGCTGCCGGTTTTATCCAATCACGCCGCCGGGGCGGTAATCTGTGCAACTCTTGCTCGCCGGGGCCGTTTCCCGGTAGGAAAGAGGCCGATGACCCTGCGTAAACGACTCACCCGGCAAATCGCGTTCATAGTGGCGGGGGTGGTGCTGCTGGGTGCATCTGCGCTGTGGGGGCTGATGGGGCTGCACCAGGATTTCGGGGTGGCGCTGCGGGCCAACGAGCAGTTGCGCGATGTGTACGAGGCGGGCGTGCACGTGGCCGCCGCCCGGGCCGCGCTGGATTCGGCCGCCGCCGCGGGCGGGGGGGCGCTGGCACATGCCCGCGCCCGGGAGGCGTTGCGCCAGGCCTCGGCGACACTGCGGACGCGGGAGGCGCGCGGCGGGTGGCTGGCCGCCACCGCCGACAAGGCCGCCGCGGCCCACGCTGCCCTGGCCGAAGCGATCGATGCCCTGTCGCCATCGCCAGAGACCGGATCGGATCCGGCCGTACGGGCCGCCCATCTGCTTGCCGGGTCGTTCCATGCGCTGGCGAACCTGTCGGCGGCGACGCGCCAGGAGATCGAGGCCAGCCAGGTGGCCGCCGATCAGCGCCATCGCACAACCCTCATCGCCGTGCTGGCGCTGGCGGCGGCAGGAGCAGGCTTCGCGGTGGTGATGGGGCTGCGGCTGTACCGGGCGGTGATGCGGCCGCTGGCCGGTGTGCAGGCGGCTGCGCAGCGCATCGCCGCCGGCGGACTGGATCAACGGGTCGAGGCGCGCGGAGATGCGGAGTTCGCCGCCCTGGCGCGCGATTTCAATCGCATGGCCGATGAGCTCCAGAGCCTTTACCGCGATCTGGAGCAGCGCGTGGCCGATACAAGCCGTGAGTTGATCCGCTCCGAGCGGCTGGCGAGCGTGGGCTATCTGGCGGCGGGGGTTGCCCACGAGATCAACAATCCACTGGGCATCATCGCCGGCTATGGTGAGCGCTCGCTGCAACGGCTGGAGCACGGCGATGATCCGGCCACCATCGGCTATGTCCGCAAGGCGCTGGGGGTGATGTGCGAGGAGGCCTTCCGCTGCAAGCGCATCACCGATCACCTGCTGAAACTGGCCCGCCAGGGCGAAGAAGCCCGCCAGGGGGTGTCGCTGGCGCAGGTGGCCGAGGCGGTGGTGACTTCGGTTGCCGCGCTGCCGCGGTTTGGCGGGCGGCGGCTGGCGCTGAACGTTGAGCCGCAGGCGGACACGAACGTGATCGCCAACGAAGGGGAGTTGCGGCAGGTGGTGCTGAACCTGGTCATCAACGCCCTGGAGGCGGTGGAGGGGGAGGGCGGACAGGTGGACCTGTTGCTGCGGCGGGCCGGGACGGCGGTGGAACTGGTTGTCAGCGACAACGGCCGGGGCATGGATGAGCACACGCGCCATCGCGCCTTCGAGCCATTCTTCACCGACAAGCGCGGCGAACGCCCGGGGACGGGGCTGGGGCTGTCGGTGGCGCATGCGATCATCCAGGATCATGGTGGCAGCATCGAGGCCCACAGCGCCGGGCCGGGGCGCGGCAGCCAGTTTGTCGTGCGCCTGCCGGGGGCACAGGCGGGCACGGATGGATCGGCGGCGGAGGAGGTGAAGCATGACTGAGACAAATGAGCGCATCAGCAAGGTCCTGCGGGTGTTGATCGTGGAGGATGAGCCGCGCCTGCGCGAACTGCTGCTGGAAGTGGTGCCGGAGCTGGGCTTTCCCGCAACCGCCGCCCGCAGCGCGGAGGAAGCGTTGCGGCTGATGCAGGCCGATCCGCCCGATATCCTCATCCTCGACCTGCACCTGCCGCTGATGAGCGGGATGGAGCTGTTCGAGCGCGTGCGGCAGGCGTGGCCGCACATGCAGGTGATCGTGCTGACCGCTTACGGTGACCTGGCCACCGCCCAGCGGGCGATCCACCTGGACGTGGTGGAGTTCCTCAGCAAGCCGTGCCACCTGCGGGAGGTGGAGCTGGCCCTGGACCGCGCCCGTCAGCGTATCGCCGAGGCCCGCAACCAGACCCGGCCGGCCCCGCCTGCCGAGCCGGCGGGAACCACCCTGGCCGAAACGGAGTATCAACAGATCCTGGGCGCTTTGCGCCGGCACGGTGGCAACCGCACGGCGGCGGCCGCCGAGCTGGGCATCAGCCGCCGCACGCTGCATTACCGCCTGGCCGAGTACCGCCGTGCCGGGCGGGCGATCGAGTGAGGCGCCGGCTTAGGCAGGGGGATGCAAAGCGGGTATAATGGCCGATTCGGCTCCCGATCATGGATGTAACGCCGTCGCAGACCTAACGAAGAAAGACCGATGCTCGACGCACTCAGCGAAAAATTGACCGGAGTTTTCCGTTCGCTTTCCGGACGCGGGCGGATCAGCGAAGAAAACGTCCGCGAGGCCATGCGCGAGGTGCGCACCGCGCTGCTGGAAGCGGATGTCAATTACCAGGTCGTCAAGGATTTCACCGACCGCGTGATCCAGAAGGCGGTCGGCCAGGAAGTCATCAACAGCCTCCAGCCGGGGCAGTTGATGGTCAAGATCGTCTATGACGAGCTGGTTAACCTGATGGGACCGGTTGATACGCGCATCTATATGGTCCAGCCCGGGCCGACGGTCATCATGATGTGCGGCCTGCAGGGATCGGGCAAAACGACCACCTGCGGCAAGCTTGCCAAATACCTGCTGGGCAAGGGGCATCACCCGATGATGGCCGCGGCCGACCTGCAGCGTCCGGCGGCGGTGGAGCAGCTCCGCGTGCTGGGTGAGCAGGTAGGGGTGCCGGTCTACACCGATCCGAGCAAGGTTGCGCCACACGGTCAGGTGGCCAAGGGGGCGGCGGTGGCGGTCTGCCGGGCGGCGATCAACGAGGCCAGGAAGCAGGGGCGCGATGTTGTGATCCTCGACACCGCCGGCCGGCTGGCCATCGACCAGGAGCTCATGGATGAGCTCAAGGAGATCAACACCCAGCTCAATCCGCACCAGGTCTTCCTCGTCCTCGATGCCATGACCGGCCAGGATGCGGTCAACTCCGCCAAGGCCTTTAACGAACAGCTCGAGCTGGATGGCCTGATCCTCACCAAGTTTGACTCCGACACCCGCGGCGGCGCCCTGCTGTCGGCCAAGATGGTCACCGGCAAGCCGGTGAAGTTCCTGGGCGTGGGCGAAAAGCTCGACCGGCTGGAAGAGTTCCGCGCAGAAGGCATGGCCCAGCGCATCCTGGGCATGGGCGATGTGGTTGGCCTGGTCACCGAGGCGATGGAGAAGTT
>CAYNMV010000019.1:24960-57143 GCA_964398315.1 uncultured Tepidisphaeraceae bacterium | reverse complement strand
CAGGAGCAGACCCAGAAGCTGGCCGAGAAGATGCAGAAGGGCCAGCTCACCCTGGAAGACTTCATCGCCCAGATGAAGCAGGTCAGGAAACTCGGGCCGATGGGCAAGATCATGGGCATGATCCCCGGCATGGGCGACCTGGCCAAGCAGGTCAACATGAAAGACAGCGATGTCGAGAAGCAGATGGGCCGGATGGAGGCCATCTATAACTCGATGAACAAGGCCGAGCGCAAGAACACCGACCTGCTGGATGGCAACCGCCGCCGCCGTATCGCCCGCGGCGCGGGGGTGGGGGTGAGCGAGGTCGGGCAGTTCATCAAGCAGTTCGAGATGAGCCGCGACATGATGCGCGCCGTCGGGGGGATGGGCATGATGAACCGCATGCGGCTGATGAAGGGGCTGATGTCCGGCGGCCTGGGCGCTCTGGCCCAGCCCGGCGGCCCCATGCTCCGCACCAAGCGCAGCGGCCACATGGAAAAGAAAGACCGCAATAAAAAGAAAAAGCGGCGGTAGGTATCGGCCACACGGCGAAATTGGCTTCGTTCCACCAATTGCGCCCCCAATCCGGCCCAATGGGCTGGTTCCATCATCCGCGGCCCGAGCCGCCCCGCGCGCCCAAAATTGGGTTCGTTCCGTCCAGTTTTGCCTCTGAGCGGGATGCAATCGACCGAAATTGGGTTCGTTCCGCCAGTTCTGGCCTGGACCGCCGCACACCCAAATGGGTTCGTTCCATCCAATGCGCTCCACGAGCGGTCCCGCACGGCCAAAATTGGCTTCGTTCCGCTCATTCGCAGCGGGCGAGGTCGTCTCCTGTGCGGTGCCAACCGAATTGGGTTCGTTTCCTCCACCTGCCCACGACCATCCGCGCGGCCAATTGGGTTCGTTCCGTCAAAACGCACCATGACCACGCGCGCAGTCGCCGCGGGCGGGTTCTTCCGAAGCACGCCAAGTGGATCATATCGATGGGAAAACATGTCTGGGCGGGAAGGGGTAAGATCGGATGGGCTATCGGTACGCGCGCCCAATGGGCGCAGCGTCCCTCCAAGGAACTAGACACGCGCCCGCCCCGAAGGTTAGTGATGCCGCCGGCCGATCAGTCCTGCCGGCTCACTTACCCCGCATGGCCTACCTCCAGAGGATGATCAGCATGAACAGCAGCAGCAGCACGCTGCTGACAATCAGCCCGCTTATGTTGATCGCCAGGTTCAACCGAACGTACCACGGCTTGGGCCGACGCTGATACAACTCGATTGAAACAACCGCGCACACCGCCGCCAATCCCCAGAGGCTCAGCCACACTGCCAGCGGCGGCAGCAGCGGCTCCAGTAAGTGAAGTGCCCAATCCAGCAGCCCGTACATTCGTGAGCCGGAAATGAGCTGAGCCAGCAGCAGCAGGAACGCGCCCCAGCAGATCATCCCCGGCAGCGCCAGCAGCACCGGCCCAACCGGCCCCGGCGTGTTCGGGCGGGGCGCGGAGGGGGGCTGATAGGGGAGGATCCTGACCATCGCTTCGAGAGTTTACTACGGGCCCTGATGCATCGTGCTGCAGACTGTGGCCGATCGCGGGCCTGGCCGCTCCACCCATCCCCCTCGAACCGGAGCGATTCATCGCGGCACGGGCTTTCAATCCATGCGGAGGACGCCATCAGCACGGGTTGCTCAACCCGCACCACAGGAGTGGACCGGCATCCCATCACCCGGCCGCCGGGTCATCACGCCACTTCCTGCCGCTCATCCTGGTTGCCGGCGGTGTTACGGCACAGCACCACGGCCGCCCGGCAGTAGCGGCAGACGAGTTTACGATGGGTGCGCCGGCGGCGCTCAACCCACCAGCCACATTGCGGGCAGCCCAGCAGGTACGGCGCTGCCGGTCGTGGCGGGGCAACCACTTCATGCTCGTAATAGCAGCGCTGCGGCCGGGCACCGATGCGGCGGCACATCGCCTTCCAGCGCGGGCCATGCCCATCGCCGGGGGTGAGCGCGTGGGCGATCTCGTGCAGCAGGGTGTCGCGCACCTGCTCCTCGGAATTGAGCAGCGTCAGCGGCCGCGAAAGCGTGATCCGCTTCCGGGTCAGGTTGCAGGAGCCGAAGCGGCGGCGGGCGTGATCGAACGCGAACGTCCAACCGCGCTGCAGCAGCCCGTGCTCTTTCATCAGCGTCCGCGCCAGGTGCTGCGCGAGATGCAGATTCATGCGTGGCGATGGTAGGAGGGGGGACGGGAAAAGCAAATGGAATGATGGGCCATCGCTGAACGATGGGCCAGCGCTGAATGATGGGCCATCGCTGGTGGTCACGGGTTGCGCGCTGCCACGGACGCACAGCGCGCCCGGCCCGCGCGCGGCTGTCGCTGCATCCATGGTCGGCCCCATCTCCTGTTCAAACAAACGACCGTCTCACTGGCTGTTGTGCCCGGCCAGTGACTGCGGGCCCCTTCTTACTTTTTGCTGGAAATGCGCAGCGCAAGTGTGGTATAATGCACCTTGGCAGGTATGTGGTCGGTCCACCTCTTCGATCGTTTCGCTTCGAGCAGGGGAATTGCATCGCCTCCTCCTCCACGGGCCAGGAACGGTTCGGCCCCTTTCAGAATTGACCCGGAAAGCCAGAACTAGGGGTCAACAGGTCCATCGATACATCTAAGGAGATCACGATGGCCAAGCGTCTGTATGTTGGGAACCTCTCTTACGCCGTCGACAGCTCGGAGCTGCAGCAGCTCTTCAGCCAGCACGGCGCTGTCACCTCTGCCGAAGTCATCGCCGAGCGCGAGACCGGCCGCAGCAAGGGGTTCGGGTTTGTCGAAATGGCCAACGATGATGAGGCGACGGCGGCGATTGCAGCCCTCAACGGCGCCCAGCACGGCGGCCGTGCCCTGACCGTCAACGAAGCCCGCCCGCGCGAGCAGCGCAGCTTCGGCGGCGGCGGCGGTGGTGGCCGCGGCGGTTTCGGCGGTGGCCGGGGTGGCTACGGTGGTGGTGGCGGCCGCGGTGGCCGTGACCGCGATCGCTGGTAAGCACCCGCGAACATCAAGGCAATCTAACTCCGGAGCCTGCGACCTCTCGCAGGCTCCGGCTCTTTTTGCCGTGGGGCAAAAGCTGCAACACGAAGCACACGTGCTGATTTCGCCTCGTGTCGCCTGGCGCGCTGCTTTGGATCCCGCTGCCTGGTGCCGGCCGCTCCCCGGGGCGGGATGAACCTTGATTCATGTCCCTTCGCGGTCGGCGTCTTTTCCAGCACGGTCTGCCGGCGGCGGTTTGTCTTCATCGGTGTCGGTTGATGTCCCGGCACCCGGGGCGGATTCATCTGGGTCGGGTGGCGGTGGTTCGCCCTCGGGTGCCGGTGGTTTGCCATGGCCGGTGAAGTGCTTGAGGGCGGTCCACGCCAGCAGGTTCAGCGGGATCGCCATGAGCAGCCCCGCCGCGCCGAAGACGTGGCCCCAGAACACCACCGTGAACAGCGTCACCACCGGCGGCAGCTCGACCGCCTTCTTCATCACGTAGGGGATCAGCACGTAGGATTCGATCGTCTGGATCACCGCCCACACGATCACCACCGCCACGATCGTGCTGGTTCCCTGGGTGATGGCGAACAGCAGCGCCACCAGGAACGCGAAGGTCGGCCCGACCGTCGGCACGATCTCGCCCGCCCCGGCCAGTGCCGCCAGCGGGATCGCCATTTGCAGCCCGGCGATGCGATAGCCGATCCCGGACAGCACGCCCACCACAATCATGCTCGTCAGCGTCCCGATCACCCACCAGCGCAGCTTGGGCGCCAGCTCGTCGATGAAGCCGCACAACTGATCCCGCCGCCGCTGCGGCAGCATCACCAGGATCGGCTCGGTCAGTGTCTGTTCACGCTCGACCAGGAAGAAGATCGCGCCGAAGAAGATGAACGCCATCGCGAGGATCAGGGCGGTCATGACATTGGCCGTGGTGGCAAAGAGCTGGCGGTTCACCACGATACTGCCCAGTTGCCCCAGCAGGCCATCGACGCTGATGGTCTGCTCCAGGCCGAGCATGGCGCTCCACTCGGCCAGTTTGTGGTCCAGGCTCTCGCGCGCCTGCGGCCAGCGGTTCAGTTCCTGCTCGATCGGCTTGGCCACCACCCAGCCGATGCCGGTGAGCAGGATCAGGGCCACGACGAACGGGGTGGCGCCGGCCAGCACCCCGCGCACCCAGCGCCGTCCCGGCAGCAGGCGCATCATCGGGCGCATCGCCGCCGCCAGCGATGCCGCCGCCAGCACTCCCAGCAGGATCATCGAGATCGCGTTGAAAAAGCGCAGGAACAGCGCCAGCACGAACCCCCAGACCACCAGCGTCGTCAGGTGCCAGACCCACACCGGGCGCGGGGTGGTGTGGTCAGCCTCCGGATGTTCCTTGGTCATTGCTGTCAACTTACCGCCGGGGCCGGTTTTGAGTCAGTATGGAATCCGGCCCATGCCGATTGCGGTCCATGTCGATCGCGGCCTGCAGCGCGAGGTGTGACGGCCGGCGGTGCGGATGGTAGGTTAGTGCGGGCTTGCCATGGAAGTCACCCGTCTGGCACCTTCACCCACCGGCGCGCTGCACCTGGGCAATGCGCGCACGTTCCTGGTCAACTGGCTGCTGGCCCGGCAGCAGGGCTGGCGGATCATCCTGCGCATCGAGGACATCGACGGCCCGCGCATCAAGCGCGGCGCTGACCAGGCGGCGATCGAGGATCTGCGCTGGCTGGGAATCGACTGGGATGAGGGGCCGATCTACCAATCCGCCCGCCTGCCGCACTATGCCGAGGTGATCGAGCGGCTGGTGCGGCAGGGGGATGTGTTCGAATGTACCTGCACGCGCAAGGACATCGAGCAGGCCGCCAGCGCCCCGCACGCGGCCGATGGGGCGGCGATCTATCCCGGCACCTGCCGGCCGCCCCAGCGCGGCATGCAGCGCGCGGCGATGCCTTGCCCCTCTCCAGCGGGCGCGGGGCAGCCGCGCGACGATTCTGCCCGTGCCCCGGCGCTGCGGTTCTGGGTGCCCGAGGAACAACTGACGGTGCGCGATGATTTTGCCGGTGAGCGGTCGTTCGATGTGGCCCGGCAACTGGGCGATTTCGTCATCCGCAAGAACGATGGCACCCCGTCCTACCAGTTGGCGGTGGCGGTGGATGATGCGGAAATGGGCATCACCCGGGTTGTCCGCGGCAATGACCTGCTCGATTCAACCCCCCGGCAGATGCTCCTGTACCGCGCGCTGGGATGGTCGGATCGCCTTCCGCGTTACTGCCACCTGCCGCTGGTCCTGGGGGAGGATGGTCTGCGCCTGGCCAAGCGGCATGGTGATTCGCGCCTCTGCTGCTATCGCCAGCAGGGTGTGCCGCCGGGCCGCGTGCTGCAGTTGCTCGCCCGCTGGTGCGGCATCGAGCCGGCCGGCCGGATCGACTGCGCTGCCGACCTGCTGGGCCGATTCACCCTGGCCAATATGCCCGCCACGCCGATCATCTTCACGCGCGCTGAGGATGCCTGGCTGCTGGATGGGTAGGGCGGCGGCCAGGCGGGCGCGGTTGACGCTTACCGGCGAATCGGCACCATGCGCCCACGTTGATCGTCCACTGACCACCGGCAACGACCACTCGACATGACTGCTTCGCGTGAACAGGCTCTGATCCGGCTGCTCAGCGGTGAGACCCGCGGCCTGGGCGCTGCACTGATGCGCGGCGGGTTGCGCCTGCTCGAGCCGTTTTACGCCGGGGCCATGGCATTGCGGAATGTTGCCTACGATCACGGCTGGAAAAAGTCGTTTCCGCTGCCAGTGCCCGCCATCAGCGTGGGAAACCTGACCACCGGCGGGACCGGCAAGACCCCGGTTGTCCGCTGGCTCACCGAGCGCCTGCGCGATGCCGGCTATGCCCCGGCGATCCTCATGCGCGGCTATCGCACCGGCGAGTGCGAGGTGAGCGATGAGCAGCTCATGCTCGAAGATCAGTTGCATCGCAGCAAAGGCCGCCGGGTGATCGTGCATGCCGAGGCCGATCGCGTGGCGGGCGCCCGTCATGTTGCCAAGTATGATGAGGTGGATGTGTTCGTGCTGGATGATGCCTTCCAGCACCGCCGGGCGCAGCGTGATTTCGACCTGGTGCTGGTGAACGCGATTGAGCCGTTCGGTTTTGGGCATGTGTTGCCGCGGGGGCTGCTGCGCGAGCCGATCGGCGGCATCCGCCGGGCCGATGCGATCGTGCTGACGCGGGCGGATCAGGTTTCGCTGGATCAACTGGCCGCGATCGAACGCCAGATCCGCGCCCACCACTGCGGCGCTCCGGTCTATCGCGCGCGGCATGCGCTGGTGGCGGTGCTGGAGGGGCCGGATTCACTGCCGGTGGAGGTGCTGCGCACGCGACCGTTCTATGCCTTCGCCGGCATCGGCACACCACACGCACTGCAGAAACAGCTTGAGGGGTTCGGCGAAAGCTGCCGGGGATGGCACTGGTTCCCCGATCACCATGATTTCCGCTACGCGGACCTGGAGCAGGTGGCACAGGCCGCCCAGCAGCAGGGAGCCGAAGCGCTCCTGACCACCGAGAAGGACTGGCCGAAACTGCGGCGGATGAAGCTGCACGAGTTGCCGCTGCCCGTCTGGCGGCTGGCGATGGCGATTCGCTTCGCCGACGATGATGAGGCCCGGCTGTTCGATCAGATTCTCCGCGTGCTGCCACGTCGTCCGGTGGCGGCATCCGCCGCGGCCCATCTGAAGCCAGATGCTCCCCTTCAGCCCGAGATGGACGATTCCGGCAGCGCTTGACCTGTCGCGGCATCCGCCCGGGTACGGATCGTGGGCAGATCCTGATGTTGCCGGTGCATGCCTGGTGCGACTCGGGGTGACAAGATCATCCGCCCGGCCAGAGAAGCCACAGCGCGGTAAGAATGGCACTTTGCAGGAGCACCGCGGCCGCCGCGGCCGGGAGCCAGCGGGTCGAAGAGGCGGTGTGGGAACGACCCGCCGGGTCCACCGCTTCGGCCGGTTCATCCAGCAGGTATCGGCGGCGGTGCTGGATCGTGGCGATGATCAGGTTCGCCTCAAAGCGGTGCAGGCCGAGGCGGTCGGCCTGCCTCAACAGGCGCTGGCGCATCGAGTATCGCAGAAGGGCCCCCTCGAGGTGTGCCTCAACCAGTTGCGCGAACCACACTGCGGCATCGGGCAGGGGACGCGGGGCCTCAGACTGCCGCGCGGGCCGCGATACGCAGGGGATCGGCCGGCGCGGTTGTGGCTCTGTGGGCGGCTTGGCCAGTGCGCACAGCGCCCGGTACATCGCCGCCGGATCGTGTCCCAGCCGGGCGCGGATACGGCGTGCCTGGGTGCGGTAAGTGGAAGTTGAGCAGGTGGCGGCAGGCACGATAGCGCTGGATCGTCCGGGTCATCGCGGCGAGTGGCCGCCTTGCTAAAAAACGGCAGCCCAACCCGGGCAGGCATCCAGGTTAAGTGTACCTGCGCAGCGCCCTGGCCTGGCTTAAGTGGGCACATTGGCGACAGGTGGCTTGGGATTTGCTCGGGGGAATGGGCAGGGTATGCCGGCCAGGTGGCCTGTGGCATGCCGGAAGTTGCGACGAACGCGCAGTTCGGTTCCAATTCCGGCCGATCGATCAGCCTGTTGCGCTCGTAGTGTTCTTATGCGTTGGATCAGACGAATCCTCCTGGGTGTTGCGATTTTGCTCGTTGTCGTCCTGCTGGTGGTGGGGGGCGGCCTGTGGCAACTGCGCAGTACACCCGACTGGTATCCCCAGCAACTCAGCGCCACTGAACTGGACGCGGCGGCGGATCGCGCTTTACAGGCGTGGATTCGGGCACAGAACCGGCTGGCCGAGGCGCATGCCCGGCAGTTTGCCGTATATGACCGCTCCGATCCCGCCGCCACCCAGCGGGCGTTTGAAGAAAACAAACCGATCCTCATTTCCTTCTCCGCCACCGAGCTGAATGCCTTTTTCCTGAAATGGGCGCATGTCAACGGCTGGGAGCAGAAGCTGGAGAAGTACATGCACAACCCGCAGGTGGTGCTGCATGATGGCCGGCTGATCCTGGTCGGCGAGGTGCGGGACCTGGGGCTGCTGCCGGATGTGAAAGCCAGCGCCCATTTTGAGCCGCGCATCACCAGCGATGGCCAGCTTGATCTGCGCCTGGTCCGCACAATGGGCGGCCGCGCCCCGCTGCCTGAAGCTTTGTGGGACAACCAGAAACAGCGGCTGATCGAAGCGGTCTCACATCGCCTGCCGCCGCTCCAGCGCCGGGCGCGCATCAGCCCTGACGGCGATGCCAACAGCGAGGCAATCCAGGCGGCGATGAGCAAGCTCCTGATTCAGATGCTGGAGCACCGCCCCAGCGAGCCGGTGGTCTTCATCCCGCTCAATGCCGGCGGCCTGGGCGAACAGCGCGAAGTGCCGGTGCGGGTGATCGACGTGCAGATCAAGTCGCCGGAGCCCGGGGCAGAGCAGCGCCTGACCTTGACCGTTGCGCCGATGAACCGGGAGGAGCGCGATGCGTTCCTCCAGCGCATTCGCGAGCCGTATTCCACCGCCACGGCCGGCGCACTGGAGTAAACGCGCCCCTCCCCCCGCCATGGGCACCCAGAGGGCGGGCCTGCCGTGTGGCGAGGGGTTCCGATGCCCGCCCACACGCTGCCGGTTGACGGCAAATTTCTGCCAGGTCGATTTTCTGTCATGTCAAAACCGGTGAAAGATCGGACGGCCGGGGGCGGGCAGACGTAGGATAATCGGATCATGACTGCCGCACCTTCCGCCGATGTTGTCTCCGCCACGCGCACGCTGTGCGTGGGAGCCGTGAGTTATCTCAACACCAAGCCGCTGATCTGGGGATTGGAAGATGCGCCCGGTGTGAACCTGCGGCTGGATGTGCCGGCCCGGCTGCTGGAAGGGTTGCAGGATGGGCGCTATGACATCGCCATGCTGCCGATCATCGATTATCAGCGCATGGACGGGTTGCGCCTGGTGCCCAGTGCTGGGATTGGCTCGGATGGGCAGACGCTGACGGTGCGCATCTTCAGCCCGGTGCCGATCGAGCAGATCGGCGTGCTGGCGTGCGATACCCATTCGCATACCTCAGTTGCGCTGGCGCGGGTGATCCTGGCGCGGCATTACGGGATTCGGCCCCGGTTCACCGAGCTGGCCGCGGAGGTGGGTGATCCACAGCGGCCGGCAAAGCCGGAGGCCGCCATCGCCCGGCTGCTGATCGGTGACAAGGTGGTCCAGCAGGATGGTGCCGGCTATCCGCATCAGCTTGATCTGGGCGAGGCATGGAAAGCGATGACCGGCCTGCCGTTCGTCTTCGCCGCGTGGATGGCCCGGCCCGGGGTGGACCTGGGCAGCCTGCCGGCGGAACTGGAAACTGCCAAGCACCAGGGGCTGGCCAACGTGGACCGGATTGTCGAACGTCATGCGGCCAACCTGGGCTGGCCGGCCGACCTGGCCCGCCGCTATCTCATCGAGAACATGCAGTATGACATCGGCCCCCGCCAGGTCGAGGCGATCCGCCTGTTTCATCGCCTGGCAGCCGAAGAGGGCGTTGTGCCAGCGCCCGCGCGCGAGCTTGTGATCGCCCAGGCATTGTAAGTGCCTGTTGCCGCGGGCACTGGATTGGTTCAGACAGCCTCACCCTGAATAAGCGAAGGGTCTCAGGTGCCATCCAACACCTGAGACCCTTCATTTCGTTTGCGATGATGTTGTGCGGCTGCTGGCCGCGGGCAGAGGGCAGCGCTGTGATCAATCCCGCGGCTCACTGGTTCCGCTGACGACGATGCGCGTGGCGGGGGGCAGCGGAGTAGCGGGGACCAGGTCGATCTGGTGCTGGCCAACGGTCTCGATGATCGCGCGCGGAGCGGTGTAGGCGGCGATGCGGAGCTGCTGGTTCCAGAGCTTGGCCTGCTGGGCCTCGATGCGGTTATGCAGGCGATTGGTCTGGTAGCTCAGGTCCAGGTGCTGCTGGCGAAGCTGCATCACCAGTCCCGCCAGCACCAGGAAAGAGACGAGGCAGAGGACGATCTTGACCATGGGTAGTTGGGGTTGGTTGTTGAAGGTGGGCAGGGGATCGTGCATCACGGCCACCGAGCCCCTGCCCACCTTCAGCGCTTCTCTTTCAGATCACGCTTCTTTCAGTTCACGCTGGAGACGGCCTTGCCCGGCAGCTTGAGAGTCATGCCGACGCGGACAACGTCGCTGCCCTTGAGGGTATCCCGGTTCAGGTCCTTGATCATGCTGATGGCGCCGGTGTCGCCGAGCTGTTCATTGGCGATCTTCCACAGGCTGTCGCCGGGCTTCACCTTGTAGGTGTAGTGGCTGACAGCCGGAGGGTTTGCAGCGCTGGCCTGCTGCGGCGCGGGGGCCACTGTGCCGGTGCTGGCCGGGGTGGTGGTGATTTTCTGATCAGGGATCAGGTAAGTGCGGCCGGCGATGATCAGGTTCGGGTTGTCCTTGAGCGAGGGGTTGGCCCGCACGATCAGGTCACGATTGGCGCGGGTGTTGGCCCCGTAAAACCGGCCGGCGATCTTCGAAAGCGTGTCGCCGGCGACGGCCACATACTCGCGGGCGGCGACGGTGTCGCGGACGGGCTGCGGCTCGGATGCGGTGCGCTGCTGCCCGGGAGCGTGCACCGGCTCAAGGGAGTCGCCAAAGGCGCGGGTCAGCGGATGGGTTGATTCCACCTGGCCGGGCAGAGGCATCTCCTGGGGCAGGTGCAGTTCGGCGGGCAGGGTGGGGGCCGGCAGATCCTCGGGGAGAATCACCGACTGCACCACATTGGCCGGCTGCACGGGATACCCATCGGCCTGCGGCGCGACCTGGCCACTGATCTGCGGGCCCTGGGCGAAAGCGCCAGGCGCGGAAGTGCCCTGGGCAACACCGATGCGCACGTCGATTCGCTCCTGGGGCAGGGGCTGGCGCAGATCCTGCTGGGTCAGCACCGGCTGCTGGGGGATCACTTCAGTCGGCTGCTGCGGCTGGGTGGCCACCGCCGAGTTGCTCACCGTGGGCACGGTGATGCCCTGGCGCACGTTGGTCCCGGCCTGCACCAGGGCAGCCTGCGGCGGCTCGGCTGTCACCGTCAGGTGATCGCTGAGCAGGATGCCGATGACGATGATAAACGCCAGCCCGACCAGCAGCCCGATTTTCGTCTCGCGTGTCATGTACACCTCGGTAATGGGGGATGGGTGATGAGTGGCAACCTGCGGAGTGAAGCGTCCTCGCCCGGCGGCGACGCATCTCCCATCACTCATGACCCATCACGCTTTCTCTGCCACTCGCAACTTCGCCGATCGTGCGCGGGGATTGCGGAGGAGTTCAGCTTCGGCGGGACCGATGGGCTTTCGGGTGATGAGCTTCACAAGCCCGGTCTGCTCCGCCGACCGCAATGCCTGCTTGACGATCCGGTCTTCCGTCGATTGGAAGCTGATCACCGCCAGTCGCCCGCCCGGTTTGAGGTGGCGGGGTGCCTGCTCCAGCAGGCCGTGGAGGTTCTCGATCTCACGATTCACCAGCATGCGAAGCGCGAGAAACGTCCTCGTGGCGGGGTCGATCTTCTCAGGGGCACGCCCCCTCGACGGGATCGCCTGGCGGACCAGGTCCGCCAATGCCGACGTGGATTTGATCGGCGAGAGTCGCCGCGCTTCGACAATCTTTCTGGCAATTCGCCGCGAATAACGCTCCTGGGCCAGTTCATATAGGACGTTGGCCAGCTCCGCCTCCTTCATCGTGTTGACGAAATCGGCGGCGGTTTTGTCGATGCGCGGGTCGATGCGCATGTCCAGCGGCATGTCCTGCGCGAACGACAGCCCGTAGCGGGCATCAAAGAGCTGGTTGGTGGACAGGCCCAGGTCGGCCAGGATGCCATCCACGCGAAACGGGGCGGCCGACTCATCGGAGGTGCGCGCGATCGCCGCCAGGACATCGTCCAGTTCCGCGAAGTTGGCGTGGAAGAGGCGGTGCGGGCAGCCGGTGGACTGAAGGCGCTCGGCGGCGAAGGCAAGGTTGTGTGGATCGACATCCAGGCCGACCAGCAGGCCGGTTGAGCCGAGGCGCCCGGCGATGGCCGCGGCGTGGCCACCCCGGCCAAGGGTACAATCGACGATCACCGCACCCGGCCGCAGGTTGAGAGCGTCGAGCGTTTCATCCAGAAGGACCGGCTCGTGGCCGGTGGTGGGCAGGGGAGTGGCCATGGCAGGGGTGATTGTCGATCCTGGCCGGCCCGCGTCCAGTCGGGAGGCGGCGCTGGCCGGCAGACTGGTCACAGGCTGGCCGGTCAATCAGTCGCAAGATCAGGATGTGACGGTGGCGGGGGGCCGACAGCGCCACAGCAAGCCGGGCCGCATACGAACTTTCCCCGGATTTTGCTTGCCTTGTCGCGTGGACTGGAACAATAATCTAATGAGTCCGTATTTTGTTATGGATGACCCCGCTGCACAGGCGGGATAGCGCAAGGGAGGCCTGTTGGCTGTCGCGTGAGGGAGGTGGGAATGCGGCGGCTGCGGTCTGGCCGCCAGTCGCCAGGCCGATTCAGGGGAAGTACCGTAGGACAAGCGGGTGATCGGCGCGGGTCGGACGAACGGGTCCGGCCGTGGCTGCCGCCGCGCGGGTGAAATTCCGAATGCGGTACGCTGCTGCAACCGATACAGAAGAGCCGGGCATCCTGCCCCCTCTTTCCCAGGGTAGAGGGCCCCATCCGTGAGATGGCTCCGCAGTATCAGTCTCTCAAGGGGCCTCGCCCGGGGGGGGCGGGACGCCTGGTCGTTGTCGGGTCGCTGCGCCACCGAATCAGGGGTGAAGCGCTGTGCCCGGCCCTGCTGGCCGACCGGTTGATCGGCCGAAGCAAAAATGGCGGGGCCCGCCGGATTGCTGGCGACGCGGGGACGATCCTTCGTCCCCATCGCCGCCGGCAACCCAGCGAGCACCTGCCGCGGAATGCCGAGACTGGGCCACAACCTTCTCCCAGTCAGAGCACGCCGTCGTTCCCGGGCGGTTAATCCACCGCCCCCTGCATCCTGCGTGGGGCGGGGCCTATCCGGTTCGCCGCCTTCAGTGGAGCCTCCGTGCTCCGGCGTCGAACGGTTGGTGTGGGTGCAGAACGTCCCTGCTCCGCGGCCACAACCTCTTGCGCCCGGTACGAATACCGCACTTGGTTTGTTCAGGAGACCCCATCCTTCCCTGGAGGTGTCTCCCCGTCTTCTTCCCTTGCCCGGCGTGCGGCGATGCGTGCCGCTAGGTGCCTTGCCGGGCCTGTTTTGCCCGCAGGGCGATTTCCGAGCTGCGGGCCAGGAGCGCTTCACGATGCGCCTCCCACTCATCCCGGTTCCACAGCTCGAGGTGATCCCGCACGCCGATGAGCGTCACTTCCTTCCGAAGACCGGTGCGCTTGAGCGTCTTATCCGGGATCAACACGCGTCCCTGCTTGTCCCATTCCAGCCGGCTGGCCATCGCAAAGTGCATCTGGTCAAACGCCAGCGCGTCTTCGGTCGGGGCCAGCTCCTGCTGAATCCGCGCCACCATGGCTTCGTACTGCCTCTCGGGGTAGAGCCACGGGCGCCGATTGATGCCGAACACAAGAAACAGCGCCTCCCCATCTCGCTCCGGGGTCATCGCCCGGCGGATCTCGGATGGGATGAGCATCCGGTTTTTGTCGTCGATGGTGAGTTCGAATTCACCATAGAGGACCAGGTGTCGTTGGGGCGTCTGTTCCACTTGGCTATCGGCGATAGGGATTTTCTACCACATCCACCCACTATTGCAATCAACAAATTGGCTCGCGCCAAGGATTTCACTATTGGCCGAGCCTGCTGACGGCCGATAACCGTTTTTTGGCGGTTTTCGACGGATTCGCGCAGTCTGAACGTGAGAAGGCTGTGGAAGGGGTGTGGATAACTCAAGCGGGCGCGTGGATAAGTTGGCGGGGCGGAGAGGGGCTCAGGCGGACCAGGAAAATTTTCGTCCGCTCAGACGCAGTGCCGCGGCGAAAATCAACAGGATCAAGGGCAGGATCAGGCCTGGCCAGTAAATGGAGGGCGCGGTCAATTGCCCCAGTGCCGCCAGCAAGGGCGTGTAATCCCACCATGAATGCAGCGGGCCGCCGGTGACGGCGGGGCGGTACTCGGCCGCAAGATAGCGCAGCGTGGCCGTGCCCAGGGTCAGCAGCAGCGCCGCCGAGATGGCCAACCCCATCGCGGGGGCGGCGCGCTTCGAATCTGCCGGCGATGGATCAGCCTGTGGCGGTGTTGTCTCCGATGCGCTTGTATCCGGCGGATGAGCGCTCGCCGGCCTGCCCCCCAGTGGCCGGACCCACGCGGCCAGTGCCGCGGCCCACAGGCTCACCACCAGCCCTGCCCCGGCCACCGCCGACAGGGGCAGTGTCGCGAGGAAGCCCGCAATCAGCAGATAAGGCCACAGCAGTGCGATCACCACGCCCATCGTGACCCCATCCCGCAGCAGCAGCGGGAACAGGGCAGCCAGCGCAGTGACCTGGACGGTCACCATCAGATGAGCCGCCAGGTCTTCAGCCGGGCGGGGGTACCCATCGCTGAGCGGCACCCGAAACACGCCGGCCGCCAGGGCAACCAACTGCACCGCCGACCACAGCAGCACGGGCATCAGGAGATTGGCGCGAGGATGATCGACCATGCGCAGCAGGGTGAATCGTCGGCGATGCCGGCGGGCAGTTCAAGGTGGGTAGCCGGGCTTATCCCCCTGCGCAGCAGGGATTTCTCACCCGCCGCGGTGTCTTTTCCAAATTCTTAGGGATAACGCCCGCCGCTGTACGTTGTAGTACAGGGGAGAAGCCGATCCCGCGTGGGAGGGCGGCAAGATGTTGTAACGGAGAGGAGCGCCCGCCGTCGAAGGATCGGCCGGAGGCGAGGATCAGATGGACCTGCAAGATCTTAAATGGTGGGTATGGGCAATCATCGGATTGGTCATTGGACTGGGGCTGTCTTATTCCTACTCGAACTGGGACCGCAGCCGGCAGTACACCCCCGGCTCGATGGCTCGTTTCCAGGCCAACCTGCTCCGCGCGGAGCGCCGCGCTGATGGTGATCCACCGCGCATCACGGCGGTGCGGCTTCATCCGACGGTGGACCCCGCCGCCCAACGCATCACCTACAGCCAGATTGAAGAGGTGGGAGAGAATGAACTGGCCTATGTGACGTATGAGCTGGTGGCCACCTCGCCGCTGCGCGTCGAGACGCCCAACGGCACCGAGTACAACCGGCGCAACCCAGCGCCCAGCCTGCGGGCATACCTGGATGCGGTCAAGGCAGCCAATCCCGAGTTCGACTACAGCTATGCCTTCTGGGAAGAAAAGCCGTGGACCTATGCGATCTTCACCACCCTCTCGGTGCTGCTCATCGGTGGGGCGTGGCCGGTGGTGCTGCGGTTCCTGGTGGGAGCGGGCTTCGGGCGGCCGCCCAAGGAGAAGGATGATTACGACCTGAGCCGCTTCGGCAAAGGCACACCCGAACCAGCGGCAGCCGCCGCACGCAAGCCGGCCGCTGATGAAGCCGATCTGGCCGCGGTCACTGCCGCGTATGAGTCGCGCCTCGGCAAGGGGGTGGATGAAGATGAGGAGATCGAATCCGCCATCGCCGAAGCACAGGCCACCGGAAGTCAGTCCGAAATCCGCAAGCTTGCCGGCGGCAGCGCTGCCGAGGAACTGCCGCTCACTCCGGCCCAGGAGGAAGAAGAAAAGGAATACGTTGGCGAGTTCTATCCGGTTGCGCGTACGCATAAGCCAAGCTCAGAAGATGCCGATGAGCAGTGAGGCGGCGCGTAGCATGCGCTGCATGGCCGGTCGCCTGCGCAGCACCGGCTGGCCGCTGGGCTGGCTCAATCACATGTGGACCTGTCGAGCTTGGGCATGTTGAGCCAGGGGATGTTGAGCTCGCAGGACCACGGAAAAAATGAAGGCGCGCTGTCCCCGGCATTTCCCGTGCCTTTGTCCTTGTGATAAGGTACAGTCACCAAGGGGCATGGACTCATCTCCATTTCTGTGCCCGCCACCGCTTGCCAGGTGCCCTGACCCGTGGCGGTAGAGGTCGCTTTTTTGCTGCGGCCGGTTCAGTCACTTGCATCCCAGTGGTCATTACTGGTAGTAGTCCATCGGGGCAGGCAGTCGATATGGTGAAATTGCCGGGCAGGATCGCCCGGGTCCGGGGAAACCGCTTACGGAGGACACCGGCCATGGAAAAGGGAATGGGGCCGAGGGGGCGCGCGTGAGCAGTCGTAAATGGAATCGAGACAGTATTCGTGATGCGCTGCGACGGCTTTACCGCCAGGGAGCAGACCTGGCCTACAACGCCATGTGCGCCCGCAACCAGGCGCTGGTCTCGGCCGCGGCGTACCATTTCGGCAGCTACCGCAAGGCCGTGCTGATGGCCGGCCTGGAGTATGACCGCATCCGCAAAAAGCCCCGCTGGACAAAGCAGAAGATCGTCCATGCCCTGCGCCGGGCCAACCGCCGCGGCGAAGACCTGAGCTGGCGCGCGGTGATTTCCCGTGGTGATGAACTGTCGCGCGCTGCCATGGCCGCGGTTCATCCCCAGCTCTTCGGCCACTGGAATGATGCGCTGGTCGCCGCCGGTCTCAAACCCGAGCGCATTGCCCGCTACCGCCGCTGGACGCGCCAGACCATCATCACGGAGATCCGCAGCCGCATCGCGCGCCGGCAGGGGGTGAGCGCAGGCGAGATTCAGCAGACGCTCCCCGGCCTGTATGGGGCGGCGGTGCGGATTTTCGGCTCGTATCCCAAGGCGCTGGCGGCGGCAGGCCTGGAGCCGGCGGCCATCGCGCGCCGCCGCGAGTGGACGCGCCGACGTGTGCTGGAAGCGCTGCGCGATTTCGCCGCCGAGCATCGGACCCTCTCGCACACTCGCCTGCGCGAGGTCGATTCGGGACTTCTGCGGGCCGCGTACAAGTTTTTCGGCAGCCTGGTGGCCGCCCGCAAGAAGGTGCCCGCGCTCTCCGCCAACGGCTCGGCCACGACCTCCCGCGCCATCCGACCCGGCCGCATGACCGGCCCGGGCCGCGCCAAGTCGGTCACCCGCCCCAAAACCGGCTTGCGTGCCAAGGTCGCTGCGCGGACCAGTCCCACTGTGCGCCTGGCCGGCAAGACCGCCAGCATGAACGGCTCCGTCCAGCGGCAGCGCCGGGTCGGCGTGAACGGGAAGCTCGATCCTTTCGCCACCGCCTCGCGCACCGCAGGCCGAGCCAGCGGGCGAAAGCTGGTGCGTGCCGAGAAGCGGGTGCGCATCTGACCGCACCGTCCTCACCTTTGGCGCCATGCCACATCAGGCGGATTCGCGGCAACAAGATGAGCCGAACCGGGCGATCAGCACAGTGAAAAAGAGAAGATCGGGACGGTGAAGCGCGACATGGCCTTGCCGGCCGCGCTGGGGGATGTCACGTCAGGATCTTCCTGGGCGGCACTACACTTTGAGTCGTCAAAGTGTTATCTTGGAGCATGTGGAGTCCCTGGGTATGCCCATGATGGCGATGCTGGCGCTGACCGCCGAGCAGTTGCTGCGCGTGCTGACGTTGCAGGACTACAACACCCGTATCGTGGTCCTGGGCGTTTGTGTGCTGGGGCTGGCGGCGGGGATGGTCGGGGGGTACATGCTGCTGCGCCGGCGGGCCCTGCTGGGTGATGCTCTCTCGCATGCCACCCTGCCGGGCATCGCCCTCGCGTACATGGTTATGGTGGCGATGGGCGGCAGCGGCAAGTGGCTGCCGGGGCTGCTGATCGGCGCAACCTTCACCGGCGCACTGGGGGTGGGGTGTGTCGTGATGATTCACCGCCAGACGCGCCTGAAGGAAGATGCCGCCCTGGGGATCGTGCTGAGCGTCTTCTTCGGAATCGGCGTGGTCCTGATGGGCTTTGTGCAGCACATGAAAACCGGCAGCGCTGCCGGGTTGGAAACGTTTATCTACGGCAAGACCGCCGCCATGCTCGCCAGCGATGTGCGGCTGATCGCGGCAACGGCGGTGGGGTGCCTGCTGCTGTGCGGGCTGTTCTACAAGGAACTGAAACTCCTCAGTTTCGATACTCCGTTTGCCGCCACCCAGGGGTGGCCGGTGCTGCTGCTGGATGGGATGATGATGGCGATGGTGACGGCCGTCACCGTGGTGGGGCTTCAGGCGGTGGGGCTGATCCTGGTCATCGCGCTGCTGATTATCCCGGCGGCGGCAGCGCGCTTCTGGACCGACCGGCTGAGCCGGATGCTGCTGTTCTCCGCCCTGATCGGGGCACTCAGCGGCTGGCTGGGGGCATCCATCAGCGCCCTGGCGCCGCGCATGCCGGCCGGGGCGATTATCGTTACCGTGGCTGCCGGCATCTTCGTGGTGAGCCTGTTTTTCGGTCCTGCGCGCGGCGTGCTGGCCCGCGGGCTACGGCATGTGCATTTACTGCGCCAGGTCGGCCGCCAGAACCTGCTGCGCAGTTGTTATGAACTGATCGAGACGCAGGACCTGGAGCGCGATGCCGATGGCCATCCGCGCATCCCATTCGCCATGCTGCTGGGAGCGCGCTCCTGGTCCCCCTGGCGCCTGCGGCGCCTGCTGGCGGCGGCGGATCACGATGAGCTGGTCAACGTGCTGCCCGGCGACCTGATCGAGCTGACCGATGCCGGCATGCTCGAAGCCCGCCGGGTGGTGCGCGAGCATCGGCTGTGGGAGTTGTACCTGATCACCCACGCCGAGGTCGCCCCCAGCCACGTGGATCGCGGTGCCGATGATATCGAGCACGTGCTCGGCCCGGACATGGTGGCCAAACTCGAACAGATGCTCCAGCAGCAGGATGCCCCGCCCGTTCCCGCCACCCCGCATGAACTGAGAACATGAGTATTTAACAAAAGCGATACGTCATTCACGCACGAACCCTGAACCCTATGCTCTGGACCTCCTTCGACACCTGGATCGTTGTCCTCGGCGCGCTGTCCGCGATGGCGTGTGCGGTGCTGGGCAATTTCCTCGTGCTGCGGCGGATGAGCATGATGGGGGATGCCATCTCGCATGCAGTGCTGCCGGGCCTGGCCGGCGCGTATCTCATCTCCGCCAGCCGGGCAAGTGTGCCCATGTTCATCGGGGCGGTGGTGGTGGGGATCCTGACGGCGTGGCTGACCCAACTGCTGAATCGCACCGGCAAGGTGGATGAGGGAGCGTCGATGGGCGTGGTCTTTACTGCGCTGTTCGCCATCGGGCTGATCATGATCCGCCGGGCGGCCGATGCGGTTGATCTCGATCCTAACTGCGTGCTCTACGGCGATCTCAATTTTGCCGCCAGCGACATGGTGCGCATCGGCGGCGTGCGCCTGCCGCGGGCGGCGATCACGATGGGCACGGTGCTGCTGATCAATGTGCTGTTCGTGGCGGTGTTCTTCAAAGAGCTGCGCCTTTCCTCGTTTGATCCCGACCTGGCCACAACCCTCGGCTTCAATGCCGGCCTGCTGCACTATGTGTTGATGACGCTCGTGGCCATCACCGCGGTCGCATCGTTTGAGATCATCGGCAACATCCTGGTCGTTGCGATGCTGGTTGTGCCGGCGGCGGCAGCACACCTGCTGACCGACCGGCTGGGCAGCATGATCCTGGTCAGTCTGCTCATTGCCGCGATCAGCGCGCCGCTGGGGCACCTGGGGGCGGCGATCCTGCCGCAGATGCTCGGCCATCCCGGCACCAGCGGCGCCGGGGCGATGGCCACGGCCACCGGCCTGATCTTCCTGGGTACCTTTTTCCTGGCGCCACGACAGGGCATCCTCAGCAAGGTGTATCATCGCTGGCGCCTCTCGGCCCGCATCGCCGGCGAAGACATGCTGGGGATGATGTACCGGGATGAAGAGCGCGGCGAAACACGATCGGTGCTGTCGATCCGCACCTTGCTGGATCACCTGGCGCTGCGGGCGCTGCTCCGGCGGGGATCGATCCAGGCCAGCGATGGCGGGCATACCCTCACGCGCCGCGGCCGCACCGAGGCACGGCGGCTGCTGCGCGCCCATCGCCTGTGGGAGACCTATCTCCATGACCAGGCCGCACTGCATCCCGACCGCACCCACGGCTCGGCCGAGCAGCTCGAGCATATCACCGATCCCATCCTGCGCCGGCGACTGGATGAGAAAATCGCCTCGCCCGAGATCGATCCGCAGGGCAAGCGGATTCCGCCCGAAGAAAACGGGGAGGACAACGGTGGATGAGTCGCTCCCTCCGGCCGCATATCCGCCCGATGCCACCGCCACCGTGCGGGCAGGCGATGGGCGCTGCCTTCCGGGACACGGTCAATCGCAGCGCGTGACCGTTTCGGAGTGATCGCGTATCCTCCGGCGCTGCATGAGCACCATGGATTACCAGACGGCCGGGCCGGCCAGGCGCTCGGGGCGGGGGGATGACTGGGCCTACCTCGCGCCGATGGCGATTTTCATGGCCTTCACCTGGGCGGGCGGCAAGTGGCCGAGCCTCTATCCGCTGATGTATGTCGCCAAGACGCTGATCGTGCCGGTGGCACTGGTGATGCTGTGGCGGCATTACACGAAGATTCGCTGGGATTACTGGTGGCTGGGGGTGATCGTGGGGGTCATCGGCATTTTCCAGTGGGTGCCGATGCAGCTCGGATTGCAGGCCGCCACCGAGGGAACCATTCTGGAGCGTTTTTTCGCGGCCAGCGCGGATGCGTTCAACCCGCGCACCGCGTTTGAGTCACCGGCGGTGATGTGGGGGTTCATTGCGGTGCGCCTGGTGGGGGCGGTGCTGGTGGTGCCGGTGATGGAGGAGCTGTTCTGGCGCGATTTTGTATGGCGCACGATCCTGGCCCCCAACGATTTCAAGCTGGCCCGCGTCGGCGAGTGGGGCTGGCAGGCGTTCGTGGGCACGAGCGTGATCTTCGCGGTGGTCCATGGCAACTGGTGGCTGACCAGCATCGTCTGGGCGCTGATGGTGGCCACGCTGCTGGTCTATACCAAAAGCCTGGGGGCATGCATCATCGCGCATGGTGTCACGAACCTGCTGCTGGGCGGGTGGGTGCTCTACTGTGGCTTCTATACCGATCAGCCGCAGTGGTCATTCTGGTAAGTGCTGGCCGGGCGTCCCGGGGGCGTGCCTTGATTGGGGCAGGGGCTTGTGGACAATCGCTGGAATCGCATGTCGCGTCAGCTTGCCTCGCCACCGGACCTGCCCACGCCCCGCCTGCAGCCTGATCGCGCTGGCCGGGTGCGCGCGTGGCTGATCGGCGGGGGGGCGTTTCTCTTCGGTACCGTGGCGGTGGCGCTCGTCGCAGCGCTGGCGCCGTTCAACGATTACGTCGTCAACAACACCTTCATGATCGGCAGCTACCTGCCGGTGGTGGTGGTGCTGACGCTCTTTTTCCTGGTGGTGGTGATGAACGCCCCGCTGAGCCGCTTCGCGCCCGACTGGGCGCTGCGGCCGCGCGATCTGGCGCTCATCCTGGCGATGCTGCTGGTGGCCTGCGCCATCCCCACCCAGGGGCTGCTGCGTTACTGGCTGCCGATGCTGGTGGCGCCGTTTTCGCCTGCGCTGGGGGCGGGCGATGCGCAGTTCTGGGAGATTTTCGTCGGGTTGGACTTGCCGCAGTGGCTGTTCCCTGTCCAGTCCATCGCCGATGGGCGCAGCGATCCGGTGGTGGCCTATTTCTACAACCGCGTGCCGCCGGGCGAGCCGATTCCCTATCGCGCGTGGCTGGTGCCGCTGGCGGGGTGGGGCATCTTCCTGGCCGGGTGGATGGCCGCGCTGGTGGCGCTGGCGCGGATGGTGGTGCCGCAGTGGGCCTACAACGAGCGCCTGCCGTTCCCGCTGGCGCAGATCCAGGCGGCGGTGATCGAAACGCCGGCCCGCGGGCGCTGGTTTAACGACCTGTTTCGCTCGCGCGCGTTCTGGATCGGCCTGGTGGTTGTCTGGGTGATCCACAACATCAACGCGCTGGTGCCGCACTTCCCGCAGCACGTGGTGGAGATCCCGCTGCGCTACAATTTTTCATCAATTTTCACCGAGGACCCGCTGCGGCACCTGAGCTGGCCGGTGAAGAGCGCATCGATCTACTTCACCTTCATCGGGGTGGCCTATTTCATCCAGTCGCGCGTGGCGCTGAGCCTGTGGGCGATCTACCTGCTCAGCGAGGTATACCAGATGCAGTTGCGCGTCTTCGGCACCGAGCTGCCATTCAATGCCCGCAAGGACCAGCACCTGGGAGCGGCGGTGGCGTTCTCGCTGGGGGTGCTGTGGATCGGCCGGGCACACTGGGCGCGCATCGCCCGGCACCTGCTGTGGGGGCCGAAACAGGGCGAGGAATCGTATCGCGGTGCGGCGGGGGTCTTCCTGGCGGCGGTGGGGGTGATGCTCGGGTGGCTGGTCATCGTCGGCGCCCAGCCGTGGGCGGCGGTGGTGATCGTGGGGATGATCCTGCTGGCGCACTTTGTCGTGACCCGCTTCGTGGCCGAAACCGGGCTGCCGTTCTGGCGTTTCCAGGGTGATCCAACCCAGGTCTGGATGAACCTTCCGCAGGGTGTCGCCGGACCGCGCGATGCGCTGCTGGGAGGCATGATCACGCAAACCATGGGGCCGATGGGCACGCGCGAGGGGCTGATGGCCTACGCCACCCACGCCTATCGCATCGAGCAGGCGACGGTGGACCCGCCGCGCTATCGCCTGCTCACCGCCGCCATGACCTGGGCGCTGGTGGTGGCGATTGGCGTGGGGACTTTCACGACGCTGCGGATGTACTACACCTATGCCATGCCCATCACCAGCGCCAGCGGCGATATGGTGATCAACCCCGTGGGGCTGGAGCACAAGCCGCGCAGCGAAGTGGTGAACCCCACCAAATACACCGTCACCGGCTGGCCGGCCCAGACCCACCATTCGCTGGTTCATTTCGGGCTGGGGATGGGCATCACCGGACTGCTCCAGGTGCTGGCGCTGCGGTACAGCGGCTGGCCGCTGATGCCGGTGGGATATGTGGCGGCGTTCACCTGGTACATGGAAACGGGGTGGTACAGCGTCATGATCGGCTGGCTGTGCAAAGTGCTGATCCTGCGCTTCGGCGGGGCGGGCATGTTCATGCGCATGCGCCCCCTGTTCGTCGGGATCATCTTCGGCGAGGCCCTTGCCGCCGCCACCTGGCTGGTGGTGAACCTCTGGCTGGCCAGCCAGGGATACACCTATTACCCGGTGAATGTCCTGCCGACCTGAGGGCCCGTGCGCGCCACTGCCACCCGCCGCTATCCAATGCCGCACCCGTTGCAATTGAGTTGCATTAACGATTGCCTCCCTGCTGCGCGGCTGCTACGCTTGTCAGCGCTGTGCTGCGCGCCCACCGGGTCCATCATCTGCTGATCGTCGCGCTGCTGATGGCGCTGGGCCTCGGCCTGCCGGTGCATGCGCTGGCGCATGGGATGACCGAGCGGATGGATGGGCCTGTCGGGGGCGATGCCGATCATCGCCACGCCTGCACCCTCTGCCGTCTTGCCGGCGAATTGACCGATGTGGTTCCCAGGCGGTTGCCGCTGCTGATTGAGCCGTCGATCGGCCCGGCCCCGTCGATCGACCTCGACCGCCCGGTGGCGGTCCACCTGCCCACCTGTTTTCACGGCCGCGCACCGCCGGCCCCCTGAGCGTGTGCATCCTGCGCTGGCAGGCGCACACATCCTTCCAGAATTGCGTTGATCTGTACTGCCGGTTGATGCCGCGCTTCAGTTTCTTGCGGTTTGCTGGCCGGGACATGCTGTTTCCGCCTGTGCTGCGGGTCTGGCCGCACCGGTTGAGCACCTGCGTCACAGGTGGCGGGGCACAGCGCCGTTTCAGCCAGCGCGCATGGACTTGGCGCGAGGCATCCCATTTTCCATCGAGAGGACCCGATATGAACCGCTTTTTGCTGCGCCCGCGGGGCGCTGCCTTTACCCTTGTTGAACTGCTAGTCGTCATCGGCATCATCACGCTGCTGATCGGCATCCTTCTGCCGGCCCTGAGCCGCGCCCGCGAGGCGGCCAACACGGCCAAGTGCCTGTCAAACCTGCGCAACCTGGCGCTGGCCGCCCAGATGTATGCCCATGACAACAACGGCTACCTCATCCAGGCCGGTCTGCCTCACCACGATCATGATCATGACCACGGGGATGGGGAGGAGGATGAGATGCACAGCCGCGCGGAGGCGAGCTGGATCCGCACGCTTCAGTCCTATTACCAGAATCAACTGGTGGCCCGTTGCCCCTCCGATGATTCGCCGCACTGGGATGAGCCCGTTCCGCCGGGAGAGGCCCTGAGGCGGACCAGCTACGGGATCAACCCCTTCCTCGACCGCGAGCTGGTGCCGTGGGGCGGGCCGTATGTCAAGATTTCGCAAATCCGCCGCTCATCGGCGGTGGTGCAGTTCCTGGAGATGGCGCGCACCGGGCCCTATGCCGCATCGGATCATCCGCATGTGGAGCAGTGGACCGGGCCCGACATGCCGCGGACGGCGGCCGCTCAGGCACAGATCCATGCCCACGGCGGTCGGCCGGATTCGTGGTCTGCCCGGGCCAACTGGTCATTTGTCGATGGCCACGTTGAAACCCTCTCTTTCGGCGAGGTTTTCGAGTCAATCGGCCCCAGCCCCAACACCCGCAACCGCTTCGACCCGGCGGTGGCGCAGTAGCGGATCGGGCAGGGGCGCGGTCTGCGCACCATCTCATTTCCCCGTGAGGCAGGCGATTGCCCGCCGGGCGCGATGCGATCCACCCGGCAGGCGATCGCCTGTCCTGCATATTTCGGGGGAGAATCCGCAAACCAGATCCGCCGGTTGAAGACTTTTGCTGGCGCAAAAACGGCCACTGGTGAAATCCGTCACGATGCGCTATATCATCCCCTCTCTGTCCATTGACCGCAGGCGACGCGCTATTTTCCCGGCGGGCCGGATTGGATGTAAACCATGGTGAAGATTACCGTTGACGGCAAGCCCATTGAGGCGAAAGACAGGCAGACAGTGCTCCAGGCGTGCCTGGACGCCGGCATGCAGATGCCACATTATTGCTATCACCCGGGGCTGAGCATTCCGGCCTCGTGCCGGATCTGCCTGGTCGAGGTGGAAGGCATTCCCAAGCTGGTTCCATCCTGCCAGACGCCGGTGCGCGAGGGGATGGTGGTGCACACCCAGTCGCCCAAGGCCATCGCCAACCAGAAGGCGGTGATGGAGTTCTTGCTGCTGAGCCATCCGCTGGACTGCCCGGTGTGCGACCAGGCCGGCGAGTGCTACCTTCAGGATTATTCCTTCGAGTACGGCCGCTCCGAGAGCCGCTTTGAGGAAGACAAGTACAAGAAGCCGAAGAAAGACGTCGGCAAGCACATTCTTCTCTACAACGACCGCTGCATCATGTGCACCCGCTGCGTGCGTTTCACGCGCGAGATCAGCGGCGGAAGCGAGCTGTACATCGATGGCCGCGGGGCCAGGGAAGAGATCGACATTTTCCCCGGCAAGCCGCTGGACAACAAGCTCTCGGGCAACGTGGTTGACCTGTGCCCGGTGGGGGCGCTGCTGGATAAGGATTTCCTGTTCAAGCAGCGCGTCTGGCTGCTGAAGCGCGTGCCATCGGTCAGCCCGGTGGATGCCGGCGGTGAGAGCATCTGGGTCGAGTACAACGAAGGCCGCATCTACCGCATCAAGCCGCGCTACAACCCGGACGTCAACACCTGGTGGATCAGCGATGACACGCGTCACAGCTACCACATCGTGCATGCCGAGCAGCGCCTGCGCCAGGCGATGAAGACCCAGTACGGCTCGCAGGTGCCCACCGACTATGACAGCGCCATCAACGAAGCGCTGGCTGGGCTGAAAAAGACCGCCGCCGAAGGTGGCGAAGGCTCGCTCTATGCGGTGCTGTCGCCCATGATGGCCTGCGAAGAGGCATGGCTGCTTGGCCAGGCGATCCGCGCGATCGACCCCAGGGCGGTCCTGGTGCTCGGCCCCGTGCCCAGCACCGGCGAGGATGAGGTTTTCTATAACTCGCTCACCAAAAAGGAGACCTTCCGCATCAAGGCGGAGAAGGTCCCCAACGCCGCCGGGATCCGGCGGGTGATCGAGCAGCTTGGCGGGCCCACCGCCAGCTTCGAGGATTTCTCTGCCGGCGCCACCCCCGAGATCAAGGCGCTCAAGGGCGGCTGGATTGTCGGCGGCTATCACAGTGACTGGCTGCCCAAGATGCTGCCGGGCCTGTTCAAGAAGGGGTTCAAGGTCGTGCAGGACCTGCTGCCCAATGCCATCACCGCCAGCGCGGATGTGCTGCTGCCGGCGGCGGCGTGGGCCGAGAAGGATGGCACGTGGGAGAACTACGCCGGCCGTCTTCAGGCATTCTGTGCGGCCATTGCGCCACTGGAAGGCACCCGCCGCGAAGGGGATGTCTATCTCAAGCTGCTGGGACGCACCGGCCTGTACAACGCCGAGGACGTGCGGGCGGAAATGGGCGGTGTCTTCGCCGAGGTGAAGATCCCCGAACCCGAGGCCCACGAGCCGGCCTTCGAGTTTGTCGAACTGTAATGTGCCCCTGGCGCTGCGGGCATCCACGGCCGGCCAGGGTACACATGAACGGGTGCGGTTAACCGTATGGAAGGCGGGGCAGGCGTGATGGGCTGGCGACAACTCGCAATCGGATCGCTGTCGGTGGTGCTGGTGGCGGCGATGCTCTCGCCGGCCTCTGGCCAGACCGCCGCCGAGCGGTGCCAGCGCCTGCGCGAAGAACGCCAGCAGGAACTGGCCCAGCGCCGGGCCGAGCGCGAGGCCCAGCAGCGCCAGGCCGCGCAGCGCGAAGCCGCGCAGCGCCGCGGCGAGACCGGCCGGCCCGATACCGCTCCCAAGTCCTTCGAGCGCCCTGAGGATGGCTTTGCCCTGCGCACGCCCGCCGGCTGGATCGAACACGGCGAAGCGAGCGGGCAGGTGCGCCTGCAACTGGCCTACATCAACCTCCCGCCCGGCCAGCGTGATGCCGGGTCGTTCCGCGTGCTGGTGGCCGAGCCGCCCCCATCCCAGTCGCTGGAGGACATCGCCCGCGCCTGGCAGCAGCGCATCCCCTTCGAGGGTGAAGCCCGGCACCAGCCACTCGGTCGCGCTGAGATCGATGGCCTGGAAGCGGTGGTGGTGCAAGCCAGCGGGCAGACCGAAAGCATGGAGCGCACCGAGCGCGGCGTCTTCGTGCAGCGCGGTCGCAAAACGTACATTTTCTACACCTCCTCCCCGGCCAACGTGCAGGATCGCGTGCTGGCCAGCGCCCGCCAGATCGAGCGCTCGATCAAATGGCTGGGCGAACCGGAGCCCGGTCCGGCCGAGAGCGGAATCGCCGAGGCGGCACCGACCCCCAATGAGGCGGCTGATGACGATGCCGCCGGCAAGGCCGTCACAGGCAAGGCCGTCGCAGGCAAGGCCGTCGCAGGCAAAGCCGCAACTGGCAAGGCCACGTATGCCGGCGATGGCATCACTGTGGAATACCCTCGGGACTGGCGGCGGCAGGAATCAGCGCCGCTGCCGCAGATGAAGCTGCTGCTGCATCCCGGCAAGACCGCCGAGGAAATTGAGCCGGGTGACTTTGCCGAGCACGTGGCGCTCATTGTCATCACACCACCCGCGCAGGAACGACATCTGACGTCGGCCCAGTTGGGCGAGCAGATGATCGAGCTGGCCCGGCGTGATCACGCCGGGTTTGAACTGCTGACGTCCGAGCCGTTTACGGTGGGGGACCAGGAAGGGTATCTGTTCACCGAGCGGTATCACAACGCCCTGGGCATGCACCTGCAGCGGACGCTGATCATCGCGGCCCACGGCGGACGGCATTGTTTTTTCCAACTCGTCGGTAACGTCGGCGAGGTTGAGCCGTATGTGCCGGTCGTGAAGGAGATGGCCTCGACCGCACGGTTCGAGAAGGCTGAGGCGGCGGCCGAGGCAGCGCAGCGCGGGCCCGATGCCCCTGTTCGTACCCCGCCACAAGCCCGCGTGGCCGAGGAGGAGCTCGCGAAGGTCGAGGCGGCCTCGCAGGACCTGACCGAATACAAGCACGATGCGGGCGGCATCACCCTGCGATACCCATCGGTGTGGAAAACGATCGAGGAGAAGCCTGCGGTCGATGTGGGGACCGTGCTGCTGCATCTGGCTCCCGATCCGCTCGGAATCGAAGGCCAGGTGCGCGTCATCGTCGCGATGAAAGACCGGAAGGACGTCGCCGAGCGGCTTCATGATGAAGCCGAATCGGTGGCCTCCGCGCTGGCAGGCGGCGGCCGCCGCACCACGCATGGCTCAGCACCCTTTGGCGGCAACAAGCGCGGTGCGGTCGTCGCCTACCAGGCCGACGACTCCACCCGCAGCACCGTGTGCGTGGCTGAACACGGCGACAAGGTGTTTATCCTTGCGTTTGCTGCGCCCGCCGCCTCGTTTAGTGCCTGGCGCCCTGTGGTGTACGCGATGCAGCGGAAGGTGGAGTGGGATCCGGCTCTGGAGGGGCAGCCCATTGCCCGCCGGCCCGCAACCCCCGCGTCCCAAACCCCCTCGCAGCCGGCCACACCGCCCCAGCCGGCCGAACCGGTCAAGGTGGTGGTTCCCCCGGCCCTGGCCGCGGAGGTAGAGGCGGCATCGAAGGAACTGGCCACGTTCGACAACAACCAGATCGGCGTGCGCTTCAAGCACCCGGCGGCCTGGAAGGAAGTCGAGGCCGATGCGGGCGCCATGAACGTCTACCTGCAACTGGGCGCACCGGCCGTGGGCGGGGTGCAGCCGCTGGTGACGTTCGGCACGTTCGATAAAGGCCCGCTGAGCAGCAGCCCGCGCGCCCTGGTGCGGCTGATGGGGCGGATGATCAGCGAATCGACCCAGGAGCGGGATGGGGTCGAGGGGCCGATCGGCAACAAGGCCGGCTACCAGGCCGTTTACGCCGGACGCCAGCAGCATTGCCTGGTCGCCGTGGTTGAACACCGCAATCAGATGTACATGATCGCGTTCGCCGCCTCGCCGGTTGCGTTCGAGGCATGGCGGCCGGCGGTGAAGGCGATGCTTGATTCGGTGGAGTGGATCGACTGATACGCCGGGCAGCGAACCGAAACGGCTGGATGATCGGCTGTGCGAGGCCCGCCGCGTTCGGTTACATGTGGAGGCATCCATCGCCGTGGCGATGGGGCCGGGCCGTTGCGGCCGGCGGGTCGTCCGGCTAAAGATGGCCGGCACGGCCGCTGAAACGAGCGTGCCGGCGGAACGTGGTTTGCCATAATGGCCTGTGACTGTTCGTGTTTTCTGATTTGAGCACACCATGCTTGACTGGATTCAATCCAACATTCCCCCGTGGCTTCCGATCCTGCTCATCGTGCACCTGGCGGTGCTGGGCGCAGTGGCGTACATCGTCCTGCTGGAGCGCAAGGCGGCCGCGTGGATTCAGGACCGCCTTGGTCCCAACCGGGTCGGCCCGTTTGGCCTGCTGCAACCGCTGGCCGATGGCATCAAGCTCTTCCTGAAGGAAGACTACCGTCCCAAGCACGTGGATGCGGTGCTGTATACGCTGGCGCCGATGATCCTGATGACGGTGGTGATTGTCTCGATCGCGGTGATCCCGTGGGGCGGGGTGAAGGGATCAACCACGACCGTTGACATCACCGATGCGCTGCGCTCGGGCCAGGGATTGCAGGCGGCGGTGGAGGATGAGGCTCGCCGCATCGAGCAGACGCTGCCCCGGTTCCACCAGGTGGTTGGCAATGTCACCGTGCAGACCGTCCCGGCCGGGGCGGGGCTGGCCAGCTACGCTGACCGCCCGATGATCGTGCTGGATCGTGATGACCCGGCCACCGCCGGCGGGAAGCTGAACCTCGCGGCCAACGAGCGGGCCTATGCCACCTTTGTCACCGGCTGGCATGTGCAGATCGCCAACCTGAACATCGGCGTGCTGTACGTGCTGGCAGTGATGTCGCTGGCGGTGTATGGCACCGTGGTGGGCGGCTGGGCCAGCAACAACAAGTATTCGTTCCTCGGCGGGCTGCGCGCCACCGCCAACATGATCAGCTACGAAATCCCGCTTGGCCTGAGCGTGCTGACGGTCGTGGTGATCTTCGGCACCCTGGACCTGGCGGAGATCGTTGACAAGCAGGCCCACTACTGGGCGGGGTGGATCCCGGCATGGACCATCTTTGCCCATCCCCTGGCGTTCGTGATGTTCCTGGTCTGTATCCACGCCGAGGCCAATCGCGCGCCGTTTGACGTTGCCGAAGCCGAGCAGGAACTGGTCGGCGGCTACCACACCGAATACAGCTCGATGCGCTTTGGCCTGTTCTACATGGCCGAATATGCCGGCATGGTGACCACCAGTGCTGTGCTGGTGGCGCTGTTCCTGGGCGGCTGGCACTTCCCCGGCCTGAGCGGCCCGAATGCCACCCACCCCTCGGTGACGGACAGCCTGCTGCTGTGCATCGTGCGGGCGCTGGTTTTCTTCGCCAAGACGGTGCTGGTGGTGTTTACCTTCATGTGGGTGCGCTGGACGCTGCCGCGGTTCCGTTTTGACCAGATCATGACGCTGGCATGGCGCGGGCTGATCCCGATTGGACTGGCGATCCTGCTGTCGACGGCGTTCACCCTCTTTCTCTTTGGCTCGACCAGCGAGTCGTTCGTCAACTTCCGCCGGCTGGATGGGTGGATGGCGCTGGTGATGCTGGGGAGCAACATCGTCATCCTGGCGGTGGTCCTGTTCGTCAGCACGCTGCTGCCGGCCGGGCCGAATCTGAACCGCCGGCTGCGCCTTCCCAACAGCCGATTCAACAACACGCCGCTGCCCGGCCGGCCGGTAACGGCACCGGTGCCGGCGCAGCATGCCCATGGGGATACCGGTCCGGGCGGGGCTGCCATCAGCGGCCGCATGGGCGTATGAGCGCCAATGGGTGATGCGCGATGAGCGAGAGGGCATGGGGTCCTTTCGCTCATCGCGCATCCGATCCACCATGATCCTCGACATCCACGTGCACATTTCGGCGATGTCGGCGGGACATGGATGGATGTCGCGGCGGCTGCTTGATTCGCTGCCGTTTCGCTTCATGCGCTGGCGGCTGGGGCTGAAAGGGGAGGATGAGGCCACCGAGCGGGCGCTGGAGGCCAGGCTCGCCGCCACCATCGCCGAAAGTGGCGTGGATGCGGCGGTGATCCTCGCCTTTGATGCCGTCCACGACCGCGATGGCCGGCGAGATGAACCCAACACCCATCTGTACGTCACCAACGACTATGTCATCGAACTGTGCCGGCGGCATCGCAATATGCTGTTCGGGGCATCGGTCCATCCGTATCGGAAAGATGCGGTGGCGGAGCTGGAACGGTGCATCGCGGCGGGGGCGGTGCTGCTGAAATGGCTGCCGCCGACCCAGGGGATGGACCCGGCCGATGAGCGCTGTATCCCGTTCTATGAGGCTTTGGCTCATCATCGCCTGCCGCTGCTGTGCCATACCGGCGGCGAGCTGTCGCTGCCGCGGGTGGATAAGCGGCTGGAAGACCCGGCACGACTCGAGCCGGCCCTGAAACGCGGGGTGACGGTCATCATGGCTCACTGCGGTACCCGGTCCTCGCCGCTGGGGGCGGACTACCTGCCCACCTTCATGCGCATGGCGCAGGAATATGAAAACTGCTGGGGCGACACCTCCGCCATGACCCTGCCCGCCCGCGCCTACGGCCTGCGGACGGTGCAGCAGCATCCGGTCATCAGCGGAAAATTGCTGCACGGCAGCGACTGGCCGATCATCGCCATCCCGCCGGTGCGCGAGCTGGGCTGGGAGCGCACCTGGCAACTCATGGAAGATCCCAACTGGATGCGCCGTGATGTGCGGATCAAGCGCGAAATTGGGTTCGATCCGGCCTATTGGCACCGCGCTGCACAGGTGCTGCGCGTCTCAGCGCCCGATCCCGGGCGCTCGGCATGACATCGAAACAGAGGGTTCAACAAATTTTTGCCAGCGGTCTCTCAGGGCTGGCAGACCGATGAAGCTGCGCGCTGGTGAGATTGGGTTCGTTCCGCAAATTGGCCGGTGCGGCAGGGGGCCGGATGGGCAAAATTGGGTTCGTTCCGCACGAGTGAGGGTGCCCTCCAGCACCCCCTCGGGGAGCGGATAGGGGAAAATTGGGTTCGTTCCGTACGATGACTCATGCCGCGATCTGGCGGGGGGCGATTCGGCGGGCGGCGGCGGCGGCACGGGCACGCTGGATCGACCA
>CAYNMV010000019.1:0-24860 GCA_964398315.1 uncultured Tepidisphaeraceae bacterium | reverse complement strand
GGCGGGGGGCGATTCGGCGGGCGGCGGCGGCGGCACGGGCACGCTGGATCGACCAGTCCGTCTCTTCGCCGGCCTCATCCGTTTCATGGGGCAGCTCGAAGCTGTCATCATCATCCGGCTGCGGGGCGGCGTCTTCAGCATCAAACGCCAGTGGCGCCATCAACGCGGCCAGTTCCTCATCGCTGATGAGGGTAAATGTCGGCGGGGGAAGCGGCGGCCTGATCGGCAGCGGCAGGTTCTCCACCTCCGGCAGCACATCAACGAACGTAAAGCCGTTCTCCACCATGCTCGGAATCGTGCCGGCCTGGATCCGCTCATGGATCTGCTCGATCGGCACCTTCAGGAACTCGGCCGCTATCAATGGGGCAACCCAGCAGGACATCGTGTCGCTCCTTCCATGCTCGGCATCGGCCGGTTCAGAGGGGCAACTTAAGCAGATTCCACCGCCGCTGCGGAGCACACCCTTTCGAGTGTGCGGTGGGTCTATGTGCCAGTATTAAAGCGAGTTACATCACACATCCCACCCGCCAGCACTGCCAGCGGGGGCGGCAGATCGGACCTTCGGCCAGCCGGGATTGGCGACTCATAAAAAGGGGCAGGGCAGCGCGGAAAACAGCCCCGCGCAGCGGCAGGGCTGTGTCATTCCGTCCGGTTCAGGAATGCGCGCTTCAGGCGCGGCTGACATAGGTGCCGCCGTCGGTGCTGACGCGGACCACTTCGCCCACCTCGATGAAGGGGGGCACGCGGGTCTTCAGGCCGGTCTCGAGCGTGGCTTCCTTCTGCTGGTTGGTGGCGGTGGCGCCTTTGATGCCCGGGGGGGTGTCGGTCACTTGCAGGTCGACCGTCTTGGGCAGCTCATAGCTGACGATCTTGCCATCGTGATACATGGCGGTGAGCTGCGTATTGGGCTTCAGGTACAGGATGTCATCGCCGAAAACCTCTTTCGGGATCGTGTCCTGCTCGTAGGTCTCCATGTCCATGAGGATGTGGCCATCCCCATCGGAATAGAGGTATTCGACCGTCCGGCGGTCAAGGGTGACAACATCGATGTCATCGGTTGCGCCGACACGCTTGTCGATGATCGTCCCTTTGCGCACATCCCGCAGCTTGAACTGAACCTTGGCTCGCAGGTTGCCGGGGGTATTGTGGTCGGCGTTGGTCACCACATACAACGTCCCATCGATCACGACCGCCGTCCCGCGGCGGATGTCACTGGCTCGCATGCTCTTTCCTCAAAAACAGTTACGAAATCAGCAGGTATGCCCCGCGCTTTCTGGGTTATACGACCGGAGGGAGGCGAGGGGTCGAAAATTTAACAGGCGGCAGAGGGGGCGTCAAACGGAGCGAATTGTCGGGATATTGCGGGTTCCGATCGCCTGTTGCGATCAGGTGGCCTGATTTGGCCTGGCGGTCCCGCGGCGGGGGCTGCATTTTTGGCAACATGCCATCGCAAGCTGTCCCAGGGGGGCAATTATCCGAAAAAACGGTGAAAACGTGCCCCAGGGCACACCGGCCGTCATGCCCTCAGCTCAGCCCATCCCAGCGTTCCGGCTCCTCTTCCTGTTCGATCCGGCGCATCTGGTCGGCCAGTGTCAGGTCGGGGGGCTTGGCGGGGGGCGCATCCGGGCGGGCAACCTCCTGTTGCGGGCGCAGCTCGCGATAAATCGGGGTGATCGGTGTTAGCTCAACAGGTTGCTGCATCAATCTCTCCGGCTCATGCCGAGCATGCACGCCGCAGGGCAGCGCGCCAAATCAATCCCACCCCTGTAACAGGAAAGACACCGCTGGGGCCGTTTGGATAGGCAATTTATGCCCGTCGCGTCAGAAATAGGGGGTCATGGGGAACTCGCGACTTGCATCCGCGAGACGATCTTGATGGATCTCGCCATGTGCATGATCTGTTGGCGCAGACAGCTCAGTAACCGAGTTCCTCTAGATGCTAGTAGAGGCAACAGGAGGCATATTCCGCCCACAGCGATAAAAATCGGCACGAGCTGGATATTAGCGCCGCAGCAGGTTGCTTGGCAGGAACGAAAAAGCCAGTCTAATAGGCTGGCAAAATGCAGGAAATGAGAATTGGTTTGCATATTGTGTATTCCTGTATACAATCCAGGTGTGAGTAGCAGATTCCAGGCCGCTGGCTTTGAGACGATTTCATAGAACTCTCGGGTCGTAGCCCAGCATAGTGAAACGTCTATCCGGACTGGCCGGCGGCACTTCAGCGCCCCCAAATTGGTCATTCGCCTCTTGGCGGCGTCGATCGGCAGGGGAAATCCGTTGGGGGCGGTGACGAAGGTCGTGACCGAGCAAGGGGGCTTACGGCAGGCAGGTCGACATGGCAGTTAGCTTCAAAGAGCGGGCCTATCAGCATATCCGTGCCAAGCTGCTCCGCGGCGGCTTGGCGTCGGGGGAGCGGCTGTCGGAAGAGGCCCTTGCGGCGGAGATCGGGATCAGCCGAACTCCGGTGCGAGAAGCGCTGAACCGCCTGGCGACGGAGGGGCTGGCGACGCAGTTGCCCCATTACGGGGTCTTCGTCAGGACGTTCCATCGCGATGAACTGGCCGACCTGTACGACCTGCGCATCTTGCTGGAAAGCCACGCGGCCCGGCTGGCAGCTGAACGCCGCACGGAAAAGCAACTCGTCGAGATCCAGGCGATCTGTGAGCGCCAGCGCGAGGTGGTTCGGGCGTTCCGTCGCCAGGGAGGGGTGGAGTTGGATGGCGATCTGGCGGAGAGGCAGATCGAACTGGATCAGCGCTTCCATTCGATCATGCTGGAGGCGGCCCATTCTTCCCCGACCGCCAAGGTGGCCTCCGACCTGCGGCTGTTGACACAGCTTTGCGGTCGCCGGCGATTTTTGCCCGGCGAACACCTGCTGCGTCTGCTCGCCCGAACGCTGCGCGACCACTATGGCATCCTCCGCGCCTTGCGCAGCCGCGACGGCATCACGGCCAGCGCCCGCATGCGCCACCACCTCCAGCGTGGCAAGGCCGAAGGATTGGCCGCCTTCGACTACGACCAGGGCTTATCCAAATCTACGCCGGTCACTCAATTCAGCCGGCTCCGGTCCATCATCAGCAAAGACACATCCCTATCTCAAGGAGGCTCGTCATGACGAAATCGGCATGTACTCAGCCATCCCGCGCCGGCGGGTTCACGCTCGTGGAACTGCTCGTGGTGGTCGCGATCATCGCGCTGCTCATCAGTATGTTGTTGCCGGCGCTGGGCAAGGCACGCCGGGCAGCCATGATGGTGACTTGCCAGAGCCAGCTTCGGCAGTTCGGCATCGCGATCCACAACTACGCCAGCGACTATGAGGGATACATCCCGCCGCCGGGAGGCTACTACAGCACCAACCCTCCGCAAAATCCAGAGTATTACAACATGGCGTTGGTTTACGGATCACAGGTAATCGACGGCACACGCCATGTGAACTACGTCGGGCCGATGCACCTGTATGTGAATGGGTACATCAGGACGCCGGAGATGTTCTATTGCCCCGCCGATACGCGTGGGCGGGATTCGCAGGGAGCGTTCGATTACTTCCTGGGCGGCTTCCTCCGCGGCAGGCAATTGGGCATTGCCGAGGGTGGAGACCCCCTGACGGGAATGCCGTCGTTCGGCTCGATGACGCAGCTCTATTCATCCTATTGCTACATCTCGATGCGGAAGGAGTTCATGCCGAACTACCCCGCCCATCCCAACCATCAGATCCCCAAACTGGCGGCGATGAATCGCTACAAGCTGGGACTGATGGCAGACAACTTCTGGAACGGGATCGGGGGTGCTCCCAACGCCGCGACGTTCTTGCCGGCGCACCATGGCGACCCGGTGCGATACAACGTGCTCTATGCCGACGGGCATGTCGCGGTTTTCGATCGGGATGATGATATTGACACGGACCTGACCGGAAAGCGCCACGGTTGGTGGGAGCGCGGCTTTGGCGGAAGCTGGCGCGGGAGCTTCTGGATTCGAAGCCAGGGCAACTGACTTTCGGCCGGTTGCGCCCGCCCGTTGAGGCTCCGGCACGCCGGAGCCTCAACGGGCGGAATCGAACCGATGCCATACGGCGCCGCGGGCAGGCAATTACGGGATCAGGCGGCTGGCGGGCCGATGGCTCACCGCTCACCGCTTGCCGCGGCGCACGACGATTCCGCGTCGTGCCGCCGTGATCTCGGCGGCTGGGGGGCTATGGCCTGGCGATGAAAAAATTAATACAATTGCGATGATTGCATTAAACGGAAGAACGGGGTGTCTGTATTCACCTGTGTGCCGCCGGGATGGAATGCGGCGATGACGACAACCGCTCCGCGGGCCTGGGGCGGCATCGGTTCCTTTGCAGGAGAGTATTCATGCGGTTGAGTGTGATGCGGTGGCTGGCGGCGGGCGCGTGTTCGCTCCTGCCGGCGGCGTGGGCGGCGGGCAACGAGGCGCTGAACGGCGCGATCGAAATCAAATCGCAGGAGGCGGTCGGGCACGTCCCTGTGGTGGAAGTCAAGTCACAGGTGCCCTGGGCCGCCAATCCGATCCGCGTGGATGGCGACCTGTCCGACTGGCCGGACGCTGAACCGTCCGTGGTGCTGGAAGGCGACCGCCATGCCTCCTGGTCCCGGGGCGAATACCGGGGGAAGGAAGATCTCACCGCCGCCGTGCGGCTCTGCCGCGACGACCAGAATATCTACATCGGCCTCCAGATCAGCGATGACCGGCTCCCGGCCCCGCAGCGGATCTCGCTGGCGTTCGCCGACGCGAAAAGTCGCCTGATCCTGGGCTGGCAGGATGTCGGCATGCGCTACGGGGCGGATGACGTACATGTTATCTTCGTGCTGGGCAAAGACGAGTCGGTCGACATGCACTGGGCCCACGTGCAGCGCCGCATGGATCGCAGCGTCGTGCAGGACTCTTTTGGCAGCGAGGCCGAGCGGCTGGCCCTTCTGCAGCAGGGCGCTCACCCGGAAACCTACCGTTCCAAGATCTTCGCCAAGACCGCTCGCAAGCTGGATGGGGAGAAGTCGGTGACGGTGTTCGAGGCGGCGATTCCGTGGAAGAGCCTGGCGCCCTACGTGCCGGTCAGCTACGAGCCGTTGAAGATGAATATCGCGGTGAGCGATGAGGACGGAACGGGCGTCGGCGCCAGTGCCGGCTCGGTGGCTTGGCTGCCCGGGCTGGTCGGCACGTACAGCGCTGCCCATTTCCCGACGCTTACCTTCACGCCTCCGTCAAATCGGGATGGCGTGGACATGCACGCGCAGGTTCCGGCGTACAACTACATCAACACCAACATCCCGGTGGCGTTCTCGTTCTACAACCACGGGCCGGAGCGGAAGGGGCGCCTGGAGTTGTTGGGCAAAGAAGGCGGCGAGCCGCTGGCATCGACCGGGGTGACGCTGCCGTCCGGCTTCAGCAGCAAGAACCTGCCGATCCATTCTGAGAAGGTCGGGGCCGGCGAATGGGAACTGAGCGGCCGGCTGACCCTCGCCGGCCAGGAGCCGAGCGTTGTCCGGGTCTTCGCGCCGACGTTCAGCGACACCGTCGCAGTACAGGCGATCGCCGAATACGAGGCGAGGCTTGCAGCGCTGGAGCGCAACGCCGAGTCGCTCGAACAGCTTTACAAGCAGGTTGAGGCCAGGGGGCTCAACACGGCGTATCCGCTTGCGTACCTGACGTTGCAGAAGATGTTCATTCCGCGATCCCGAGAAGACCTGGAGCGCGGCGACTCCGATCGCGTGCGTCGGAACACCGAGACGCTCGAGAACCTGTACGCCCAATCCAAGGCCTATATGGAGGAGATTCTGCGGAATCCGGATGCACAGTTGAAGGTTCCACCGCGCTTCGATCCCGAGCGCCTGACGATGAAGGACGGCTTTTACCATGACGGCGATCGGCCGGTGTTCCTCTGGGGCCCGTGCGTGTTCTGGTACCTGCGCGCCCAGCAGCCGCAGGTGATCGACTTGGGCTTCAACTCGGTGGTGACCGAAGTCCCCCAGGATCCGGGCAATGCCGAAGCGATCAAGCATGTCGAGACGTACTACGCCGCGGGCGTGTCGATCAACGCCAGCGTTCAGGCGCCCGGGCTCCAGCTCACCGGTGCCGACGCCGCCAAGTCGCCGCTGCTCAAAGAGCACCCGGAGATGAAGAACCTCGATCCGAACAACTTCATGCCGTTCGTGGTGCAGCACCCGGCGGCGCGGAAGGCGATCGAGGAGGGTTACAACAAGAGCATCAACTTCTGGAAGCCCTTCAAGGGGATCCGGTCCTACTGGCTGTGGAACGAGCCGTGGTACACGAATTACTCGGAGATGACCCGCCAGGACTTCATCAAGTACCTGAAGGAGCGTTATCCGACCGTTGCGGACCTCAACAAGCGATGGAAGAGCCAGTACGCGAACTTCGAGGACATCAAGCTGATCGAATGGCCCGACCCGGCCAACTATGCGCCGTGGTACGATTTCCAGCAATTCCGCGATGAGCTGCTCGTCGATTTCTTCGGCTTCCTGAGCGATACGGCCAAGGGAGTGGACCCGCGGCGTCCGACCCACACGAAGTTCATGGCTGCCTCGCTGCACTCGTTCAACATCGAGAAGCTGCAGGAGGTCTACGACATTGCCGGGCACGATGGATCGATGGGCGACCGTGACATCATGTTTTTGGATTATTGCCGATCTCTTTATCCCGACAAGCCGCTGGTGAACACGGAGATTCACATCTCCTATGCCGGCAAAAAGGCCGTGGAAATGGTGGCATGGCGGCTGGCGCTGCATGGCCTTGCGGACGGCAACTGGTGGTGCTGGCACTCGAACCAGAGGTTCTCCGACTCTCTGGCCAATGCTGAATCGATGTGGGCACTGTCGATTTCCGGGTTGGACATCCAGCGGCTGTTCGATCCGCACATGTACGCCCTGAACCAGAAGCATGCCCGGGTAGCCACCCTGTTCCCGGACGTGGTGGAACGTCGTAGCGATGTCACCATGGTCCGCATGCGCTTCGAGCAAGCAACCGCGCAGTACGCGCTGGGCCTGCGACCGTTCTACGCCACCGAGGCGCGCATCGTCGAAGGCGAACTGCCCAGGCACGAGGTGCTGCTGGCTGGCGAGTCCGACTATGTGAAGGACAGCACCTACCAGGGCGTGCTGGATTACGTCCGCGGCGGCGGGATCGTCATCGTGACCCGGGGCGGGTTCGCCCACAACGAGTACGGCGACCCACGCGATACCAGCGAACTGATCAAGCTGGAGGGCGGCGAGATGTATGGGGAAGGCGCACGCATCTACCCGCTGGGTGAGGGACGGGTGATCTGCATCGACGCCATCGAAAACCAGCCCGACATCGTCACCGATGGCGGACAGGCACTCCGTGGCGGTCCGACGCCGGAAAACCAGGAGCGGCGGCGCGTGTACGAGCGCGTTCTCGCCAAGGTGATGGCGGACAATGGTCTGCAAGACCCCGTTCGCATCGTGGCGGCGGATGAAACCGACCCTGATGCGCTGTACGGCTTCGATTGGCGCAGCGTGGCCGTCGACGGCGGCTACACGCTGGCGGTGCTGCCCTACGGCACCAACACGCCGTCCAGCGCCAAGCTGGTCACGGCGAAACCCATTCGGAAGATCATCAACCTGATCACCGAGAAGGAGATCGCCCCGGACGCCTTTATGCTGAAGAACGGCCCCAATCTCTTCCACATCGAGCTGGAGGACTAAGCCGGCTGCGCGGCACGGTTCACAACGGCCGGCCCGGGCAAGAGTGCGATATTACGCCGCCTGGGCGGCGCCGAAGAAAGGATTGGCTATGAAACGCATGACTTCCGTCAGATCCCTTGTTCCACGGACGATGGTGGCACTGCTCTGTTGCCTGGTGGGGCTCCCGCAGTTGGCGCAGGCGCAGTTCGCAGAAACGGAGGGAAAGCAGTACGCACTGAAAGTTTCCCCGCCCCGCCAGGCCTTGCAGAACGAGCCGGTGAAAATCGGGATCGAGTACACCGTGCCGGAAGCGGGGGAACCCGGCAAGGCGATCGTCGACTACCACAACGTCGACACCGGGCAGACCTTCACCAAGACGATTGACATCCCGCTGGCCAAGGGAAAGCAGAAAGCCGAGGTGGTTTGGGGCGCCGAGGAGACGCTGCCCAACGGCATGTACGTCATCACGGTGGTTCTTACCGACGCCGAGGGGAAGCAGTTGGCCCGCTTCGCAACCAGTCCCGACAATGTCCAGTCAATGATGGTCCATGGCGGCGCCCTGACGCGGATGCTCAATGCCGAGCAGGTGATAAAGGATCTCGATGATCTGAAGACCTGGCGCGAGGAACTCGAAAAACTCGAAGCCGCCGCCACTGCTGCCGGCGCTGACACCACCCGACAGAAGTTCCTGATCGTGACGCTGAAGGAGGCCGCGTTCTGGTCAAATGAAAGCGTCAAATCCAAACGGTTCGATATCCTGGACAGCAACCACAAGTATCTGAAGCGGGAAGTCGCCAGGGCGAAGGCGGAGCTGAAGGCGCTTGCCAAGGATCCCAATGCCCTGCCCAAATCGCCTGAGATTCCGCGCCCCAAGGAACGGTTCACCATCCGCGACGGCGGTTTTTACGCCGGAGATCAGCAAATCTTCCTGAGCGGTCCGTGCTTCTTTAACTTCACGATCAAGTATCTGCCGGTTGCGCGCGACTTGGGCTTCAACGTCATCCAGGTCAGCACTGGTCCGAGCTCGGTCTTCGAGACGTCCGAGGAACCGACCGGCGTTCCGCGCATCATCGACTACAACGAGCGCACCAAGACCGGTGAACTGGTCAAGGTGCTTGATCAGTGCGCCGAACTCGGCATCAAGGTGGATCTCGGTCTCACCAGTCACTTTATGCCCAAGTGGGTCTATGAGAAGTGGCCGGATGCGAAGAACCAGTTCTCGCTCTACAACATGATGCCGTACGACATCGAGCATCCGGAGATGCTGAAGCTGATCGAGCGGTTCTACGGGCATGTGATGCCGATGATCGCCGGCCATCCGGCGCTCAACAGCATCTGGATCGCCAATGAGCCGGAGTACATGAACCCCAACGAGCGGAATATGGCCATTTTCCGCCCGTGGTTGCAGGAGAAGTACAAGTCGATCGAGGAATTGAACAAGGCCTGGGGTACGGAGCTGAAGAGCTTCGACGACATCGTGGCCAGCGGCCGCAAGGGACACCCGGTCCCCGACGCCGCCTCGACCGATGCGGCCAAGTACGACTGGTGGAAATATTCCAACGAAAGGCTGATGCATCACTACGAGTGGCAAATGGGCCTGATCCGAAAGTATGAGCCGGACCTGCCCATCGCCGTCAAGCTGTTCAACGCCACGTTCAATCCGCAGTTCAAGCCGATGTCCCGCGCGGATGAGGAGTCCGCATGGGATCTGGTGGATTACATTGGGATCAGCGGCGGTTCCTACCCTTTCTCCAAGCCGTACAAGGACTTTGCCCGCAGCCTCGACCCGTCCAAGCCGATGGCGAACCTGGAGTACAAGTTCGGGGGCGTGCAGACCAAGCTGTTCTTCTGGCAGGAGACGATGCAGGGAGTCACCAGCAACAACTGGTGGTGCTGGCACCCCAATCCGGCGTTCAGCCCCGTGCCCAAAGATGCCGAAACGATGCACCAGGCCGCGCTGGTGAAGCTGGACATCCAGCGCCTGCTCCCGCAGATCAGCGCGTTCCACAAGCTGCCGCGGGCGCCGATGGTGTTCGTCTACCCCGACCCGGTGTCGCCGCGCTATCGGGAGTTCTTCGCCTTCAACGACCAGGTGAACCGCGCCCTGACGCTGATGGGCTTCAACATCGACTACGCCACCGAGAATCGGATCGCTGAAGGCCGACTGGACATGTACGAGATCTTGGTGATGCCTGCATCGGACTTCATTCGCGATGAGACCTACGAGAAGGTGAAGGCGTTCGTCGAGGGCGGCAAGACGGCGATCGTGTTCGGGGCGATTCCGGAGCACGATGAGTACGGTAAGCCGCGCGATGCCTCGTTCTTCAAGCCGCAGGGGGACGCCAGGGAGATCTCGTTCGGCGATTTCAAGGCAGTCAAGTTCACCGCCGACAAGGGGACGATCTATCACCTGCCGGAAGTACCGCGCTCGGCCGATCGCCGGAACCACCTGACCGAGGACTCGGCGGCGGTGATCCGGCAGATGCTTGAACTGGCCCTGGGCGAGACGCTTCCCCCGCAGCCGGTGGTGATCCGGGACGCCGAAGGACTCCCGTTCACCGAGAACCGCACCACTGAGTACACCAACGAGGCGGGCGAGAAGACCTATCTCACCTACATCGTCAACGACTGGCTGGACGCCGAGCGGGTCATCGAGCCGAAGTTTAGCTTCAAGGTAAAAGGCGCCCGCGACTTGATCACCAACAAGACGCTTGACGATCCGAACCGCATCGTAATTCCACCGGCTGATGTGATGCTGGTCGAGTTCACGGTCGCACCCTGACCGTGACGGCGGACGGTCCGCCATCGGATGAAACCGGAGCCAAGTGCCTCTTTTGTTCGGGGGCACTTGGACCGTTACGCGGGGGTAACAGCAGGAACACGCACCGCCGCCGTTACGCTGATGCAGGGTGTGGCGACCGGTTCGTGAACGAGACACTAATGATGAGTGAGGCGATGTCAGCAAAGACGATCGTTATGAATGTGGACTACTTCGATGAGATCTGCATCCGCTCCGAGCCGTTCGGCCCGCCCGACGTGGAGGAGTTGGTGCGGCGTTGCGCCGAGGCCGGCGTGGACACGATCTGCTGGCGCGCCATCGGGCTGGGGGTGGCCGGCTATCCCAGCCGATTTCTGCTGCCGCCCGCGGAGGTGGGCGACAGCGATATGTCGTTGTTGATGCCCCGCCTGGCGGATAAGGACCGCGACCCGGAAGAGCATCGACCGGGACACACGTTCGTCCTCGATGTCAGCAGCGGCGGAGGATACCGGCAGGGTATCGCCCGCTGGGGACGGCGCATCGACGAATCGCTGAGGCTCATGGACCCGCTGGCCGAATCGCGCGACGCCTGCCGGCGCCACGGCATCCGCTGGTTCATCTGGCATGATTATCTCGACGAGCGACACAACCGGTCGCTGGCCGCTCACCCGGAGTGGCTGGTGATAGGCCGCGACGGCGTCACGCGCTTCCCCGGGCTGCGCTCCTACGCGGTGGCGGAAGCGGTTGCGGACCAGATGCGCGTGATCGACGAGCTGCTGGCCTATAAGCCGGATGGTCTGTACCTCTCCACCTCCTGCCATAACCGGCACCTGAACTTTCCCGAGCCGGATGACTTCTTTGGCTTCGAGCAGCCGGTGGTCGATGCCTACCGCGGGAAGTACGGCATAGACATTCGTAGCGAGCCTTTCGACGCCGATGCGTGGCACCAGGTGAAAGGGAACTTCATCACGGACTTCCTCAAGCGGGTGAAACAGCATGCCGAGTCCAGCGGAACCAGCCTGGCAGTCGGCACGCCGTTGGGCGAGCATACCATCCTCACCGCCCCGGTCTTTTCCACGCACATCCCGTATCGATTTGTGAACCAGTGGCAGCGCTGGGTGGATGAGCACATTGCCGACATCCTCATCCTCGGTGACTATGAGTGGCCCTGGGATGCGAATATCCCCATCTGGCACGCAAAGCAGATGAACTGGCCGAGCGGCACTTATGCCGCGGACCACGAGTGGAAGCCCTACGTTGAATATGCCGGCGGCCGCGCGGAGCTTTACTGGTTCTCCAGCTGGCTTTCGGCCTACGCCGCCAAGCACCAGGGCGCCTCGGCCGATAGCCTCGCCGGCGCCATGCAGATGCGCGCGGATACACTGGCGGCCACGCCCGTGGATGGCATTTGCCTTCATGAGGCCATGACCTTCGAACAGGAACCCGACGGCTTCGAAACCATCGCCCGTATGCGGGCACGCTTTTCGCGTCCGTCTCCAGCGGTGGTGCCCACATGAGTACTGCTTCAGAACAACCGGCTGCACTGCTGGAGCATTCCGATGCCCGCTGGATCTGGCCGGGCGATGTGCCCGAGGGCACGAACCAGTACATCGACTTCCGGCATGAATTTAGCTTGGACGAGATAGACGCTGGGGCGGAGCTGCTGATCAGCGCCGATTCCAATTATGCGGTCTGGATCAACGGCGGCTTTGTCGCCTGCGGACAGTATTCCGATTATCCCGGGCACAAGACCTGCGATCGTCTGCCAATCGCCGAGCACTTGCGGGCAGGTGGAAACGAATTGAGCGTCCGCGTCCATTACCAGGGCGTTGATTCATTCCAGTACATCGCCGGCCCGCCGGGATTGATTTTTGAGGTGCGCTGCGGTCATCATCGCCAGGCGAGTGGCAGCGCCACCAAGTGGCGTTATGCCGCCGGCTATCGCCAGGGTGAAATGCCGCGCATCACGTCCCAACTGGGCTTCACGTTCGAGTACGATGCTCGTCGGCAGCCGGCATCATGGCGGCCGGTCGGCGCGGATGGCCTTCGCGGCAGGGCTGCGGCTCGTGGCTCACGACCTCGACCGGTGCAGCGTACGCAGGTCCTTCCACGCATCCCGGTGACGCTTCGCGCTCAGGGGATCGTGCGGCGGTCGGTTCGGGAGGATGACCCGCCCGGTACTGTCGCGCGTCTGATGCAATGCGACTTCCTCTCCCATCGTCACGCTTGCGCCTTTCTGCGGGATGCCGGTGTCCACGAGTTGCCTTCCGAAAAGGGCATTGGCATTTGTGCCGATGCACTGGAGGCGGATGGGATCTACTTCGTCATCGATCTGGGCCGCCAGGAGGTGGGGCTGCTCGATCTGGAGGTGGACGCCGCGGCCGGCACCATGATCGATATCGCCCACGGCGAACATCTCGACGACCTGCGCGTCCGTGCGGCGGTGGGGAGTCGCAACTTCGCCAACCGCTATGTCTGCCGCGCTGGCCGTCAGCGCTTCACGCACCACTTCCATCGCGTGGCCGGACGCTACTTGCAACTGCATGTGATGGGCGATTGCGTTGCGTTCCGCCTGCATTATGCCGGCCTGCTGCCGATGGTCTACCCGGTCGAGGTGCGCGGTCGCTTCGACTGCGACGACTCCCTGCACCGGCGAATCTGGCAGACCGGCATCCGCACCCTGCACCTGTGCATGCACGAGCACTACGAGGACACCCCCTGGCGTGAGCAGGCCCTCTACGCGTTCGACGGCCGCAACCAGGCCCTGTGCGGCTATCACTGCTTCGGGGAGTACCCCTTCGCGGCGGCGTCGTGGGAGCTGCTCGGCCGCAGTCTGCAGCCGGATGGCTGGCTGGAGATGTGCGCCCCCGCGCGGATTGATATCACGATTCCCTCTTTTAGCTTCGTCTGGGTGCTGGCGCTGGATGACTACCACCTTTACAGTGGCGATGCGGAGTTCTTGCGTCGCATGCTGCCGATCCTACATCGCATGATGCAGACGCATCTGAAGGGGATGGTCGGCGATCTGCTGCCGTGTCCGCGCGGACAACGCTACTGGCAGTTTTACGAATGGATGCCAGGGCTGGATGGCGGCCAACGCGTGGGCGATTTTGATGAACACCGATTTGAGTCGCCGCTGAATCTTCTGTTTTGTCTTGCCTTGAAGGCAGCGGCGCGCGTGAGCGAGGCGTGCGGTGATGATGCCGCGGCCGAGGAATACGCCGCAGCGGCCGAGCGTCTGGGGCTGGCGGTAGCCGATCGCTTCTGGAACGATGCCCTCGGCGCCTACCAGACCACGCTTGGCGCTGCACCGCACGTGGCTGAGCTGACGCAGGCGCTGGCTTTGCTGGCCGACGTGTCCTCGGTGCCACGGTCTGAGAACCTGCGGGCCCGGCTGGCGTGCGAGGACAATGGCCTGGTCGCCACCACGCTCAGTCACTGCCTGTACAAGTTCGAGGCGCTGCTGATGGACCGCCGGCGCTATGGCCGCCTCGTCTTCGACACGATCGCCCGCGACTGGGGCCGAATGCTTGAACAGGGGGCCACGACGTTCTGGGAAACGCTACGCGGCGCCAATGATTTCGACCAGGCCGGGAGCCTCTGCCACGGCTGGTCGGCGGTGCCGGTCTATTTCCAATCGGCCCACCTGCTGGGGGTGCGTCCGCTGGAGCCGGGATTCCGCTCGTTTGTGGTGGACCCGCTGCCGGGCGTGGTAGGATCGGCCACAGGACAAGTGCATACGCCATATGGCCCGATCCATATCCGATGGGTCGACCGCGGCGACGGCTTGCAATGCCAGTCATTGAGTTATCCGCCCCAGACCCGGCCCCAGTTCGGCCGGGGCATCCGAACGGCGCCGGAGGTCGGCATGGTCTTTGTTAGTGATGGAGATGATCGTGAACAAAAAGCTTAAAGGTTTGGTGGCTGCGCCTTTCACGGCCATGAATGTGGACGGCAGCCTGAACCTGGCATGCATCGAGCGACAGGCAGAGCACCTGGTGCACACCGGCGTGCGGGGGGCGTTTGTCTGCGGCACCACGGGAGAGAGCCACTCGTTGACGCTGGAGGAGCGCAGGCGGATCGTCCAGCGCTGGATCGAGGTGGCCGGGGGTGATCTGGCCGTCATTGTCCACGTGGGCCACAACAGCCTGGCCGATGCACGCGCCCTGGCCGCTCACGCCCAACAGCTCGGGGCGACGGCCATCGCCACCCTGGCGCCCTCGTTTTTCCGGCCCGCCAGCGTCGAGGATCTTGTGGAAGTCTGCCGCGAAACCGCCGCCGCGGCCCCGGCGCTGCCCTTCTACTTCTATCACATGCCGTCCATGACCGGCGTCTGCTTCCCGATGGCCAATTTCCTTACCTGCGCCGCAGAACGAATCCCAACGCTGGCCGGAATCAAGTTCACCTACGAGAACCTGATGGACTACCGCCAGTGCGTGGCGATGGCGGATGGTCGCTACGACATCCTGTTCGGCCGGGACGAGATGCTGCTGGCCGGCCTGGCCTTGGGCGCCCAGGGGGCAGTCGGCAGCACCTATAACTTTGCCGCACCCGTCTACCAGCGGCTGATCGCGGCCTTCCGCGCTGGCGACCTGGCAGCCGCCCAGGCGGAACAGGCACGGGCTATCGAGATGATCGCGCTGATGGCACGTTATGGCGGCCTGCCGGCGGGCAAGGCGATGATGGGCATGATCGGTATCGACTGCGGTCCGGTGCGCCTTCCGCTGCGCGGTCTTTTGCCCGGGGAGTATGCCGCCTTGCGCCAAGGCCTGGAGGCGATCGGTTTCTTCGAGCAGGTGAGGCCGCGGCCTGTCAGCTCTGGTGTCCGAGCCGAAAGCCGCCTAGTCGATGGGCGGCCCACCGTGTCCGCCTGACAGGAAGCCTGATCCCCGCTGCGTAGCATCGGCGTATTGCCGCTGCCTTGGACCGCCCTGTCTGCCATCGGCGCACAGGGTTTCGAACACCCGCATTAAGATGAATCCCTCTACATCTTTCGCCGAAGCATACTTTCGCCGGCTGCCCGCTCGGCCACGCATCGGCGTATTCTGCGTGGGCCTGAACAACTACTGGCCGCAGTTCCCCGGGTTGCGCGAGCGCCTGCTCGGGCTGCACCAGGCGTTCTGCGAACGGCTGAGCAGCCTGGGAGGCGAGGTGATCGATGCGGGCATGTCGGATTCCTCCTGCGCTGCCAGTGCCATCGGCGACCAGTTACGCGCCGCTGATGTTGACCTACTGGTCTGCAATCTCGTGACCTACAGCACCTCGGCTAACGCCCTGCCCGTCGTCCAGCGGGCGGGCCGGCCGGTGGCATTGGTGGCGCTGCAGCCTGATCGCGCGCTGGACTACGCCCGCGCCACCACCGAGATGCAGTTGCTCAATGACAACATCTGCAGCCTGCCCGAGATCACCTGCGCCCTGCGGCGCGCGAACCTGGCGCCGGCCGACATCCTCGTCGGCACGCTCCACGATGATGCGCGTGCTCATGTGCGCGTGGCGGATATGGTGCGGGTGGCGCGCGTCCTGCGTGCCCTGCGCACGAGTCGGATCGGGCTCATGGGGCACGTCTACGAAGGCATGCTCGACATGAACAGCGATCCGACCATGTTCGATGCCGCTTTCGGCATGCACGTCGAACACCTGGAGCTGGACGACCTGCACGCATGCGTGCAGGCGGTGGGGGAGCCAGAAGTGGCGGAGCGGCTCCAGCTGATCCGGGAGATGTTCCATTTCCCGCCGCCCGGCAGCGATCCCCTGGCCGGTGAGGTAGACCCGGCTGAGCTGCGCTGGGCGGCCCGGGTCTCGGTAGGGATGGAGCGGCTCATCAACGGCTTCTCCCTCGATGCCCTCAGCTACTACTATCGCGGCGTCGATGGCAACGAGAATGAGAGGCTCGGCTCCAGTCTCAGCATCGGCAGCTCGCTACTTACCGGCCGCGGCATCCCGGTCGCCGGTGAACTGGACCTGAAGAACTGCGTTGCCATGCTCATCATGGACCGCTTGGGCGCTGGCGGCTCATTCGCTGAGCTGCACCCGGTGGACTACGGCAGTGACTTTGTACTCATCGGCCACGATGGTCCCCATCACATCGCCATCGCCGAAGGCAAGCCGGTGCTGCGCGGGCTGTCGATTCTGCACGGCAAGCGCGGGCGCGGGCCGAGCGTGGAGTTCGCCATCCGCAACGGGCCGATCACCCTGCTGGGGCTTACGCAGACGCACGACGGCCGCTTCAAATTCGTCGTAGCCGAGGGCCAGAGCCTGCCTGGTCCCATCCCCGCAACCGGCAACACCAACACCCGGGCGCAGTTCCCACCCGACGTGCGCACGTTTATCGAGGATTGGAGCGCCGAGGGGCCGACGCACCACTTCGCACTGGGCACTGGCCACCAGGCGGCGGTGCTGGAGCGGTGCGCCCGCATTCTCGGCATCGAGTGCGTCAATGTCACCGGCGGGTGAGCGGCATGAGACTTCGGAGGCACTGAATGGACGCTGAACGATTCGCCAACCCGCCCGCCTCGTGTCGGGGCGTCGCGCTCTGGATGCTCAACGACCGGCTTGAGGAGAGGCGCATCATCGAGCAGCTCGATGAGATGGCCGATGCCGGGTGGGGGGCGGTCATTGCCCGCACCTTCAACGGCCTGCGCACCCCGTACCTCGGTGAGGAGTGGATGGGCATCATCGCCCGCATCATCGAGCGCTCCTGGCAGCGCGGGCTGAAGCTCTGGCTGCAGGCGGGCTACATGCCCAGCGCGCTGCCGGACCTGGACCCCTCCCGCGCTTTGCGGGGCCTGGCCGTACGCCCGGCCGGCGAAGCACTGCAACCGGGCGAGGTGCGCCTGGCGGCCGATGAGCAGTTCACCTATTGCCAGCGCACCAGCGAAACCGTCATCGACCTGCTCGACCGCGAGGTGGTGATCGACTACCTCAACGTGGCCTATCGTGATCCGTGGCACAAGCGCTTCGCCGAGCACTTCGGGCGCACCATTGAGGCGATCTGGGTGGATGAACCACACTTCCGCCCGCCACTGCTCCCCTGGTCGCGGCACCTGCCGGAGGTGTTCGCCGGGCAGTGGGGCTATGACCTGATGGAGCACCTGCCGTCGCTGTTCCGGCCAATCGGGGACTACCAGCGTGTCCGCCATCAATACTGGCGCTGTGTGCTGGGGATGTTTCTGGAGAGCTATTTCCAGCCGGTGGGGCAGTGGTGTAGTGATCATGGTGTCAAGTTCGCCGGCCACCTGATGGGCGAGGACACGCTGAACAACCAGATCGGTTGGACCGCTGCCACCATGCCCTGCTACCAGCACATGCACGTGCCGGGCATCGATCATCTGACGCGCAGCCTGAGCTGGCCGACCGGCAAGCCCTTCATTCTTACCCCCAAGCAGGCTACCAGCGTCGCCAACCAACTCGGCCACGGCGAGGTGCTGGCTGAGATGTACGGCGTCAGCTCGCAGGGCATCCGCTTCGCCGATCGCAAACAGATCGCTGACTGGCTGATGGTGCTGGGGATCAACCAGCGATGCTATCACGGCGCATTCTATTCGATGCGCGGCCGGCGCAAGCGCATCTACGTGCCGCACCTGTCCTACCAGCAGCCGTGGTGGCCGGACAACCGGCTGATCGCCGACCATTTCGCCCGTCAGTCATGGGCGCTGCGGCAGGGGCGGTCGATGGCGCAGGTGCTTGTGCTCCATCCGATTGAATCGGCCTGGTGCCTGTTTGACCCGGCCAGCATGCAGCGCCCGCACGACCACGCCGGCGAGACGGCGGACCTGGTGGCGATGGATGACCGGCTGGTGGAACTGTGCCGCAACCTGCTTTGCAGCCAGCGCGACTTCGACCTGGGCGATGAATCGCTGCTGGCCGAACACGGCAGCGCCGGACCTGACGGGCTGCGTGTCGGGCAAATGACCTATCGCTTGGTGATCCTCCCCGAGTTGCTGACCATCCGGCGGACGACGCTGGAACTGCTTGAGGGGTTTACCGCTGCCGGGGGGATCGTTCTGGCGGCCGGGCGGTTGCCGAACCGTGTCGATGGCATTAAGTCGACCGATGGCGCCAGGAGGCTGGCGGCCCTGGTTCATCCCCCCGCGCCATTGCCGGCCGAACCGGCCGGGCTGCGCCAGGCGCTGGACACGGCGGTACCGCCGCTGCTGGATCTACAGCCTGTGCGGGGTGAGAGCACCGATGTGTGGATACAGGTGCGTCAGGTCGAGGGTGGACGGCTCTTTTTCATCACCAACATCAATGCCGAGCAGGCATTTGCCGGCACCCTCACGCTGGCGGGACAGGGAGCGCTGGAGGAGTGGGATCTGACCAGCGGCCACATCGCGCCCGCCGTCAACACGCCGGATCAAAACGGCTTGAAGGCGCCGCTGGAACTGCCGCCCCTGGGTTCGCGCCTGTTGCTGATGCGCACGGATGCGCCCGCGGCGGCCGTGCCGGCGGCGGACTGGCGGACTGTCGAGCGGGTCGCGGTCGCGGCTCCCCAGCGACGGGAGCGCAGCGCACCAAATGCCCTGACGCTCGATTTGTGCCAGTGGCGACGGGGCGAGGAGGACTGGCACGATCCCGCACCGGTGCTGCTGCTCCAGAACCGGTTGGAAGCGGAGACCTACCGCGGCCCGCTCACGCTGCGGTTCACGTTCGACAGTGAGATTGCGCTGCCGGGATTGCAGGTGGCAATCGAGGATGCAGTCGACTGGACGATCACGGTCAATGGCCAGCCAGTGGCGTTCGCGGGAGCACCTTACTACGTTGACCGCTCGTTCCACCCGGTTGACATCGGCCGGCATGTGCGGGCGGGGCGCAACCGGATCGAGATGAGGCGGGACTTCCAGCCGGTCGGCAAACCCTCGATTCCGCTTGGCGCACTGTTCGAACACCTCGTCGGTACCGAGTTGGAATCCATCTACCTGATAGGTGATTTCGCCGTGCGGGCGACAGTTTCCCCCGGTACGCCGCGGAAGGGATGCGTGCGCCTCGCGCCCGGCTTCATGCTGGCGGCTGAAGCGCTGCCGGGGGAAGGGGACCTCTGCGAGCAAGGATACCCGTTCTACGCCGGGCGGATCACCCTGCATCATCGCGTCCATCTGCGTGCCGCCGCTGAAGGCGAGCGTGTGCTGCTGGAGTTGCCGGGGCTGGATGCGGTATTGGCGAAGGTTCGGGTCAACGGCCACACGGCCGGGGCGATCGGCTGGCCGCCGTATGAACTTGAGATCACGCCGCATTTGCGAGAGGGGGACAATGCGGTCGAGATCGAGCTGATCAGCTCGCTACGTAACCTCTTGGGGCCGCACCACCGCGACAGTGGTGAACCTTCACACACTTGGCACGTGGCCTTCACCTCGCCACCGGATCACAACCGCAGGCTGCACCCTGAGGATCCCGATCCGGCCTGGACAGATGACTATCTGGTCACGCACTTCGGCATCGCCGGCCCGATCCGCATCTGCTATCAGCAGCGCGAGCAAAGCCGATTCCCATAGGGCAGATGTTGGCTCTACGAGGTGATGGCCACGGGCGGTGCATCTCCGCGTGCGTGGTGGCGGGCATTCACGTGATAATGGACGGCAAACGGAACGAAAGGAGAAAAGATGGCACGGCAATACTCGGTGATCCTGGGAAACCTGGGCAATACCAGAGACCGTTTCTGCGGTGGGTATAAGGATAACCCCGACACGCTGACGATGCTGTCGCAGGCGGCGGCGATCCCGCATGTCGAGGGGATCGAATTGGTGGCGACCTGGGACATTCACCCGAACAATGTCGCCCAGATGAAGAAGGCCCTGACCGATGCGGAATGCCGGTGCGTTTCCATCATTCCCGACCTGTTTGCCGACCGACGCTACTGGAAGGGCAGCTACAGCAGCAATGACCCGGCGGTGCGCCGGCAGGCGGTGCACTACACCCGCCAGTGCTGTCAGGTCGCACTGGATCTGGAGTGCCCGCTCATCAACATCTGGCCGGGACAGGACGGTTACGATTACCTGCTCACGGCCGACTACGATGCGGCCCGCTCGTGGTTTCGCGACAGCGTGGCCGAGATCGCCCAGGCATATCCCCAACTCCGCTTCGCCCTGGAATACAAGCCGAAGGAGCCGCGCTGCCGCAGCTATCTGGCGACCATGGCCGACACGCTCCTGATGTGCCTGGAAACCGGCTGCGACAATGTCGGCGTCTGCATCGACACCGGCCATGCCTTCAACGCCGGGGAATCGGTGGGGGAGGCTATTGTACTGGCGAAACGCACAGGCGGCGGCTACGACGACACCGCCGGACGACTGTTCCACATGCACTTCAATGACAACCACGGCGCCTGGGACGATGACATGATCGTCGGCACCGTTCACAGCACGACCTACGTCGAGACGCTCTACTGGCTGGACCGCTGCGGCTACAGCGGCTGGCTGTCGATGGACCAGTACCCCTACCGCGAGGACGCCGCCGGCGCGATCGGCGAAAGCATCCAGTGGCTGCGCCAGTTCGACCAGGTCGTGCAGCGGCAGCGCGGGCGGATCGAGCAACTGTTGGCCACCGGCGACGCCGTGCAGACGTCTCACTTCCTGCGCAGCAGTTGGGTACCGAGCGACCAAGCCTGACTCGACAGAGGCCGCGGACATGACCCATCGATCCGATAACGAATCGACGGACGATTCGCCCTTCTGGGAGACGACCCACATGTGGGGCGAGAGCGTCCTGTTCGTCCGCCCCGCAGCCGGCGGACCGGCACGGGCACAGCTTATGTTCACGCCACTGCACGTCCCTCGCATCGGCAGCGCCACCGGGCTGGAGGAGTATGAGGCGGGCGTGGACTATCAGTGGACGCCCGGCTCGCGGACGATCACGTTGCCTGCCCAATCGCGCGTGCACGCTTTGTAAGAGGACGAGCTGTATCCGCCGCGCGGTTCGCAGAAGCACGGCACCTGCCGCGATCACGAGGCAGATCTGCTGTTCGGCGAAGGAGCCTTCTTTCATCGCCTGCAATCGGCCGCGACCTACGATCACGCCCTGGATGGCTGGGTGATGCCGCCGACCCTCCACGAGCCGGTGCGATGGCCTGAATTGGCCCGGCGGGTGGCGGGGCGGGATCCCTTGCGCATGGTGCTGTTGGGCGACAGCATTTCCGTGGGGCACAACGCCAGCGGGCTCTATGGCGTGCCGCCGGAGCGGTCGGGCTACGGTTCGCTGCTGGCCGCGACGGTGCAGCACTGGTCCGGCACGCCAGTGGACCTCGTGAACCTGTCGGTGGGGGGGATGGGATCGGAATGGGGCTTGGCGCAGATGGATGCGGTTCTGGCCGCGGAGCCGGACCTGCTGCTGCTGGCGTTCGGGATGAATGATGTCAGCGCGGGGTGCCGGCAGGGCGGTTTCCTGCCCACATCCGTGGTATGGTGCAGCGGCTGTCGGGCGGCGCGCCGGGGGCACGCGCCCTTGTGGTTGCCCCGATGTCCGGCCATCCCCAGCGGTCGGGCACGGACTTGGCCGCCTATCCCGCTTATCGGGATGCGCTGCTCGGGCTTCGTAGCCAAGGGGTTGCCGTTGCTGATGTTACGGCAGTTTGGCAGTGGGTCTTGGGGCGGAAGAAGGACTTGGACCTGTCGGGCAACGGGCTGAACCATCCCAATGACTTCGGCCACCGGCTCTATGCACAGGTCACCGGGAACGTCCTACGGCAGGCGCTTGGAGCGTGATCCATCCGCAGATGGGCGAAGACGCCCCCTACGGTGGAGGGCACGGCGCAGATGGCGACGAGCAGTTATGGTGATGTGATGAAGTAAATATCCCGCGAAAAACTACTTCCGTCTAATTGCCCCGCATGGCGCGCCTTGGGCCGCCGGATATCGGCACAGGACACAGTAGGAGCGATTTCTTCAAAACTGCGGATTTCCTTTGACTTCCTCCCTAACCAAGTTAAATTCTTGTATACAACGATACTATTTCTTTCGTAATCATCCCACATCTTACTTCGGAGGAGAAAAACATGAAGGCGATGCAACACGTAATGGTCCCGTTCCTGGCGGTCTGTGGCTCCTCTCTGGCTCTGGGCGCCAATGGCACGTGGTCGGCCACGCCGCAGGACAGCGACTGGGCCAACTCTGCCAACTGGAACAGCGGAATCGTTCCGGGCGACACGCTGGGAACGGCTCGGCCAAGCCCGGAAACCAATCTCGATGTCGCCACGTTCGGCGCCAGCAGCATCCTCACGGTTACGCCGGATGCGAATCGGGCGCTCAAAAGCCTTACCTTCACCAGTGAGGCCGGCGCGTATGTCATCGGCGGAACCAACACATTGACCGTTCTTGCCGGCGGCGAGATCAGCGGCAACAACACCTCCACCATCACGTTTGACGCTCCCGTCTATTTCGGTGGGGATTACAATGTAAAACCCGCGACAGGGCAGACAATCGAGTTCAACGCCAACGTCACGCAGCAGGCGGGAAGGTCGTTTCAGCTCGGAAGCGGTAATGTCGGGACCATCACGTTTGACGGCGCGATCGTCAGCGCCACGCCGACGACCGGCAACCCCGTCAATGTCCGGTGGCTGGGTGGCGGGCGGACGATCGTGAATCTCAATGCCGACAATTCCGCGCACGAGAGCCGCGTCACTCTCTCCTTCGACGCGGGGAATGTGGGCGGGGTGGCCAACCTGAACAGCTCGGGCGTGATTTTCTCCAATACTGATCGAGCCGCAGCGAGGGTTAATCTGCAACATGGCGGAACGGTTAACGTCAATGCCGCCAACGCGATCGGCGGAACCAACGCGTCGGTGGATGTGGGATCAAGCACGAGCGAGACCGCTGGCTGCATCTCCTTGATGGTGATCAATACCGCCAACAGCTATGGCGGCCCGACGACGGTCGGCAGAGCGTTCACCGCGGGACAGACCAGAACCGCCGATCAGGCGATCCTGCTGGTCAACAACGCCAGTGGCTCCGCCACCGGCGACAGCGACATTACCGTTCGGACGGGCATCTTGGGCGGTGAGGGCTTCATCGCCAACACCGGTAACAAGGGCGTGACGCTCCTGTCTCACGGGGTACTTTCACCGGGCGCATCGGCCGGCGAGATCGGCACGCTGACGATGAGCCTGGGCGACAAGGGCTTGAACATCAGCGACAGTGTGAGTGACGTGAACACGCAGTCGCTGCGGTTTGATCTCGATACCGTTGCCAGCAGCGACCAGATCGCGCTGACGGCCGGAACGCTGAACATCGGCACGGGCGGCTTGGAATTCGACGATTTCGCATTCACCGTTGGGGGCAATTTCGGCGCGGGCGTTTACACCTTGTTCGACACCAATGCTCCGATCAGCGGCACGCTGGGCACGAGCCTCAGCGGCATCCTCGACGGCAAGGCCGCCACGCTGGGCCTGGGGGATGGCGGACGGGACGTGATCCTGACGGTGGTGCCCGAGCCGACGAGCCTCGCGGCGATGGGCCTCGCGGCGGTTGGGCTGATGGCCCGGCGGCGTCGGCTGCGGTAGGAATCCGGCGTCTGCGGATATTTGGATGGATAGTTCAGCATGGGACCAAAGGAGCTTGAGTAATGCGAAGGCATGAAGAAAATCGATCGGGTTTTTTGGCGATGGCCGGCGGGATCGGCATCGCGATGGCCTGTTCGATCGCATCCGTCAGCCACGCGGCGGAGATCGTGGACTGGGGAGGAAACGTTGTCGAAGCGGATCAGAGCCTCGTCCTGACCAGTTCCAGTTCCAATCCCGCCGTTGAGCACTACGGCGGGTTCGACACGAATGGCGATCCGCTGAAGCTCAGCCCCGCCAGCGGCTACACCGGCGCGGATTTTTACGGGTATGTGCGCGTAGCGGGCGGTACAGGCACCTCCCAAGTCCTGGTTGCGCATGATGTCAATGGCGATTTCATTCGGTTCAAGCGTGACTTTGCGGACGTGGACGCGCTGGTGCTCTGGCGGCAGGCGGATTTCGGTGGCGGGCTGGACAGCGGCAGCGTCGCGTTCGATTCGACCAGCACGGCGTCGATGAATATTGCCAAGCTCGGGGGGTGGGCGCCCGTGCGGATGGTGATTCGGCTCGAAGGCGGCAGCCAGGACGGCTACTACATCTCGGAGGAAACGCCTTTTGTAGAGGGAGCACGCACAGCGAACCCGACCGCGCTGACGTGGCTTGCTTACGACCCCGCAGCCGATCTCGGCGGGATCGCCGGCGCGGAGACGAATCTCGTCATCGGCGGACGGATCGACCATGTGACTGAGGTCGGCTTCTACTCATACACGCCTTCGCTTGTCGCCAACCGGCTCGACATCAAAACGTTTGCGGTGACCGCAGTCCCGGAACCTTCAGCCATGGCGGCGATGGGCCTCGCGGTGACCGGGCTGCTGGCGCGGCGGCGACGGCGGGCATGATGGGCGCGCCAGCGCCCGCGGTTCTGGCCGGGAGCGAGTCAGCT
>CAYNMV010000018.1:0-67434 GCA_964398315.1 uncultured Tepidisphaeraceae bacterium | reverse complement strand
CATAGGCATGCATGGCCGTATAGGCCTGGTTCATATTGCTGAGGCACTCCACCCGTACGGCTGCATCCCGCGCCTTTTGAAGCGCGGGCAGCAGGAGTGCGACAAGAATCGCGATAATCCCGATGACGACGAGCAGTTCAACCAGCGTGAAAGCCCGGCTTGGCCGCAGTGGCATGATGAACCTCCGATTTGACGCCCGTTCCTGGCACTGCCTCCGGCAATCCGATGCCGAGGACGTGATTTCTAGAGACGATCTGACGTGACATTTTTGAACCAGGGCAAAATAGATTACTTTTCCCGGCTCGATATGTGAAACATAACCGCCCTCCGCAAAAAAGGCAAGAAAAAAGCTGGGAGTTGTCATAGTGATGTGCTCCACTTGGGGTCGCCCCCGATCAACCCAGGCCGCGGCGAGCCATGAAGGCGGAAAATGCCCCACAAATATCTGCAAACGGACACTTGACCTTCCCCCCAGCATGATCGCATGCACTACGCTTCGCATGTCTGCCGAGTGGAACCAGGCAATGCGAGCTCAGGCATTCCTACGAGTCACTGTGGTGATGGATCATCCCAAAACACCCGGAAGATCCGTTGGTTGCATGGCGTTTTCCAGCCTGGCCTCCTGGAAGGATCAGCCGCCATATAAAGCTCAGAGCTCAGGCATCGGCACGCCCAGTAGTACGCAAGCCCCCGCCACCAGCGAATCCGCCGCCGATGCGGCCAATGGGGGTCGATCGTAATACCAGTTGGACTCAACGGGCTCGTAACCGCCCTCGCGGTGCGCGGCTGCCGTGCAGATATAGCCGTGGCTTCCGTTGGCATACCCCGTCGGCCAAACCAGGGGATCTCCAGCCGCCCGGCGGATGGTCTGGCCAATCTCGTAAAATACCTCACTGCTCAGTGCCGGCAGTGTGAGCCCCCCAATTTTGATGCACTGCACGCGTGATGGCAGCTGACGTGGATATCGTCCAGCTTCGATCTCGGGTAACCAGCGCTCAAGAAAGCCGTGTTGGGCCCGCAGGATGCGCGCCTCCAGTCCTGTCGGATCGAGGGTGGGCGCGGCTAGCGAGGTGGTCACGGACTTGAGCAGATCAGGCCACTGCGAGTCGGGTGGTGCCACGGGCAGGCTCACAATTGCCTCGCGGGCATCGATGGCTCCATCCCCCGGCAGTGGCTGTGCGCCAGCCAGGGCGAGGGTTACGGCATCGGCCATCTGTCGCCCCGCGGCCTCCGTTCGCTCCGCCGCCCCCTTGAACTCATCCAGCGGATTCACATCCCCCGCGCAACCATTGATAAACAGGGCCACTGAATCGTCCCCCATCTGGCGCTCCAGCAATGCCGCCGCCACACCCGCAAAATCACCGCTGACGCGGTTGTCCTCCGGTGGCAGCGACACCATGTGACAGGCGTAGTGGAGCACCAACGCCCGCACCTCTCCCGATTCACCCAGGGCGCCGAGCACGCGTACAGCCTCATCGCATGGACTGCAGCCGTCGGCCCCGCCCCGATCGGCGCGGAGATGGGCACGCCGGTTTCGGCCAACCCTCAAGGGCGCGGCTCCCCAGACGAGCCGGGCAGGCTCAATCCGTGCAGCCGCGTCCTGCGCGCAGCGAACAACCTTCTCCTCCATCTCCGCCACCCAGGCCGGCGAAATGGCGCCCGCCTGGCGCAGCGGGTAGGCTGCCGGCGCATAGTGCGTATGGGTGCAGCACAGGCAGACAGATTCCATGCTGATGCCCAGTGCGCGGCCCACCCGGTGTCGCAGCGCGGTGGCATGTTCGACCGTGAGGTCGAGCACTTCCAGCGAAATCACCGCGATTCTTCGCCCCTTCGACTGCAGCACCATGACCCGTGCTGCAATGGGATGAAGCACGCCGCGCGCAGGGCCGCTCCGGCGGACGAACCCCGTGAGATAGATCGGATCCCTGCCCGGGGCATTCAGTTCGGGTGTGATATCGATGCTGGCAGCGCCGACTTCCAATCGCATTGCTCCCCTACCGCGCTGACAGTGCCCGCTGCACCTTCACGATCGCCTCGACGATCTGGAGCATATCCTGCTCATTGGCCAGCAATATCTCCTGGAGCAGCCAGATCGACCTCTGGCAAACTTGAGCGGCAACCGGACAGGGCAACACGCGGACAGCCTCGGGAAAGCGTTCGGCCAAATTCTTCAGGCCGCGCGACTCCGACAGCAGATGGGTGTAGCCAGCGAAGCAGGGAATGCCCTCGGCATTCAGTGCTGCGACGATCTCATCCCGGCCGCAGCCACCAAAATGGTCGGGGTCAATGAGCATTGCGTACAGGTGATACGCGTGCCGCGTACAGCCTTCTGCATGCGCTGGCGGCTGTACGCCTTTTACCTGCGACAACTGCTCGGACAGGAACCGCGCCATCCGCTGGCGGTGGACCGTCTCCTCCTCAAGGCTTTTGAGGCGGACACTCAACAGGGCAGCGACATACTGACTGGGCCGGAAGTTATACCCCAGCCGCGGATACTCCCATCGTGCTCCGGCAGGCGCACGACCGGAATTCATCACCGCATGGATGCGCCCATCGATGTCGGGATCGTCGGTTACAACCGCGCCACCCTCCCCGCTGGTCAGATTCTTGCTTGACTGGAAGCTGAATGCACCGGCATCTCCCAGCGGCCCCACCGGCCTGCCGCGATACTGCGCACCATGCGCCTGGGCACAGTCTTCAATCACTTTCAGCCCATGCCGGCGAGCGATCGCGTTGATGGCATCCATATCTGCCGGATGACCGCCCAGATGCACTGGCAGGATCGCCCGCGTGATGCCCGGCCGAATGGCCTTTTCAATCGCTTCGGGGCTGATCGTGAAGCTGACCGGGTCAATGTCCACCAGCGCCACGCGCATCCGCTGGTGCAGGGGTGCGCTGGCGGTGGCAATGTAGGTGTAGTTGGGGATGATGATTTCGCCATCCACGCCCCAGCTGTCCAGCTCCAGCGCGGCCACCAGGGCAGCCATCAGGGCATCGGTCCCGTGGGGCAGCAGGCGGCAATGCCTTGCATCGCAGAATTGTGCGAATTCCCGCTCGAACGCCTGCGAATGCGTGCCGCCCAGTCCCTCGGCGTGCGACAGGTAGACCGCCCGCATCGCCGGCTCGACCTGCTCGGTCCACTGCTGCTCGCTGACCCGTGGCCATCGTGGCCACGGCTGCTTGCGGATATCACGAACCGGGACACCCCCATCTCGTGCCAACACTGCCGCCTTGCCGATCACTGGCTCTGCCAGGTTCATGTCAGATGTACTCCTGATGGTGGAGAATGAATGATGCACGATTTCTCAGCCAGGTGCATCTCTCAGTCGGGTGCATCATTGCCAATGCCTTCACACCATCCGCCGTCGTCGCATTGTCACGGCGGGAATCGCCAGCCCCAGCAGCGCCAGGCCTGTCGGCTCTGGAATCGCGGCGATGTTCTCGATACGCAGGATATTGCGGCCGTTCTCGTTCACGATTCCGACACTCCAGAACGGCTGATCCTCGAGGGCCAGGGTCAAATTGGTGATGTCAAAACCATTGGTGAATGTACCACCGCCGTTGGTCCCCGTGTACGTGGACGAAGTAGAAACCAGATCGAACGTCTCGCCGATGACCGGCACATATCCACCCAGCAGATCGATATCCAGCGTGCCTGCCAGCAGAGAGGCGCCGCCGGAAGAGCCTGCGGTGGACGGGTCGACCAGGATTGTGGAAACCCCACCAGCGCCGATCTGGAAATTGAGGGTGCTGTTGGAATGGACATCCAGCCCGCTGCCGCCGACCGAAAGGCTGCCGCCGGTTCCCACTATGCGCAGTGTCCCTGAACCGCCTGTTGCACCGCCATTTTCCTCCCCGCCCAGCGCCAGGCCTGCCCCCATGGAGATGGTACCGCCGCTGATAACCAGTTCGCCGATGCCACTGGCACTCGTTTGGCCGCCGAGGTAGGTCGTGTAGGCATTGGCCGTCACGCTTCCCCCGCTGATGTTCATCGTACCGGGCGCGGTGTGGCCGATGCGAAGCCGGCTCGAAACCGTGACCGCCCCATCGCTCAGATTGTAGGTGCCGGGCCCTCCGCTACCAATCGTCAGCGCCACCGCGGCCCATGTCCCGCCGGTCTGGTTCACCTCGCCACTGATCGCACTCTGGCCGCCGACAGTCAAACCACCGCTGCCGTATCCCGTCCCACTGATGTTGAGGATACCTGAACCACCATGGCCGATGGCAGTTGTACCTGTCAGGCTCCCAGCAGAGAGATTGAGTGTGGCAGATGACTGATACCCGATGGCCACTTCGGTCGTGGCCGTGATGCTGCCGCCTTCGATTGAGGTGATCGAACCACCGCCGGGACGAAAGCGAACCGCAGAGAGTGACCCGCCGGACAGGACGCGCAAGGTTGTGTCGCCGGTCGGCGCAGGGGCACCGCTCAAGGAGCGATTCAGGTAAAAAATGTTGGCTGTGTGACCGGGCGTGTCCAGTGTCACGACGGGCCCGCCATTGATGTAGACGTTGTGCTGATCAGTACCGTCTGAGAAGGGAACAACGCCCTGCGACCAGTTCGACGCAATGTTGTAGTTCCCATCCCCCGGTGCCGCCCAGTAGTTGTCAACCACCGCGGCTGAGGCACCTGAGACCGGGATCGCGACGGCAGCGGCGGCAGCCACCAGCAGGTACGAGGGTTTGCAAATATTGGACATAGTTCTCTCCTACGGGGGCCAACCCGTCATACTGAACGCGAACAAAACGGTGATCCTGGCACAGAAACGTTTCATCTGCCATGAGCCGTTCCGTGTCTACCTCCACATTCTTCGCCGCCGTACGAAGATGGGCGCGGCGGCCGCGAGCAGCGCCAGTCCGGCGGGTTCGGGGACGTATGTCGCCTGCAGCGTCTGCCCGCTGCCGGCGGTGCCGATAATCGAAAGCGACCAGAACGCCTCATCGCCCGGGGCCAGGCTGAAGCCGTTGTCAACGATCGTGTTGGGGCCCGTAATCAGATCATACACGGCGCCAGGCGCGGGTGTGTAACCATTGATCAGGTCCAGATCGATGATACCGCCCAGCGTCGTCGTACCACCCTGGACCATCAGGGCGCTGACCGTTGCATCGTCGATGTCAAACGCGAGCGTACCATTTGTGCCGACGGTGACATTGGCGGTGGTGCTGTTCTTGTAGATATAGACCGTCCCTTTGTTGCCGACAATTTTCAGCAGGCCCGTGCCTGTCCCCGTTCCGATGGACAGACTGTCGATACCGCGCCCATAGCCAAAGCGGCCTTCCAGTGGCGATTCGGTACTGCCAGTCAACGTGCCTCCGCTGACAATAATGGAGGCATTCCCGGCATCGCCAATGGTGACTTCCCGGCCGAGATACAGCGTGCCGCCCGTAATGTTCACTTCGGCGGTGCTCCCTGCCGCGCCAGCGAACGTGGGTATGGCGAACCATGTCTCACCACCAGACAGATTCACAATCGCCTTGCTGTTTGTGTCACCGATAACCGTTGTGTTGTTCACTGCCAGTCGGCCACCGGACTGCTCGATGACCCCGGTTCCTCCCCCCATACCCAATTTCAATCCATTATTGGTGAGAAAATCGCCCCCGGTCACCGACACCGTTGCGGTCGCACCATTGGTGGTACCAATCTCCATGGAGCGACTATCGTAGCCGAACAGTAAACCGCTATTGACGGTGATCGTACTGCTGTTGGCCAGGAAGATATTCTTGACATAAAGCGTGCCGCCATTGACTACGACGTGTCCACTGCCGCTGGTCCCCAGGTGCAGTCGGCCATGATCCCACGCCGCCTGATCGGTTTTCAGATATCCGCCCACATTCAACTGCAGCGTTGCGCCATCATTGACAGCCACCCTGTCCACATGCGCTGCGTTGGCACTCAGATCCGCCGCCAGCGTCACGACGCTTCCGCCGCCGATTGCGATGTGATCCACGTCAACGGCGTCTGTTCCGGGCACGCGTCCCTGCGACCAGTTGCTCGCAACGTTAAAATCCCCAGGTGAAGTGCCAGTCCAGGTATTGGTGACGGTGGCAGCCGAAGCAAGAGCGGCCGATGAGGCAAGAGCGACTGCAAAGGCGAGGCGATTGGACGGGAACATGGGGCTACTCCTCCGTTGGGTGCACCATCTTTTCGGGCCCGCCGGCCGGTGCAAAGCCGAGCGGTCACTTCTCATTCACGACCCTGCGCTGGCGGCTGAGGGAGAAGCGGCGGGCCCGCTTTGAAGTCCGCTCCAACAGCCTGCCCAACTGCCGCCTGTAAGCCCGAATGGCCTCCTGCCGCTGCGCAAAACCCGCCGCACCAGTTTCCCGGTGCGGCGGGTGAAATTCCTACGCCCGGCGCCGACGCATCGTTATCGCCGGGATCGCCAGCCCCAGCAGTGCCAGGCTCGCCGGTTCAGGCACGAACGTGGCCTGCAGCTTCTGGAAAGAGCCGTCCGTCACAATGGCCAAGGACCAGAGCGCCGAATCTTCGGCTGCAAGGCTGAACCCGGAATCAACCAGTGTTCCCCGCGTGATGATCAGGTCGTAGACCGTACCAGCCGCCGGTTCATAGCCGTTGATCAGGCCCAGGTCGATCGTGCCCGCCAGTGTTCCGGTGCCGCCCGATATCGTGACAGGAGTGACTGTGGCATCGTCAATATCGAACGCCAGCGTACCGTTTGCTCCAAGGATGAACTCCACGCTGCCGGTCGTGCCACGGTTGATGCTCACCGTGGCATCGTTTCCAATGATCTTGACCAAACCCGTGCCGGCAGTGCCATTCCCGATGTGGAACGTCCGGAAACCGTCGCCATACTGCATCTGGCCGATTGGCGTCTCGCTGTTACCGCGCAGGGTCGCCGAACCGCTGATGATGAGGCTGCCGTTGCCTTCCCCGCCCACTTGAGTTTCACGGCTGATATTGAGGACCGCATCTCCAGACAGGTTGACCGTGCCGGTGCTTCCCGCCAGGGCGCCAATCTTGGGAATGCCCATCCACCCCTCGCCACCGGAGAGGTTCCAGATGCCCGTGCTGTTTGTGCCACCAATTGTTGAGTCGTATTGAGCAACGAACTGGCCGGCGGACTGTTCGATGATGCCCGTCCCGCCATTGGCACCCAGCAACATGCCGCTGCCATGATGGAAGGCGCCACCCATAATCGTGATCGTGGAAGTGCCGCCCGCGGAGAGCCCGACCTCCATCGTTCGCTCACGACCGCGCACTAGCCCGCTGTTGATGGTAATCGTGCTGTTGTTGCTGAGCATCGCCACCTTGAAGTCCAGCGTCCCGCCGTTCATCACGACGTGCCCGCTGCCGCTGTTGCCCAGGTGCAGCCAACCGTAGTCCCATTTCCCTGGCTGGGTGATTTTGAGGCTCCCGCCGCTATTCACATGGAAGGTGGCCCCATCGTTAAGGGTGAGATCCTGGATCATCTCCTCATAAGCACTGACGTCATCAGCCAGGGACACCACTGCACCGCCACCAATGACCGCACGATCAATATCTACCGCGTCTGTCCCGGGCACACGTCCCTGCGACCAGTTGCTCGCGAGGTTGTAATCACCGGGCGATGCGCCAGTCCAGGTATTAGTGACGGTGGCAGCCGAAGCAAGAGCGGCCGATGAGGCAAGAGCGACTGCAAAGGCAAGATGATGGGACGGGAACATGGGGCTACTCCTCCGTTGGGTGCACCATCTTTCCGGGCCCGCCGGCCGGTGCAAAGCCGAGCGGTACCTGTGGACCTCTCTGGTTACGCCTGCACGGATGGGTGGAAGTGGCGGGGTTGGCTTGAGGCCTCTCGGATCACCCGCTTCATCGCCCGCTTCACTCACCCACGGCGGCAAATCCCGGCCTGTTTCGCACGATCATCGTGGAGCCGTTCAGCGTCATGATGTTCATGTACTTCCCGCGCGAGCTCATATGAACGTTGCCGAAATTACCCCACTGGTTGGTGAAGCCCCAGTACGTCTTGGCGCCCGTCAGGGTGTCGCCGTTGAGCAGGTTTGAGCAGGCAAACAGATAGCGCACCGGCACATAGTCATCCGGTGTAATCAACCCGCTGCCCGGGCCGTACTGGGCAGCCTGCATATGCTCCTCCTTGACCCGACCCTGGCGTGGGGGCACCGTACCACCCCGAGCAGGCATGCCGTAGTAGAAGCTGTGGTTTGGTGCGTTGTATTTCGGGCTGTTCGACATGATTGCCGGGCAGGCCATCACCAGGTAGTGATTGCCCAGCTCGGTGCGTTCACCGCCCATGTACTTGGCCAGGTTCGGCGCAAACAGAGAGTTGCAGTGGTAGTTGTCCAGAAATTGCTCCGCGCCGTAAATGTTGCCCCAGGTGCCATACTTGGCCTGGTTCGCCGCGGAATTGGGTGACTTGGCCTGGTCACCGGGTGTCCGCATGGGGAGCACTTCTGCAGGCGGCCAGGTTGTGTCACGGGCGCGATACTCATCAAAGGTACCGGCCGGATACCACCCGTTGTGTTCGGCGGCATAGGCATGCACCGCGGTCAGGGTTTGCCGCATATGGCTCAGACATTGCACCCGCACCGCTGATTCGCGGGCTTTTTGCAACGCAGGAAGGAGAATGGCGATCAGCAGCGCAATGATGCCGATGACGACGAGCAGTTCCACGAGAGTAAAAGCGGTCCGCCGTGACATGGGATGGCCTCCGCGTAAGAGATGCGATGATGACAGTTGTGCTCCTGTCACGCATGCGGCCGGTTCACGAGAAAACCAGACGCGATGCCGGAAATGAACTGGAAAGCACTGTCTACTATGTGAATCATACTCCAAGGTGGTGGTTTGTCAAAGGAAAAATGATGCCGGCGGCCCCGTCAGCGAGACACGCAACAGGAGACCTAACGCCTGCCTGGATCATCTCCTTCATATGAGCCATAAGCCACTGAAAAACAGGGATTTGTTTGCTTAGTGGGCTGCGCAGCCCACCCCCGAACGAATACTGGGCCCACCCATCACCCCACGCCACCCTGTCGATTTGGATTGGTTTACAATAAACTAAATCAACAATAATCCCGTATGCAGTTACTTTCGTTTGGCGAGTGGGGCATGCGGTACTGGCCCTTCAGTGCGTTCTGCGCTGATCCGCGGCCTGGGTGTGGGCGGCGGCCCCTTTGATTGACGGTTGACGCTTCCCCATGTGCCGCCGTCAGGCCAGCCGCTGACCGGCCTCAGTGGTCAACCGGCGGTCCCGGTACATCTGCCAGAAGAGAATCCACGGATCGAGCAGGATCCGATCCGCATCTGTCTCGCCCGGCTCGATGATGGCAAAAACGAAGTGCGAGTGCTCATGGACGCCCGATAGCACCCCCGCCCCATCTGCCAGGTGAACGCCGGCCTCCAGTTGCGTGTGCTCCGGCACCAGCAACCGGATAATGTGGTGGACTTGCAGGTGCCATGTGGAGCCGTCCGCCCACTTTTTCACACCCCGCCAGCGGTTGTTATTCGCACCCGTAGCCAGCGAATTAAAGTAATAATGGTCATCGAAGCTGATTGGCGTCCAGATGGGGGTGCCGGCCGGGTGATTGATGTCCAGGCCGCCGTGGGCATCGACTCCCTGGTACGGTCCCAGCCAGCAGTCGGACCCTTCGTAGCAGTCCTCGATGCGCAGCGTGCCCTCCGGCAGCGGACACCACGGATGCAGCAGGACCGGGCAGATGCGCAGGCTCGCATCCTGCACCGCCAGGCGAACATGCTTGCGCGGCTTGCAGGTGCCGTGCGCCTCATTCAGGAATTCAAATAACTTGCTGCACGCATCGAACCACAGATGCATGCCAAACAGCTTCCAGGGCTCGTAGAAGCTCTTCTGACTGCCCACCCAGCGGTTGATGATCAGGTAATGATCATCAATTTCCATCATGACCGTCATCTCCAGTTCGACGATCGTCGGCCCCTTGCGACCGGGCTGATCCTTGTTCGAGCGGTAAATGCCGGCACCGATGTCCTTGATCTTGATCCGGCGGGTCTGCCCGTTGGCCAGGGTGAAATGCAGCTCATCGCCGATATCCAATTCGACGGCGGTCAACGTGGATCGCGCGGTTTTTTCAATGATCATCCAGGTTGCTCCAGTTCCAATCCCTGCCGGATCGGGTGCCCCGTGGGGCTTGAGCCGATTGCACTTCGTCGCGGCGGCCCCTGACTCAGTGACGAAGGCATCTTTTTCGCGAAACAACGGCGCGGACCGGAGATCCGCGTCATGAGACCGCTACGAATGGATGAGACCCGCCCGAATTCACCCCGCATCCGGCGCGGTTAACGGTGCAGTCGTCAGCCGGCGGTCGCGGTACATCTGCCAGAAGAGAATCCACGGGTCCAGCAGGATCTGCTCATCCTCCCCCTGCCCGGATTCGGCGATCCCGAACACAAAATGCGAATGCTCGAATAACCCCACCATGACGCCCGCGCCGTCCAGAATGTGCACCCCGGCATCGACCGGCGTATGCTGCGGCACCAGCGACCGGATCGGATGGGCGACGCGAATATACCATGTCGATCCGTCAGCCCAGGTCTTGTTGCCGTTCCAGTAAAGGTTCTTGATATCCGGGTGTCGGAGCGAATCGGACATGTACTGCGTGTCAACGGCAAACGGCGTCCAGATCGGTGTTCCGGCTGGGTGGTTGATATCCAGTCCACCGTGAGCCTCACATCCAAAATACGGCCCCATCCAGCAGTCCGACCCCTCATACGCATCCTCAATGCGCAGCGTCCCCTCGGGCAGCGGACACCACGGATGCAGCAGGACCGGGCAGATCCGCAGCGTCGCATCCTGCACTGCCAGGCGTACGTTTTTGCGCGGTTTGCACGGACCATGCACTTCTTCAAGATGATCGAACAGCTTGTCGCAGGCATCGAACCAGATGTGCATCCCGAACAGCTTCCACGGTTCGTAAAAGCTCTTCTGGTTGCCGACCCAGCGGTTGATGACCACCCGGTGGCCATCCACTTCCATGATGAGCGTCATCCTCAGCTCAACAAGGACCGGCCCCTTGCGGCCCGGTTCATCCTTGTTTGACCGATAGATGCCAGCATTGGAGCCGAGGATTCCGATCCGCCGTGTCTGCCCGTTCACAAGCGTGAAGTGCAGCTCATCACCGTGGTCAAGTTCCACCGGCGTAAGGGTTGGACGGGCTTTTCGTTCAATAACCATGGCGGCAAGCCCACTCGCAGCAGAGTGAGGCCGCTGCGGGCAGCACACACACGCGGCCTCAACAAAAGTGGCTATCGCCCCATCTTCCTGAGTGCTTCGAGGCTGCGGCGTGAGATGTCAAAACCGCTGCCGTCCCGTGCACCTTCCTCAACGACATACCACTCAACCGGATGCTGCGTGTCGCAGAGTTGGAAGATCGTCGCCCAGTCCAGCTTGCCTTCACCAATGACCGAGTCGGGCGGCCCGCCGTGATCCTTGAGGTGAAGGGTCCTGGCCCGGCCGGGGAAATCGCGGAGGGCTGCGATCGGATCACCGCCGCCGCCGGCATAGTTGCCCACATCGAGTTGCATGATGACATCCTTGCCGGTGCTCTTGAACAGGCGGTACCAGGCGACTTCGCCCTCAACGACCTGGGCGTCAAAGCCATGGGCGTGATACCCGACAAACAGTCCCTGGTCGCGGAGTTTTTCCGCTGCGTTATTGAGGATCCCGGCCAGCTCCCCGATCCCCGCGACACTGCTCATGCGCTGGCTGTCACCGGCGATGATGAGGAAGCGGTTACCCAGCACCTGATTGAACTCAGCGGTTCGCTGCAGGTTGTCGCCCATGAGTGCGGACGATGCCAGATGAAAGCCGCAGCAGGCTAAACCGTTGTCATCAAACATTTTGCGCAGCTCAGCAGCGGTGCGGTTCTGCCAGCGGTCGGCCTGGCCATCAAATCCATATGGCTCAGCGCCAGCATATCCAATGGCCGCTACCTGCTTGAGGGTATTGGCCAGGTCACGTTCTACCTCGGCCCGGACGGAAAACAGTTGGAGTGCGATCGGCGCGTTGCTCATGATGGTTTCCTCGGTCAAACGTGATTACTCCCAGATCTTCTCTGGGGTGTATGGGTCGATGGCGAGACTGGTCGACTGATCACGGATTTCTGCAGCGGTCCACTCGCGGCCCGTCTGCGCAGACTGGTAGATCCCTTCGCTGATCAGGGCGGCGTTCAGGGCATATTGCGCTGTGGGCAGCAGCGGCACCCGACCAAGCAGAGCACCCACCCAATGCGTTGCGGAGTGCTCATACCAGCGATAATCCGCCCGACAGGCCCGCCAGCGGGCGTCCATCGCCTTGAGATCAAACGTCGTTGTCGCGGCAATATCGCTGATCGACGAGAAAAACGCCAGTGGATTGAGCCGGATGCCGCCCTGGCTGCCCAGTACCTTACTGGCCTCGGAGCCATCGTGGTGGACTGCCCAGGTTTCCTCGATATCGAAGGTAATGCCGCCTTCCAGGCGGACAAACCCAAGGCCCATTTCCTCAACCCCATACTGGCTGAACGCACGGCGGTCTTCGTACATGTCCAGCGCCTGGTGGGTGGCGCCGCTGACCGTCTGAACCGCCGGATTGCCAATCAGATGCAGGATTTGCGCGATATGGTAGATGCCCATGTCAAACAGGGCGCCGCCGGCGCAGATGCTCTTATCCACAAAATTGGCGGTACCGTAGCCATCAACAAACGGCCGGCCGCGGCGGCGATAGCCAAATGACCGCACATGGTAGATGCGGCCCAGGTGGCCGTCTTCGATGAGTTGCCTGGCGGCGTGGGTCTCAGGGGTATAGAGCGTCCCCATCTGGATGTGCAGCATGCGGCCGGTTTTCTGGGCGGCCTGCATCATGTGTTCGGCATCCCGGTAACTGCCCGCCATGGGCTTTTCGCAGTAGACATGCTTGCCGGCTTCCAGTGCGGCGATGGTGATGGGGGCGTGCTTGTTATTGTGGACGCACACATCCACCGCGACGATATCGTCGCGCTTCAGCAACTCGCGAAAATCGGTATAGCCATGGGGCGCGCCACTGAAGCGCCGGGCTGCTTCTACCTTGTCGGCCGACAGATCGGCCACCGCAACCACTTCAACTTCGGGAATCTTTGCATACCGTTCCAGATGCGCCATCCCGATCTGGCCATTCCCGATCACGCCCACCCGTACCCGATCCATTGGTTCCTCCGGCCGCATGATTTACTCGCGTCGCCCTTTCAGAAGATGCTATCCTTTCTCGCACCGCCGACCAAATCACTCATGCAATGGCGCCAACGCCAGCCGAGGTTGGTGGTATGGGATTGCGGTGACTATACTGATTCACGGATCATCCCGACTGTGGTAAATCATCAACGCCACAAGCGGGCAGTATGACACGTCTACTCAATTCAGGAGCAGCAACAATGCGAAACGGCTTGATCATGGGTTGGATAGCGGGCCTGGGGCTGCTGTCGATCGCCGCAATTCTGGTTGCACAGGAGGAGAAGGCTCCCCCACCGACCGATCGACCCTATGTCCATCCGTTCGCCATGTGTTCCAATGGCACGTTTTTGACCAATCCTGCCTACCCGGAGAAGTTTCTCGATGCCGGGGCCAGGATGGTCCGCCTCGATCTTAATTTCGCCAGCGTACGGAAGACCGATGAGCCGGACCCTGACAAGTGGAACTGGGCACCGTTTGAGCAAGTCAAACAACTGAAGGCCCGGCATCCCGATCTTCAGGTGCTGGCGATCCTGGGCTATGGCACCGCCTGGGCGGCCGACCCGGCGTTCGACAACGTGGGCAAGCCCGGCATTTCATCGCCGCAGCGTGGTGTGGATGTGCGGCCGGTGGAGTCGCCGGAAAATCTGTATGGCCACTTCGTATACGAAGCGGTCCGCCGCTACCACGATGTCATCGATGCCTGGGAAAGCTGGAACGAACCCGACCTGGGCGGCCATCACTACTTCAAGGGCAACGGCGCTGATTTCATGCCCTACCAGCGCACCTTCTACCTGGCGGCCAAAAAGGCCGATCCCAATTGTGTTACCACCTTCGCCGGTATCTGCTTCATGTCGGTGGAAGGCTACCTGGCAGCCCATAACCTGCACCCCCCCACCCCCTACCCGCCCTCGATGAACTTCTTCGAGGAGTACCTGGCGGCGGTGGTGAAGGATGAGCAGGCCGCGGCCAACAACTACTACTTCGACATCATGAACTTCCATTCGTACAGCCGCGCCAGCGACTGCTACGACTACGCCACGATCCACAGCCACCTGATGCAGAAGTACCTCAACCAGACCAAGCCGCTGTGGATTACGGAGATGGGCATGACCGACAACGGGGGCACCTTTGGCGGAACGCCCGATGAATACTGCGACTATGTCCTGCAGTCATATGCCTGGGGGACGCTGGGCGGCGTGGAACGGTTCTTTCACTTTCAGCTCGATAATTCCAACGGCCACGGCCTGTACAGTGGCATGCTCGGCGAGCCCAAGCCTGTCCTCATCACCTACCGCGATGTGCTGGCCAAAGAACTGAGTAATACGCGCCTGGTCCGCCAGTTGCACGGTCATCCGGGCGTCGGCCTGCTCAAGGGCAACTCTGCTTTCAAAGGGGATTGGCGCACCGGCTACAACGCTTTCGAGTTCGAGAGCCTGGATGGCCAGCGCCGGGTGCTGATGGCCTTCGCCGACAAGACCGATGACATCGAAATCACCCTGCCGGCGCGGAGCGACTCGGCCATCCTGGTCGATCGCCACAACAACCGCTCGACGATCCAGGCGGAAAATGGTGTGTATCGACTGACGCTCAAAGGCGCCACCAACGTCGCCGGCTGGCCAGTCAACAAGGACAACGAGAAAGCCGCAGCGCTGGGCGATCCTGAGCACCTGGTGGGCGGCGCCACCGTCCTGCTGGTCGAGACGCTGCCGGCAAAGCCGTAAGCAATCAAATACTTTGCGAACGCGATACGCGGGAGGAAGCATGATCAGAACACGACGATGGATGGCGGCGGCGGTTATCAGCACTGCCTGCCTGGCGATGCCGGCCTGGGGTGAGTTGCTGACCCGGACCGAGGAACCGATTGAACCGAGCAACCGGCCCGAACCCAAGCGCACCAAGGGATGGACCAACAATCGGCCCAAAACACTCATCCGGCCTGACTCCGGCAAGCGCAATCCTGTTTTCTACGTGGGTGAACAGGTGACGTTCAAGCTGGGAGAGGGGGCTGTTGAGTACGAGGTCCGCGACTATCTCGGCCGGATGGTGGACAGTGGCCGCGCAGGCGCGGAAATTGCGCCGAAGGTCACGGAGCCGGGGTGGTACAAGCTCTACCTATACGGCGAGGAGACGACCGAAGACTTCGGGAACGTTGTCGGCGGCACGACCTTCGTGATTCTCCGCAATACCCCCGGCTTTCCCGATATGCCACCGAAGGGGACGAAGGGCGGCAACTATCCTTCCGAAGATCAGCCCATGCGCGGCGTGCTGGGCATCGGACCCCAGCGGCACAGCGCCAACGCCTCCAAGCCGGAGGAATCCATCGAGAAGCTGACGCTGAACTTCAATCTGGATCGGGAATACTATCTGCCCTTCGATCCCGTGCGCAACCGCCGGGAAATGGTTGCCTTCCCCGCGGGGACCAAGGATGAAGAGGGCGTGCGCAAGATTGTCGAGGCGTTCAAGGACATCGTTACCTACTGGGAGCCACGCAACGAGCCGAACTTCGGCGCCAGCGGCCCGGCTTTCCTGGAAAACGAGCTCAAACCTTTCCATCGCATCGTCAAGGAAGTCGACCCGGATGGGAAGGTGATGGGACCGGGCACGGTCACCATCGGCCCGAACAATCACGGGCTGTACTGGATCGATGCATTCCTCCGCGCAGGCGGTGGTGAGTACATCGATGCCTTCTCGTTCCACGCCTACAACGCCCTCAACGGCGACATTTTCATGTCGCGCCGAACAATGGACGATCTGCAGGCGGTCCTGGAGAAGCACGGCATCGGTGACATTGAGAAATGGCAGACCGAGCAGGGCTACTTCGCTGCCCTCTACGGCTCCTACCAGCCTCGCCTGCAGGGCCGCTGGACCATGCTCGAGATGATGGTCTTCGATCAATACGGCCTGCCCAAGGAGCGCAATCACCTGTGGTATGACAGGAGCCACGGCTTCTGGGCCTTTCCCACGTGGTGGATGAATGATGATGGCAGCCTCAATCCCATCGGCGCCATGATGCGTGTCTTCTCCGAAGAGCAGTATGGCGCCCCCTTCCTTCGCGCGCTGGACTTCGGCAAGGACGGCAACAAGCTGTTCATCGGTAACGTCTATCGTGGCGAAGACCGCACAACCGTTGCGATCATGAACACCGGTGCCGGCACGCGCAGCCTGCAGGTGCGCATACCTGGTGTGCAGTCCGTGCGCCTGGCATCGGCCTTCGGTGTGGAGCGCCAGGTACCGGTCGTCGATGGCGTAGCCACGATCGATGTGCCGGAAGTGCCGGTGTACCTGCGCCTGGCACCGGACCAGGATGTCGAGATCATCCCCATCAACTGGGGGCCGAACCTCGCCCGTCTACCCGGGGTCACGGTTCGCCAGGTGGATGAGAACGGCGCTACCGTTCCCACCACCGACATCGAAAAGATCCACAACGGCTACTACGAGAACTGGTACCACTACCAGAAGCCCGATACGCGATCGTGGAAGTCCGGCCCTGAATTCCCGGTGACGGTTGAGATGACCCTCGCCGAACCCGCCGATGTGAGCCGTGTGGTCATCTTCAGCCATATCCCCTGGCAGAGCAACAGCACGCTGGTGGATTACGAGCTGCAGTATCAGCGCGGTGATGAATGGATCACGGTTGACCGTGTCACCCAGCCGACGAAGGTGATTCCGGTCTATACCCCCCCCACCCGCACAACCGTTGACAGCTTCTTCCCCGATCAGTGGATCTTTGAGCATCACTTCCAGCCGGTGAAGACCCAGAAGCTGCGCCTGGTTGTTCACCAGGCCACCTTCGGCGGCGGTCCCACCGAAAAAGTTGTCGAAGCCGGCGGCCAGACCGGGCAGCAGGTGGTTACGCTGCGTGAACTGGAAGTCTATGGCGCTGAGCCTGATGCCGTTGTCCGTCTCGCCCTGGAGCAGCCGCACCAGTATGGCGCATTTGAACGGCTGCCGGCCAAGCTGACTGTAAGCAACACCGGCTCAGCATTGCAGTCGCTGACCGCCCGCCCGAACCTGCCCGATGGATGGACCGCCCAGCCCGAGCAGGTGCAGTTACAACTGGCCGCGGGCCAGACGCAGACATCACAGTTCGAGCTGATCCCTCCCGCCAAGTTGCCAACCGGCACCATCCCGGTAGCGGTCACCCTCTTTGGCAGCCAGGATAAGATCGTCGATCAGCATGAGGTGGAACTGCACATTCATGCACCGATCGAACTGACGCCCGCGGCCATTGCCTCCCTGAATCCTGCTGCCCAGGGCCTGGGCGCGCGCCTGGTCAACACCACCAACAAGCCGATTGAGGCGGAGCTAACGATTGCCGCCGCCCGGCATGGCCAGGCGGATGACGTTCGCCGGGCCGTGGAGAAAGTGGCGCTGGAGCCGGGCGGACAGCAAGAGGTAATGGCCACGCTGGCGGATGTGGATCTCACGCAGGGCACCTGGCGGATCAGCTACGCGGCTGAAGCCGGCAGCATGGTCGTAGCCACGGAGCAAACTCTCAGTGTCCGGCCGTGGATGGGTGTCGGTCCATTCCCCCGGGACTTTGACAAGGCTTTTGGCCCTGAAGAGAAGTTCGATCCGGCGGGCACCTATACCGTCATGGGATCGGATCAGCCCCAGGGCTGGAAACCGATCGTCAATGAGCCGACTGGCCTGGTCAATCTCGGACGGCACTTCCGTCCGAACAGCAATGTCAGTGCGTACGCAGCCATTGTTGTCCACAGTCCTGAGGACCGGCAGGCGCTGCTCTCGGCCGGATCGGATGATGGTGTGAAGATCTGGCTCAATGGCGAACTGGTTGTCAGCCATGACATCAACCGTGGTGCCAAACCCGGCGATGAGCGGAAGAACGTCAACCTGCGGTCCGGGAAAAACGACGTGCTGATCCGCATCACACAGGGCGGTGGACCATGGGGCTTCTACTTCGATCTGCTGGATCTGTCTGGTGAGCCGATGCGGGACCTGGAGTGGAAGCCGATCAAGTAGCAGACGCTGCACGGTCCGGCGGTGCTGCGTTTCCGCAGTGCTGCATTCACACGGCCGTTCATGCGCTATGCGCTGGTGCCCAGACTCGTCTGGGCGGTGAGGGATGATGCCACCCTCCCGGGCCAGCGCATGAACGGCCGTCGCATGAAGGCTGGAAGCGTTCAGCCCGACTTGGCGATGGTGGCGTGCTCGGAACCGGGTTCGGCTGTGATGCGATAGCGCTGCCCGCGGAAATGCACGCCGTCAATCGAGATTCGGCCAATCGACGCCGGCAGGCATGGCCGGGCACGCAGCGCTTGACCCATCGTGTCGATGCCCAGCAGCCCGAATAGCACAAGGTTCAGATACCCCCCGGCGCCGGTGATGACCGGCCCGGTGGCATAGTTTGACTCCCGCGGCACCTCGAATGGCCCGGTGAATGTGCGCTCGGCCAGCAGAAGATGCCGCAGCACCCCATCGCGATCCCCCGCCCGCGCCAATCCGATCCCATAGACACTGGGACTGTGTGTCAAGTGCAGCCCTGTTTCTCGCTCGCGGTCAGCGTAGTAGTTCACATTGCGGCGGATCTCAGCGGCATCCTCCGTGATGCGCAGCGGGAAGAACAAATGCCCGACATCCGCCTGCTTAATCGGATGGCCATTGTAGCCATCGTATTCCAGGTAGAGTTGACGCACCTCATCGCGCGGGTAGTACATTTTCTCGGCGATCTGGCGCCAGTGTCGTCGCTCGGTTTCATTAAGCAGGCGGTCCGGCGCCTGCTCGGCCGCCACTTTCAACGTCCAGGCGCAGTAGAAGTTGGTCATCACCGAATTGTTGATCGGTGTGCCCACATGATGATCCAGCACATGCTCATCCGGCGGGATAACGCCGTGGATTTCATAGTGGCCAGTCTGCTCATTCAGGCGCGTCATTGACGCGCAGTGCCGGGCGATCTCCACGATCAGCGGCCACCCCTGCTCGTGCATGAACTGCTCATCGCCAGTGGTGTGACCATAGCACCAGGCGGCAACGGCGATGTCTGGGCCGACGTGCCGCTCATTGTCAAACTGCGGACTGACCACCCGTCCGCTGCGGCGGCTCTCCCATGGGAACCGCGCTCCCTGCTCACCCTTGGCGCGGGCATTTTCCCGCGCTGCCTCGAGCCGCTCGCTGCGGTAGCGGAGAATGTTGCGGGCCAGGGATGGGTGGAACATCAGCATCGGCGGGTACATGTACATCTCGGTGTCCCAGAAGACGCTGCCACCCCATGCGCTTTGGCTCAGTCCTGCCGCCGATCCACCCCAGACCACATCTTCCCGCCAGATGCTCATGAGGTAGAACATGCAGGCGCGGAGCTTGCGCTCGAGGAACGGATCATCCGCCGACACATCAAAGTTTCGCCACAACTCGGCCATGGCTTCCACATGTGACGACTGCAGCGTTGATGGATCCTGGATGGCCGCCGCCAGCGCGGCTTCTGCTTCGGCGGCCGCGTCAGCGCCATGGGCGGTCGTCACCAGCACCATGACCGCCAGCTCCTGTCCGCGTCCCAGCTTCACATCCAGCACACGCCCAACAGCATCTGGCTGCCGCAGCGCATTGGCATTGGCCCCGCTGAGTATGCGCAGGCGCTGAGCGGCGGATTCCTCGGATCGCTCTCCGGTGAAATCCCAGCCGCACATCTCGGCTTTCTCAACTGGCTGCGGCTTGGGGCCGCGTCGCTTATCAGGCGGCAATTGGGCCAGTTGTGGCGACAGCTTCACACGGACATCCGCCTGGGCCTCGATTCGGATTGTATAGAGACCCAGGTTGCGCTGGCGTCGATGGCACAGCGCCTCCACCTCAACTCGAATCCGGTCGGCCATATCCCGATACCGGGTTGTCATCGTTCCCTGGCGCAGGTCCAGGCGCTGGCGGTAGTTCACCGGGCTGATCGCCACCGGCGCCCCATCCACTTCCAGCGGCGCGTTAAGCCAGTGCGGGAGACAGACGGCCAACTCCTCTTCCCCGGCGTAGAAACCCGCCAGCGCGGTTGCGTGCCGCTGGCCCAGTGCACCATGCCCGTCGCGCGGGATCATGCCACCGAAATAGCCATTGGCCAGGAATGTCTCGCCCTCAGCGGGATACCAGTTGGGAATGTCGTAGATCCAAGTGTTCATGATATTTTGCAGGTTGGATGCAAATGACGTCAGGCCGCATTTCATGCGGAAAAGGTGCGGGCAGCGGTCGTCTCGCGCTGGGCGCGGGCGGTCTGCTGCTGCATCGTCTCGGAGTCCATCGGCGCATCCATGGGGTGCAGGTGCCGGCCCTGGGCAATCAGGCGCTGGCGCAACTGTGTGCCATTGATGCGGCTGATGTCACATCCCTGCTGAAGCGCCATTGCCGCCGCGGTGCCTGCCGCCTGGCCGATCGAGCAGACCGGTGGCATCACGCGCAGGCTCGAATGCGTGGCATGATCGGCAGAGATGCAGCGGCTCGCGATCGCCAGATTGTCAATCTCCTGCGGCAGCAGGCAGCCCCAGGGAATCTCATACCACTTTCCCTTGGGCAAACTGACAATCCGCGTGCCGGTGCCGGCGGGATTGTGGATGTCCACCGGATAGGTCACGCGCGCCACGGCATCAGGAAAGGTGCGTCCCTGGGTGTAGTCATCCAGCGTGAGAAACTGGCGGCCAAGGATGCGGCGGCTCTCGCGGATGCCAATCTGCGGCGCTACTGAATACAGCCGGGAATGACGGAAGATCGGTACATTCTCACGCAAGACCTGCCAGATCTGACGCAGTTGCCGCCGTGCCTCCATTTCGGCCTGTGAGAGTTCCACACCGTCAATGGATCGCCGGCGAATGACCCGTGTCGTGTTGAAGTGCACGACATCATCCTCCACGCCGGGGAACATCAGCACATTCTCCCGCGGACACTCGATCCTGCCCTGCAACTTGCCCTTCTGGTAGGCCGCCTGGATCTGTTCATCGCATGCCCGCACCGCCTGGTAGGCGGATCGGCCGGCATACTCCGGCGGCACGTCCTCCGCGGCGATCTTGAGCTTGAAGCAGAGAGTCATCGGCTGGGCATCGCCACTTTCTTCGTTGCCATACGCGAACGTACATCCCGCCAGCGCTGCCAGATCACCATCCCCGGTGCTGTCAATCCAGATGTCAGCACAGGCCCCGACCAGGCCGCTCTTGGAATGCAGCACAGCCCCGCGGATGCGCCGGCCTTCGGTCTCGGCATGCACCACACGGTGGTGATACAGCAGGCGCACCCCTGCTTCGCAGCATAGATCCTCAGCGGCAAGCCGGGCCACGTTGGGATCAAAGACGCGCGAGCCAGGGCGCACACCGTTGTAACCAGCCATGCGCTCCAGCCACTGCTCAAAGATGCCAGTGTCGAGTGAGGCACCGTTGAGATGGTTGGGCATGAAAGGATTGACCTCGCCGGCGGTAGCCATGCCGCCGAGAAAGCCATAGTGCTCAACCAGCAGCACATCGGCCCCCTCGCGGGCGGCGGCAACGGCCGCGCCGATACCGCCTGGCCCGCCGCCAATGACGATCACCTCCGCGCGGTGTTTCACCGGCAGCGTGCGCGGCAGGTTCACCGCAAGGTGATCGACCTGGGAGGCATCCGGTGACTGTGCCTGATCTTCTTCGGGCATCTCGTGGCCTTTCATCTCAATTACCTGACCGTCAGGCTGAGGGCCGTCTGAGCAGGCAGGTCCAGCACGAGGTCAATCTGGTCGCCGTCCAGTTGCTGGGGCGCCAGCTCCACCGTCTCGCGGGCGTCAGCCCGCGAGATCACGAGCGTGCGTCCCTTCACCTGCTCGGGGATCGCGCTGCGCACATGCAGCTTGATCGCCTCAACCTGCTGCTTCTTCTCTAGGTCGGGTTGGGGGTAGCCGTAATAGATCACAATGTTGAATTGCTGGTCGTTGCTGGTGGCAATGGCCCATGCACGCTGCGCCTCGCCGACCTTGAGCGCCGGGACATCGAGGGTCACCTCATGCTGCTGGCCACGGGCGTGGCGCATCGCCCAGAAGGCGTTGTAGCGATAGGTGATCGGCTTGTTGCGGCCGGGATTCGGCCACTCGGCCGGAAGCACGCCATAGGTGCGACCTTCACTGGGGTCGTGCTCGCCGTGAACGCCGAACACATATCCACCCTCGAGGTATTCGCGCCAGCGATAGTGCAGCGTGCCCACGACACGGTCAGCCCGCTCAGCCAGTGGTTTCCACCGCTGCATGATGTAATCGAACGCAGGCTCGCCGTAGACCCAGAAGTCCCATTCCGTGATGATGAACTTCAGATCGGTCAGCCCCAGCGAATCGGCGTAAGCCGCGTACTCATCATGCAGCTGGAAGACGGCCTCGCCCGTGTGGCCATAGGGGTGGCGGCTGATCCAGGCAAGGTTCTTGCCGCAGGCCTCCATGACGCGCTGCAGGTAGCTGTACTCATAGAACCCACCCACACCGAACAGCATGCCGGGATAGCGTTCCGAGAGCTTGGATGTCGAGTAGTTGATGAAGTCAGTGAAGCGCTTCATGACGTCATCGTGACTCATGTTCGCATTGGTGCTGGGGCCGAGATCAGGCTCGTTCATGATCTCGAAGTAACGGAAGTTCTGCTGATAGTCCTTGCCTGGCGTTCCGTTCACATGCTCGATGGATGCGGCGAAATACTTGGTCCATCGCGCCGGATCGAGCAATGCCCAGTCAGTGCGCTTCCAGGGCACCCAATAGAGGAACAGGGCTTCGGCGTTGATGCGCTTCAGGTCGGCGACAACCGCATCAGCCGATGCCCAGTCATACTTGTCAGGGTCAAATTGAGTCAGGTCGGTGCCATCATCCATCATCTCATGGGAGCGGCCTTTGGGCTGTCGCTTGATTCCCATGTAGGCGCTGGTGCGGGCAAAGGTGCCATCAAGATTGAGCGCCTTGTACAGTTCCAGATCCTCGCCGGTCATCGGCCGCGCGCCTGGAGCAGTCTCCTGGCCGTGAATGCCAAAGTGCTTGCTGGTCAGCTCCGGTCCAGTCTTATCCACGCTGACCGTCAGGGTGCCCTCGGCGGTCACCTTCGTCAGCGGCTGATGGTTCGCTGGCGCGTTTTCCGCAAGCCACGCCAGCCCCTGCGCGTAGAACTGTCCGATCTGTGGCCAGGTGGCAAACTCGGAAGAGGCCTCATCACTGGCAAAGACACCACCGGTCCAGAGCGTACGACCCCGGCCAACTTCACGCACCACCCAGATCGGTTCTCCGCTGTTAGCCTTGGCAATAACGGTCGCTTTTTCGTGCAGATCACCGTAACGGGCACTCTTGAGGGGCGGCGCTGAGGCCACATCCAGCCCCTTGAGGACAGGATGATCGGCGGCTTCGGCCACGACCTTCACCTCACCACTTACCTGGGGCTGGCTGACGCCGGGCTCATATGGCCGGAATGGTCGGACAGCGATCGGCAGGATGCTGTCAAAGCTTTTCTCCACTGAGTAAAAGCTGAACGCCTTGTGATTGTCACAGTACCAGAACCCGCCACCAGCGCGGACGAAGTCGTCCATCGCTTTCACCAGCCGTGGGGTCACGCTCTGGCCCATGATGTCGCCAACCATGAGCACATCGAACTGACCCAGCGTCTGCGAATCACCGTATTGCAGGAATTCGTAGCTGGTCCAGAGCGTGAAATCGAACCGGCCCGGCGCGGCCTTCTCAACCGCGTCGCGCACGAAGTACCCGCGCATGGCGGTCCCATTGAACTCGGGCAACTGTGACTTCCAGTCACCTCCCACGAAAAGAACACGTATCTTTTGCTGCTGGCCCTGGGCAGCGGCAGACAGGGTCAATACGCACGCCATGCACAGCAATCCAAAGGTTCTCCAACCCATGACGATCTCCTCTCAGTGCATCAGCCAATGTATTCAGTGCGCCATGCCGCAGTGCGGTAGGCGGGAAGTTCGATATTGATGTCTTGAACGGGGGTTGATGTGCGAACCCCGGTCAGCAGATCCGTCACATACGCAGACGCTGGCAGATAGATCCGTTTGTATCCCGATGATGCGGTGTGCAGGCTGAGCAGTGATTGATTTGCATACAGCACATCATCCGTTTCGCACCAGACATGCGCGCCGGCAAAGCGGGTGAGGTTGCGCATGAGGGCGGGGCCGAAGTTCAGCATGGCCAGGTAGATGCTGCGCCAGCCTTGGTGTTCGCGAAGGGTGAAACCTGCTTCCCCTCCATCGCGCAGTCGTCCCAGTACCGTCGCCTGGGGATCATCGGCGAAGAAAACCGGGCCAACCGATCCCTCTGTCCCGAAGTTCAGTGCCTGCCCACCCTCCAGCAGTGGATGCGACCGGCTGTCCATCAGGATGTGAATGTTTTGGCGCTGATTGCGCCAGCCGAGCCGCATGCCGATCAGCGGCTCAGCAAGGGCTGGGTCCAGGCGCTGGTCGTCCATCACCGCTGAGGCAAAAGTCCAACAGAAAACACGGCCATCGCGCTGCCAACGGCGGATGCCGGCGGCGGCACGATCGGACACATAGGCACAGTTGACGAACACAAGCAACTTGTACTGGTCGCCGGGGAAGTTGGGATGGGCCAGGTCATGCAGTTCATAGGTATCGAAAGGTACCCCTGCCACCCCCCATCCACGGGCGGCCAGGTCGATCAGAAGCGTGTGGTTGGACTCCAGCTCAAAACGCAACAATTCGCCATTCATCGCTGCCTGGCGCATGGGCGTGTCTTCGGAACAGATAAACGCCACCTGGCTGATCGAGCGGCGATCCCAGTTCACTGCCTGCTTACCCCAGTCGGACAGCCGCTTCATCTCCTGCACCAGCGGCGGGGCCTGGTAGTCGTGGCCAGCGATGTCGAACCACCAGTAGGGTGTGCCGGTGATGAGGTTGTGCAGGTGTTCACGTCGCAGCAGCGCAACCTGCTCATCATCATCACGACCGCAGTAGCCCAGCGTCCATTTCCATTGGCGGTCCGGCAGCGCGGGTTCGGCAGTGCGCGGGGGAATGGTGGATGGATCCACCCGTTTCCATGCCTCGCGCTGTTCGGGTGTCATATTGGAGACGGTGCGCAGATCGACCTCGGTGTAGTGCAGCGTGTTGTTGAGGTTCAGGCTGTGCGGCAGGGACAGGTAACCGGAAGGGCCGCCAGGATAGCGGTTGTCATAGCTGGTGATATCAGAGACAAAATCGACCCAGGGGCTGGCATTGAGCTTCTGAATGAGCGTATGGCCATACTCCTGCGTATAAGAGTAGACACCGGTTTCCCACCAAAGATAGCTGTGAAATCCGCCGCAAATAATCGGCGTGCCGGCCGATTCCTTGGCAGCCCGGCACAGGTGGATGAGGTAATCGGACAGGGTCTCATTGAGAAAGATGTAATAGTCGGTCGCCGGCCGCTCCAGCCGGGGATCACGCAGCGAATAAGGGCCCCAGATATGGCTTCCCTTGCGCATTTGCCCTACAGGCGGATGGGCTTTGTCGAAACTTGCTTTGGGGTCATTCCAGGCATTGCGCAATGCCGCCACATCATTGCCATAGCGGCGGCCCAGCCAGGCGCGAAACTCGCGCACGCTCGCCGGGTGATACATGCCGCGCGTCGTGTCAGCAGTGTCGATGATCAGCCACTCCTCCGTGGCCCCGGCGTTGAGCATGAATCCGATAATGCGCGGCGCCCAGCGCGTTGTCTGGAGCCACTTCACGAACGCCCGCACGACCTCAGTCACCTGCTCCAGCCAGATGGATGAAATAATGTTGCTGACTGACATGGTCGCATCGCGTGGCGGCGGATTATGCACTTCCTCAGGAAAGGCATGCCGGAACCACTCGGCCACCAGACCAAGCCGAACGCGGATGATCCACTTGGTGTCGGCTGAGTGTTCTTCAAAAAACCGCAGCTTTTCCTCGGCATAGGTCCAGTCGTACTGCCCCGGCCCCTTCCAGCACTTAATGCCGATCTCGATCCAGATCATCATGATCTCGACGCCGCCGGCGACAAAATCGCATACCACCTGCGGATCGTTGAACGCAGTGCTGGTGGCGGTCATGCCATGCAGCGGCTGATCATTGACGAACAGGGTGGGAACACCGTTGTGATGTCGAACTTCTGCCTTCGCGTAGCCGCTCATCGACCTGATCCTTCACGTTGGAACTCGTTTCTCACCGTCCCTGCAACAGCCGGATTTCATGTGGCCCCAGCACCAGCTGATGATCGGTGGTATCGCCCTGCCACTCGGTCAGTGTGGGACGATCGCCCGGCAGATGCAGCCGCACGCGCCGTGTCTCGCCCACCAGGTTGACCAGCATCAGGGCATCCGCCTTCTCGCCGCGATGATGCACCACCATGACGTCGAGATCCCCTTCGACATAAGCCGAGCCCACCACAGGCCCCAGCGCATGTCGTATGGCACGAAGCACTTCGGGCATTCGCTCTGGTGGCAGGGCATGCCATACATAGGGAATGATCCATGTGTTTCCCCGCCGCAGCAGCAGGCCCTCCTGCGCAAACGGGCCGCTCACCTCCACCCGTCCGGAATCATCCGCCGCGCGCACCTGCCGGATGCCCAGGGCCGCGTTGAGCGGTGTCTCTTCCAGCAGCGCGGTGCCGTCGATGATGAGAGTCTCGCCATCGTTCAGCGTGCAGTCCCACGCGGCCCGCCCGGTAATTGCCAGTGGACCGCACCCCGGATCGCGCCAGCTTCCCTGCCGCAACACTGTGCAGTTCAGTCCCGCCAGGGAAAACAGCGGGAAATACCGCCGGTCATGCATCCGCTGCTCCGGCCGCGGGTCCCCGTGTCCGGCGGCTGGCGTACGCACCAGCCGGATCGGCCGGTACAAAGCCGACTTGTCCGCGAACCCCTCTGCGCAGCGTGCCAGCAACGCCCGATCATGCTCAATAAACCACTGATACGAGACAAAACCATCCACGCACGGGCAGTAAGCGAGTTCACCCGCCCCAGCCGCCAGGGCCAACGCCGCCTTTTTGACAATGGCATGCCTTGGCATGGGAGCGAAGTAGGTTGTTTCGCTGAGGACACTCGTCTGGCGCGGGAACCAGCTGACGTGATACGCGCAGGCCAGGTATTCCATCACCTGCGACACCGGCCGGGCATACTCGGCATCGCCAAAATGCCCCTCTCCTGCCCGCAGGAGGGGCTGATCCCCCAAAATCGGGCGGAGTCGATCGATATCGATACCATCCCGCTCCTCGCCTCCCCAGCGCACCATCAGCCCTACCGACACCTTCGGATTGGCTGCCCGGCACGCATGGACAATCTGCTGAAACCCGAACGTGAGCCGGTCAACCTTGTCCTCAATCCACGCTTCATGCAGATCGGGGTACGTAATAATCTCCTGCCGCGTAACACTTCGCCCCAGGCGCGCAGCAAGCCGGGCCAGGCAGGCATCGCAGTAGCAGACGGCGGTGCTGGTGTGCGGTGCCCCAGCCCCCTGGTCACCATCCAGCCGGAACTCATCGTCATACCAGATCGTGTCAAACACCTCAGCCAGTTCCGTGGCGATGCGCTGATTGTCGATCAGCCAGGCGTCATTCGCACACGCACAGCAATAGACGGGATTGCCATGTTCATTGATGGCGTACTGCCAGTTGGGAGGCAGCAGCGCATCCCCGGCCTGCCCCGCCAGCACGCGCGGACCGGTGTAGAAGCGGGTCGGATGCGGCGGGCGTCCCTGGGCATCGTAATACTGGCCCATCGCGGGATGGCCGATGGCGAAAACCATGGCCGATACCCGCAGCCCCGCGGCTTCCAGGCGCTGTCGGCACATCGCCAGGCGCTGGGGTGTATCCGTCAGCTTGCCCGTCACCGCCGCCAACAGGCTGATGTGGTCGATCCCCTGAGCCCGGCAGGCGCGGAGGATGGATTGCTCCTCCCGCTCGAGGCGCATCGGTGTAATGGAGTAGAGATAAGCCATGTGGGCAAACCCGAGCCAAATGCCTTATTGCACAAATTGTACAACGAACGTTGCCGCTCAGAAAATTACATAAATCCTCACAACACTCCGCTCGTTGCTCCGTATTTACACGTGGCCAATCTGTGTGTTGATACGATCAGTCCATTTTATGGTTGTCTTGACCAATTCTGATAGTATTGTGCAACACTGTCGGCAGTGACCAAGTTCATCGCCTGCACCACATACCGCGTCGCGGACCTTGTCGGAGACCGAGACATGTTCAAATCTCAGCACCGCCTGATCGCTCTCATTGTCTGCCTGCTGGCAGGGCTCCCTGGATGGGTCTCGGCCTTTGACGGCTATGTCATCACCATCCGGCACCAGTCGAACGAGAATGGCAACATCCATGATGGGTCCACACCCGGGGAACTGGTGCGCTATGACCTGTCCAACGGCACCGTGCGCGACAGCAAGGTCCTGTACAGTGCAACACCTGGCATTACCGAAGCCCATATCGGCCCTTTTGGGCAGCGGATCGCCTTCTGCCGGGCGGATGGCACCCTTGGCATCATGAATAGTGATGGCGGGAACATCACCGAACTGGGGCGCTTCATTGCCGAAGGCAAGATGAAAAAGGGCGAGCCTGCTTCAACCGGACTGCAGTGGCCCGCCACCGATGGCGGCCGGTGGCTCTATTACACGAGCCATGAAAATGAGTTGAAGCGCATCGATCTGCAGAGCAAAAAGCACGAAGTGGTCGTGACTTTCAATCGTGCCGTGGCCGGCGAGTTCGCGCTGTCGCCCGATGCAACCCCCACCTCCGGCTATTTTGTCAAGCGCACGGACAACTATGCGGTTGTCATTTATGACCTGGCCCGCGGGGATGGCGACCTGTACAGCGTGCCGGTCTGGGCGCCCGGCTGTGGCATCGGCATGTCCCCGGATGGGACGATGTTCGCCTCCAACGATGGCACCCACACTGTGTGCAGCCTGGTGGACATGCATGCCCGCCGACAGCACAGCTTCCGCATCAGCGAATGGGATGGCGATCCGACAAAAGGCGTCAAAGAGCGGGCGAAGCTGGGATGGGCATGGCAGCACTTTCGCTGGTCCCGCAATGACATGGAATGGATCACGGTCAAGCAGGCCCCGCTGGTGGGCGAATCCACTCACGTCATCCAGTTCTCGGATGCCATGCTCTACAACTGGGTGCAAAAGCGGCAGATCAATGTCACCGGCAATCGGGCAGGCACCTTCGACCGCCCCGGTGGCGCCTGGGCCAATTCAGATGATCAACTGCTGGGCTATTACCGGGGCGAAGCTCCTTTCACCGTGGACATCGCCGATGCTCGACTCGCGGGATCGGAGTGGTCCTGGCGCGTGGGCGATGGCAATTCCGGCAGCACGGGCCCGCGTTTCCAGCATACCTTCACAGAACCGGGTGTGTTTACCGTGATCGCGCAGCGGGGCGATCAGCGTTACCGGGCACAGGTGACGGTTGAGCCGCGCCGGGCGCCCACGGCCACGGTCCAGGTGGTGAATCCCGGGTACCTGCTGATCAGCTTTGACGAAGCCGTCACCGGTGATGGCAAAGTGCGGCTGGCCGATGGCACCGCGGTTGCGCAGGCGAATTTAAGCGTTACCGGCCGCCAGTTGCAGGTGGCACTTGCCAAGCCACTGGCCGGCAGCACCCAGGTGTACCTGGAAGGTTTCACCGATCTTGCTCAGCAGCCGAATCCGATCAGCGCTGCCCCGCTGGAGGTGACGGTGCCGGCGTGGCCCATCAATCATGAGGGCATCGTGTATCGGTGGGAATCCGCCCGTGCGAACAATGTCGTCCATGATCCCAAGAACGACCGCGTGCTCCCCAGCCGTCTCAAGGGCAGCTACGACCGCGAAGGGTGGCTGCGCCTTGCAGGGGACCAGGCAGGCACCGGCTTTTTTGCCCAGACAGGCCAGGGCATGGACTTTCACCAGGTGATTGCCGCCAACCGTTTTACGATGGAGGCGGTGATTCAACCCGAAGAGCAATCGCAGGCCGCGGCCCAGGGCAACTTCCCCCGCCGCATCATCAACTGCAGCGCCTGGCACGATGGCGACTGGAACTTTCTGCTCGGGCAGCAGGATGACAAGCTGGTTGCCAGCATTCGCACCGCCGACAACTTCCTGGACATGAACGGCAACCCGACCACCAATGCCCTCCATGGCCGGGCCCCGGTGATTGAGCTGTTCACTCTCAGCGACACCGATCCTCACCACGTGGTTGTCACCTACGAGCCGGGTAAGCTGAAGGCCTATGTTGATGGCAAGCAGGTAGTGGATAGCGACCAGGTGACAGGCGACCTGAAATGGGGCTACGGCGAGTTGGTCTTCGGCGGCAGTCACAACAGCGGCCGCCAGCGCTGGCGCGGACGGATGCGCAACATGGCCCTTTACGCCCGGGCGCTCACGCCTGAGGAGGTGAGCAAGCACTACACTATCATCCAGTCAGCCATCAGGCCCCTGCCGCGCATCACGGTGCGCGCGGAACTGCTGGCGGTTTCCACCGCACCCACGCCCGAGTCGATCGCACCTTATACCGAGGCGCTGATCGTCAATGAGTACAAGGTGCGCGAGGTCATGCAGCGCAGCGAGGAGTGGAACGGGCCGAAGGTGGAGGACGGTCAGACCATTCGTGTCTACCAGTGGGGCCTGATTAACAGGACACTCACCGACAACGCCAGCCTGAAGCCCGGGGCGGTCCGCGAGTTGACGCTCGAAGCCTACGAAGGGCATCCCGGCAAGCTCGACGAAGTTGTCACCGCGCATGAGCTAGAACTGGCCAGCGATGCCGCGCTGCTGTATGAGCCGCAATGACTCGACGCCGGCAGCCAAGTGTTCTGGTGATTACTGCCTGGCCAGTCGTGATGCCTGCAACAGACCGCGGGTGCCCGGCTGGCCAGGCGGTAGTCCACGCATCGTGAGCATGATCAAGCCATCAGGAACACGTGCTGTGCCGGACATGCTTCGGCATCCTATGCAGCTGTACTCCATGCATTCGCTTTGTTACTTGCGCTTGGTCTTAAGGCCGCTCTAGGCTCTGCGATAGGAGTGCTGGTATGAGGGATCAATTTCACGAGCCGGCCCGTCACACACCCGTCGTGCTGGATGTGGATGTACTGGTACTGGGTGGAAGTTGCACTGGACTGTTCGCCGCCATCCGTGCCGCGCGCCTGGGATGCCGGGTGGCTGTGGTGGAAAAGGCCGGTTGCTTTGGCGGCGTAGCGACGCTGTCGCTGGTCAATATCTGGCATTCACCGTACGACACCGTCCATGAGCGTCAGATCATCGCCGGGCTCACAGTGGAAACGATGGAGCGCCTTGGCCAGCGCGATGCCGTCACCAGGGGCAAAAACCCGCGCGAGCACTGGACATTCAGCCCGCCGGAGCTGCAAATCGAACTGGATGAGCTGCTGACCGAAGCAGGCGTGATTCCACTGCTGCATACATTGTTCGTTGCGCCGCATGTGAAGGATGGACGCCTGGTGGGGGTGATCGTTGAGAACAAGTCTGGCCGACAGGCGATCCGGGCGCGCATGTTCATCGATGCCACCGGGGATGGAGATCTGTGCCATCGCCTCGGGCTGGAAACCTACACCAACGCTGAGCCGCAGCCATCGACGACGTGCGCTGTCCTGGCCGGCGCGCTGGACGGTGGCGAACTGTCCCGAGTGCTGCGCGATCACCGAGCGGAGTTCAATCTGCCCGAGGGGTTTGCCTGGGGGGCCTCCATTCCGCCGTATGGCCATAGCCAGATGTACGCCGGCACACGCGTCTTCGGGGCTGACTGCGCCGATGCCGCAAGCCTCACCCGTGCAGAAATCGAGGGCCGGCGCCAGGTCCGCGCCCTGATGGACATTGTCCGCAAGTACATCCCGGATGCCCGGATTTCACTTCAGGCACTTCCCGCGCGCATTGGCATCCGCGAAACCCGGCACGTCCGCTGCCGATACCAGTTGACCGGTGACGACATCCTCATGGGTCGTCGCTTCGAGGATGCCATTGCCAATGGTTCGTATCCGGTTGATGTCCATCACCACGACCGGCCGGGCATCACCTTCCGCTATCTCAATGGCGAGCAGGTATACATGCGCCCGGATGTGCCGGCGGAGAAGTCGCGCTGGCGTCCTCCCGCCCCCAGCGATCCGACCTTCTATCAGATCCCCTTCCGAAGTCTGCTGCCCGCAGACGGTTTTGACAATCTCATCGTTGCCGGCCGCATGCTTGACGCTGACACCCTTGCCCACGGTGCCGTTCGCGTGATGGTCAACATGAACCAGACTGGCGAGGCCGCAGGCGTGGCAGCTTATCTGGCACTGCACCAGGACAAGGCGATTGCCGATCTGGACGTGGGCGAACTGCGCCGGACGCTGGCGGCTGGTGGTTCGCTGATCATCTGATGTGTTCTGCGCCGGGGTGCCTGGCCGGCTGAGGCCAGCCACGGCACCAGCATCCTGCTCAGGCACCTGTTCCGGTATCACCGCTGAGAGGTAAGGTCTGCTAGCGTACGGTTGGCACAACGAGGGCGGGCGCTGATCGAATCAACTGGTACTCCGCGGGCAGCTTGCCGGCAATGCGCTCAAGCAGCAGACTGATCATGCGCCTGCCGACCGCGGCATTGGCCTTGTCAACCGTCGCGGCCGGTCCGGTCGATTCGAAAGCGCGCTCGGGACACGCCGAGGCATTGTCGTACCCCATGACCAGCACCTGCTCATGCACCTTGATGTTGCACAGGCGACACGCGGCGGCGACCACATAGGCCACGTGGTCGCTGGCGGCCAGGATCCCGTCGATGCGCGGCTGCGGGATGAGCTGGTCCACAAGCAGGCCGGCCACCTCGCGCACCCGCACGTTGAAAGCTTCCGCGCTGTGATCATTGGCATCCCATTCGTGCTGCAGATGCAACGGTGGAAGCACTTCAACGCCCGCCTCGGCCATCGCACGGCGATGGCCTTCCATGCGCTGGTGTACCCAGTAATGCAGCGGCGGCTTGGGCCACAGGCACACCAGTCGCCGGCGCCCCTGCCCCAGCGCCCAGCGCGTCAGTTCGTAAGCACCGGCAGCATGGTCAGAAATCACCCGGTCGCACCCTTCCCACAGCGCATCGCCGCTGTTGACCACCAGCGGCACCCGCCCTACGAGCCGGAGCAGGACATCTCGCCGGGGGGCATAGTCGGCAACCGCGCCGCCCACCACCACGCCCATGGGCGGATCATCCAGCAGGAGCCCCATGTCACGATCGTTGAGTGCTTCACCGTGCAGGGCCAGCAGATGTTTGCCCGCAGCCCGCGCTGCCGCAGCGATGGCGGTGTCGATCGCCCCCAGGGTACCTTCATCAGCTTCAGGGCGATCGACATCCGGCAGATGCGTCACCAGCACAATCGTGTTGGCCATGAGGCCCGTGGCGCCTACACCGGCTGCACGGATCGTTCGCGCCCGCACCCGGCCATTGCCGGCACGGCCTTCGAGCAGCCCCTCATCCTCCAGTTGCTGCAGCGCAGCCCGCACGGTGCCACGAGATACCCCCAGTTGTGCGCAGAGTTCCTGCTCGGTGGGCAACAAATCGCCACGCGACAGCCGTCCCTCCGCCACCCACTGCCGCACGGTTGCCACAACGCGCTTGCGTGGCGGCAGCAATGCCGGCTTGGAGGTAGTTGAGGATGCCATGGCCTTCCTTGTCAGTCTTGTCATGTCCTGCCAGATCCAGTGGGCGGTCAGTCCTGCGTGCGCACGCGGAGGTACTCAAGAATCTCCCGCAGCCACGCCTGCTTGCCCACATCTACACCATACTTGTTCTCGTACCAGTCACGTGCCATATCCTGAGCTACCCCATACTGCCGCGTAGCCTTGTCCTTCTCGCCAGCGGCGGCATAGGCATCGCCGATGGCCACCGTGGCAACCATCACCTGATCGCTCTCCGGGTAGGCCTTCATAGCGCGACGATACGTAAGGATGGCCTCTTCAAACTGCCGGCGCTGCACCAGCAGCCGGCCGCGCTCCACCAGCGCATTGGCAGCCAGGTCTGCCTCGGGATACTCGCTCTCAAAGCGGGTGAATGCGGCCTCGGCGGCGTCCAGGTCCTGAAGCGCTGATGCCTGGATACGCCCCAGGTCCAGCAGCGCGTACGGCGCCAGCGGATCATGCCGGTAACGCTCCAGCATCTGCTGGAGGACAGCCGCCGCCTCACGGGGCTGGTTCATGCTCCGGGACGGATCATCCAGGTCATAGAGGATACCCGCCTTGGCGTAGGCAGCGCGTGCAGCCACATCCGACAACGCAAATGATGTCAGCACCTGATCATAGGCGGCCAGCGCCTGTTCGCGCTGACCCTGGCCGCGCAAGTCATCGGCCAGCCGAATCGCTTCGGTGGCCTGGCGGTTGTACTGTTCGGCCGGATGGCGCTTGGCATTGTCCGCCGGCGGATCCAGCGCCAGTTCCAGGTCGCGAACCGGCTCGCCGCCATCGAGGAAGCGGGCAGTCAGCAAGTGCCCGCCAACGGCCTGGTCGACAACGCAGACCAGCGTATTCCACCCTTTCCGCAGCGGCGCAGGCGCCTGGTCCGAATCGTAGGTCGGCGAGCGCTGAATCTGGTTGGACCAGATCTTTTCGCCGTTGAGGATCACTTTCAGACCATCATCAGCCGAGCCGGAAAAGATGGCATTGGGGCGGTCCTGCGGGCTGTAGATATACACCACGCTGACGGTCAGGGCGAAGTTGAAGCCACGGCCGGAGACGGCGAACAGCTCGCACATCGTCGGGCCAACCACACTTCCCGAGTAGTGCATCTTGCGCCAGGTACGCCCCCTGACCCGATCACCCACACGGGGGCGGATGGTCAGTTCGCTTTGTCCCTCCCTGAGAAACGGATCGTAGCTCATCGAATCTGCGATGTACGCTACGTTGTAGGGCAGGGGGCTGATGGCCAGCCAATGCATGATCGATCCATCTGGAAGCAGCGGATAGACCAGGACTTCATCGGCATCCGCGCTCGGTGTGGACTGTGCGCGGGCACTGCCAACCACAGTCAACAGCATCACCATGCCCGCCAGGAAAGCCACCAGCCATTGTTCGCGTTGCATGCGTTTCATTGTCAGTTCCTCTGCCGGTTTATTGCCGTCGCCGGGGCTTCGGGTTTCCCCCCCTGCCGCACTCCATCACCTGGCACAGACTTAATGAACGGTGGGCAGAATCATTGCTGCCAGGTCCATCCGCCCGCTGCCGTGCCGGGCGAGTTAACGCGGGCCGTACGCTTCCACTTCCATGATGCCCACCGCCCCCTCATCATCATTGGTGCCCGTGACCAGGATTCGGATGCGGTCAGTGGTCTTGGGTTCGGGCAAGCGCGTGGTCTTGGAAACCCTGGTATTGCCGCGAACACTCTCCATCGTCACCCATTTGCCGTTTTCCCAGATCTGGACATCCCAGTCACGGATGCCGCTGGAATCGGGGGTCCAGGAGGCGAAGGCAACGGTGTAAACGGTGATCGAGCGAAGTGTACGCGGCTGGTCGAAGCGAATTTCCAGCCACTGGGGCAGCTCAGACCCCGGCGCTGCCATCCAGGTGGTGGGGAAGAAATCAGGCCAGATTTTCACGGTGCGTTTGCCATCAATGGCGTGTTCCGCCCTGCCTTCCAGCGTAACCTGCCGGATGCGGGGCTGTTTGGCGCCGTAATCCTGCTCGGCAACCGTCACCTCTTTAACCAGCTCCGACGAGGCGACAGCCGAAGCACCATTGCTCTTGAGCGCCCAATTGACCAGGTCACCAACAGATTCAGCGCTGCTGGTAGAGGAAAACAGCTGCAACTCGGCCACCTCGGCATAGGAACCATGGCTGTCGATGATCGTCAGGCGGACCTGGTCAGTCATGACTGGCTCGATTGGCTCATTGCGAAAGCGGGTCCAGGGCTGTTCACGCCGGGAAAGTACCTGCTTCCACTGGCCATCAGCGCCCATCACCTCCACGTCATAGCCGCGTGCGGAGTAGCTCCAGAGCCCGATGCGATCGATCATGGCGGGACTGGCCAGCGACACGGTGAGGGTTTGTGGAAGGTCATTGGCCACCTCGCTGCGCCAGGAGGTACCCGATGCGGTGTTGCCATCGATGGCCGAAACCGCCGGGGCGGTGCCCTGCTCACTGCTGGCTTCCGCGATCGCGCCAAGGCTCACCAGCGCGACATTGGTCCCCCAGTTCTCGGGGACAGCGCGAACCGTTGCGCTGCCTGGCAGGACCAGGTACGTGGGATAGGTGCCTACCTCCAGTTCCAGCTTGCCTGCGGCGATGCTGGCCTCCATCGGGTTGCCGAAGCAATCAAATCGCTCCACCTGGGTGGCATTGGTTTCCAGCGTGATGCGGGTGGTGGGATCGGGTGCGCCGGTTGGAATCCGGTTGCCGGCGGTCCACAGCACCACCACCTGATGTTCCTTGCCCGGATAGAGGAAGCCGCGAACGGCCTCCAGGGAGCCGAGGTCCAGTTGCCGCGCCTGCTCCTGGCCTTTCACGAGGCTGGTGTATTGGCGCAATGCCACCGCCGCCGGGGTAAGCTGCCGCGACCTGAGCCACATGTTGTAGTAGCCCATGGAGTCGGTGAAGTAGTAGAAATTGTGACGATGATCGATGCCCAGGATGGCGTTCTGCCAGGCGTATTGCGAAACCGCCAGCTTGATGACCTCCCGCAGCGCGGCCACATCGCCCCAGCCCTGGTGAAAGTATCCGGCCTCGGTGAAATGCAGCTTCTTATGCTCATCACCATGAGCAGCGATGATTTGCTTCAGCCGCTGCATGCGCTGGACGGCGTCCCCATCATCAAAGTTACCGGCATAGGGATGGAATGACAGCTCATCTGTCAGTTCCTTGAGCCCCAGGGCATAGAGCTGTTCCAGGTAGGCCAGCTGCTGATCCCCAATGCCGCAGGTCACCGGGCCAATCACCTTGGTGTCGGGTGACACGCGCTTGATCGCCTCGTAGGCAGGCCGCAGGAAGGTGTCAATGTATTCACGCGGCTGGTAGTTGCCATCTGGCTCGTTGATAATCTCGATCCGCTCAATGCCTCCCTCGGCCGCAGTGAAGATCTGGGCGACATATTCGCCAAACTTTTTCGGATCCTTGCCCACACCACGGGGCGGCCCGTCGATCTGCCAGCTCACCATCACGTCCGTGCCCTCGGCCTGCTGGCGAGCCTCGGCCACTTGGGCGGCCACTTTGGCCGGATCATGGGGATGCAGGCGGATCCGCCCCAGGCCGATCGTGTAGTCGGTCTGGATCTGGTTGGCAAACGATTCACCCATATGGGGCTGGCGCTTGAGCACCGCGAAGATGAGCCGTTCGCGGGCTTCCAGCAGGCTGTTATCTGGATCCACGACACTGAAGAAGGCCCGGTACCACCCCAGCTTCTCCACGCCCAGCGGCACCTTCACTTCAACGACATCCCCCTGCAGGCTCAGCGGCACCTTGCCGGTGTACACCACCTGCTCAAACACATCCTGTACCTCAACCTTGATGTGCAGATCCTTCAGGCCGGCCAGTTTCTCGTAATGTTCGCGCGCCAGTTGCAGGGTTGCCTCAATCGGCTCACCCTGCCAGTAGACGGCCGGTGTCGCCGACTCCAGCACCTTCATCGCCGGGGAGCCCAGCACCCGTGTGCCATCGCCACGATCACAGATAAAGGTGTAGGTGTAGTTGGAGTTAGGGACAAAGCCGCCGCGGGCATAGGTCCACTGGCCTACCTGCCCGTTTTCATTCGGATTGAACGGATTGCCAGCCCCGGAATTCAGCAGGCCCAGGGTCGCGCCGTTGCTGTAAAAGTACTTGACTCGCGTCCACGGATGCTGCCCCTGCAGTGATGGCATGGGCACGGCTTCCTTATAGTCCAGTGACCGGCACATCTGGGCTTCACGCCCGATGGTGAACCGTGGACCGCGGCCGGCCACCGTGCCCTTCACACTGGCCTTGACCGTCAGCGTCAGCGTGGCCTCCTCGACCTGATACGCGAGCACCAGCGCCTGTTCCGTCAGTTGCTCCCCCTCGCGGGCGGCAATCTGCACCTCAATGCGGTCTGCCCCCTGCTGTGTGACCTCCACCCGCTCAAACTGGCGTCGTTCAAGGTCAATCTCCATCCCTTCCAGGGCGGCAACCTCGCCGATGCTCAGCCGATCCATCATGCCGGTCTTGCCATTGATGCGGGCGCTGTAGACATCGGTCGAGATGACATAGTCATCCCCCTGCTTCTGCACCTGCACCGCGCCCTCCGCGGCTCCCACGCTCAGCGAGACAGCAAGCCATCCCCAGGCAACCAGGCACATGAATCGACCGTGCTTGCTCATATCCGTACCTCCCTGGCGATGGATGCCCCGCCAGAACCGCTGATTGACAAGATGTCCATTATCTGCACACGCGCTCAACGCCCTACGGCTTCTACGATATTACTTCCAAGTGCCGGGTAATGTTGCAAATGCAAATGAGGATTTTATTCTCCATGTACCGAATTGTACATTAAGTATACTGGCTGGCGACAGACCCTTTTGCTCCCCGAGGCTGCATGGTCTTCAGTTCACATGTATTTGTCTTCTACTTCCTGCCATTGGCGCTGGGGGTCTACTATCTGCTGCCACGGTGGGCACGGCACCTGGGCCTGACCATCCTGAGCTACCTGTTCTACGGGTGGGCCAACCCTGCCTTCATGGCGCTGATGCTGTTCTCGACGGCGATTGACTACTTCGCCGGTCTGGCGCTGGCCAGACGCCTGTGGGATTGGCGCACGCCGATCGAACAACTGACGCCCGGCGGACCGCGCACGCGCGGACAAAAGGCAGCGCTGGTGATCTCCATCGTGACCAACCTCGGCCTGCTGGGGTTCTTCAAGTACTTCAATTTCGGGGTGGACAGCTATAACGGCCTCATGACGTGGCTGGGCCTGGAGCAGGGGCAGTGGCATACCACGCTCCGGGTGGTGCTGCCCCTGGGGATCAGCTTCTACACCTTCCAGTCGATGAGCTATACCATCGACGTCTACCGTGGCGAAGCCCGCGCCATGCGGAATCCCATTGATTTCGCCTGTTATATCTCCATGTTTCCGCAACTGGTGGCCGGCCCGATCATCCGCTTCCAGGAAGTGGCGGATCAGTTGCGCCAGCGCTCCCACACCCTTCAGAAGTTTGCCCGCGGGGCAGCACTGTTCTCCCTGGGGATGTTCAAGAAGGTGGTGCTGGCCAATCCGTGCGGCGCAGTTGCCGATTCCTGCTTTGATGCCGGCAGCGTCGGAACCTTTCACGCCTGGTACGGGGCAATCGCGTATGGCATGCAGATATATTTCGACTTCTCCGGCTACAGCGACATGGCGATTGGCTTGGGGCTGATGCTGGGATTTGTCTTCCCCAAGAACTTCGACAGCCCGTACAAGAGCACCTCCATTACCGAATTCTGGCAGCGCTGGCATCTGTCGCTCTCGACATGGCTGCGCGATTACCTCTACATCCCACTGGGTGGCAATCGCCGTGGCCCTTCACGCACTTATGTCAACCTGGCCCTGGTCATGCTGATCGGCGGACTGTGGCACGGCGCGGCCTGGACATTCGTGATCTGGGGGGGCATCCATGGCGGCTGGCTGGCCCTTGAACGCGCGATGGGCAAAGACAGCTTCTATGCGCGGCTGCCCCATGCGGCACGGGTGGTGATCACCTTCCTGATCGTGACCATTGCCTGGGTTTTCTTCCGGGCGGCGGATCTCGACCACGCACTCAGTTACCTCGGGGCCATGTTTGGCATGGGCTTGCCGCAGGCCGGAGCTGGCCTGGTCAGCGGGCAGGTACTGGCGCCCTACTACCTCCTGATGGTGGCAGTCGCCCTGGTGGTGGTCTTCATCGGGCCGCAGAGCTGGGACTGGACCCGGCGCATCGGGCCACTGCGCGCTGCGGCCTGCCTGCTGCTGCTGTGGATTTCCCTGGTGCTGCTGGAAAGCCAGTCGTACAACCCGTTCATCTACTTCATCTTCTGAGCCGATTCACCATGACGGATGTGATGACAAAAACGTCGCCCACCGGCCCGCCCGCAGCGCCTGCTGCCCGGCGCCGTCTCAGTCGCGAGGAGGTGGCGGCGATCGAGCTCGGCCATACGACGATCGGCCGCCGCACCGCCGCCATGCTGGTGATTGGCTTTCTGCTGACCATCCTGAGCGTGCCGGTGGGCCAGCATATCGTGTCGCTGCTCAACTGGACGCAGTCCAGTACACCTGTCGCATCGATTCTCCCGCCCATCTATGAAGTGCACGAGTTTGTGCCATCGCTCGATCAGATCAAGCAGGTGCGAAGCTGGTGGGAGGCCTATGCGCTGTTGCCATCACCCGAGCAGATCAAGGCCTTTGAAACCAGTGTGGAGGAGCGCTCAGAGCTGGCGCACTGGCTCATTCCGCGCGTTCAATGGATGCTGACAGCGATTGGTGGCGCTGGTAACGAGCAGGCCATCGTCGGCCGCCACGGCTGGCTGTTCTACAAGCCGGCGGTCGATTACCTGACGGGGCCGCCCTTCCTCGATGAGCGCCGGCTGGCGCAGATCGAGCGCTTTGAGGGCCGCTCAGCCGATCCCCTGCCCGCCATCGTGCAACTGAACGAGCAGCTTGCAGCACGCGGCATCATGCTGGTACTCATGCCCACACCCGGCAAGGCCCAGATTCATCCAGAGCAACTGGCCAGTGGGTTCGAGGGTGTGTCCGCTCCGCTGCAGAATCCCTCTTACGAGCGGTTCATGGAGCGCTTGCGCGAGGCGGGTGTCATGGTGTACGATCCCGGCCCCCTTCTCGTGCAGCGCAAACAGCGGGGCGAGGCGCAATACCTGGCCACGGACACCCACTGGACCCCGCAGGCCATGCAGGCGGTGGCCGAGCACGTTGCAGGGCTACTGGCGGACAGGCTGCCCACCGCCCGGCAGGAAGGCTACACCCGCCAGCATCAGACGGTGAGCAACCTGGGTGATGTGGCGGTGATGCTCAAGCTGCCGGAGTCGCAGGCACTTTACAAGCCCCAGGAGGTCACAATCGCGCCGGTGCAAGTGGAGGGCGTCCCCTGGACCGCCACGCCCGGCGCACCGGTGCTGTTGCTGGGAGACAGCTTTTCCAACATCTACTCCCAGACGGAACTGGGATGGGGCGAAGGGGCGGGGCTGGCCGAGCAGCTCAGCTTTGCACTGAAGCTGCCCTTGGACCGCATCGTCATCAATGCGGGCGGCGCTCACGCGACCCGCCAGCGGTTGGCAGCCGAACTGGCGCGCGCGCCACAGCGGCTGGATGGTGTGCGCGTGGTCCTCTGGCAGTTTGCCCAGCGCGAGCTGCTGGCCGGTGACTGGAAGCCAATCCCGCTGCCGCAGCCCACGGAGGCGCCGTCTCCCACCCGCCCCGTCGCGACTGAGCAGATCACCGTGCGCGGGGTCATTCGCGCCATTGGCCGGCCGCCCGAGCCGGGAACGGTGCCCTATCGAGATTGCCTGGTAGCTGTCCATCTGGAGTCGATCGATGTGCTTGAGGGGCCGATTGATGCAACTGAAGCGCTCGTGTTCATCCATGGAATGCGCAACAACCGCCTGACCGATGCCGCTCGCTGGTCAGTTGGACAGCGGGTCGAGTTGACACTCCAGCCCTGGGAGAACACCTCGCAGCAGATCCAATCGACTCAGCAGGCCATGACTGGTACCGATGCCGATTTCATGATCACCAGCTGGTGGTTCGCGCCCGTGATGCAGGGAGCCGACCGACCCCAGGAGCCTGGCCGCTGAACGGAAGGACAATCATGACTGACAAACCATCGCTTACCCTTTGGGCCGCACTGCTGGCCACAAGCCTGCTCCCCGCGGGCGGGCCGTCCGGCCTGCATGCCCAGCCGGTTGACGATACCAACGCCATGGCCGGGCAACCGGCGGAGGCGGACGAAGCGCTGCGCGCATGGCAAAATGCGCTGCTTCAAGCCGCGGAGAAGGCCCAGGGCGATGGGAAGATGGTCATCCCAGGCACTGATGAATGGCTCTTTTTTGCACCCGAGCTGCGTCATCTGGGCGCGGGCCCCTTCTGGGGTGAGCGCGCCCGCAATGTCTCGCGGGCGACCAACGCCGACTGGGCCGATCCGCTGCCGGCGATCCTGGATTTTCATCAGCAGCTCCGCCAGGCGGGCATCGAACTGCTGATCGTCCCCGTGCCGGCCAAGGCGGCGATCTACCCTGAGAAGCTGCCGGACGCCCTGCGCCCGAACCAGCCGGAGCGCCGGGTTGATCCAGACCATGAGCGCTTTTATGCCCTGCTGCGGGAACAGGGTGTGCAGGTACTCGACCTGGTCCCCCTCCTGCGCAGCGCCAAGGAAAAGCCACATGGCCCGCTGTATTGCCGCCAGGATACCCATTGGTCGGGCGCTGCGTGCGTGCTCGTGGCCGAGGCGCTGGCCAAGCACGTCCGGGAACAGCCGTGGTACGCGCAGCTTCCGCGCGAGCAGTTCAGCAGCGCGTGGCGCCAGACCCCGATCACCGGCGACCTCTACACCATGCTCAGCGATCCCGCCGGCGTTGAGCGCGAATCCCTGTCGCTCCGCTTCGTGCAGGGTCCCGACGGACAGGCACCCCAGCCCAACCGGCAAAGTCCGGTCCTGCTGCTGGGAGACAGCCACACGCTCGTGTTCCACGGCGGCGATGATATGCACGCCCGTGGTGCAGGCCTGCTGGAGCAGTTGGCGCACGAACTGGGATTTGCGCCTGATCTGGTGGGTGTGCGCGGTTCCGGGGCAACCCCTTCTCGTATCGCCCTGCTTCGCCGGGGCGACAACCTGGCCGGCAAGAAGCTGGTGATCTGGGTCTTCAGCGTGCGCGAGTTCACCGAAGGCCACGGCTGGCGCAAGGTACCTGTCATCCGCTGAACGCCGCTGGCCGCCAGCACAGCTCCTGGTTCACCCCCACAGCAACACGCTGCCGGCGCACAACGCCGCTACGGGTGCGGCGCTGCGCCAATCGCATGCCTGCTCCGGCCGACAACGGCCCGAACCCGGTCTTCATCCCGGGCCAGCCGCAATCAGGGGCCGTATACCTCGATCTGCCGCAGTTGGAGCTGGTCACCACCGGGCCGGGACTCACCATAGCGCGTCCCTTCGATATCCGGCACAAGACCCTGCGTGATACGGTGTACCACGATCCGCAGCCGGTCGGTTCGAATCGGCTCGAACCGTGCCCGGATGATGTTCTCATCCATGTACCAGGTGTTGGCGTGGCTCTGCGGGGTTTCCACGGGGTCGCTCACCGGGCAGTGCGTGCGAATCTCTGCCACCGTCACCCACCGCCGGCCATTGTAATATTGCACATCCACATCCAGCAGCGCGCTGAAGGTGTTGTCGGCCCGTTGTCCGAACAGAAGCACATCGCTTATCCGCTGGGCCTGCGGCCACTGCAACTCGATGGCCTGGGGCCAGGTTTCGGCTTTGCCCACCCATCCGTGGGGATTATTCGGGCCGCCGTGCGGATGGCCATGGTGCGTGGTGGACATCACACCATCCACCAGGCGGGCCAGGTCACGATCGGTTTCGCCGGAATAAGCAAGTTTCGCCTTCGAGGCCAGGTTGGTGCCCAGATCGATCGGAGGGATGGTCAGCGTCTGGCCCGCAGGCACACGCAGATACACCGGCAGTTGCGGCGCCTCGACCGTGGCCCGGCCATCGGTCACCGGCACCTGGGTCACATTGCCGAAGCTGTCCACCACCTCGAGCTGTGCTGCCCCATCCACCCGCACTTCTACGGGCTGGGGCATCATGCCATAGTTGCGAAGACTGATGGTTGTTCCGTCTGGACCCTCGTAGCGCAAGGCAAGCAGGAATTTGTTACCTGTGGGCCCCAGATCGAGTTTCTCACGATACTCGCGTCCCTGAATCATCGCCTGACGCGTCCGCAGGGCCAGGACGGCCGGATGAGGCCCAACATTGGACCAGATGTAGCCGGGGTACGCCGCGTAGCCGCCCTGATTCAGGTAGTAGTAGAAATTGCGGTTATTGGGGATGCCCGCAGCCTCAAGCAGATCGCGCTGCAACAGCACGCGAACCGCCTGTGCACCGCCCAGGAAGATGTTGGCGCGCACGCCGGGGATCCCGCGCTCGGTCTGCCAGATGGGCATGTCCCCAATACCGTGCTTGCGCATCAGCTCGCGCAAGGCTCCAAGCTTCCACTGCCAGTGGACAGGATCGATACTCTCGTGCCCTTCATAGTCATGAACGGAGAGAATATCGATGTTCTTCCCACCTCCCTCCTGCAGGAATCGGTCAATCCAGTCGAGCTTGATGCCGCAACTGGCCGGTCCCATGATCTTCGCATCCGGGTCCACCTCGCGAATCACCGCGCTCGCCGCCGCCAGGCGCCTGGCGTATTCCTCAGCGCTCATGCTCAGGTCCGGCTCGTTGATCACCTCCCAATGCTTCACCTTATTCTTGAGCTGCGTCACCACCTCCCGCACCTTGTCCGGTTCGGCGGCGTTGCGATCCTGGAATTGAACCAGCAGCGTGATGCCGTGCGCCTCGGCTTCGGCCAGCGCGGTTTCGATCGCCTCGATGCTGGACGTATTGATGCGGTGAATCCCCAAGCCGGCAAACGCCGTACGGCGAATATCGTTCCAGCCTCCAGGCTGGTCCTGCTCCGTCAGCGTATACATGCCGGGGTACTGCGGGGTAAACCCGAGATGCGCGCCCATACCGCGCAGGCGCTCACCTTCATGGATAAGCTGGCACTCGACCGTGTACCAGCCCCACTTGGGCGGGGTGAATGTGAATGTGCTGCGCGCCTCTTGGCCATCGGTCAGTGGCAGGTCAAACTTGCCTTCGGCAATGGTTGTTTTGTGTATATCGTGAACACGCCACTGCACCTGCACCTGCTGGACACGCCGATGCGCGGGCATCACCACGAACGTGATATCAGTCGGCGACAGCTCGTAGCCAATGTGATGAGGCAGTGACACCTCGATCTTGGAGCGCAGTCCCAGCAGCAACGTGCTGCTCTGCCGGCTGTTACGCTCAAAGTAGTCGGGCTGCGTGCGGATGATGGCCGGCCGATAGTGGTGACGCACGCCCCGTTCGACCTTGCCCGTTGCCGCCACCCACAGGCGGTCGTTGGCGTCGATCGCGAAGATGGTGTACTGGCTGTGGGGATTCCAGGCATCAAACCAGTAGAACTGGGCGGGCCGCTGTTTCATCAGCTTGAGGTCAGGATCGAAGCAGGTGGCCAGGCCGGGATTGCCCGGCGTCAGGCTGTAGATATGGCCCTTGGAATCCACCGCTACGGTATGCATCAGCTCGCTGCCATCTTCTACGCGGGTGAAGGTGCCGCCGCCCAGCACGGTGCGCAGCTTGCCATCGCGCTCAAAGAGGTAGATCTGGTTCTGGTGCGCCTGGAGATAGATGCGGCCCTGTGAATCGGCCGTGATATCGGTAATGCCCTGGACCGGCTGCTGAAGCGGCAACGGTCGCATCAACTGCCCGCGTACGGCATCGATTACAAGAAGCTGCTGGGTTGGTTGGTTCCGCTGGTTGGTTGCCACCAGTATCTGCTCGCGCCGATTGAGCATGCGCGTGGTGATGGCAAAGGCGTGTGGAACCTCAAAGTCACGGTTGTGCCTGCCGTTGGCATCATACCGCCGCACCAGACCTGCGTTCGGCTCGGTGATGTAAACAAACCCGCGGCTGTCCACCGCCAGGCGCTGTGGATTGGCGCGATCCCCCAGGGCGGTGTCGCGAATAGAGAACTGCCGCAGGAATTTCCCGTCATTGTCGAACACCTGCACAAGGAAATTGCCCTGTGCAGCGCCGTCGCGGAACTGGCCGCCATCCAGCACATACAGTTCATTGCCCGGGCCAAAGGTAATGTCGCGCACCTCGCCAAAGGTGCCCTCCCCGGCTCCGGGACCACCGAACTCCAGCTCACTGCCGTCACCCAGTTTCTGGGCGGTGGCAAGGGATGGCAGCATCAGTAAAAGACCACACAGGCAAGAGAGGAAGATGCGCATCGTGTTGCCTCCTGGGCATTCAGGAACGGCTCGCGGTCGATGACTCGAACACCTGCCCCGCTTTCTCAGGCGCGGGGTGCCACAAACCTGAATCGCCAGTTCAATGCAAGTCGACTGTCAGAAAGATGAAATCCCAATCTAACCACGATGCCAGGCATTGCACAAAGGTTGCCGTGATCTGAAACGCAATAATACAGTCAACAGTGAATCATGATTCCAAGGCACCCCATATCCTGGCATCGCGCTGGATTATCCGGCCGACACTGTTCCTGTGCCGGTCGTACCCAATATACCGTCAGCCTCCTTCATTGTTGTGAGATATTTCGTCGCAACATCCATCCATCAGATACCTGCATGATTCACAGGCATCGCGTCAGGACATCGACGGGTGAAAATGATCGCTGTCCAGCGCGCGAAACGGCATCGATCGGGTATGGATTGCTGAGGGGACTGATCAGCCGATCATCTCGACCAGCAGTGCCGCCACGCGCTCGGCGGCATCAGGCTTGCCCAGGGCGCGGGCGCGGTCGGCCATGCCCTGGCGGCGGGTTGCATCGTGCAGGAGGGATTCGAGCAGCGGCTGGAGACGATCGGCATTGGCCTTGCGGTCGCGGGCATCATCCACCAGGATCGCGCCTCCGGCATCGGCCAGTACCCTGGCGTTGGCGCGCTGATGCATGTCCTTGTGGAACGGGTAAGGCATCAGGATCGACGGGATGCCGCAGGCAGTAATCTCCGCACAGCCGCTGGCCCCGGCCCGGTTGATCATCAAGTCCGCCACCGCGTACACATCCGCCATCTCCGGTGTGAAGTCGATCACACGGGCGGGCACCTCCAGCTCGCGGTAGCCCGCCCGCACCGCATCGGCATGATCGCGGCCAGACAGGTGCAGCACCTGCCACCCCTGAAGTTTCACCCGCTTGAGCGTTTCAAGTGCGGCCTCGCTGACAGTCTGGGCCCCTTGCGAACCGCCGGCGATAACCAGCGTATTCAGCCGCGCATCCAGGCCCAGTCGTCCGCAGGCGGCATCACGCGGCGGCAGGGCGCGGATGTTGTCGCGGATCGGGCAGCCGGTCAGTTGCAGCTTCGACTGCTGGGCCGCCGGCACGTGCTGACGTGTCTCTTCAAACTGACAGCAAACCGCGCGGGCATAGCGCATGAGGTACTGGTTGGCTTTGCCCGGCAGCACATCGGGATTAAGAATGGCCGTGGGGATCGCTTTCTGGCCTGCGATCTTGACCGCCACCCCGGCAGCATAGCCGCCCAGCCCCAGCACGGCCGCGGGCTGGCGCTCCTTGAGGACGCCCTTGACCAGATCCTTGGTGTGCCGCCAGCTTTCCCAGAACTTGAGCAGCCCCCCGATCGTCCTGACCGGCGGGATGATCGGCTGGGCAATGAATTCAAATCCGGCAGCCGAGAGGATCACGCGATCGATTTCGCGCTCGGTGCAGAGAAACAGCGGCCGCGCCCCCGGACACACCTTGAGCAGCGCCTGCGCCACCGAGACCCCCGGGTACAGGTGCCCGCCCGTGCCGCCGCCAGCGAAGAGGATGGTGGGGGTGTGTTCCATGGTGCATGCTTGCAGAGAGCCGTCAGAAGGTTGCCGGGACGGACTCATCCCGGGGGCATAGAGAATCCATTATCCGTAATGGCCGGCGATGGTTCCACAATAGCCGCTGCAAGCTGAATCGCCATGCCACGAGCCTTCATCCCCACCCCGCCGCTGGCGCTATCCGGTCACGGGTGCGGGCTTGGGCAGGCGATGGCGCTTGGGTGGTTCAACCGGGGCCTCCCACGCATCCACCGCGTGCCCGTGCCGGGCAATGCTGTAGAGCAGCCCCAGGGCTGAGCAGGCAATGATGAGGCCCGATCCGCCGGCACTGATCAACGGCAGCGCCAGGCCCTTGGTCGGCACCGATACGGTCGCCACTGCGATGTTGATGGCCGCCTGCAGGCCGATCATCGCGCCGATGCCAAAGGCAAGCATCCGCCCGAAAGAATCGCGCTTCTGGCGGACGATCTGCCAGGCGACGTAGAGGATGCCCAGGTACAGGATGACCGTCAGCAGCGCACCAAACAATCCCAGTTCCTCACAGATCACCGCGAAAATGAAGTCGGTGGTGTCTTCCGGCAAGTAGCCGAGCTTCTGCACGCCATTGCCCAGCCCCTTGCCCCAGATGCCACCGGAACTGAAGCTCAGCAGGCTCTGGATCATGTGGTAGCCATCGGTCTTGGGATTGGCCCATGGATCGAGGAAGGCGGTCATGCGGCGCCAGCGGTATGGCTCGGCCATGATGAAGCCGATTGCGCCGATCAAGGCGGGCGGCACGGTCACGCCCAGGTGCCACAGCTTCACCCGTCCGGCCAGCAGCATCGTCACGCTGCACAAGCCGATCAGGGCTGCGGTGCCGAAGTCCTGGATCACCACCAGCAGGCAGATCAGCCCGACCGGGATGAGCGTCGGCACGAAACCGGTCCAGAACTTGCCCAAGTCGATCGGTCGCTGCGACAGCCACCACGCCAGGAACAATACCACGCCCCACTTGCCCAGTTCTGATGGCTGCACCTGGGTAAAGCCCAGTTGCAGCCAGCGGCGGGCGCCGTTCACCTCGGTGCCGACGCCGGGAATCAGCACGATCGTGCAGGCGAAGGCCGCGATGGCCAGGCACCAGAGGATGGGATTGCGCTTGATCGAATAGGTGTTGAGCCGGTCGTAATCGAAATGGCCTACCACGAAGAAGGCGATGATGGCCAGCCCGGCAAACAGCAGGTGCTTGCTGCCGCGCGCGGTCCACTGCCAGGTGACCTCGCCGGTGACGTTCACCGCCGCCGACTGCACCATCAGGATGCCCAGGAACAGCAGACCCAACACGCAAACGGCGAGAATATCCTGCAAGCGCAGACGATAAATGGACGCATCCATGGGAGGTTTATCGGACGTGAGACCGGTCGGGCTTGAACCGAAGCGCCGTCCGTGGCCGCTGGAGGCAGCACCGGCAGGCCGCCAGTGTTCAGCGCGTGGCGGTTATGCGGTTCTCAAGCCAGCGCCCGCACCTGTGGCACGGGTTTTTAACCTGCGTGAGGAGCGGCTGGCGTGGCACAGGGGCGGGAAACAAATCGCTTTCTGCATGGGTGGAGAATCCGTGCCCACCTATGGCGGTGTACACCCTATGGCAACCCCATGCGGTAACACGGCCGGGCTGCCTGTGCCACCTGGTCGGCTACCCCTCTCGGGATTCAGCGGGCGGTCGCGGCAGAGGTTCGGTATGCACCGCCGCCGATGGCGCCGGGCAGGCCGTGGGGGATGATGCTGAAGTGGATGCCGCCCAGGTCTTCCACCTCATCGTAGCGCACGCGCAGGACCGCGGTGAAGCGGTCAAAGTGACGCTGGATGGATCCGCTGGCATAGACGCGATCATCATCGCCGATACCAAAGCTGGTTGCGCCAGCCAGGGTGTACTTGGGGCTGAGCTGATACGTGGCGGCCACCGTTACCAGATTCGCATCGACCGGCTCGATGTAGCGCAGCCCAACAAAATAACTGAGCCGATCCGCCCGCCGCACCGCCAGGCCGATTGAGGCGGTGGCCAGTTCATTCTCATCCAGGTTGTAGGAGGCATCTCCCAGGATGGCGGTGGAATCGGTGATGCGCCAGATCCCATCGGCGTTCACGCTGTTGCGCGGGATGGAGGCCTCCGGCAGTGACCAGTAGTACTGCCCGCGGAAACGCTCAGGATCGAGGAAAACATCATCGGGCTTGTTGGCGAAGAAATTGGCAAAGACGTTGATCGACAGGAAATCAACACTGCGCCAGCGCCCCGGCCCGCCGCGCTTGGTCTGCCAGCGCTGGCGCACGCCGATGCTGGCGCCGCTGATGTCATGCACCTTGTCGACATCCTCATCATAGATGAACAGATCGGTCGCATCGACGCTGGCTGCGCTGGTGAACAGGTGGATTTCCGGCTCCACCACGTGCCGCAGACGGTGCAGGTCAAGCAGTTGGCTCTCGACGGTGTTGTCGATGTTCCAGAACGTGGTGGCAAAGCGCACGCCCACGCCGCCCATGAAGCGGTTCTCGCTGCCGCCGGCGGGCGAATCGGTGTAGCCGGTGTAGCGCCCCATCACATACGGTACCATGCGCACCTGTTCCAGGTGCATGGGGAAGTCGACCTGCTGGCGGAAGTCACCGCGGATGTTGGTGCCGGGATCGATGCCGGTCTGCCCGACACTGGGCAGCCCCGGCATCACGCCGAAGTAGTACCCCTGCTCAGCGAAGGTGGCATCCGACTCCCTGTAGCGCAGGGCGGAAACGGTGTTGCTGCTGAAGAAGGTTGCCCCTTCGCCCAGGGCATTGCCGATGCGGTGGTAGCCCACTTCCGGCAGGCGCTCGATTTCGAACTGCTCCTGCGCCCAGTCGCTGGTGGTGACAAAATCGTTGGGCTGCACATCCACCAGGAACGTGATCGCCTCGGTGTCGCGCTGGCGCTTGATGTAGGCCGACAGGTCATGCTCGCGGTTGCGGTCCCATTCACCCTCGAACCACTGCTCGAGGAAGGTTGGATCGCTCACCCACCCCGCGCGAAGCTGCAACTGCCAGTCCTCGGGGAAGAAATGCTGGTGCTCCCACAACACCCGGCCGCGAAGCTTGTCATCCGGCTCCACATCGGCCCGCGCGCCGCCGAAATCATCCTCGCCGGTGTCGTAGACAAAGAAGCTGGTGAAATCGCCCTCGAAGGTCCATGGTTCGCGGGTGGTTTCGCGGATGAAGCCCCCGCCATAGCTGGCATCGATCCCGCCCCCGGGCCCGCGATCGCCGTAGTAGTCCAGCTTGAGGACAACATCGAGATTGTCGGGCGGCGTCCGGCCGAGGCTCTCAAACAGGCCCCAGTCTGTCTGCACAAACGTGCCGAAACGGCCATTGTCGCCGAAGTTGATCCTGCGCAGTGGTGTGCCGCGCTCCGTAATGGAGCCGGCCACATAGGGGAAGTAGAAGACCGGGACCCCGAAGGTGCGCACTGTGGCATCATTGCCGGCGAACTGGTAGCGCGTCCCGGTGGCGGGCGCTTCGCTGCGGCGAACGTAAGCGCGGTCAGCCGCAATCGCGTAGCTGGGGGTGTGGAATCCGCTGGTGGTGAGCTGCACATCCTCAGCGCGGTACTCCTGCAGCGAAAGCTGGCGGATCGTGTTGGCCCGTACGAACACCGGCACCGTCAACCGCGGGTCGGTCGCGTGAAGGACGGCATCAGTCAGGATGGCGCGATCGGTGGTGAATTCATAAAAGACCCGATCGGCTCGCAGCCGCTGCTCGCCGCGCGTTCCCCGGCCGCCGGGTGTGTAACTGATGCGCACATCCCCTTCGAGGTAGGCCGATTCAACCGCATCCTCCAGGCGCTCGAAGCGCTCAGACTGCTCCAGCTCGCGCAGGCTGCCGAGCGGCGTAAACAGCACGGCGCGCTGGGCCTGCAATTCAACCAGATCGCCGTTGGGTCGCCGCTGGATCAGCAGGACATCGCCGCTGAGGGTGATGGCCACCTTGTCATCGGGGGTCTGGTGCGTCTCAATATTGCCGGCCTGGAAGTTGACGGGCGCGGTGGCCGGCTCGATCACGGCTGCCGGAGCAGGCACTACCGGCCGGGTGGCCGGCTCGGCGCGGCTCGCTCCCGGCGGGGGGGCATCAACCGCCTCCTGGCGCAGGGCATTGGCAGCGCGATACAGGTCGGACTCGGAGGCATCGCGGGCCAGGCGCTGATCAGCAGTGATGCGCACACGTCCGCGGACCGTGGCGGTGGCGATCAGGCTCGGGCCGCTGCGGGTTGTGCCATTACGGGTGATGGCGGCATTGCCGATGAGGGCAATCTCGGCCCGGCGGGCGGTAAAAATGCCGGTCTGCACATCGCTCAGCCAGACGACGCCGTTCTCGGCTGTCAGCGTTGCGCCCCCCACTTCGATGCGCACCGGGCCAACGAGCTGCACGATCACCGCGCCATCCTGGTTCCAGGTCAGCGCCTGGCGGGCGACGATGTCGAGTGATTCGCTGCTGGGGGCGGTCAAGCCATCAACCGGCGCCGCTGCCGGTTCGCGCCCGGGCAGCGCCTCCTGGGCGAGCGCCATGGAGCTCAGCGGCAGAGCCAGACATATGCCGAGATAACCTGCCGGCTTCACCCACCGACTCCTTCCCTGTCAGTCCATCTCCTCCAAACGATGGGCCGGATTATAGAGGCGCGGCCAAGAGCGTCAATTTTGCGGTAACTGAGTGTGTGAAGGCCGCATGGGCGACGCGAACGAGGGCCCAGGCCGCCGAAGGTGGCTCAATCGGCCTGTCCCCGCTCCCGGACGTGCAATCGCCACGCACGAAAGGTCTATCCAGGCCCACCCCAGTTACCATCCGCATGGCCCGCCGGCTATCCGCATCTGGCGATCTGCGCCGCGCTGTCCCATGGCGTGGCGCACATTTTCACATCGCCGCCTTTTCGCCCTATGCCGGTTCGGTCCCCGCGCCTGCGGCGATCGGCCGCACGGTGATGCTGGCCCGATGGCGACTGGAGCACTAGAATGATGCGTTTTCCCCGACGATGAACGCGGATACCCTCCAATCTGTTCGCCCTGCCCTGCTGCTGCCGGCCTTGTCACTGGCCCAGCGCGAACTGGTGCGTTTTGTGCGGCAGCGCCATCGGATTGTCGGTGCGCTGCTGACGCCGATCGTCTTCTGGCTCCTGATTGGCGGCGGGATCGGACGCTCGTTCGCAGCCCCGGGCGTGCCGGGCGGGGAGGATTTCCTGCGCTTCTTCTTCCCCGGCACTGTTGTCATGATCCTGCTGTTCACGGCGATCTTCTCGACGATTTCGATCATCGAGGACCGCCGGGAGGGATTTCTGCAATCCGTGCTGGTAGCGCCGGTGCCGCGGCTGGCGATCGTGCTGGGCAAGGTGCTCGGCGGGACCGCGCTGGCGTTTGGACAAGGGCTGCTGTTCCTGCTGCTGGCGCCACTGGTTGGGGTTTCGCTTTCGCCGGCGGCCCTGCTGGCCAGTTGCGGGATCATGCTCCTGCTGGCATTTGCCCTGACGGCCATGGGATTCTGCATCGCCTGGCGCATGAGCAGCACCCAGGGCTTTCACGCCATCATGAATCTGCTGCTGATGCCGATGTGGTTCCTCTCGGGCGCTTTGTTTCCACCCGGCGGGGCACTGAAGGGGATCGCCGCCATCATGATGCTCAACCCGCTGACCTACGGCCTGGCCGCGCTGCGGCGGGCGATGTACCTCGGGCAGGATGCCACGGCACTGCCTTCGTGGCCGCTGAGCCTGGGCGTCAGTTTCGCCTTCGCGGTCATCATGCTGATGCTCGCGACGCGCATCGCACACGGACACACAACCGCCGACCTTCAGTAGTTTGCCTTAATACTCATGAATCGACGACAGAAGATCATTACGACCTGCCTCTGGGTGTTCCTGCTGGCCTGCACGCTGGTGCTGACAGCGCTCTGGTCACAGGCGCGCCTGCGGATGGTGCCCCGCAGCGCCCAGGCCGAGGAAACCGCACCGCTGTTCGAGGTGCCGCCGTTTGAGCTGACCGACCAGGAGAACCGCACCATCACTCTGGCGTCGCTGAAGAACCGCCCCTGGGTTGCCGATTTCATCTTCACGCGTTGCCCCGGCCCCTGCCCGATCATGACGGCCAACCTGGCCGCCCTGCAGGCGAAACTGCCCGACGCCGTGCGCCTGGTATCGTTCTCGCTCGATCCCGAGTATGACACACCCGAGGTGTTGCGGGCCTATGGTGAGAAGTACAACGCCGATCCGACCCGCTGGCATTTCCTGACCGGCAATGCCGAGGTGATCCACCAGTTGGCCGATGCCATGAAAATCGCCGCCCAGCGCGCGCCCAATCCGATCGATATTCAGCACGGCACCCACTTCGTCCTGGTCAACCCGGACGGCAAGGTGCACGGTTACTACCGCCACGATGACCCCGAATCGCAGCAGCAGCTCATCGCCGATGCGAAGATGCTGGCCAGGTGAGCGGCAGCGCGATTGGGTGCAGAAAGGGCTATCGGGATGATGAAAGCATTGAGGTGGTACGGGCAATTGCGCCCCCGCCGCCTCCATCAGGCCCTGCGCCTTTTCCCGCTGAAAACAGAACCATGCTCCAGACGCTTCCCGCCCTCAACGCAACGCTCAACGCCATCAGCACGGTGCTGCTGATCACCGGCTATATCGCCATCCGGCGCAAGCGCTACTGGGGGCATGGTGTGGCGATGATCGGGGCGCTGGCCACCTCAACGCTCTTCCTGGCGCTGTACGTGTATCACAAGACACTGCTGCACGAGGCAACCGGCTCATACAATGTCAACACCAGCGGATATGAGCCGGCATGGGTGCGCTATGTCTATCTGCTGGTGTTGCTGCTGCCCCACCTGGTGCTGGCGATGGTGATGCTGCCGATGATCGCGGTGACGGTCTACTTCGCCGCCCGCCGCCGGTGGGCATTGCACACGCGCTTCAGCCGCCCGACGTTCTGGATCTGGCTGTACGTCTCAGTCTCGGGCGTGCTGATCTACGTGATGCTCTATCACATCATGGATGTGGCGTAGGGCCAACGGCGGGCGAAGCAGCGCTGCGCCACCTGGCCGCTCCGCTACTCATCGGCCTCGATCGTTACCGTCAGGCCCTTGCTGGTGAACTGGTCCTTGTACAGTTCAGCCCGCTCCTTATGGGTGGTCAGCAGGAGGGCCACACCGGTTTCGTGAGCCTCCTTCATGCGCTGCACGGCCTCGTCTGGATTCAGCGGCGTCAGCTCGACGATGGTTTGAACGACAAAAAGCATGTCGTTCTTGTCATCGTTGTGCAGCAGCACTTTCCACGGCGGCAGGAGACCCGGCGGCTTCTTCTTCGGGGTCGACTTCTTCGACTGCTTCGGCTTCAGTGTCGCCGCACCGCCACCCCCACTCGACTTCTTTTTCTCCTTCTCTGCCATAGATACTCCCATTATACGCACGCTATCGGTGGGACCAACCGTCATTTCGCCGCGCCCCCCGCCTAACGCTGCCGCAGCCCGCCCATCCCAAGCCGGTCCGGCGCCCGGGGACCGATACCAGGGTCAACCGTGTCTGCTCTGGGAGAGACGATTGCCTCAGGCGACGAGCCAAGCTGGGGGACATTCTGCAAACTCTTGCTTTGCGGACCGGGCACGGGCGGGTAATCTGCCATCCGCTATGACCACCGCCCCTGCCGCCAGTAAGCCCGCCCGCGCCTGGCTTGTGCGCCTGGGAGGGCCGGCGCTGGCCGACCTGGAACTGACTTCCAAAGCCGGAGGTATCCGCCTGGGCCGGCATGAACAGTGCGACCTGCGCCTGCCGCCGGATGCCGAGACCGTGTCGCGCTTCCATGCCCGCTTCATCCATGATGAGCATGGCTGGCAGATCACCGATCTGGGCTCTTCCTGGGGCACGTTTCTCAATGGCTACCAAATCGAGCCGCATCAGTTGCTGCCGCTGCGCGAGGGGGATCTGGTGCGGATCTCTCCCTGGACATTCAGCTTCAGTCTGGCCCAGCGACACAGGGGTGGATTTGATTCCGTGGATGACAGCGCCCAGGTCAACACGCTGGTGCGCCAGATCGGCGCCGGCCAGGGAGGGAAGCTGCAGGATGACCTGCTGGGCTTTCTGCTCGAGGCCGCCGCCGGCATCCACGCGGCAGAGGATGAGAAAACGCTCGCCGAAGTGGTGATGGAGGAGGCCTGCCGCGGCTCGGGTCTGACCAATGCCGCCTGGCTGCGGCCCATCGATGCCGAGGGGCGAATTGAGGTGGTCGCCACCCGCAACCCCGACCAGTTGCCCCAGCGCGCAGCCCTCTACAGCCGCACGCTGCTGCAAACCGCCTCGCAAGGGGTTGTTGCCGAGTTGAGCGGCGGGCCGGAGGCGGGCAATACCTCCGAGAGCATCATCCGCAATCGCATCAATGCCGCCATCTGTGTGCCGCTGATGCTCGGGCAGAGCATCGCGGCGTATCTCTATCTCGATTCACGCGGCGGCATGTACAGCCAGTCGGGCAGCTATCGCGGCGCCCGTCCCAACGCCGCCGCGTTTTGCCTGGCACTGGGACGCATCGCCAGCCTGGCGCTGTCGAACCTGAAGCGCAAGGAGATCGAGCGGCGGCATGCCTCGATCCAGGCGGACCTGAGCGCGGGGGCCGAGGCCCAGCGCTGGATCCTGCCGCAGCGCGAGGGGCAGTTCGGAGGCCTGAGCTACATCGGCGAGAGCCGGCCCGGTCTGCACCTGGGCGGCGACTTCTTCGATGTGATCCCACTTTCAGATGGACGGCTGGCGGTGTCATTGGGAGATGTCACCGGCAAAGGCGTGGCCGCCTCGGTGCTGATGACGACGACGCAGGGCTTTCTGCATGCCGCGTTGCTCCAGCACGGCGATCCAAAACGAGCGGTGATGGACTTGTGCCGATTCATCCATCCCCGCCGGCCGGAGAGCAAATTCGTGACACTCTGGGTTGGTGTGTTCGACGCCCCGAATCGCACCCTGCGCTACGTGGATGCCGGCCACGGCCACGCCCTGCTCGCCCGCGCGGATGGCACCATCGAACCCCTGTCCGTTGGCGGCGGTCTGCCCATCGGCATCCTGGCCGAACCCGATTACGATGACCAGACCATCCCCCTCACCCCGGGCGGCCGGGCATTGATCGTCAGCGATGGTATCATCGAGCAGTTCCGCCCTGTCTCCAGCGCCCAGCCCACTCCCGAAGACCAGTTTGGCATCGAGCGCATGGCCGAGGTGCTGGCGAAGACCCCGGCTGACCAGGATACCATCCGCGCCCTGTTCGACACCCTCATCTCTTTCGCCGCCACCGATCGTCTGGCGGATGATGCGACGGCGGTGCTGGTGCGGTGGTAGCGACATGGCCCGCCAAAGGCTGGCCACGCCCGGCTCAGCGGGTGTGGACGCGGCCCTTGAGGTCGCGGCCTTCGCGCAGGGCGCGCTCCACCGCATCGGCTTGCAGGTCAAGCAGGACGATTCCCTTGTCAATTGTGTTGCGGAAGACCTTTTCCATGTCATTCAGGTGCGGCTGGGTCATGTTGAAGCCATACAGGCCGCGCATGGCCGAGGCGGGTTCGATGAAATGATCAATCCGCCCGCAGGCGTGCATCGCCCCGCCGCCGAAGGCATCCAGCAGGCGCTGATCGTAAGGGGAGATGAACTCGACGAAGGCATCGGGCGGAAGGTTCATCGCCGAGTCATTGCGGAGCATGAGCGTGCCGCGGATCGCCAGGTTCCAGTGCGTCGACCAGCCATCCCGGTCGGGCGGGACGATCTCGAGCCATCGGCGCATCACCGCTTCATACGTGCGCGTGATCAGGTCGAGAAAGGCGTGGACCAGGTCGGGCCGGTCGATCAGTTCGAGGAAGTAGTCGCTGCCCCACAGCATTTCCAGCACGTCCATTGGCCCCTGCAGGTCGGGATGATAGATGTGGACCCAGCGGCCGATCTTCGGATAGCGCTGGCGGATCTCAACCAGGCACTGGCCCATCTCGAAGACCTTGCGCATGTAAGGCGCGTCGAGTGAGGGAATGCCCCGGTCGATCAGGCGCTTTACATCATCCGCCCCGCCGGGCAGCGGATGGCTGGCCGGCAGGGTGTCGGTCTCATCGGGCATGATGAACAGCTCAGCGCCGAAGACCACCGGGAGGATGGCCGTGCCGTAGTTGGCGCGGACGTTGAGCGGCTGGCCGCTGCCGGCGGCCAGGGCGTTGGAGCAGCCGCGGAACTGCTGGAGGGCCATCCGCTCGCAGTCGTCGAGTGCCTCGTTGATGCGCACATCCGGCCATTCAACCTGGGGCGGACTGGGCGCTGGCCGCCTGGGCCGAAAGACCGGCTCGTCGCAGCGGAGCATGATGAAGTCGACCCACCGCCGTTCCAGCTCCGCCTCGATTGTCTCATCAATCCGCGCTTCCAGGTCCGCCAGGCACTGTTCGAGGATGGACATGGCGCATTACCCTACCCGAACCCCCCAACGCTGCCGACGGTCTTCCCTTCAACCGACCCCACGGATGTGTGATTAACATCACCGGACCGATGTGATTCACCGCAGCATGCGCGGCGGTCGACGCAGGGGCCGCGGAACCGATCTCTTGTCCACTGCGCCCTCCGCGCAACCCTCAGCGGCCTCTGCGTTGGAGTCGATCGCAATCCGAACGACGCGGCAGGCAATAGCCTGCCCTACTCTGCCCAGGGTGATCAATCGAGCTTCGGATAGCCGCATGCATCGAAGGATGCCGGGTTGGTCAGATCCTCGATAAGCCGGTCGACGCCATCAAAGAAGCGGCACGGCAGTGTCGAATCGGCCGACCGGCTCTCGCCCCAAAGCAGGTCGCAGATGACGAATCGATCCGACTCCCCCCGCACCTCGAACAGGGCGTGACAGATGTTCGCCCGCAGGGGCCGTAGCGCCCGCCCCCACAGCGGATGGCCGATCGGCGTGGTACGGCGGACGATGTCGCACAGCTCCGACGCCTGCTTGAAGCTCTTGATGGGATCGAGAAACGACACATCCGCCAGCGCGGGGTGCGGTTCAGGCGCTGGCGCCGCTTCGCCCCGATGCCAGGTCATCGTCTCCAGGTTGAGCAGCCAGGCGTGCCGGTTGACGACAAACTTCTGGCTGCCACGCGGATAGTGGCCGCCGCCGATGATGCGGATCGCTCCGCGCTCGGGCAGGTAGTCGGCGAAGCAGCCATGCAGTTGTGGCGGAGTTTCGCCGCGCGCCGCCAGGGGCTCGATCGCCCAGGTGCGGGTGTCCAGCCGATAGGCCGGCATCGTCTCCCCGCGCTCTGCGGCATAGCCCAGCGCGCCGAGGATGTAGATGAACGGCTCGCACCACACGGCCGCATGGAAATCGGTCGGCGGGAAGATCTCGCGCGGGTACAGATACACCTGCCAGTCGCCGGCCTGCGAGAAGACGATCACATCGTTGTAGATGTGGAAGTCGGGGTAGCAGAAATCCTCGTGCTCGCCGGCGATGCAGACCACCCGGCCATCCGGCAGGCGCGTGTGGGTCATGCCCAAGCGTTCGAACGTCCAGATCGGCCCGGGCGGATCGGTCATGCTGGCCCTGCCGCCCGCCCAGGCGCTGCGGCCGGTGCGGATCTGCTCATTCCAGAACGGCACCGACACCGCCTCCGGATTGGCGACGCCGAAGCGGGGATGACGCGGGTCGTGGTTCATGGCGGTCCGTGCACCACGGTCTCAACGCAGAGGGCGCGGCGGTAACGCAGAGGGCGCGGAACAGATCGACAGCCAATCTGCGCAGCCCTCTCAGCGCCCTCCGCGTTGAGCCTGAACCTCACGCCGTCGCGGTCGCGACGCCTTTGCTGGCGATCTCCTGCTGGAGGCGCGCCAGCAGTTCGCCGACGTCGAGCTGGCCCTGGTCGGCGTTGCGGTGGCGGACGGAGACCTTGTTGGCCGCCGCCTCCTTCTCGCCGACGATGAGCTGGTACGGGATTTTCTGCAGGCTGGCATCGCGGATCTTGGCGCCGATCTTGTCGGAGCTGGTGTTGATCTCGGTGCGGATGCCGGCAGCGCGGAGCTGCTCGGCCACCTGCTGCGCGAAGGCGTTGGTCTTCTCGCTGATCGGCAGCACGATCGCCTGCACGGGGCTGAGCCACAGCGGAAAGTTGCCGTTGAAATGCTCGATCAGCACGCCGATGAAACGCTCCATCGAGCCGAAGGGGGCGCGGTGGATCATCACCGGGCGGTGCGGCTTATTGTCAGCGCCGACATAGGCCAGGTCGAAGCGCTGCGGGAGCTGGTAGTCCACCTGCACGGTGCCAAGCTGCCACTCGCGGCCGATGACGTCCTTGATCACGAAATCGATCTTCGGCCCGTAAAATGCCGCCTCGCCCGGCTCCTGGGTGAACGGCACGCCCAGCGATCCCGCCGCCGCGACGCACGCCGCCTCGGCCTTATCCCAGTCCTCCGGCGCGCCGACGAACTTGGTGCTGTCCGGGTCGCGCAGCCCCACGCGCACCCTGTAGTCGCTCAGCCCCAGCGTGGTCAGCACGATTTTTACCAGCTCCAGGCAGCTCATCACCTCCTGCGTCACCTGCTCATCGGTGCAGAAGATGTGGGCATCATCCTGGGTAAAGCCGCGCACGCGGGTCATGCCCCCCAGCTCGCCACTCTTTTCCCAGCGATAGACGGTGCCGAACTCGGCCAGCCGGATCGGCAGGTCGCGATAGCTCCGCTGCTCGCTGGCGAAGATGCGGATGTGCATCGGGCAGTTCATCGGCTTGAGCAGATACCCGTCGATGTCGCCCTTGGCCATGAGATTGGCCAGGTCGCCGCAGGAGCACTTTTCCTCGGCCAGCTTGTCGATGAACTCGCGGTCGACCAGCGGTGGGAACTGGCTGTCGCGGTAATACGGGAAATGGCCGCTGGTCTTGAACAGCCCCAGCCGGCAGATGTGCGGGGTGAAGACCTGCTGGTAGCCCTGGCGGCGCAGGTGCTCGCTGATGAAGTTCTGCAGTTCCTGGCGGATCACCGCTCCCTTGGGCTTCCAGAGGATCAGCCCCTGCCCCACCTGGTCGTCGATGGCAAACAGCCCAAGCTGCGGGCCGAGCACGCGGTGATCGCGCTTGCGCGCTTCTTCCAGCAGCTTCAAGTGCTCCTCAAGCTGCTTGCGGTCGAAGAAGGCGGTGCCGTAGACGCGCTGGAACTTGTCGCTGTTGACATCGCCGTGCCAGTGCGACTGGGCAACGCTCATCACCTTGTAGCCCTTGATCCGGCCGGTGGAGGGAATGTGCGGCCCCATGCACAGGTCTTCCCAGTGCTTGCCTTTCTCGCCGGTGACGTACCAGCTCAGGCAGCGCGAGCCGGCCTCCCTGGCGCGCTGGGCGTTGTCAATCTTGTACTTGTTGCCCTCGGCTTCGAGGCGCTTCATGCCCTCGTCAAACGGCAGTTCGTAGCGGGTAAAGGGGCGGTCCTCGGCGATGATGGCCGCCATCTCCTTCTCGATCTTCTCGAAGTCATCCGAACTGATTGGTTTGTCGAGGGCGATGTCGTAGTAGAAACCGGTGTCCAGCGGCGGCCCATAGGCAAGCTGCGCCTCCGGCCAGATGCGCTGGATCGCCTCGGCCATGACATGGGCGGTGCTGTGGCGCAGGACCATCAGCGCTTCGGGATCGCGATCGGTCAGGATCTGCACCTGCTTCTCGCCGGTGAGGGGCGTGGCCAGGTCAACGACAGTGCCATCCACCTTCGCCGCGACCGCCGCCGCGGCCAGCCGCCGGCCAATCGACTCGGCCAGTTGCAGCACAGTGCTGCCATCGGGGATTTCCTTGCGACTGCCATCAGGAAGTACCGCCACCGCCATGTTCGCTCCTGCTCGATGCTTCAAATGTGAAACAAAACCGCCCGGCACCAGAGGCCGGGCGGAAGAACCGTTCGCGTGTATCGATGCGCAAACGCCTCACCACCCGACAATCGTCGTGGTCGTCGTCGTGGTGATGGGGGTCGTCTGCCGCATGTCAAAAATCATACAAGTGCCACGGGGAACGGTCAAACAAGCCAGGCCAATTTGGCAGCAAGTCATGCGAAATTCGGCAATTATCGACCGCCGCCCCGCCTGCGGGGCTGCTTCCCGGCTGGCATGTGGGGCGATGAGACGTGAGCCGGCCGGCTGGCCGCGTATACTGCCGGCATGGACATTCTCCGCGCCCTTTGCGCCATCCCAACCGCTCCGTTTGCCGAACAGTATGTGATTGAGTACGTCGAGCGTTTCGCCCGCCGGCGGCGGAAGCTCAAACTGAGCCGCGACCGCTGGGGCAACCGGCTGCTGATTCTGCCGGGCAAATCATCATCGCCGCGCTGGGTGTTCGCCGCCCACATGGACCATCCCGGCCTGATCGCCGAGCGGCTGATCGATTCGCGCACGCTGGAGGCGGCATTCCGTGGCGGGGTCGCGGCGGAATATGTCCAGGGCAGCCGCGTGCGCTTTTTCGAGCCGAATCGCCAAATCACCGGCACTGTCACCGACATCCTCGACAGCGAGCAAGGCGGCCGCTGGACCCTGCCCACCCGCGTGCGCGTGCGGGTGCGCGACGCGGTGGCCTCGGGCACACCCGGCATGTTTGACCTGACCGAGGGCCGTACGACGGGCAAGCGATTTTACAGCCGCGTGTGCGACAACCTCGCCGGGGCTGCCGCAGCGCTGTCGATGCTCGATGAATTGTATCGCAAACCGCCACAGGCCACCGTGGGCGTGCTGCTGACGCGGGCGGAGGAGGATGGCTTCATCGGCGCTGTTGGCGCGGCAACGCGCCCTGAGTTGCTGAGGAAAACCGACCGCCTGGTTGTCATCGAGTGCTCGGCCGAGCAGCCGGTGGCGAAACAGGGCGATGGCTGCATCATCCGCATCGGCGATCGCAGCAGTATCTTCAACTCCTCGCTCTCCTACTTCATGACCCACCAGGCAGAGGAACTGGCCAAGGCCGAGAAATCCTTCAAGTATCAGCGCGCCCTGATGCCCGGCGGAAGCTGCGAGGCAACCGTGTACGACATCTACGGATTCGTGACCGGGTCGATCTGCATCCCCCTGGGCAATTACCACAATATGGACCGGGCGAAGCAGCGCATCGGACCGGAATATGTCCACCTCGATGACTGGCACAACATGCGCGCCCTGTTTCTGCACCTCGCCCGCACCGGCCACACTTACAAGCCCGGCCATAAGCTGCTCAAGGCGCGGATTGAGAAGCGCTGGAAAAGGCTGAAACACCTGCTGGCGTGAGGGGCGAGGCGTAAAGTGTGCGGCGATCTGCTTACGCGCTACGCCTGATGCAGGAACGGTATACGATATCGCCATGAGAGCATGGCTGCTTGATGAGCCGATGGGGATCGATCGCCTGAGACTGGGCGATGCGCCCGAGCCCAGGGCCAACGCCGGCGAGGTGGTGCTGCGCGTGGAATATGCCGCGCTCAATCCGGCTGACCGCTACCTTGCGGAGAACCAGTATCCTGCCCGCCCTGACTGGCCGCACATTCTCGGGCGGGATGGGATCGGCACGGTGCTGGAAACGGGCCAGGGTGTAACCAGCCTGAACACAGGCGAGCGGCGGGTCATCCTGCGCAGTGAGATCGGCGTGAATCGCCCGGGCACCCTGGCCGAGCGGGTGGCGGTGCCGGTGGAGTCGCTGGCAACCTATCCACCCGAGTGGCAGCCGGAGCAGGCCGCCGCCGCCCCGCTGGTCTACCTGACCGCGTATCAGGCGCTGACCATGTGGGGCGCGCTCCCGCCGTCGGTTGTGCTGATCACCGGCGCCTCCGGGGGTGTGGGCGTGGCCGCGACCCAGCTCGCCGCGTGCATGGGGCACACGGTGATCGCCCTGTCGCGCAGCGAGCGCAAGCGCCAGCGCCTGCTCGCGATCGGCGCCCGGCATGTGTTCGATCCACAGCAGCCTGCCTGGCGGGATATCGTCAAGGATCTGCTGGGCGGCCGGCGGGTGGACCTGGCAATCGACAACGTCGGCGGCGAGCAGTTTGCCAGTGTCATCGATACGCTGGGCAACCAGGGCCGGGTGAGCATTGTCGGGCGACTGGCCGGACCGGTGCCGCGCTTCAACACGGCCAGCCTGCTGTTTCGCCGCATCCGCATCGGCGGGGTGGCGGTGGGCGCCCAGTCAGCAGAGGAATCCCAGGCATCGTGGCGGCAGATCATGCACCTGCTGCGCCGGGCGCAGGCCGCGCCGGTAGTGGATCGGGTCTTCGATTTCGAGCAGGTTCCCGCCGCCTTTGCCCACCTGGCCGCCGGGCCGATGGGCAAGGTGGTCATCCGGGTGGGATGATCCGAGCGCGCAACACGCGGATTCGCTCAGCAGGACGGCACGCCCGGCGGTAGAGTGCCAGCGATGTGACCATCGCCCGCTGGCCGGTGTTATCCCAGTCCATTGCAGCAGGTGCCAGAGCGGCCGCCCTGTCGCCCCATTATCCCTCGGCCCCGCCCAGTTCGCGGGTCTGGAAAGACCACATGCCCGCACTGAGCGCGAAAGCACTGTAGCCAATGGCGTAGAGCAGCGCCATGCCGACATAGAGCCAGAGCTGGCCAGGGGTCACGGCGTTGATGTCGTTGGCGAACTCGGTGCCAGCCAGCGCGATCTTGCTGTAGACCGTTTTCTGCCGCAGGTCGAACACCTCCAGATACGGCAGCAGGAGGCTCAGCCAGTAGCGCCAGCTCAGCAGCGACACGCCTTCGCCGGCGGTGAACAGGAAGCGGGTCAGGTTGCCGGCGATGTAAAGGATGATGACAACCGGCAGGTTGACCACCAGCGACAGGCGCGTGGAGATCGCCACGCCAATCGCCGCCAGCACCGACACCTGCAGCCACAGCAGGAACAGCGCCGGCAGCAGCCCCGAGATGTGCATCAGGCGCAGATGACGCAGGCGAGTCATCTCGCGCACGTCGATGGTGTTGGTGGAGATCATGTAATCGCCGGGGATGCGCAGAGCGGTGGTCAGTACCAGGATCAGCCCCAGCACGCCCACCGCCAGCAGCGCGGCGGTGATGATCCCCAGGTACTTGCCGATCAGCACCTCCCAGCGCTGGACCGGCTTGCTCATGAGCGTGAGCATGGTGCGGTCTTCGATCTCCTCGTAGATCGATTTACTGGTGGCGAAGAGCGTCGTCACCAGTACGAGGATCAGGATCACGTCCAGGGCAACCGCCTTGAACATGATGGTGTCCTCGCCGAAGGTGAAGAACGGCAGCAGCGCAAAGATGAGCAGGATCGCCGCCCCCACCGCCAGCAGCAGCGGATAGATCGGCTGGACGATCGCTTCCTTGAACGTATGGCGCAGGATGACGAAGGTGCGGTACATGGGTTGCCGATTATCGTGTCTGATGGGGCGCTGGGGCAAGCCGGACCTGCCGGAACATCGGATGAAAATCTGACGGCACCGGTACCAGGACGCCGGGAACACCCGCCTGCGCGGGTGGAAACCCTCGCCTCAGCGCCGCCGCGGCCAGCCGGGCCACCGGCAAGGCCGCATCACCCGGTTGGCAGCCCCATGCCCGCCCCGGCGTGGACTTCACGCTTCATGCCTTGAAATCATACACCTGCACGCGTCCCCAGTGATCCTTGTGGCGGGCAATGAACTCCTTGTGCCGGGGGTGATCCTGGTAGACATCGTGGGCCTTTGCATCATCCAGAATGACACACAGGCCAACATCGTAGGAGTTATCGACCACCTCGCGCGGCGTCATGGCCGGCTCCCCAGCCCACAGATGGCGCACGCCGGGGATCTCCGACAGCAAAGTCCTGCAATCCCGTGCCAGCGCTTCGCGCTCGGCGGCGGACGTGCCGGGCTTCAGCCAGAAATAGACATGATGGATGAACATGCCCGCCAGCATAAACCAAACCGCCGCGAAGGGAAGCAGGACCGGCGGACCGCAGTGCAGTGTTCCACGTGGAACATTGCACTCCCCCCGGCACGATGCCTCATCCTGTCCCAGGGGTGTCGATCCAGATCGGCCTGAAAGGCCAGTGCGGCGCTGCGCGCCCGTTGGCCGATCAACCCGCCGCCACGCCGACTGCAATTGTTCCACGTGGAACACTGCACTACTGCACAGACTGGTTCCGGTGCGGCGGGTGTCTGGTTTGTCGTGTTGATCACTGTGCTCTACCACTGGTCGTCGGCTCATCGGTTTCTTAACGCTACTGCTTGTGTGAACAAATCGTCAGTTGTGCGCTGCCTTCTTGCATCAGCCGCAGAACTGGATACGGTGTGCGTCGTACAGTTGAGATGAGCTTGAACACCGATTACCGCATGATTGCCATCGACCTTGACGGCACCCTGCTGGACCCTGCCGGTCAGGTGACGCCGCGGGTACGACGGGCGGTGCATGCCTTGATCGATAAGGGGTGGGTGGTCTGCTTCGCCACCGGGCGCACGCTGTTGGAAAGCCGCCCGGTGCTGGAGCAGGTAGGTCATTTTGACCAGGCTGTGTTTGTCGGCGGCGCGGTAGTCATGGACACCCGCGCTGGCATCACCCTGCATCAGCAGAAGATGGAGCCGCAGCTTGCCCGCGCCCTCTCCCAACTGCTGGAAGAGATGGGCCACGCCGTGCTGGCGCTCCAGGACAGCTCGGCCGCGGGCGCAGACTACTTCGCCACGGCCGGCGTGCCACTGGACGAGGCCACGCAGCGCTGGATGGCCGCCTTTGGCATCCGCCTGACGCCGCTGCCATCGCTGGCCGACCACAATCATGCCCACACGATCCGCCTGGGCGTCGTCGGCACCGCTGGCGAAACCCGCGCGGCCGAGCAGCGCATCCGCGAAACCTTTGCCGAGCGCGTGCTGTGTCATTCGCTGCGGGTGCTGGGTGATGTCGAGGTGCTCGAGTGCTTCGACCCGGCGGTGAACAAGTGGGAAGGGATCCGGCAGGTGGCCAGGCACCACGGCATCGATGAATCGCAGGTGGTGGCGGTGGGCGATGACTGGAATGACCTGGCGATGATCCGCCACGCCGGGCTGGGGGTGGCCATGGGCAACGCCCGCCCGCAGATCAAGGCCATTGCGCAGCGCGTGATCGGCCCCAATCACGAGGAAGGGCTGGCGGTGTTCCTTGAGGAACTGGCCGGGCAGCAGCCCGCCAGCGCCTCCAGGCGGAACGCCGACGAGGTCGCCGCCTGATCCTCGCGGCCGCTGGATCGGCCGCTTCTCAATTCATGGAAGGTGCGAAAGGATTCGCAGGCTCTAACGGTCGGCGCAACGGAAACGCGCCGACCGTTATTTTTTGCAGGGTAGGATCATGGTGGGTTGATGCATCCACCGATCCCGGTGCATATCAACCAGCCATCTGCCGGGTTACTTCGTGGCCAACTGCTTCGTGGTGGGTTACTTCCGGGTTAGTTGATCGCGGTAGAACGCGATCATCCGGCTCAAGCCCTCGCGCCGGGACACCTTGGGTTCCCAGCCCAGGATCTCTTTGGCGCGGCTGATATCCGGGCAGCGCACCTTGGGATCATCCGGCGGCATGGGCTGATACACGATCTTGCTGGTGCTTTCTGGAATGAGCGCCAGGACTTCTTTGGCAATATCGAGGATGGTCAGCTCACTGGGGTTGCCCAGGTTGATCGGCTCATGGAAGTTGCTTTCCATGGCCAGATTGATGCCGTGGACCAGATCCGACACATAGCACAGCGAGCGGGTCTGCTTGCCATCGCCATACACGGTCAGGTCTTCGTTGTTCAGCGCCTGGCGGATGAAGCTGATGACCACCCGCCCGTCGTACGGATCCATGCGCGGGCCGTAGGTGTTGAAGATGCGGATGATGCGGGTATCCACGCCGCGCTCGCGGTGGTA
>CAYNMV010000017.1:0-67916 GCA_964398315.1 uncultured Tepidisphaeraceae bacterium | reverse complement strand
TGATGATGTTCATGGGGCTGGCGGCGATTAACTCGCAGGTCAGCCTGCTGTTCGGCGTCTTCGGGCTGATGATCGGGGTGCTGTTCGTGGCCGGGTGGGTCAGCCGCTCGGTGCTGCGGAAACTGCAGGTGGAGCGGGACATCCCCGAGCACCTGGTGGTCGGCCGCCGCGGGGTCATCACCTATCGCTTCCGCAACGAAAAGCGCTTCTGGCCGAGCCTGTCGGTCTGCCTGGGGGAACTGGATGGCAACGAGGCGTTCACCCAGCAGATTTTCTGCTACATGCTGCACGCGGCGGCCGGGCATACCGCGGTAGTGCCTGCCGATGTGCTGCCCCGCCGGCGCGGGCTGCACCGCTTTAACCGTTTCCAGCTTTCCAGCAGCTTCCCCTTCGGCTTCATCAAGCGCGCCATCGAGAAACAGCAGCCCGACTCGGTGCTGGTGTTTCCCGCCGCCGGCAAGGTGGATCCCAAGGTGCTGACCCTCTGCCGCGCCGCCGAGAAGACCGGCGCCATGATGCGCCCGCGCCGCGGCGGCGTGGATGAGATTTACGGTGTCAAAGAATACCGCCCCGGCGACAACCCGCGCTGGATCCACTGGCGGCGGTCGGCCCGCACCGGGCAACTGGTGGTGCGCGAGATGACCCAGGTATCGCCTCCGCGGCTGATGCTGGTGGTTGACACCTACCTGGAGCACCGCACCCGCGCTGCCCACGCCAGCGTGGAGCGCACCATCGCCCGCGCTGGCATCCTGGCCAGCGAAGCCCTGGAACAGGGGCTGATGGTCGGCCTGTTCTGCTGGAATGATGGCTGGCACGCCCTGGCGCCCAATCGCGGCAAGCGGCAGCGCCGGGATATCCTGGCGACGCTGGCCCGGCTGCCGCTGAACACCCACCAGCCCACCCCGGCACTGATGGACAGTTGCCACGATGTGATCGAGAGCGGTACCACGCCGGTGCTGCTGACACCGCACGATGTCTCGATTGGCCTGTCCGAACACTTGCGCAGCGGTATGCTGATCATCAGCGACAAGCAGGTGCAGACCAGGCGATGGTTCCAGTTCGATCCCGAAGTCGATTTTGACCACTGCATGCCGCCGGACCAGGAGCCGACCGATGAGTCCACGACCGCCACGGCACGACACAAACGCGTAAAGGCGCGATAGGAAGACAGAACAGCAGAACATGCATGATGGTGCCGCGTTCTGCCGGTTCGTGTAAACCATGTACGACATTCGCCAGTTCAAACCCGCCTTGTACGTGGTGATCCTGATGGGGATCACGGGTTTCGCCATGGCCTCGCTCTCGCCGGGGCTGTGGTTACTGGCGGTCGTGGCGGTGGTGTTTAATGGCTGGCTGTTGATGACCGACCGTTTCACGCCCCTGCCGCGGCTGGTGGCCAACCTGGCTACCCTGATCGCGTTTGCCTGGGCAATGCTGGCGGTGCTGCATACCCACCAGACCCCGATCATCGGCATCGGCAACTTCCTGGTCCTGCTGCAACTGGTCAAGATTTACGAGCAGCGCGCCAACCGCGACTATGCCCAGCTCCTGGTGCTGAGTCTCCTGCTGATGGTGGCGGCGGCGATTAACACGGCCAGCCTTGCCTTTGGCATCCTCTTCATTGCCTACCTGTTCATCAGCCTCTATTGCTGCCTGCTGTTCCACCTGAAGGTGGAGGCCGACAACGCCCAGGGCCTGATGCTCGGCACGGAGACCCGCCCCAACCCCCACACCCTCCGCCAGGACCAGACCTTCCTGCCGCGCTCAATGCGGCGGCTGACCGGGCTGATCTCCACGGTGGCCATCTGCTTTGCGATCCTGGTTTTCCTCTTTTTCCCGCGCGGAACCGGCGCTGGGCTGCTCAGGCCGCTGCAGATGCAGATGGGCCAGCCGATGACCGGCTTCAGCGAACAACTGGGCTACAACCAGGTTGCCCGCATCACCCAGAACAACGAGTTGGTCGCCTATGTGAGTGTCTGGGAAAACGACCAGCCCGTTGAGAGTGGTGAGCTGCTGCTGCGCGGGCTCACCTTCGACCGCTACACCGGCGAAGGGGATGGACGCTCCGGCCCATGGCAATGGGAGCGCACCGGCGAGCCCGAGCCGCTGGCCTTCAATATCCCCCGCATGACGTTCACCGTGCTGGACAGCCGGCCGTCAACCAACACCATCCGCCAGCAGTGGACATTCGTCCGCCCGCCCACTACCAGCGTGCTGTTCGCCCTGGGCGGAATCTCGGCCATCAGCGGTGACCGGGAGATGCGCCTGCGCTACTCGCCGTACAGCCAGACGATCACCGTGCCCGATCCGCCGGAACGGCCGATGGAGTACACGGTCATCAGCAGCGGCCAGGTGATCCAGCCACGGCTCTCGCTGCGCACGCTGGAGAGTTTCCTGGGACGCAGCGCGGAACGGCGCGAGTCGCGCATCGCGCCCGAGGTGGCCGAGTACGCCCGCCAGCCCGAGGTTTCCGGCCGCAACGCCGATGGCCCTCTTTACGAGCAGCGTCCCGTCGATGCCTATACCCATAGCCTCGACCTGGATATCGCCCGCGCGATCGAGGCTCATCTGCGCGACACCTTCGCCTATACCCTTGACCTGACCGATACCCGCCGCACGCCGGGAGAAGATCCGATGATCGGCTTCCTCACCGAGTACCGCCGCGGCCACTGCGAGTATTTCGCCGGCGCGATGACGCTGATGTGCCAGAGCCTTGGCCTGCAGGCGCGGATGGTGGTGGGCTTCAAGACCAACGAGTACAACGACTGGGAGAACCGCTTCGTTGTCCGCCAGGCGCATGCCCATGCCTGGGTGGAGGTGCTATCACCCGAGGGCGTATGGGTGACGTTCGACCCAACCAGCGGCAACGATCCCCGCTTCCAGCGCGAGACAACGCTGTGGGGACAGGTCAAGCACCTGTTTGACTTCCTGGAGCATAAGTGGGCCAACAGCGTGGTGGCCTACGATGCCGAGAGTCGTGCCAATCTCATCAGCCAGGTCGATCAGACCCTGACCAACACCGCCGTCACTGGCAACACCTGGCTGACGCAGTTCAAGAACTGGCTGGATGAAAAGCTGTTCTGGACGGTGTCCTCCAAGTTGCTGGGGGCGTTGCTGTGGAGCATGGGGGCCGGCGTGCTGGTGGCGATCGGCTGGTTCCTCTATGAGCGATGGAAGCTCAAGCGGCGGGCCGAGCGGATCGGGCTGGATGTGCTGCCTGGCTCTGAGCGCCTGCGGCTGGTGCGCCAGCTCGGGTTCTACGATGACCTGATGCGGCTGCTGAATCGCCACGAGATTGAGCGTCCGCCCCACCTGACGCCGATGGAGTTCGCCGAATCGCTCAGCTACCTGCCGGTGGAGGCCTACCACGGCATCCGCCGGCTCACCCAGATTTTCTACCGCATCCGCTACGGCCGCGCCACCCTGCAGGTGGCCCAGCGCCGCCGTCTCCAGGCCGTCCTCCTGCGGATCAGCGAATCCATCGATCCATCCACTGACAAAGCATAGAGCAGAATACGTAACGCGTTACGCTGCGTGTCTCATCCCTGCATCAGCGCTTCCACCTTTTGCGCACACGCAAGATCCTTTTCTGTCACCCCGCCGGCCGAGTGGGTGGAATAGCGCACCACCACCTTGTTGTAGCCGACGGCCAGGTCGGGATGATGATCTTCACGATGGCTGATCCAGGCGGTGGCGTTGACGAATGCGATGGTCTGGCAATAGTCGGCAAAATCGTACTGTTTTTCGATTCCATCGCCCGCAGCGCGCCAGCCGGGCAGGTTATTCAGCCGCTGGCGGATCTGGTCTTCCGGGAGCACCTGTGCCATTGAGCCTCCTTGGCAAAGCGTTCGATCATAGGGGCGATGCCCCCTGCCCCGCAGCGCCTCATCGATGGCCGGGGCCGCTGTGGACGAACATACCGTTGCCGCGGCGGGCCCGGAGGCATGCTGATGCCGCCGGCTGAAATCCCGTCTCCTTGCGGCCCGGTGCCATCTCGGCCATTGGGTCTTTTGCCAACTGCCTTTATGATAAAGCCCCTCATTGCCGATGCGTCTGGCAGACGATGGGTGATGGAGCGCGCCGCCCGCGCGGCGCACAGTTTTGTTGGTGAATCACCCTGCTTTCGGCAGCTGGTATGCGTTGGATCATCGGCGACATTCATGGCATGATCGGCCCACTGGAGACGCTGCTGCGCGCGATCGATGCCGCCGACGGCGAGGCCGAGCTGCTGTGCCTCGGCGACTACGTCAACCGCGGCCCGGACTCGGCCAGCGTGGTGGAAACCCTGCTGGCGCTGCCCGACATCCGCTGCATCCGCGGTAACCACGATGACATCTTCGATCTGATCCTCAACCGCGAATGCTACAGCCTGCATCCCTCGGCCCCCAATCCGCTGATGGCGATCCGCTGGTTCCTGGAGCACGGCCTGGACAAGACGCTGCTCAGCTATGGCGCTGATCCAGCCCTGATCGAGCGGTACATCGAGCGCCCCAGCGAGAAGCTGATCCCCGACCTGATCGCCGGCGTGCCCGAGTCGCACCGCCGCTTTTTCCGCCAGCTTCCACCCGTGATCGATGAGCACGATTTTTTCATGGCGCACGCTTCCTGGCCGACGGATGAAAAGACCGAGTTGCCCGGCGTGAGCACGCGTGTGAAGGCGGACAGCCGGCTGCGCCATGCGGTGCTCTGGGGCCGGTTCACCGATGATGACATTGCCCGCCGTAAGGCCTGGCGGCGCACCGGCTTTTTTGGCCATACCCCGGTGGGCAACTACACCACCGCCCACGGCAGCGGCGACCTGCCACTGGTGGGTCCGCAGATTGTCCTGCTCGACACGGGCTGCGCCCTGGGTCCCACCGGCCGGCTGACCGCCTTCTGTGTCGAATCGCGCACCTTCATCCAGACGGACCATTTCGGAAACCTGGTGGAGGAGGATTAAGCCATCGGCCGCGGGGCGCCGGCGGTGGGCGCAAGTGATCCCGCCCCCTGTTCGTGCCGGCCGGCACCGCAAAGCGTTCACCACCGGGCTGCCTCATGCTTCCATCGCACGCGCTGTCGATCGCCCTGTTGCAACCGCAGATCGCGCCCAATACCGGCAACATCGCCCGGTTGTGCGTGGCCAGCGGGACCCATCTGCACCTGGTGCGGCCGCTGGGCTTTGTGCTGTCGGATCGCATGCTCAGGCGCAGCGCCATGGATTACTGGCCGCGCCTCAAGTACACGCTGCATGATGACACCGAGGCTTTTCTGGCCGCGGTCGATCCCGCGCGGATGTGGTTTTTCACCAGCAAGGCTACGCGATCGCTGTGGGAAGCGCGCTACGCGCCAACCGACGTGCTGGTCTTCGGCAGTGAAACCCGCGGCATTGCCCCTGCCCTGCTGGCCGCCCACCCCGATCGCTGTCTGCGCATTCCCCAGGCGCCCGATGAGCGCTGCCTGAACCTCTCCACCGCCGCCGGCATCGCCCTCTACGAAGCGCTGCGGCAGATGGCCAGGTAGGCTGCCTGTTACCTGTTCCGCCCGCTCTCCTCGCCCGGCCGGTGCGCGCCGGCCGGACGAGGAGACGCTGAATCATGTGTAGAAAAACTGAGCGCTGGCGATGGTGTCCCGATCCGGCACCAGCCGCACCCAGTGAGCACTGAAGCCGATGGGGAAGGTGTGGGTGATCGTCTCGCCGGGACCGGCCGCCAGGGTGAGGTATTTGCCGAAACGGCCGTGGCCGTGGAAGTCGATCTCGATGGTGAAACTGGTTGAATGATCGCCCTGGTTCTCGATATGCAGGCACTTGTGCTCGAAGCCGGTCATCAGGTATGGGTCGCTTGCCTGCCCGCGCTGGATCGGCTCCTCCCACCACGGCCCCCCCCACCCGGCCGGCTTGCCAAAGCTCCACAGATCATCGGTCTTGCCCATCCACAGCCCCGATTGCGGTTCGGCGGTGGTGGGTGAGAGGCCGCCGCTGGGGCTGGCGTTGTCGGCTCCCAGCACGAGCATGCCGCGCCAGGAGCAGAAATCGCCATGCACCCACAGGTGGGTGCTGATCGGCCGCACGCCCCACACGCGCCCGCCGTACGCCCAGGGCGACAGCTCGTAAAACATGCCGTGGTGGTCCATCAGGAAGCGTTCATGCTCGGTCTCGCGGATGCGCGGCCACTCCGTCTGCCACTTGTGATCGAAGCAGTGGCTGGCCTTGGGCAGCCGGTAGCGGGTCCACTTCTGGTTACTCTCGGTGAAGACCTGCATGATCGCCGATGCCTGATCCCAGCCGGTGGCGAAGATCGTCCCACCAAACTTGCCTCGCCCGGAGATGCAGGTGAAGGGCTTGTTCTCAATGACGGTCCAGTTGCTGCCATCCCACTCGGCCAGGCGGCCCTGCGCCTGCTGGCGCGCCCAGTCGGGCTCGTGATATTCATTGGAGCAGACCACCAGCCGGCCAAACTGACAGTAGCAGTCCTTAAAGTGGACGTGTCCCTCGCCCTGCGTGCCGAGGACATCCTGCAGGTTGAAAATCTGCCTGCATTCGAGCGTGCGCACATTCAGCTCAAACAGTTCCCCCTCCATCGCCAGCACATAGACCTTTTCGGGATCGCTCAGGTGCCAGGTGGTGCCGCAGACGCGCAAGGGCTGCAATTCCTTGACCGTGCGGATCTTGTGATTGGCATCGATCACATGCGGCCCGATGATGATCTGGTTGGAGGGGGTGTGGACGAAGCGGTTGGTGTAGGTGCCATCCACGCCCAGCGTTTCGGGCACCACCTCCATGGTCAGGTCGGGGTAGATCCGCCGCAGGCTCACACCACGGCCGCTGCGCTCCTTGTGCGAGTTGTAGTTCAGCACGTACAGCACACCCGCCCACGGCATCAGGCAGCCAATCCCGATCTCGCTGCGGGGCGGGCCCAGGTCGGCCACCTGCGCCAGATGGGGAAATACGCCCGAGACATTGATCCGGTTTTTCACAGGTCCGTTCATCATCTTTCCTCACTGGAGGCCGATGGTTCAGCGATCCGCCCGGCCGCATCACGCAATGCGGCCACGAGCGCCGGCAGGTCCCTGCGCTTGATCTGGCCCGACAGCGCCACCGCCGCATAGGCTGGTGTGCCGACGACGACGGCGAGGGTATGGCTTTTCGTTGGGGTGATCGACACGCAGGCGAATCCCTGGGCGCGCACGCGCTCCAGCTCACCCAGCAGGTCATCCATGCCTGAAAAGCCGGCGATCGGCCCATCGCCGTAGCGTGCCCGCAGCGCTGGCTCATCGAGCTGCGCCAACAGGGCCATGCCGATGCCGGACTGGGTAGCGGGATACAGCCCGGCCCGCCCGATGGCCAGGGCGGCGTTCATACCGGGAGTGGCATGGTAGAGATAGCAGGTGTGGGTGCGCCACAGCACGCCCAGTGCAACCAGGTGGCCGAAGCGATGCAGTGATTCAAGCGGTGCGATCGCTCGCCGTATCAACCCCGAGGCGTGCAGTGCCTGGGCGCTGAGCACATGCATACCCGCCCCCGGCCGGTAGCGCCGATCGGGTGTCTGCTCAGCCAGGCCGAGATACGCCAGCGTCTTGAGCAGGCGGTTGACCCGCGTTGGCTCCATCCCGCTGGCCCGTGCCAGCTCGCGCGAGCCCACCGCCCCTTCCGCCGTCGCCAGCGACTGCAGCAGGCTGAGGCCGTCGATGAGCGACTGATTGGGCTGGGCCGGCAACACTGATGCTATATTAGCACCAATCTGGATGCAGGCCAAGCCCCCGATGAACATTCATCCTTCCGCCGGCGTGCGCACAGACCACCCTGCGCCCGCGGCATTGAGCGCTGAAGAGATGCACTGGGCCACCTGCGGGCTGGCGTATCAGCCGGCCGGCTTCTTCGGCGGCTGATACGTGCCCGGATCGGTGCGGGCGGAAATAGCCAGGCGGTTCCAGGTATTGATGATGGCGATGGTCCAGGTCAGGTCGGCCAGCTCCTGCTCGCTGAAATGCGGGCGGACGCGCTCGTAGATCTCATCCTTCGCGTGGGTCTGGCTGATGAGGGTCAGCGCTTCAGTCCACTCCAGCGCCGCCCGCTCCTGCTCGCTGTACCACGGACACTCGCGCCAGGCATCCAGGCTGTAGAGCCGCTGCTCGCTCTCTCCCAGGGCCCGCAGGTCTTTCCAGTGCATGTCGATACAGAACGCGCAGCCATTGATCTGCGACGCCCGCAGCTTCACCAGATGCACCAGCTTCGCCGGCAAGCTGCAGTGATGCAGGTAGCGTTCCAGACCCTGCATCCCCTTGAACGCCTCGGCCGCCAGTTCCGCATACTTGAATCGTTGTGGCATGGGTTGCTCCTTGGCAGATGATCGTGTGCCATGGGATGTTACGCATCGTGGGAGGGTTCAGGGCTGCGAAAACTGCCAGCGCGCGGGTAATGGCCGCCATGTCAGCGCGCAGCCCCCTCCCGGTGGTCTGTCCACCATGCGCCCCCTTACCGCATCACCGCAGGTTGGCCGGTGGAGGCCAGCACCGCGCGCCACAGCGGCGAGCCGATATCGAGGCGCTTTTTCTGGCGCGTGACCATGTCGATGGGGACATGCACGAACTGGCCGTGCAACAGCCCAACGATCAGGTTGGTCTTGCCGGCCATGGCGGCGTGGGCCGCCATACGCGCGAACTGGTCACACAGCAGGGAATCCTCGCTGTTGGCCGGCACCGAGCGGATGATGTAGCTGGGATCAAAATACTTGACCGCCACCGCCTCCCCTTCCCGCTTCATGTACGCCGTGATCTGCTCTTCCAGGAACACACCGATGTCGTGATGCAACTGGTTGCCGGAGGCATCCGTGCCGGCTGAGCCTTCAAACAGCGTCTGGCCCGCTCCCTCCGCAACCACGATCACCGCATGCTTGCGCCGTTGCAGCCGCTGCTTGAGCCACGGCAACAGCGCGTGTTCCGACCCTTCCAGCGTGAACGGCAGCTCGGGAATGAGCGTGCAGTTGCTCTCCTGTGATGCAACCGTCGCCCCGGCCGCGATGAAACCCGCATCGCGTCCCATCAACTTGACCAGCCCCACGCCATTGAACGCCCCCTTGGCTTCCACGTGGGCCGAATCAAGCACGCCGCGCGCCACGTCGATTGCCGTGGCATAGCCGAAGCTGCGCTCACAGTAGGCGATGTCGTTGTCAATGGTCTTGGGGATACCGACGATGGCGATGGGCAGTCGCCGGCGGGCCACTTCATCAGCGATGGCGTGCGCGCCGCGCATGGTGCCATCCCCGCCGATGCAGAACAGGATATTGATACGGTGACCGACGAGGGTATCGACCATGATGATCGGATCCTGCTCGCCGCGGCTGGAGCCGAGGATGGTACCGCCGATATTTTCGATGCCATCCACTTCATCGGGATCGAGCGGCCAAGGTTTATAGCCGTAAGCAGGGTTGAGGCCCTGGTAGCCGTAGCGGAAGCCAAACATGCGCTGGACGCCATAGCGGTGATACAGCTCAAGCACCAGCGAGCGGATGACGTTGTTCAGTCCCGGGCACAACCCGCCACAGGTAACGACGCCGACACGCGTCTCCCTGGGGTCAAAGTAGATGCGCTGGCGCTGGCCGGCACGCTCGAACAGCTCAACCTGGGGATCGGCCTCTTCCCGGCGGACCACATCGCCGATCACGCGCGTGCTCTCGCGCGAAAACATCCCGGCCTCGGCCGGCAACAAACTCAACAGCGGCGAATCGTGGCGCGGCTCGCCCAGGGTCTGCACAGGAATGATGCGGGTCTCGATCTTCATGATGGAAGGAGAATACAGAAGACAGAATACTGAAAGAAGATAGCATACATCATACCTGGGCAAGACGGCAGTCCAGGCGATGATGGCCCCCGGGACCGCTGCTGGCATCACTGCAAGCCCACACACCAGGGGAGAATGGCTCGATTCCCCGAATCCTGTATTCTGCATTGCGTATTCTGTATTCTCTGCTTCCATGGCCGAGCGTTATCTCATTACCGGCGGAGCGGGCTTTATCGGGTCGCACCTGGCCGAATACCTGCTGGCGCAGGGACATTCGGTGATCGTGCTGGATGATCTGTCCACCGGGCGGCTGGAGAACCTGCGGCCGCTGACAGGCCGGGCCGGGTTCCAGTTCGTCCGCGATACGGTGGAGAACGAGACCACGGTGAACAGCCTGGTTGCCGGTGCTGATCGCATCTTCCACCTGGCATCCGCTGTCGGTGTGCAGTTGATCGTCGATGAGCCGGTGCGCACGATCCGTACCATCGTCCGCGGCACCGAGGTGGTGCTGGAAGCCGCCTTCCGCTACGGCCGGCCGGTGCTGATTACCAGTTCATCGGAGGTCTACGGCAAAGGCGCCCGCGTGCCGTTCCACGAGGAAGATGATGTGGTCATGGGGCCGACCAGGCATGCCCGGTGGTGCTACGCTTACGCCAAGGGGATCGATGAGTTCCTCGGCCTGGCCTATCACAGGCAGTTCGGACTGCCGGTGGTGATCGTGCGCCTGTTCAACACGGTCGGCCCGCGGCAGGTGGGGATGTACGGCATGGTGCTGCCGCGTTTCGCCGAGGCCGCCCTGAACGGCCGGCCGCTCCAGGTCTTCGGCACCGGCGAGCAGACCCGCTGCTTCGCCCACGTCAGCGATATCGTCAGCGCGATCACCCGGCTCATCGCCCACGAAGGCGCGTTCGGCAATGTCTTCAACCTCGGCGGCGAGGAAGAGGTGAGCATCAACGAACTGGCCCAGCGCGTCATCGCTGCCGCCGGCTCAAGCAGCGAAATCGAGCGCATCAGCTATGAGCAGGCCTACGGCCAGCCCTTCGACGACCTGCCCCGCCGCGTTCCCAGCCTCGACAAGATCCGCAACCTGATCGGTTACAAGCCCCAGCACAACCTGGACAGCATCATCCGGGCGGTCATCGACCAGTACCGGTGACAGGCCCGCGCAAGACTTCACAAGGCGGCTGCATGGGCGCTTAATTGAGCGGACAATGGCGTGACTGGTCAGGCGGGCGGCAATGACAAGCGCAAGCCCCCCCTACGCACTCGACCTGTCGATCCCTCGATCACTCAACTCTCGTTTATCCGAACCTTGCCACCACCGTGTAAATCGGGCCGGCCTTGGATAAATCGCTCTGGTAGAGGACGAACTCATCGATCTCGAAGGGTGGGCCCGGCCAATGCCCGACGGCGGCCTGCTCCATCAGTTCGCGGCTGCGCCCGCCAACACCCGGCTTGGAACGGCCAAGCGTGATATGCGGCGTATAGCGCCGCGGCTCCTTCAGGCAGAATCCCTCCAGCGCGGCCTCGATGCGCTCGAAAGTCTGTCTCAGCGGGTCGACCTCACCGCCCACTTCCGCCGCCACGATCCGCGCTGATCCACGCGGCGGGAAGCAGACCAGGCGCTCGCAGGCCAGCTCCAGCGGCCGCTGGAACACAACCGCCTCCAGCGCGTTGATCAACTCCGGCACGCGCGCATCCGGCACCTCGCCGATGAACTTGAGCGTGAGATGCAGGTTTGCTGCCGGCGTCCAGCGCACACCGTGGACCTGCTGGGCGCACACCTCGGCCACGCGCCCCAGATGCCCCCGCACCTCCTCCGGCAGTTCAATCGCGGTAAACAGTCGCATGATGCTCCGTGGGCGAGAGTTGCCCAGGCGTAGCGCGGATTGAAAATTCACGCCACGCGGCGAGCCGCACCCCCGCCTATTCTAATCCGTCCGCTCGGCCGGCACAGTGGACGTTGTCCGCAGGCGCTGCCACAGGGCGGACAGGCCGCGGCCCAGGAAGAACAGAATGAGGCCCATCACAAATGTGATCGATGGCTCAAAGGCGGCACTGGCATTGATATCACGCTGGAGCGCTCGATAGCCGATCTCCAGAACCATCGGCAGCGATCCGATCACGAGCAGCAGCCCAACGGCTGAAAAGGCGATCGCCTGGAGATCGGTGCCGGCCATGCCGGTTGTGACTGGGTTCGAGACAGGCTTGGGCAGGATGCGCCGGGCCAATCCATCCGGCCAGAAGACAAACCAGATGCCCAACGCAAGATACACCGCCGGCACCAGAACCACAGACCACGGGGCGTCATCATAGCACCTGTAGCCGTCGATGAGCGCTGCCCCGAACAGGGAGAGCGCCATCGCAACCTGGATCAACAGCCAGATCCCCATCAGCCGCAGCCCCAGCACCGCCAAGTCGAAGCGGGAGGGTACACCATGCAACGTTTCCCGCGGCGATTCGTATTGAAGCGACATGGTCGTTCCTTCCTGTTGCCCAGGGACTGCCCTGGCGGGCCCGTTCCCGTACCACCCCGCTAAACCGATCCCCGCCGCTTCTCATTCTTGAGAATGGCGATCACCTGCTCATGCAGTGCCGCGTTGGTGGAGACGCCATCGGGGCCCCAGATGGTCGGTTCGCCCGCCCAGGTGGTGAAATGGCCGCCGGCCTCGGACAGGATCGGCAGCAGCGGGGCCACATCCCACGGGTTGGCGCCGTAGTCGAGCATGATATCGGCCCGGCCGGTCGCGACGAGGACATGACCGTAGCAATCGCCCCAGCCGCGCACGATCCGCACCTGGCGGGCGAGGTTTTCGAAAGCATCGGAGCGGGCGATGCAGCTCATGAGCGATGTGGTGGTCATCGTCGCCTCGGCAAGGGTGGCGACGCTCGACACCCGGCATGGCCGGCCATTCCACATGCACCCACCGCCGCGGGTCGCCGCGATCATCTCATCGGTTGCTGGCAGGTAGACCACGCCCACGCTCGCCACCCCGCGCACCTCAACCCCGATCAGCACGCCCCACATCGGCACGCCGCAGATGAAACTCTTGGTGCCGTCGATCGGATCGATGATCCAGCGGTACTCCTCGGTGCCATGCGTGCGGCCGTGCTCTTCACCGATGATGCTGTGCGTGGGATAGCGGGCGGCGATCATCTGGCGGATAACCGTCTCCGCCTCCCGGTCCGCCTGCGTGACCGGCGTGTCATCGCGCTTACGCTCAACGTCCAGCCGTGTGTTGAAATAGGCCAGTGCCCGCCGCCCACCAACATAGGCAGCGTCCATGGCGATATTCAGCAGTTCTGACAATGCGATCTGGCCCACGGCCTGTCTCCTGTTGCGTTTTCCTCAGGCGGCACGGATCTTCGGCGATCCCGATGAGTCGGGGCACGGCCCGGCCATATTCTGCTCCTGTGACAGCGTCGGCGCGGGCTGCAAACCCGCGCCACGAGCAGCGCTGCTTTCGCGCGGCGCGGGCGCCCTTTACATTTACATGCGGGATGCCCGTGCCACGAAACTGGAACTCAGGCGAGTTGCGGCTGGCGCGCCAGGTCGCCGAACAACGTCAAGGCCTTGCCGCGGGTGATCTCGACCTCGACGAGCTGGCCGATGAGGGCGGGATCGCCGTCGAAGACCACAATCTGATCGCCGCGCGTGCGGCCGGTGAGCTGGATGCGCTCGACGGTGTCTGGCTGCTGGCGACGACGGCGCTCCCACCCCAGCTCGACGTTGCTGGCCGGCCGCCGGCTGACCAGCTTGCTCTGGCCTTCAACCATCACCTCGACCGTCTTGCCCACCATCTCGCGGTTGTTCTGATCGCACACTTCCGCCTGGACCGCCAGCAGCTCGTTGTTGCGGCGCTTCTTCACATCATCGGGGATGTCATCCTCGAAGCGCTTGATGGCGGTGGTGCCGGGGCGGGGACTGTACTTGAAGATGAAGCTGTTCTTGAAGCGGCACTCGCGCACCAGGTCTTTGCAGGTTTCAAATTCCTCCTCCGTCTCGGTGGGGAAGCCAACGATGAAGTCGGAGGCGATGCTGATATCCGGCATGTAGTCCCTGGCCCGCGCGATGAAATCGCGATACTCGCCCACCGTATATCCGCGGTTCATCAGCCGCAGGATGCGATCGCTGCCGTGCTGGGCCGGGACGTGCAGGTAGCGGCAGATGCGCTCGCAGTCGCGCATTGCCTGGAGCGCTTCATCATCAAAATCGCGCGGGAAGCTGGTCACGAAGCGCAGCCGCGGCAGGTGCGGCACGGCCTCGTGGATCTGGTAGAGCAATTGCCCGAAACTGGTGATGCGCCCGTCGCCGTGGACGTAGCGGTAATGGTTGATCGTCTGCCCCAGCAGCGTCACCTCGCGCACGCCCACATCCGCCAGCCGCTTTATCTCCTCGATGATATTCTCCGGCGGCCGGTGCACCTCCGGCCCGCGTGTATAGGGCACGACGCAATAGGTACAGAACTTGTTGCACCCGCGCGTGATCCGCACATAAGCCTGGGCCACGTTCTCGTCGGGTGAGAAGCTGCGGGAGAGATCCAGCAGCTCGAGATTGTCTTCCGCCGCCGCGAGAGTGGAGGACCGCCGCGTGTTGGCGCCCATCAGCGCCACCTGGCGGCCGGCGGGAGAGCTTGAGGCAGCCGAGAGACCAGTGCTGGAAGCATCGTCTTGCCCAGCACCAGCACGAGTACCGCAAGACTCCTCCGAATCCTGAGCCCCGAACTCTGCACTCTGCCGCTCTGCAGCGGTCAGGTTGTCCACCATCACCGCCAGCTTATCCAACTCGCCCGGTCCGCAGAGCAGATCGACGTGAGGAAAGCGCTGGAAGATATTGGTGCCATCGCGCTCGGCCATGCACCCGATGACGCCGATGACCAGATGCGGGCGGCTCTTTTTCCAGTCGCGCATCTCCCCCAGGCGCGACCAGACCTTCTGCTCGGCATGCTCGCGCACCGAGCAGGTGTTGTAGAGCACCACATCGGCCGCTTCACGATGCTCGGTCGATTCGTACCCGCGGGCACGCAACTGGTTGAGGACCAGCTCGCTGTCGAGCACGTTCATCTGGCAGCCAAATGTCTCCAGGTACAGCTTACGGCTCATTCTTCCCATTCTAGCCGATTCATCCCGGTCCCTGAAGCCGGGATGAATCGGCGGCCGGCTCCTGTTGCCCCTGCACGAGCCGCTGGTCCAACACGAACCCGATATCGCGCTAATTATTCGATATGCAGTGCCCGCATCTGGAACGGGTAGAGCGTCAGTTGTACCTTTCCGCCCGGGGCGTCGATCGCCTCGCCGGTGGTGGCATCGGTCAGCTTGCCGTCGGCGGGCAGGGTGATCGTCACACCGGTCTTATCCGTCATGGCCGTGTTGATGACTGCCAGGTACGTGCCGTGCTTCGGCGTGGCAATCGAGCGCACCACCACCGCCTCATCGCTGCTGGCATCGTCCAGCCGCTGGCTGGGCAGCGCCGGCAGTGACAGGAACGCGGCGTTAAAGTTCCGCACGTACTGCGGGAACCCGCGGGCGAAGACGCGCCCCTGTAGATAGCCGATATAGCGCGGATCGCCGTTGGCCATCGCCAGGGCCTCAGCCATCATGCAGTACGGGCCGGCACGCTCGATATCAGCGCAGAAGTAGCCGAGCTTGGGCTGGTCGTCCTTGTCGTACATCATGTTCTCGTTGAGCGGATAATGGCGCACAATTGCCAGCCCGGCCGGCCCGCGGAACGCATCAAACGTGGCCGGAGAGGCAACGGTATAGACGCGGTTGAAGCCGTGCGTCATCAGAACGCCGTCGGTCTGCTTGTAGTTGGCCGGGTCTGGCGCGGGGGTGGCATGGTGGATCTCCCACCCGCCCCAGGTGCGGGCTTCGGCCAGCAGCGCTTCGAGGTACAGATTCTTCTCGACCACCTCGCGCACGCTCAGCGGCTGAATCTTGGCGTCCTTCTCGTAGCCGGTGGCAGCGAGGCGCTGTTTCCAACCCTCCACATCATCGGTCACCATCAGCGGGTCCCAGGTTGGGAACGGCACACCGGGTTCGCCGGGGTGTGCGGTGTAGAAGATGGTGGCATCATCAATGCCGCTTTCGCGCAGGTAGTCCCGGCAGGCAATCAGGAAATCCCGCCGCTTGCCCAGCCACCACTGGCGATAGCGTTCGTAGAGCTGCTGATCATCCTGCAACTGCTGGCGCGTGACCGGCTGGCCATTGTTGGCCTCCTCGGCGAAGCGCTTGCGGGTGGCATCACCAAACCCCATGGGCAACTGCGACCTGGGCCGCAGCCAGGCCCCGACAAACGCCGCCTTGTCCTGCTGGCGCACGATCGTCAGGTCGAGCATTTTCTTGAAATCCTCGAATGTCTCGGGGTCGGTGATGTCGGCATTAGCGCTTTCGATCCACTTGATGTGGGTGAACCCATCATCGCGCGTCAGCGGCTTGGCCCGGCGCTGCGGGCCGAGGCCCTGCTGTCCCTTGCTGCCGGCATATTCGTAGTAGGGCAGGATGGAGAACCCTTCCTTGCCCATCATTTCAACGATCTGCCCCCACAGGTCCTTGTGCTCGAAATTGAAATACGCCCAGCGGTTGCCACCGTGAGGCGTGGAGTCCCAGTGCTGGACAGCGCCAAATTCCAGCAAATCCTTGGCGTAGGTGTTGAACGCCAGGAAGTGCATCTGATTGGCCTTGAAGCGATACCAGTCCAGTGGCCGATCCAGGCCAGCGGGCGTGCCATTTTTCTCGGCGTGCAGCACGCCATCCGCCATTTCTTCGCGCCAGAACAGGTGCCGGCGCGGCAGGTCCTCGGGCGGGAGGCGATACTGTGCCTTGAGCGCGGAGGGATCTTTCACCTCAAACAGCCGGATGCGCGACACCGCCGCCCCGTGCGAAGCGGGGATGTTCTCGGCCGAGAATTGGGCGATGGCGACGGTGAATCCATCCACCGGGGTCAAATCACGGTTGCCGGTCTGGTCGCGGACATACAGCAGATCGGGGTAGCGATCGTGCAGGTTGAACAACATCCGCCAGGTTCGGTGCTCGCCGGCCAACGGGGTCTGGATCGACTCGATCAGGTTGCCCACATACTTGGGATGGAACGCATCCCCCACCGCCGCCCCGGTATGAAAGCCCAGTGAGCTTTCGTTGCCCGAGCTGAGAATCATCATGCTGCGCGGAGCATCCTCGGGATATTCCACCTCCAGCACATAGGTGCCGCCTGGTTCCAGCAGTTTGTACTTGCCGATGCGAAAGGCGATGTACGCCGCTTCGCCGGGGGTTTTGCTCAGCACGCGGGTGGGCTTGCCCAGGATGTTCTGCACCTTCGACACGCCGGCCGGGCTTTCGGTGAACTGATGGCCAGGATCCGCCGCAGCCACATCGATCTCGTCGATGAGCGTGAGCTTGCCAAAGGGTTCGCCCAGATCAATCACCGGGCGATTGGCGGCTTCAGCGCGGGCCTTGGCCAGCGCTGCCTCGCGCTCGGCGGCCAGGCGGGCTTCGGCGGCGGCCTTCTCGGCAGCGGCCCTGGCCTCGGCCTCGGCCTTGGCGCGGGCGGCAGCGAATTCCTCTTCCGTCTGCTCGATCAGCACGATTTCCGTCAGGCCGCTTCCACCATCCTTGCGCGTCAGGCGCAGATAGCGCGTTTTCGTGATCAGCGGCACTTCGACCCATGTCATGTACTTGTCGCAGCCATAGGTGGTGATCGGCTTCCATTGCCCCGGCGTGCCGGACTGGATCACCAGATCACCCTTGCCGTGGGTATCGAAGATCCAGATCGAGGCAAGATAGCGCTCGTAGCCAAGGTCCAGGTAGGCGCTGACGCCATCGGGATGGTGTTTCCAGTGCTGGGAGGGCACGGTCCAGGCCTTCTCCGGCTTGCCGGAGGGTGAATCCTCCGTGCCAGTGAGGGATTGTTCATCGACCAGGCCTTGCGGCTCGCCGAAATCGTGCTCGTTGACCACCATCGACGGGTCCAGCGGCACCCGCCCTGCCAGGGCTGGAATGACCAGCACCGCCGATCCGAGCAAAGCCAGGCACGCAGTCAGCAGACGAGAGCAAATCATGGGTGCAACCTCTGAAAAAGAGCCATCAACAGGCCTGTCCCGGTGACAGTGCGCGGGCCGCAATCCTGCGCAAAACGTCTTTGGCGCAGATTGCGGGTGCGGGCAGCGAAACAACGCCCGTGCTGCCCAGCCCGCCATGAAACATGAACAAACAAGCCCTGCGCTTAGCGCCGCCGGCGCAATGACAGCAGGCCGGCCAGTCCCAGCAGGCCCAGGGCAGCCGGCTCGGGGACAATCTGCACATAGTTGGCGCCGAGAGTCACGTTGTTCGGATTAACCAGGTTGAGATAGTAGACCCGCTCTGCCCCGTCGAACCCGGCAAGGGTGAGCGTGCGCCCGGCATTCAGGCCGCTGAGATCCAGCGTCTCGACATACAGCGCTACATCCCCACTGCCCAGTCCATCGTTGTTGGTGTTGTCGAACAGGGTAAAGACCGGGTCTTCGCCCGAATCCGTGAAGCCCAGTGTCTTGAGACTGAAGCCGGTATCGCCGGGCAGCGTGGCATCGCCCAGGTCATCGCTGAGCGCCTCGAAACGGGTGGCGTTGTCGGCGATCAGGATCGCACCGGCGGTATCCCAGCCCCACTGGCCGGGATTGGTGATGTCGATCTGGACTTGCGCACCCGCCAGGGTCAGTGATGCGCCCGCACCCGCCGAAACCGTGGCATTGGCGTGCAGTTGCACCTGCGGCGCTGAGCCGTTGCCGGTGGTGGAGGCGCCCAGCACACTGTGGGTACCCGCGGCCAGGGCGAGCGTGCCGGCGGTGCTCTGGCCGATATTGACGATCGGGCCGCCATCACCGGTTTTGCCCAGTATGCTGCCGCCGTTGAGCAGCAGTTCAGCACCATCGTACACGTTGAAGCTGCGCGCTTCGTGGAATGCGCTGTCGATCAGCAGGATGCCACCGGCGTTGATCGTCAGCGTATTGCCCGTCCCCCGCACATTGACCGCGTTGTTATCTCCACCGATGCGCACATAGCCCCCATCCGATCCGGAGATCGTGGTATCGCGCTGGATGTTCATGGTGGATGAAGTGATGCTGATATAGCCGGTCTCGCCATGGGCGGCGAGGTTGAGGGCGCCGGTACCGGTGAAGTTGATGGTCCCGCCGCCGTTGTTGTTCCCGTTGGCCCCGCCGAGGCGGAGATCCGCGGTAGAGGTGGTGATGTTGATGTCGCCGGCGCCGGTGACAGTGGCTGTTTCCCCATTGTTCTGCGGGCCGAAGCCGCGCGTGCCGTTGGTATTGGTGAACGTGCCGTTGAGCGTAATGCTCTGGCCATTGGGAATGAGGAAAGCGCCACGCGCTGTGATGTCACTGTTGACAGTCAACCCGCTCCAGACACTGCCGCGCCCGGCGAGATCGATGCCGCCGGCCAGTTCGATGGTGCCCGAGCCGCTGTAAACATGGCCATTCTGGTCGCCGTTGATCCTCCCTTCACCGCTGAGGGTGCCATTGATGGTGAGGTGGGTATTGCCATCCGGTGACAGAGCAGCACCGCTGGCGATGTGGAACTGCCCGCCGGCTTCCACCACGATGTGATGGCCGCCGACGCCTTTATCCGTGCCGGACTGCGAGAACAGCCCGCCGTTCTGGATGGTGAGCGTGCCGGTGCCGCCGAGGTTGCCATTCTGGTGGCGCTGGAACACCCCGTTCGGACCGATGGTCATGTTGGCGAAGTTAAAGCCGGAGAAGGTGTTGAGGTTAACTGTCTGCTTGCCGGCCGTGCTGGTGGTGCCGAGGGTGACGTCGCTCAGGTTGACACCCTGGTTGGCGTTAACCGTATAGGTGCCATCGGCGTTGATGGAGGCGGATTCACTGGCGATATCGGGAATCTCGCCACCGTCCCAGTTGCCGGTATCGTTCCAGTTGCCGCCGGCGGGGTTGATCCACTCAATGGACTGGGCATAGGCCGCCACCGGAACCGCCAGTGCCGCCGCAATGATCCAGGGATGATACTTTGTGCGTTGCATGTTGTTCCTCCGTCGAAACGATGTGAAGTCCGGGGCTTAGTATTCCGAAACCGCGAAGCGGTTGCCCCCGCCGTAGAGCTGGCCACCCAGGCTTGAGGGATAGGACACTTCAAACCGGTCATGAATGTTCGGAGTGGCGTTGCTCGACAGGATGTTCTGGTAATGACCGATATAGTAGCGGTTGGTCAGGACCGTGACATGGCCATCCATGAACAGCACCGGCCGGCCACCTCTCTCCTGGCCCTGGCCGCCCCGCACATGCCAGCTGGCAGCGCTGAGGCTGTTCAACAGCGGTCCGCGCATCGAACACCACTGCAGGGGCATCTGCGCCATCCACTGGCGATAGTGGGTGCGCCGCCACGCCTCCGGGCCGCCGGGGGTGGCCCAGGTGGTGGCGCCGGTTTTGTAGTGGTAACTCATGCGCTCGTGGTAATAGAGGCCGGAGTAGGTGTTTCGCCGCGTGTCGGAGGCCTCGGGGTAGTTGTACATCATCGCCGTCATCGGCCGGTGCGGCACCGGCCCGACCGTCGCCCCGGAGGCCGGGCAGATCCACACCATTCGTCCGTGGGTTACATCGTGAGACTTGTTGACCTCGAATTTCTCACCCAGGTACCCCGAGAGCGCTGCCTCGAGATAATAGCCTTCGCACATGCGGAAGCTGGCGCCTTCCGGCGTGCCGCTGACGGCGGCATCGGCGGTGGCATACTCCGCCGGGAACCACTCGCGGTTGTCCATGCCATAGGAGATAAAGGCCATGCCGATCTGCCGCAGGTTGCTGGAGCAGGCCACCATCTGGGCGGCGGAGCGGGCCTTGTTCAGGGCGGGCAGCAGCATCGAGATCAGAAGGGCAATGATGCCGATGACCACGAGAAGTTCCACGAGGGTAAACGCGCGCCACGTGTGATGGGACGGATACGTTCGCATGACAACCTCCGGTAGCCGTCGTCCCACGGGACCAGATATGCGCGGGACCGGCGGCGGGATGGGTCAGCCGTCACTGATCGTCGCGACAGACTCGCGCTCGATCAGGCGGTTCTCAAGAACGATGCATTCAGGCTCCTTGCTGTTGCCAGGCTCCCTGGCCGATTCCTTGCGAATCTGACGAAGCAGCAGACTCAGTGATTTTTCCGCCAGTTCCTCCAGCGGCTGGGCGAGCGTGGTCATGGGTGGCGAGAGGAACTGGCTGACCTGCGGCGATTCCATCCCCAGCAACGATATCTCCTGCGGCACGCGCACGTTCAGCACGTTCTGCAGGATGTAGGTTGCCTCCAGCCCGAGGCTCTCGTTGGCGACGAAGATCGCCGAGGGCTTGCCCAGGGTGGTCAGCCGGCGCAGCAGGCCGTACATCGGCTGGTGCTCGGTGAAGCTGACGGAGAACTCATCAATCGGCAGGTTCATCCCGCGCAGGCGCGACAGGAACCCCTCGATGCGCTGTTGCGATCCCCAGTTGTTGCGCTCCTCGCAGATCATGGCGATACGCCGATGCCCGCGCCCGGCCAGGTACTCCACGGCCATCTCGCCGTGACGGCGGTGGTTGGTGGCAATGGCCGAGAACGTGGGCACATCCATGCGATTGAGGGTGACCACGGGCGCGCCCTTAAGGCGCTTGAGCCGGTCAATGGTGTGATCGTCCCAGGCCATCGCCAGCACGCCGTCAACCAGGCGGTTGGTCAGCCGATCCAGGTTGTGCTCGGTGACCAGTTCGACGGCGACATCATGCTTGGAAACGGCCTCGACGATGCAGCTCAGCAGATTGGGAACGAACCCGCCGTAGGTGGTGAAGCGGTGGCGGTCGATGACGACCGCAATCGTGAGTTGGCGGGCGGTCATGCGCGGGCGGAAGCCCGCGGCCCGGGCCGATGCCAGCACGCGCTTGCGGGTGGCCTCGCCGATGCCGCTTCGCTGATTGAGCACGCGGCTGACAGTACTGGCAGAAACACCCAGCGTGTCGGCCAGCTCATAAATGGACTGCATCGGTTTGGCGGCCATGAAAGGCTTCCTCAACAGGACGACAACCGGACGCGCTCCCCACCGCTCGACATGCAATGCAACTGTTTCGTACAGTATAGTCCGCCCCCGGGCCAAGTCAAAGAAAACTTAAAATTGTCGCAAACACTGTTCAGTACGCTACTTGGAGTAGCACTAAAACGCCTTTCCTTGCAGCTTTTACGAAACAGTTGCACAATGTCGTCGTCTCCAGCATAAGGCGGTCCATGGCCTCTCTCCTGCCTGATTCACGACTCTGGATCCACCCTGAGCGGGCTCAGCCCCAGACCCGGCTGTTCCGCCGGCGGATTGATCTGCCGGGTGCGCCCCCGCGGGCCGAGTTGCGCATTTTGGCCGAGTCCGTCTACCACGTCTGGCTCAATGGCGCGTATCTGGGTCGCGGCCCCGCCCAACACCATCCCCACCGCCTGCCGGTCGACCGCTACAACCTGGCCGGCCGGCTCCGCCCGGGGGCAAACGTGATCGCCGTGCTCGTCCACACCCCCGGCATCGCCCTGCACAACCATGTCCCCCGCGGCGAACCGGGTTTGACCGCACGCCTGGAGATCGAGCACGCCGATGGGCGGATCCAGGTCATCGACAGCGATACCCAGTGGCGCATCACCGACCAGACCGGCTGGTGCCCGGCGGTGCCCCGGCGCAGCTGGGCCATCGGGCACATCGAATACTTCGACAACGCCCGCGCCCCGCATGACTGGCAGGCGATCGCGTTCGACGACAGCGGCTGGCTCACGCCCGATGTCCACCAGCCGCTGACCCGCTTCGATGATTGCCAGTTGATTGAGCGCCCGGTGCCGCCGCTGCGCTACCGTTTCCATAGTGCCCCGCCGCCGGTAAGTGCCTTCACCATCACCGATCCGCCGCGCCCTATCAGTCCGGCCGACAGCACCGCCGCCACCGGCCAGGCCATCATGGCCGCCGACTGGTCTCCGCTGGCTGTGGCCGGAATAGCCGGCCCTGCACAGCATGCCCATGCGCAGCACGATCATGTGCAACACGGCGATGCACAGCACACGGCAGGCGACGGGATGCGCGCGATCGCTCCTTCCGATATACGTATCGAGCCCATCGGCGATGGTTTTGTCCTTCGCAATCTTGCGCCCGAGCGAGGGGTGATCCTCTGTTTTGACCTCGGCGCAGAGTACGTCGGCCAGGTCGTGTTCGATGCCGTCTGCCCTACCGCCGGCGTCATCGATGTGGGCTGGTCGGAGGTGATGGAAAACGGTCGGCCGCTGCTGGTGCGCAAGGGGGTCAGCTACTGCGATCGGATCCTGGCCACACCTGGCGCAGTGCACTGGCATCCGATCGGCTACAGCGGCATGCGCTACCTGCTGCTGGTGCTGCGCGGGTTTACCGGCGAGATGCGTTTCAACCGCTTCGGCGTGATCGCCTCCGAGCCGGACCTGGACTGGTCCCCGCGCCTTTCAACCGCCGATCCCGATCTCGAGGCCGTCGCCGGCCTCTGCCAGCGCACCATCCGCATCGGCACACAGGAAGGGCCCATGGACTGCCCCACGCGCGAGCAGGCCACCTACATTGGCGATGGGCAGTTGATCTGCCGCTGGATCGCCATGCTGACCGGTGATGCGCGTTACTGGGCCACGCTCGTCGATGACCAGTTCGCCCGTCCTTCTCCCCAGGGGCTGCTGCGCAGCGCGGTCTACAGCGGCAGCAATGACACGCTGATCGACTACAGCCTGCTGGCGGTGATCGGACTGCGCGACTACTGGCGCTACACCGCCGATGCCCCGCGTGTGCAGCGCTGGATCGATTGCTGCCGGCGGGTACTTGGCTTTTTCGACACCCTGCGCGATGAGCGCGACTTGCTTGCCTTCAACTGGCAGCGCCCCGCCGGCCGGGCATGGGAACAGTGCTATGATCCGGCACTGCCCGATTTCGCATCGAAACAGCAGCTTAACCTGTTCATCGATCACCCCGGCATGGGCTGGCACAACCAGGGCGAGGCCGGCATTGATCGTCGCGGCAGCAACGCCGCACTCACCGCGCTCGATGTGCTGGCACGGCGGGCACTGGCGGATTTGGAATCGGCCCTTGGTGAAGATGACCGCGCCCAGCGGCTGCGCAAGCAGGCCGAGCACTTCGCCGCCGCCATCCACCGCCACTGCTTCGACCCGGCCCGCGGGTTTTACGTGGATGGCCTGCTGGACGGCCAGCAACTGGCGCAGGTGAGCGAACAGACCAACACCTGGGCCATCGCCGCCCGCTGCTGTGAGGATGCCGTTGCCCGTGATCTGCTTCATCGCCTGCTCACGGCCGGCGATCCCGGCATCGCCCGCAACGGCCCATACTTCTGGGCCTACCTCTTCCCCGAGCTGGCCCGCCTGGGCCTGCACGCGCTGGGACTGGCGCAACTGCCCCGCTGGCGGCAGATGATTGACGGTGGGGCTACGACACTGTGGGAGACCTTCGTCGGCGATGACCTGGATACCTGGTGCCATCCGTGGTCCGCCGCCCCGCTCGAATTTCTGCTCACCGCCATCGCCGGCCTTCCCGCACCTCATGCGGCGGAACCGGAGCTGGTCCTCCATCCCCGCCCCGACCTGCTGGCGGCCTGCACCGCCACCGCCCATACCCGCCATGGTCTGGTGCATATCACCTGGAAGCGCAGTGCCGACACGCTGGAATTCGCCGGCACCATCCCCGCCGGCCAGCGCGCCCGGCTGATCCTGCCCTCCGGCACGACCTTCGACATCGAAGGCACCTGGCAGCGGCGGATGCGGGAATGACCAGGCGCGAAGGGAGCAGGCGGACAAAGCCTGTAATGAAGGCTGAAGCATGAAAGCGGCATCAACTGCACCTTTCACACTTCAGCCTACTCCTCGCCTTGTTTCTCTCTTTGCCTGGCTTTTCCCTCGCGCGCTACCGCTGTGGAGGCGCGGGGTGAGACAACCGGGGCGATCTGGACCGATTCAACCGGCCGGTCGTGGAGGCAGTCCATGAGGAGCTGGGCAGCGCGCTGGCCGCGGACGTTGAACTCCTGGGAGACACTGCTCAGCGGCACGATGGCATAGCGGCAAAACGGGGCATTATCGACGCCGATGACCTTGACCTGCTCCGGCACGCGCACACCGCGCAGCACCAGTTCATTGATCGCCGCAACACCCTGGGTATCGGCCTGGCAGACCAGGCCATCGAACGGCAGCTCACCGGTGCCGTGCTTCGCCGGGCCGCCCTCCAGCAGTCGCTTGACCGCCGCCTGTCCCGCTTCATAGTTGAAGTGCCGGACATCGATCACCAGTTCCTGCCGCACCGGCAATCCCCGCTCGATCAGTGCGCTGCGGTATCCCTCGAACCGGCTGGCGCCCAGCGAGGCGGTCCCGGTGATGCGCAGATGAGCGATGCGCCGGCAGCCGCGATCGATCAGGTGCAGCGTCGCCTGGCGCGTCACCTCGCGCTGATCCATGCCGACGTTGGGCAGTTGCGGGTCGATCTGCGCATCGTGGATGGTGACCACGGGAATGCCGCGGGTGTGCATCTCGGCCAGGTCAGCGGCGATCTCCGCGTGCGGCACACCCGCGACGATGACCCCATCCACCACATTGCGATGCATGCGCGACGCAAAGTGGCGGAACTCTTCAGCGCTTTCGTAGTAGTGGATCGCCAGCCGCTGCTGGCTGCGGGCGGCCTCCTCGGCCACGCCGTTGATGGTCTCATCAACGATGCCGCTGCCCGGTTCGCCGTGGCGGTGCAGGAACAGTGCAAGCACATTCTGCCGCCCGGTGCGCAGGGCCTCGGCCAGCAGGTTTTTCTGGTACCCCAGTTCGCGCGCCTTGGCGCGGATGGCGCGGATCTTCTTGATATTGGCCCCGCTGGTACCCAGCCGGCCGCTGAGAACCTTGCTGACCAGCGATACCGATACGTTCAACTCTTCGGCAATATCGCGAAGCCCGACCACCTGCCGTCGCGCTGGTTGTTGCTTCGCCATAAGGTCTCCTGGGACGATCTATCACTACAAACGAAGCCCCCGGCACTGTCAATCATTTGCTGGCAGAAGATGCCGCCGATCGGGTGCGCCGGCCGCCCGTGCATCCACAAGACCGCGCAGGCGGCTGGCCCATGCCCGCCCGCTCCCATGCCTGCCTGCTGTCAGGATCTTGTCATCACCGCAATGCGCCAACGCCACCCGCGGCGGGTGGCGTCGGCGCAGTCAGCGGCGTTGCAACAACCCATGCGTTACCGGGCCGGGGTGAAAGTCGCCGGCGACTGGGCATCTTTTGCAAACTGCCAGGTCCAGCGATCCACACCGCCAGCGTGGCGTACCGTGACGATTGCCCGATCGCCCTGTGTCTCCAGCGTGACCTGCGCCTCGCCGCCCCAGGGAGTGTAGACGGAGGCGAAGCGCACCGCCTCGACCTTGTCGGTGGTGGCCTGCAACTGCTGCCAGCCGAGCGGCTGCTTGCGGTTGTCGGCCGTCGAGGCGCCGATCTCGGTTCGGAATGATCCATCCGACACAAGCTGGAACGCGCAGCGGGCCTGGTCGGCGATGAGGAAGAAGCGGCCTTCGCCGGCGGCCTCCAGCTTCGGCCCCTGCATCAGCCAGGTGATTTGCACCGGCTCGGGCGAGCGGATGTCATCCAGTACCAGCACATAGGCCCCTTCCTTCCAGAGGAACAGCCGCCGGAAACGCTCGATCTGGGGGCGCTGGCCACGCGCTGCGGGATAGCTGCCGGCGGCCTCGCCTTCGATCAGCAGGGTCTGGGGATCAAGCTGATTCCACGCCACCACGCGGGCATCATCGAGCATGCTCTGGTTGCCGGTGGCCGGCTGCGACCACTGCACGCCTTCCTGGCGCCCCCGGGCATACTGCCCGCTGCCGTTGACCAGGATCGTGTTGTGGGAACTGGAGCGTTTGCTGTACGAATAGCGGCTGGTTTCGGCCACCAGTTCCGGCCCGATCGCGATGATGAAGCTGTTGGCATCGGGATCACAGTGGGCCACGTTGATGTACTGGTATGGTGTGACCGATTCGCGGAAGCGGTTGAGGTGCTCGCCTCCCAGCGGGCCGCATTTGAACATCGCCGCCACCGCATCATCATCCCACGAATCGCGCACATAGGTGATGCCCAGGTCGGCATAGCGGCCGATCTTGGGCAAGGTGTATGTGATCTGCTCCTTCACCAGCGTGCCATCGCGCCACAGGAGATCCATCCAGGAGTAGGCGAAAGCGCGCGGGTTGGTCTGTCGCAGCCGATCAAGGGCGACAATGGCAGCGGCGTCCTGGTGCTCGCTGGCGCCTGCGTAGAGGGCGCCAAAGTAGAAGCCCAGCCCGCCCGTATCGCCGTAAGGCATGAAGTCCGTCAATCCCGGCCGCAGGGCATGAAAGAGGAACCAGGGGGCGCTGGCGAAGTAGTCATGCTTCAGGTAGCTGGTCCCCAGCACGCGGTCGGCGGCCTGGAAGCTGAGCACCAGGTGCGGCAGGCCGAAGATCAGGTAGCCGGGGCCTTCGTGATTGGAGCCATCGGCCGGCAGCCACTTGTGGATGAAATCCAGCTCATTGACGAGAAACTCGGCGGCCCACTGCGCTTCGGGCTGCTCTTCGTAGACCGCCAGCAGCGCCATCGCCAGTCCGCCGTTGCGGTGCCAGCGGTGGTTGTTGGCCGGGTCGTTCTGCCAGTAGTGCGTGCCCTTGTTCTTCTTGAGATGCCCGCCATGGATCATCGCCCGGCTGTGATACAGCAACTTGGCCGCGGCCTTCTCGCGCAGATCGGCTGGCAGCTCATGGTAGAGCAGGTCATAGGTCATCCCCGCTCCGATCATGATGTTGCCCGCGCTCATGCCGCTGTTGCGCTCTGAGCCGACTTCCCAATCTTCCAGTTCGACCAGCCGGCGGAGAAACTCGATCGCCTTGTCGCGCGAGGTGGGGTTCTCGGTCAGCACCCAGTGCAGCGCCAGCGTCGGCATCTGCCACAGGCCTTGCCGCTGGCCGTCGGTGGCATCCTTGAGGAACTTCGGGTCCGTGAAGGGATTGCAGGCGCGGACATAGTTTTCCAGTTTTTCGCGAGCCACGGCGTCCTGCTGGTAGCGCTGGCGCAAGGCGGGGATCTGCTCGCGGGTGAACAGGACGCGCGGATGCACGCCGGCAAGCCCCTCGCGCAGCTTGATCTGCCGCGTGGGCTGCGGATCGGATTCCGGGACCACCGGCGGCGGAGGTGGCGGCGGGGTCGGACGGGCGGTCATCGCGCCGCCCAGTTCGGCCTGCACCTGGCTGACCCACAGCGTCTGGCCACCCTCTTTGGCCGCATCGCCCAGCAGGACGATCTGGCTCATGCCACCGATGCGGGTGCGGTTCCAGTCGAAGCGGCTGATCGGCTTGTCATTGAGCGACAGGATCAGTCCTTTCTCAGGATCGAAATGGAAGGTCCACTTCTGCCAGACCCCCGGGGTGCGCCGCACGCCCAGGTACTGCACCGTATTGGCCCACTCCACCGGCGGTGCGCCGATCTTTGCCTCACCGGTGGCGAAGGTTTCCGCGCCGTTGAGATAGGGCGCGTAGAGATGGCCCACCACCAGCGCGTGCCCATCGGCCTGGGCCACGCCCCAGCGCGGGCCGGCATGCTTGGCCTTGGGGTTGGCCGGGTTGCCGCCTTCATCGAGGATCCAGAAGCTGACGCTGCCGGCCCCATCGTGGTCGCGAAGCTGCTTGCGGAGCATCGCCCCGGGCATGACCCGCAGCGATGGCTTGCCATCCCGCGCCTGGGCGGGATCGACCGCCACCTCGCCTTCACTCTGCCAGCCCGACAGATCATCGGCCGAGGCGAATGAAAAGGTCTGGGCCTGCACCCGGCCACCGATCCCCATTACGAACATGAACAAAACCCAGCACAGCCAGCGATCCGGTCGACAAGGAAGGCAATTCATGGGGCTTTACCTGATTTGACGGGTTATGGCGTACCGCCACCGAGGAGGCATCGCCAAAAAATCAGATCATACGCTTGATTACAGGGGTTTCAAGCAATTTCCTTTTTCCCCCGAGCCCGGCGGCGTATACTGCCAGACCACGGCCAGCGCCGGATACGCAGGTGGAGCGGAGACCACCGCCGGGGTGCTGGTGGCTGATATGGGAGCATCCATGCGCGTGCTGATTACCGGGGCGGCCGGATTCCTGGGAGAGGGGCTGGTCCAGGCGTTCGATGGGCATGATCTGCGGCTGCTGGATGTGGTGGAGGCGCCGGGTCCGGGGGAGAAGCTGGTCGGGAGTGTGACCGATGCCGCGGTCTGCCAGCGCGCGATGGAAGGGATGGATGCCCTGATCATTGCCCACATGGCACCGCGCCGCCGCGGGCTGTATGCCACGCCGCAGGTGCCGTTTGAGGTGAATGTCACCGGCACGGTCAACCTCTACGTGGCCGCCCGCGAAGCCGGTGTAAAACGGGTGGTGCTGATCTCCTCCATCGCGGTGGTCAAGCGGCACCAGGATGCCAGAGTCTTCCTCCGCCGTGATCTGCCGCTGGAGACCCACACCCACCCCTACGGCCTGACCAAGGCCTGCCAGGAGTTGATCGCCCGCCAGTTTTACCTGAACGATGGGATCAGCAGCGCGGTCCTTCGCCCCGCCTACATCGCCGATGAGAATCTGGGCGCTGACAAGTACGGCCGCCCCGCCACCGAAGGCAACTGGCAGTACATCGACCGTCGTGACATCGGCAAGGCCGCCCGCCTGGCGCTGGAACTGCCTGACCTGGGCTACGAGGTTTTTTATGTCCTCGGACACCCCGATGCGATCCACCACGCCGATGTCGCCCACACGCATCAGCGCCTCGGCTGGCAGCCGGATCATCCCTTTACCGGAAGCGAGCGGTGAAGGGGACGGGGAACAGGTAAAAGGGTTCAAAGGTTGGCATTGAGGAACGTATTTCCGCCCCGGCAGATTATGCTGCGCGCCAATATTCCACGTGGAACGCGCAATTGTTCCACGTGGAACATGCACTAAAATATGGCGCGCCGTCGGCACAACCACTACCTGTTGTGGTCTCAATTCCATCAGGCCGCTCCCCACTCCATTGCCGCTGCTTGCCGCCTGGTTCCCTGCCCACTAAGCTCACCGCACCCTTGCGGAGGATGCTCCGATGCCCCTTCCGGCGGACTATGGCCAGCGCGTCTACGCCGGCGTGCTCGGCAAGATGATCGGCGTCTACCTGGGCCGGCCCATCGAGGGCTGGCGCTATCGTGATATCGTCCGCACTTTCGGGCAGATCGACTATTACGTCCATCGCCAGCGCAACGTCGACCTGATCGTCGCCGATGATGATTTGTCCGGCACCTTCACCTTCATCCGCGCACTGGAAGACCATCCCGATGCTGGCCATGCCCTGACCGCGGAGCAGATCGGGCAGACATGGCTGAACTACATCATCGAGAACAAGACCATCCTCTGGTGGGGTGGACTGGGCAACAGCACCGAGCACACCGCATTCCTGCGCCTGCAGGCCGGCATCCCCGCCCCGCGCAGCGGCAGCATGCAGCTCAATGGCCACCTCGTCGCAGAGCAGATCGGCGCCCAGATCTTTATCGACGGCTGGGCGATGGTTGCGCCCGGCGATCCCGACCTGGCCGCGGCCCTGGCCGAGCGGGCAGCGCGGGTTTCGCACGATGGGGAAGCCGTCTTCGCTGCCCGCGCCCTGGCGGCAATGGAAGCGCAGGCGTTTGTCGAGCCAGACCTGAACAAGCTGTTCGACCTGGCTATGCGCTATCTGCCGCGCGATTCGGTTGTGTATCGCCTGATCGACGAGCTGCGCGATTTCCGCGAGAAAACGAATGACTGGCACAAGGCCATGGCCGACCTGGTTGAGCCGCGCTACGGCTACGACCAATACGGCGGCGGCTGCCACATCATCCCCAATCATGCACTGGTTGCGCTTGCCCTGCTGTGGGGCGAGGGTGACTTTCAAAAGTCGCTGCGCATCGTCAACACCCTCGGCTGGGACACCGACTGCAACAGCGGCAACGTCGGGTGCCTGCTGGGGATCAAGAACGGCCTGGCGGGCATCGACGCCGGCCCCGACTGGCGCGGACCGGTGGCAGATCGCCTTTATCTGCCCACCGCCGATGCCGGCGAGTCCATCACCGATGCCGTCCGTGTGTCGTTGCGCCTGGAAAACATCGGCCGAAGACTGGCGGGCCTGGCTCCGCGCCGGCCCAAGGAGGGGGCGCGCTTCCACTTCTCCCTGCCCGGCAGCGTGCAGGGATTTGTGTGCGATGAAGCGCCCGATTCAGCCGGCACGCTCAATATCGACAATGTCGATGGCCGGCTGCGGCTCAGTTGCCGCGGCCTGGCCCCCGGCCGGGTCGCTCGCGCCCTCACCGCCACCTTCATCCCGCCCGGCCCGGCCGACAGCTTCTATCGCCTGATCAGCGTTCCTGCGCTCTATCCCACCCAGCAGGTTGAAGCCACCGTCGAAGCCGATCCGGCCAATCACCAGCCGGTGGACGTGCGCCTGTTCATACGCCACTGCAACGCCGCCGATGCGCTGACCCATCTCCCCGGCCCCATCACCACACTCGAGCCCGGCGCCCGCCGGGATCTTTCCTGGATCGTCCCCGAGACCGGCGGCCAGCCGATCGCGCAAATCGGCTTCGAGATCACCGGCCGACCCCGCGCCAGCGGAAAAGTCTTCGTCGACCGCCTCCACTGGCACGGCACGCCGTCCCTCACCCTCGCCCGTCCGCGGGAAGGCGGATCCGCCTGGATGCGGGCCTGGGCCGAGGGGGTCAGCCATGCGGGTGTTTCCGGCGATGGATTCCGCCTCGTGCAGAACGCCGGGCGCGGGCTGTTCATGCACGGCACGCGCGACTGGACCGACTACACCGTAACCGCATCGATCACGCCCATCCTCGCCAGCGCCGCCGGCCTGGCCGTCCGTGTGCAGGGCATGCGCCGATACTACGCCCTGCTGCTGGCCCTGAGCAGCGGCACACCCGTGCTGCGCCTGATAAAGATGCGGGATGATGAAATCATCCTCGCCGAGACCCCCGCCGACTGGGCGCTGGATGGCCGCCCCCGCACTCTCTCGCTCGCGGTGGCGGGCATCCGCCTCATCGGCACCCTGGCCAACGGCCCCACTCTCACCGCCACGGATAACACCCACCCGCTGACCGAGGGCGGTATCGCCTTTGTGATTGAGAACGGCCGAATCCACACCGGCCCGGTGGAAGTTCGCTCAGCCGTCCCATCCCCTGCCGGTGCCTGATCCTGCCCCCGCCTTCCCCCCGCGCGCCTGACCGGGTATGGTTCCCGGCCATGCGGCTGTTCATCATTCGTCACGCTGATCCGGATTATCCCAACAACACGATCACCCCCGCCGGCCACCTTGAGGCCCAGGCGCTGGCCAAGCGCATGTCCAGGATCGGCCTGGACTACATTTACTCCTCGCCCCTGGGGCGGGCGATTCACACGATGCAGTACACCGCCGATGCGCTCGGCATGACCGGCCAGATCGCCGAGTGGACCGCCGAATTAGGCGACTGCCGCGTTCGTGCAGAACCCTGGGGCGACATGTGTGTCTGGGACCTGCCCGGCGAAGTGATCCGCACCCGCGTGCCCCATGTCACCGCCGAGAACTGGCACACCCACGAACCGCTGACCAACCCCCTGCTCCGGGAAACCTTCGAACGGGTGGTGCGCGACTCCGATGCTTTCCTCGCCCGCCACGGCTATCGCCGCGAGGGGGGCCGTTACCGCATCGAGCGCTCCAACCGCGACCGCATCGCCGTCTTCTGCCATGGCGGGTTCGGGCTGTGGTGGCTGGCTCACCTGCTGGAACTGCCTTTGCCGCTGGTCTGGTCCGGCTTCTTCCTGCCGCCCAGCAGCGTCACGACAATCCTCTTCGATGAGCGCAGCGATCAGTGGGCGGTGCCCCGCTGCCTGGGCGTGGGCGATGTCTCCCACCTCTACGCCGCCGGCCTGCCTGTCCAGCCCTCGGGCATCAAGGCCAACGTGGACTGAAATCAGCCAATGGACGCTGCCTGGTAAATGCGCGCATGACATGCCGAAGATCGGCGCCGCTGGGCAGGCTGTTTGCCTGCCGCGGCACGACGCCCCCCCGCTCGGATTTTGGAAGGCAGACCAATGCGCGTATTTGTGGCACGGGTTTGCAACCCGTGCGGACGATGTGCCCTGCATGCACATGCAAACCCGTGTCACGAACTGGCATGTGAATCAACAGTAAACCGCTCCAGCCACCGGAAATGGCAGGAGAACCCGTGCTGTAATGACGCGGCTTTGCGTTCGGTGGTCACCGGGCAGGCTGTTTGTGTGTCGTGGTACCACGGCGGGGACAGGCAATTCTTGCTTTGAAACAGCGTGCTGGCAGCGCTATCTGGATGATGGATTCGCACGATTCTGTTATCCTGTCTGCCGCTGCGCTCAGCGCCACGGTTCGGCTTATCTGCGCAGTGCCGGGTGGCGCAGGGCAACCTGCCTCAAAGGAGGCCGTGATGGAGGGCGCGCTGTCCATCCTGTTGATCCTGGCGATGCTGCTTTGCGTGATCAGCTGGTGCTATCCCTGGAAGGCACTATCCACCCGGCGGGGCCGGATCGCCTTGCAGTTGCCCTGGGCGGCAACGCTCATGTATGTCCTGTATGAGCTGCTGAGCCGGCAGCAGGATGTGGCGATCCGTGTTGACCTGCTGTTCTGGCCGGTGCTGGCCGGCCTGGGGCTGGCAACGCTCCTGCTGTACGGGCTGCGGATGATCTGGATCATTCGGCAGCGGGCCTGAGCATCATGGGGCCCGAGCATCACGGCATCCGTTCCGCGATCTCCATCACCGGCAGGACAGCACAGTTCACGACGGGCCGCTGGGGCGAGCGCCCAGCGCGCGATTGATGCGGGAATACATCACCACCGTTGCGATGCGCCCATCACGCATGTCCCATCAACCTTCACCACAGGAGCCTCGATGACCGCCCCCACTTTTCAGCTCTCATCCGACCAGGTCGACTTCTTCCACCGCGAGGGGTATCTCGCGATTGATGCCCTCACCACGCCGGCGGACGTGGCCCAATTGCGAGAAAGCTATGATCACATCTTCGCCCAGCGGGCCGGGCGCGAGGAAGGAAACCAGTTCGATCTGGCCGGCACTGATGAGGAAGGCAAGGAAGCGGTCCTGCCGCAGATCCTCAATCCCGCCCGCTACGCCCCGGAGATGAACCAGTCGCTTCTGCTGGCCAACGCGACACAGCTCTGCCGGGCGCTGTTTGGCGCTGAGGCAACGTGCAGCATTGCCCACGCCATTTTCAAGCCTGCCCGCATCGGAGCGGAAACCCCCTGGCACCAGGATGCGGCCTACTGGGATCCGATGAAGGACTATCCGCACACCATCAGCATCTGGGTGCCGTTGCAGGAGGCGACACTGGAAAACGGCTGCATGCAGTTCGTGCCGCGCAGCCATGCAGCGCAGGAAATCTGGCGGCACCGGCCGGTCGGGGATGATCCGCGCATCCACGCGCTGGAGCTGCACCCCGATGAACGGCACCGCATCGGCGATGCCGTCGCCTGCCCCCTGCCGCCTGGCGGCGCTACCCTTCATGGCGGCTACACGCTGCACTACACCGGGCCCAACCACAGCGACATCCCCCGCCGTGCCCTGATTCTCATCGGCGGCCTGCCGGCTGTATCGCGCCAGACCCCGCGCGAGCAGCCGTGGGGCAAGAACCGGCAAACCGCCCGCGAACAGCGCGCCCAGGCGGCCAGGGCCCGGACTGCCGAGGCGTAATCCCCACGACCCTGCGGAATGTGCCCAGCCACACCCACCGCCGCCGCCCCTGGAGCAAGCAGTCGGGATGCCGCCGGATGCTTGGCCCGCTGGGGGGCTGATCGGGTATGCTGATCCAGGCGCATGTTTGACACACTGGCCATTATCCTGATGACCAAATACCCAGCGCCGGGCGCGGTGAAGACGCGCCTGCAGCCAGCGCTGTCGGCCGAGGCGGCGGCGAAGGTGCACGATCTGTTCCTGCGGCACACCCTGCAGAAACTGATCGCGTTGCGGCCGGGGGAGCTGGTGGTCTGCTTTGATCCGCCCGGGGCGCGCCATGATTTTGCCCGGCTGCTGGATGAGATCGGCGGCGCTGCCGTGACCCTGCTGCCGCAGGGAGAAGGCGACCTGGGACAGCGCATGGCGCGGGCGCATGCGGCGGTGTCATCGCGCTGGGCGCGTGGGCTGTTTCTGGGCGTTGACTCGCCCGACCTGCCAGCCGATCATCTTCTGAGCGCAGCCTGCCTGATGGTGCAGGCCGATGTCACCCTCGGCCCCTGTGCCGATGGTGGCTACTGGTGCCTGGGTCTGGGCCGGGCGGTCGATGCCGAAGCACTGCTGACAGGGATCGACTGGTCCAGCGGCCGCGAGGCGCACCAGACGATCGAGCGGGCCGGGCGCCTGCAGTATTCGCTGGCGCTGGCCGATGGGTGGGAGGATGTGGACCACATCGCCGATCTGCGGCGACTGATCGACCGGCTGCAGACCTCGGGCGATGCAGCCGATCGAGCGCTGCTGGCCGCCCTCGCGCCCTTGATGCCGCCCCAAGACGGCCCGCCGGACTGATGCCTTTACCCGAGATGAGATTATGACGCAGGAATCGACGCCACCGGTTGACAACAATGCCCTTCCCCCTTCGACGGTGCTGATCGTCGATGACAACGCGCAGAACGTGGAACTGCTTCAGGCGTTCCTGGAGTCGCTGCCAGTGAAGATCATCACCGCCGCCGATGGGGTTGAAGCGCTGGAGAAGGTGGCCGAGCACAACCCGGACCTGATCCTGCTGGACATCATGATGCCGCGCATGAGCGGCTTCCAGGTCTGCCGCAAGCTCAAGAGCGATCCGGCCACCAAGGATATCCAGATCCTGATGGTGACCGCACTCAACGAGCTGGGCGACATCGAGCAGGCCAGCGAGTGCGGCACGGATGACTTCGTCTCCAAGCCGGTCAACAAGTTCGAGCTGCTGACGCGCGTCAAGAGTCTGCTGCGTGTGCGACACCTCAAGAACGAGCTCGAACGCGCCCTGACCTACCTGAACGAGATCGAGCAGGACGACACGACCAGTTCGTAGAAGGCACCGGATCCTGCGCGGCGGCGCCATCGCCTGCCTCCTGTGGCCTGTCTCGCGGCACGGGCGGCCCGCCGGGGGGGCGCGTCGTGCAGGAATCACTGGCAGGCCGCCTCACACCTCCACTGGCTGCACACCGGCCTTCAGGGCCTTTTCGACCATCTGGTTGTAGAGGGTGTCGCCATCGCTGTTGGGGAAGGCATTTCGCCGCTTGAGGTCTTCGATGGTTTCGCGGGCACCCTGCTCAAAGCCGATCTCGCAGCGGAACTTGCGCACGACCTTGCGGGCCTTGGCGCTGGTGTAGGCGCCGTGATACCGGGTAATTTCCCGCAGGAGGCTGAAGCGCTTGGGATCATGGTCGATGATCCACTGGGCGGGCATGAACAGAAGCTGCGCCTTTTTGCCCAGGGCCGCAGCTCCCTCGCGGTAAAAATCGCGCCAGGTGAAGTTCTCCTCGCGCGTGGCGTTGAAGGCCTCATCGTAGGTCTTGAGGTTCAGGCAGGCGTAGGCAAACAGCTTGCCGACATCGTCGCGATGCGTGCTGACCCACAGCCCCAGCCCATCACCCGCGCACAGCACCGGCAGGCCCTTTTCGATGCGATCCCACGCCACCGCGTTGTACTCCAGGTTGTCAATCAGGTGCCCGCCGGGGCCATAGGTGCTGCTGGGACGGATGATGGTGGTGGAAAATTCGCGCTCCTCGGCGGCCCGCATGAAAATACGCTCGCAGGCAAGCTTGTTGCGGCCGTATTCACTGATCGGCTCCTGCGGGAAGGTCTCATCAACCACCACCTGCGGCGGGATCTTGACGCCATAGGTGCAGACGGTCGAGCAAAAAATGTACTGCTCGCACTGCCCGCCGAAGATGCTCACCGCCGCCTCGGCCTGCTGGGGGGTGAAGCAGACCATGTCAATGACCACATCGTACCGCCCCCCGTCCAGCGTCCGGCGAAGCTGGGCCGGGTCGTTGCGGTCGCCGGGGATCAGCCGGACACTGGGCGGCAGCGGGTTCTCGCGCTGGCCGCGGTTGAACATGGTGATGTCGGCCTTGCGGTCGAGCAGGTGTTTGACGATGCCCCGGCTGATCAGCCCCGTTCCGCCGATAATCAGGATGCGCATGCGGTCTCCGTTGGTGTTGGGTTGTATCATAAAGTTGGCGCGGCCAATTGCCCACCCGCCAGCATGGGTGAGGCACGGCTTTGCGCCTATAATGGCTGTTTTCGACGCGGAACACTTTACAACGAAGGAAAGGACGAATGGGAACGAACCCCGCGCCCGGCAGCGGCGCATTCGATCACGATGAAGATGCCAGCGACGCCATGCCGCCCGAAATGCCGTATGCCCAGGTGGACATTCCGCGCATCGAGCGGGCGGTGCGAGAGATCCTGCTGGCGATCGGCGAGGACCCGGATCGCGAGGGGCTGGTGCAGACGCCCAATCGCGTGGCGCGCTCGTATGCCGAGCTGATGGCCGGCTTGCGCACCGATCCCAAGGAACACCTGCGCACCGTCTTCCATGAGCGCTATGACGAGGTGGTGCTGCTGCGGGATATCCCCTTCCACTCGCTGTGCGAGCATCACCTGCTGCCGTTTACCGGCCGGGCGCACGTGGCCTACCTGCCGGATGGCCGGGTGGTGGGGCTGAGCAAGCTGGCGCGGCTGGTCGAGGGATTTGCCCGCCGGCCACAGGTACAGGAGCGCATGACTGGCCAGATCGCCGATGCCCTGATGGAGGAGCTGCGGCCGCTGGGCGCGGTCTGCGTCATTGAAGCCACCCACACCTGCATGACCATCCGCGGCGCCCGCAAGCCCGGCAGCGTCATGGTCACCAGCGCCCTGCGCGGCATCTTCAAGAAGAACCCCTCAAGCCGGTCGGAAGTGCTGTCTTTGATCCACGGCGAGTAAAGGGACAGGCGGCGAGGGCGTGCAGGCTCAGTACCCGGGCAGCGGACCCACCGGCCGCTGCCCGTTCATATTTCATAGGTGATCGCCTCTTCCTTTTGCAGCTCATCCTGGATGGGCTTGAGGTCGATCGAGCGGGCAACCAGCTCGCGAGCGCGGTTCAGGGCGGCCTTGGCGCTGCTGAAGACGTTATCGCCGGCGGGGAAAACGTTGTCGCGGCCGATCAGGCCCACCAGCCCATAGCGCTGAAGGATGCGCATCAGTTCCGTCTTCACGCCGCACAGAATGACATGGCGGTTACGCCGTTTCATGTCCTCGACGAAGTCCTCCAGCACATCCAGCACAGTCGTGTCGATCATGTGGGTGCGCTTCAGGCGGAAGATGACGACCGTCACCGGGCTGTCCAGAATCACCTGGAGGCGGTCCTGCAGTTCATCGGCCACGGCGAAAAACAGATCGCCTTCGAGTTGCAGGAACAGCACCTGCTCGTGGCCCACGCGGTCGTGGATGGGCATCTCCACGAACGGACCACCCTCCTTATGCACCATCCGATTCAGGTGCAGCCGGCTGGCCTTGCGCAGGAACAGCCCGATGTTCAGCAAAATCCCGATAAAGATGGCGTATTCCAGCGGTGCAACCAGGGTGGCAATGAAGGTCGTGAGACAGACCGCCGCATCCGACTGGCTGGAGCGGGCGATCCGCATCATGTAGCGCCAGTCAATCAGTCCCCAGGCAATCACGAACAGCACGCCCGCCAGCGCTGACAGCGGGATGTACTGCGCCTGCTCGGCCAGCAGGAAGAAGATGGCGCCAACGAACGCGGCGTTGAAGACCGCGGCAAAGCGGCTCTGGGCACCGGCATCGTAGTCCAGGGCCGATCGGCTGAACGAGCCGGAGCCGGGAATGCAACTGAAAAAGCTGGAGACGGCGTTGGTCAGGCCCTGGGCAAAGAACTCCTGGTTGGGGTTGATCCGCTCGCCGGCCTTGCTGGCCAGCGTCTTGCCGATTGCAACCGATTCGAGGATCCCCAGCGTCGCCAGGGCCAGTGCCCCGCCCAGCAGCTCGCGCACATCGCTGACGGATACCTGCGGCACATGCAGCGGAGGCAGCTTCGCGGTGATCGCCCTGACGCGCAGCTCCGCCGGAACCCAGTCAGTAAAGGCCACCAGCCCTGCCGCGGCAATCACCGCCACCAGCGCCCCGGGGAGCATGCGGTTGATCAGCCGCATGCCGATGACAATGGCGATCGTCAGCAGCCCCAGCCCCAGCGCCCCGGCATGCACCTCGCCAAAGTGTGGCCACATGCGCTGGAGCTGGCCCACAATGCCCCACCAGTCATCCCTGGAGCGAGGCTCCAGGCCGATACCCAGGAACGGCGCCAACTGCCCGACAATGATCAGCACCCCCGCGCCTGAGGTCACGCCGACAATCACGCTGCGGCTGACATAGCGCACCATGTCCCCCAGACGCAGAGCGGCAAAACCGAGCTGAATCAGCCCCTTGATGAGGGTCAGGGCAAAGACAAGATTGAGATAAAGCGACAGATACTGCGGCCCATCCACCGGATGGCCGGACATCGCCGCCACACGGGACACCGCCGAGGCGATCAGCAGGCTCTGGGTGTTGGTTGGGCCCGTGGTCAGGTGCTCACAACTGCTGAGCAGCGCCCCCAGCACCCCCTGGATCATCGAGGTGTAGATGCCGTACTCCGGCGGAACCCCGGCGATCAGCGCATAGGCCATCGCCTGCGGCACATCAACCACGGCGACCGTCAACCCCGCAACCAGGTCTTTTCGCAGCTTGTAAAACGAGTACGAGCGGGCAGCCCGCAGCGGCGGCTTGAATGGATCGAGCAGCGTGGTCGATGAGGCGGGCCAGGTCATTGCAGATTCGCTACGCTCACGCCTGCTGGCCGCCGTGAGGCTCCTCCACCGACTCCGGCGCCTCGGTCAGCCGCCAGTTCCGCCGCAGGCCCATCACCGCAGACGTGATGAACAGCGGAATCGCCAGCACCGCCAGCAGATAGTCGGGATTGACCCCCTCACTGACCACCCCCGCACACAGCAACGCCATAACGGCAAGAATCGACAATTCCACGCGATCCGGCAGCAACTGCTTCATATCACCACAGCCCTTGAGATAACGAAAACACACCCATTCCGCCCGAACCCGGGGGGCCGGGTCCAAGTGCTCGCTTCCCTGGAATTGCAGGCCCGCACCTTAGCGATGAAAGAACCCTTTGTCCACGACAAAGCCCACCCCAACACCCCAAGCCGTGGCTGTAACCAGGCGAGGTCAGCCGGCGCGCCGAGAGCCGCCGGTGCGTGAAAGGATTGCGCTATGCTGGTTGAGGCCGCTTACTGCGTCCCGCCGGGCGGTCATTCCGCACTGCCGCCGGGAAGCATGCGATGATCGAGCACATCGTGATCAGGATGGCCTTCGATCTGGTTGTCGCGCATCTCCATGCGATCGGTGCCGGGGGCGAAGTAGAAGCCAATGCGCTGATGGCGCTGGTCGCCACGGCGGGTTTCGCGCACCTGATTGCGTTCGAACAGCAGATCATGTGTGATGCCGCTTACATACACACCCGTGCCCACAAGGGTCTGCCGCGGCAGGTGGCCAAGCCATGCCGGCACCTTCTCCCAGGGCGCTCCGTTGTTTTCGATGCGATTGGCGATGACCTGATTGCGGTGGGCGCCGTTGGCCGCCGTCTTCTCGCGGAAGCAGATGCCGTGCTTGTGATTGTCGTGGATGTGAGTGTGGGCGATCAGGTTGTCGGTGTCTTTGTGGCCGATTGACAGGCCGCTGCGATGCTTGATGTGGCCATTGTGGTGCAGGTGATTGTGCTCGAATCGACTGTGGCGGATGCCCCAGCAGATGTATAGCCCATCCGATCCGTTCCCGTCGATCTCGCAGGCGCGCACAACCACGTTCGTGCTGTGCGAGCCGGCGTGCAGGCCATACTCGGTATTGTCGTGGCACCGGCAGCGTTCGATCAGCACATGCTGCGTCTGGCCGATGCGGATGCCATCCCCATAGCAGCCGGATGAATCGATATCGCGCAGGATGCTGTTGTGGCAGCGGCGGAGATAGATGTTCCCCCCCCACACGCCCGCCAGCTCCGCCGGCGGATCGGGTGGGCGGCCATCCAAATTCAGCCCCTCGATCCGCACATTCTCAGCCTCAAAACCGTGGATCAGCGGTGTGTACCCAATCAGCTCCGTTCCGGCTTCCGCGCTGAAATCGGCAGGGATGTAATCATTGAGATGCAGCACACCATCGCGAATGGCGGTGATGAACAGCGGCATGGTCTGGGTGCCGCCGGTGTGGCCACGACACCGAAACATCACCCCCATGCCCACGCGAAAGCCCTCGGGATGGCGCGGCCGCACCTGCTTTTCACCGATGTCGGCATCCTCAACCAGCGGGCTGATCGGCGATGGTCCGCGTCGCAGCAGGACCTGCCCCGGCGTCCCGATCAGCGCGATATTGCTGCGCAGGTGCACCGCATCGATCAGTTCATATTCCCCCGGCAGCAGGCGCACAACCCCGCCGCCCCGCAGGGCCAGGGCATCAACGGCGATCTGAATCGCCCGCTGGTCGGTCCCCACCACATCGGCATCCGCCGAACCAACGGTCAGGCAGCGCAGCGGATCATCCGTCAGGATCGGTTCCATGGCAATTCACTCCGAAATGCAGGATGCGTACGCTTCATCGGTTCCACCGGCACTATGCCTTTCCCGTCACCACGGCGGTTTCGATGTTCAGTACTTCACCGACGCGCTTCAGCGTTCGGGCACGGTGGCCTACGCCGAGGGCAAAATGGTGCGTGGGGCCCTGGCTGATCCAGTTTTGCAGGAACGTTACCGCATCCGGCTCGAAGAAGCCGCGGGTGTTGGTGTTGCCGGTAGCGGGGATCGGCCCGGCCACGGACTGGCCTTCGGCCACCACGAACTTGAACTGCCCCTGGTGCGTCGAGGTGACCCCCAGCATCGTGATCGGCCCTTCGCGGATCTTGAACTCTACCGATGCCCCGCGACCCGGCTTGCCATGATACTTCTTGAGGCTGCGCAGGACCGGCCGGCCGTGCGCGATCCGCAGGTGATGCGGACCATCATGGCCGACGAGGATGAAATCCTCCTCGAAATCAATCGGGTGGAACTCAGCGAAGCTGCCGCCGATGTCCAACCGGTCCATGATGAGCATGGCGATGCAGGTCTTCAGATCCGACTCGCCGCACATGGGGAAACCGGCGGCCGTCAGCAGCGAGTTGCCGACAATCAGGCTGCCCGCCAGGCGTTCGCGCTCGCTGCCCGGCTCACCCTTGTAGTAATAGGCCAGGCCGTCGAGCGCGAACTCATCGATGAACTTGTCCAGCGCCACCGCCGCGCGGGCGGCATTGTGCAGGTCCTCCTCACTCAGCTTCTCGGTGATCGGATCGGCCTGCGGCACGGGGGTATCAAACACGTCGAGAATCTGCTTCTTCTTATCGGCAATCTCGGCTTCCGTGACGGTGCGTTCCAGGCGCAGCAGGTCGTCGATCTCCGTCTGTACGATGTGCACGCCAAAGCCGGCCGTGAAGGCGGTCGGGTCTGAGTGCATATCCAGCATCGCCTCCAGCACATGGCCGAAATGCCCGATCCGCGCTCCCCGCAGATCGTGCAGCACCTTGGCGATATCGCACCAGTCGGCGATCTCCGCCGCCGCCTTCGGATCATCGCGCAGGGTGCCGATGATGGTATGCGGCGCCCGCCGGCCCATCCGCACTGCCACCCCCGTGAACTCCGGCAACGAGCAGATGTTGTCGTTGCAGAGTTGCATGTAGGTGGTGGCCCGGTCGTAATCCATCCGCCGCATCGGCTGAAGCGCCACCAGCACGATCGGCACATCCAGCTCGCGCACCATTACCCCGAAGGTGGAGGAGGTGGCGTAGGTAATCATGTCACAGAAGATCAGGTCCAGATCCGCCGCCTTGATCTTTCGCACGGTGGCGTATGCCGCTTTGGCATTGTCGACGATCCCGAAGTTGACGGTGTGCACACCGTTGGCGCGCACCTGGCGCTCAAACTCATCGACATAGCCGCTGAGCTCTTCCTTCAGCCCGGGGAACTGCCCCCAATACTCATCGTGCCCCACGGAAAAAATACCGATGTTGGCAGTGCGTGGCTTCCTGCGTTGAATCACGAATGTATCTCCGGTTGGTTTACCAGCTCAGATAGAGAGCGCCGCTGTAGTTCTCGACCACGATCGCCTCACTGCGCGCCGCGAAGGGAACGATCTGATCGGTGTACAGTTCGCGGTGCAGGCGCACCCGGCCTGCCGCAAGTGCCGCCGGATCGGGATAGAGCGTAACGGTCGCCCCCACCAGCCCGGAGACGCACAGATGACGTTCCCGGCCGACAGGCACCGACAGTTCCTTGACCGCCACGATCCCCTCGTCCATCTGGACGAATGCCCGCACCTCGCTGTTGAACGTCTTGCCGAACGATTCGCCGGCGTATCCATTGCGAATCGGTGTTTCGCTCTCGGCGTAGGCTGGTGCACCGTCCGCCGTCTTCACATGGAAGCGTGCAGTCGTGTTGGGCTTATGGCCGACGAAATACCATGCCCCGCGATGCCGCTTGATGAACAGGTTCACCGGACGCACCGATTCATCCCGGCGCTCCTGCACGATATCCAGCCCGCAGTCGGCCAGCATCCGCCGCGGCCAGTCACCCGGCAGGCGCACATCCCAGGGCGCATCCATCACCGGCTCGAGCGTTTTCTGGCTCGGATCAAAGCTGACCGTGCCGGCAATCCACATCAGCCGCCCGCCGGCCCACTGCGGGCGCGTGCGGCTCAGGGCATAGGCTCGGTGCTGGCCCCGCTGCTCAACCACCGCCCGCAGCGCTGGATCGGCCCAATCGCATACCGCGGCCAGTCCCCCACCACTGGCGATGGCGCGGTGCCGCAGCGGCCGGGCGGTGGTGGCCGCTGCCGGCGGCCGGGCAGCGATGTCCTTCATCCCGATCGATGCCAGCAACGGATCATCCTGTGGCGGCGGTGCAACCTGCGCCTCAAAGCGATCCTCCACAAGCCGCAGATCAACGTGAAAGTCTCCCTCCAGCGGCTCGGCCAATTCCACGCCGAGTGCGTTCAGCAGGCGCGGCGATGCATGATCCAATGCGCCATACAGCAGCACAGCTCCCCCCGCCATCACGTGATCAAGCAGCGCCTGCTCGTAGGCCCAATCCGCAAACGGCACCGGTGCAACCAGGATGGCGCTGCGCAGCGCAGCGCCGCCTGCCAGCCGGGCCAGGCGATCCGCGCTGCACACGGTGTTCAGTGGCAATCCCGCGTTAACCGCCTGGCAGATGAACCAGTCACCGGCAAACAGTTGCCCCAGGCGATCGGGCGCCTGCTTCAAGGCCCGCTCGTATTCATCGAACGGGTAGATCCACACCAGCGGTCCTGGCGCATCCGCACGCTCATCCAGCGCTCGCAGCAGGTGCGGCGTGACCTCGGCGGCCTGATCGCTCAGCAATTCACCGCGCGAGGTGTCGATGCTGAGCAGGGCCAGTTCGTTGGGCGGCTGGATCTGGCCGTCATCGCCGATCCGCCCGGCCGACATCGGCACGTAAATGTCGAACGGCTCGCGGTTGTAGTAGTCATACCAGGGTGTCACCGCAAACCACGGATCATTGACATAAAAACGGAACGGCAGCCGGTCGGCGGGCGTCTTCGCCAGGCGAGACAGGTAGCTGACCATCTCCAGCCCGATCGCGCGCGATCCCCACGGTGGATTGGTCGGCGGCGCCTGCACGCCGCCGATGGCCCAGATGTCCTGGTGCGAACAGCCATCGGTCGCCAGGTCCATCCCCACGGTGAAATTCGTCCCGCGCACCGCCACCGGGTAATCCGGGCAGGCCGCGCGAAAGTCGCGCCAGAACTGGTTGGTGCGCGCAAGCTGCTCACCGGCCACCTGCGGATCGAACCGGGCGCCGTCAAAGACCTCGCCATGGTAGGTCCAGGCATAGTGCGAATAGCCAAAGCCATTGGAAAACCAGATGTAATCGAACCCCAGATCGCGCGCAGCCGCGGCAAACTGCCGGCCGAGAAAGGTCCCCAGCGAGGTTCCCTCGGGCACACCATCAGGGAAACCGGCGTAGCGGGTGTCATCGGCCCGCAGCCGGGCATGATGCGTGATGAAGTGCATCATGCGCGGCGACTTCTCGCGCATGCCGGGCGTCAGCAGCTCGGGATGGCGCTCAAAACGGAAATCATCCTCGACGAACTCGGGGCCGGGATCGAAGGTGGCGCCGATCTGGATGGGTTGGTTCAGCAGCTTCTGCCCGGTGTGACGCAGCTCGGTGATGATCTGCCGCAGATCACGGTAGCGTATCACCGGCACGCGCGGCCGATACGGTGCTGCACGGTTGGCGCGGTAGTGAGGATTCTCCGGCGGATAGGCGCCGGGGCGGTCATAGTTACAGAAGCCGATATGGTTGGCCCAGGGAATCGGTTCATCAAGATCACCGCGCCATTGCAGGATTTCGCTGCCATCCCCCACCCACAGCAGAACCGCCACCTCTCGGCCGCGGCCCAGCAGATGATGCCAGTTGCGCCACGCCTGTCGGCAGGTACGGCGGATACCGGCAACGCTCAGCTGCGTGAACGGCTTGAGGCTCATCTCCAGCACAATGCGGTTGAACCGTCCCGAGGGGCCGCCAGGCGCCGAGGGATGGGCGATGGCCGCTTGGCGGGTGGTGCGACGCGTTTGTCCACGCCTGATGTCATCTGCTGCAATGGTCATACACTTGCCTCTGTTTCCGTGGCCCGGACTGCCAGATCATGCGGGTGCGCGATATGGCAGGCAGTGCTGACTGCTCTACGGGCATCCGGCACACGCGGGTAACGCGGATCATGCATTCTCTGCCCCGACCAGCGGCCGGCCATCGGCATCGGTCGTTGCCAGGGTGTAAAAAGGATCTTCCTGCATCCGCAGATGAGTATCGATCTGCTGTCTCAGCGCCTGGCGGATATCACTGCAGGCGGGATCGCTGGCGCGGTTGTGCAGTTCGTGTGGATCCGATGCCAGGTCATACAGTTCCTCGCCGATGTTCAGGTAAACGTTGTACTTCCATGCGAGCGTGCGAATGGTGCGAATGGGAGTGATCATTCGGCCGGCCTGATGCCACTCGGCAAAAACCGCCGGCGGCGGTTCGAATGGCCGTCCTTCCACCACCGGGCGCAGGCTGCGCCCCGGCAGGGTCGGATCGGCCTCGATACCCGCCAGGTCGAGGATCGTGGGCATCAGGTCGATATGGCTGCACAGGACCGATGACCGGGCCGGCACGGTGTGCGTTGCGGTCACAGGCGGGCTCGATCCCAGCAGGCGCGCATCAGGTGGGGTGATCACCAGCGGCACGCGCAGCACCCCGTCGTACATAAACGGCCCCTTGAACGGCAGCCCGTGCTCACCACCCATGTCGCCGTGATCACTGGTGAAAATGATCCAGGTATTGTTGCCGAAGCCCGAGCAGATCAGTTCCTGTAGCAGTTCGTCGATCACCCGATCCACGCGCTCCAGGCGCTGGCGATAGAAGTCGCGGTAGTAAGCCCAGCGTCCCTCCGACCAACTGCCGAAACGCTGGCGGTAGTGTCGCTGCGGCCATGGCTTGCCCTCCAGGGGATCATCCTGATTCGGCCACGGCGGCAGTGTGGTTTGCACCTCGCCCTCAGGGTCAAGAAAGTAAATGTCGTGCGGGTCCAGCAGCGAAACGACATGGAAAAACGGGCGCTTGTTGATGATCCAGTCGCGATTGCGCCAAAAGCGCGCGGCCTCGGTGGCGGTGGAAGCATCGTGCGAATTCTCGAAGGCGATCTCAAATCCATACTCGTGCAGATTGCCACCCAGATGCGACTTGCCATGGTAAACCGTCTGGTAGCCGGCGGCCTGGAGACGATGGCCCAGTGTCAGATGGCGATACCCGAGCGGCGGGCAGGGGTTGCCCAGGTTGGCATGCATCCCGACGCGGCCCGGGTAGTGGCCGGTGAAGATCGCCGCCCGCGCCGGGGCGCAGATTGGTGCGGTGCAGAAGGCATTCTCGAAGCTGACCCCCCGCCGCACCAGGCTGTCCATTCCCGGCGTGGCCGCGCCGAACGAATTGACATGAGCCGCCAGCGTATCGAACCGCTGCTGGTCGGTCAGGATGAGCAGGATGTTGGGCCGAGCCGGCGGCGGCATGGTTCTCTCCTGAACAGTTTACCTGGATCGATCCGTATGACTCTCCGGGCAGTGGGCGTAACAGCGCCGATCACCAAGACCGGCCGAGCAGGTTCCGCCGCCCGGTAACGCCACAGCAAAGCGGCCATGAGTCATCGTCCATCATTCTCGCTTCAGCAAGGCGCACCTTCGCCGACGCATCAACATCGTTCTTCAGGTCGGCCGCTGCTTGTTGTTGGTGATGCCGCCCGTCCGGCTGACACAGGTGTGGGATGGCCAGCTCACAACAGACCGGATCGCGGATGGTCGATTGAGACAATCCGCGATCCGTGTCCTGATCGTAAGCCCAACATCGGCCGTCGTTCCTGACGCGGCATGCGAACTATCGTGGCGGCAACATGGACACATACCGGGTCGCTACTGCATCCACTTGTTGCCAGCGCTGTCGAGGCTGAGGCGCTGATCGGCGTAGGAGGCTTCCGTGCCGCCAAACAGGCCCATGCCGATCACCTTGCCGGCCGAATCGAGGCGCACAACGGTGACCAGGGCATTGGTCTTGAGTTGCTCGACGGAGCTGGCTGCGGCCGGCTGGCTGTCGGTCTGCGGATCGTAGCGCACGACGATCAGATCGGTCCCGCCATCGGTGCGGCGGATGCGCAGGCCATAGGCAGGCACCGGGCCGGACACCTCAAACCGCTCCACCGCAGCCACCGCATCACTCGCCTGGTATGGATCGATCACCGCGCCGAAGACCGCTTCGGTGCCGGTGCGACGAATGATGACCTGATCGCGGCCGTCCACGTTGCGGCCAGTGTAAATTTCACTCTCGGGCGCACCGGCGACAATCACGCGCACATGGTTGGCCGGGTGAGGGCGTTCTCCATCCGTATCGGCCGGCCGCTGCCAGGCGCCGATCCAGTTACCATCCGTCTTCACCGGCTCGGCTGTGCGGATCTGGCTGTAGCCGATCTGCTCGGCGCTGCCCATGGGCTTGAGATCGGGTGATTCACCATCAAAGCCGTCGAGCCGTCCGCGGAAGGTCAGCGGATAGTCAAATGTGCGCGAGCTGCGTCCCCAGGCGCGGAAGACATCGACCAGGTAACCGGGCATCTGCACCACGGTGCGATCCAGCGCTACGCCAGGATAGGCCTCCGTACTGACGCCACGGACGACGTTGATCGGGGATTCGTGGGAGTACAGCAGCAGCTTGCCGGTGTGGGCGGTCTGGTTGCGCTCATTGACCGCCAGCGTCCAGTGGCCGATGGTCGACTTGGTCCAGAGCTGATGACGCGGATCTTCGTAGCGGTACATCACCGGTTCGCCAGACAGTTCATCGCCATCGGCGAAGAGGATCAGATTCAGCTTGTCGGGGTGGCCATGCACGCCACCATGCGGGCCATACTTGAGCAGGAAGAAGGTCGACCCGCCGCCGTCTTCCCCTCGCATGATGGCATAGCCGACGGTGTCGAACAGGGCGCTGCCGATGCCTTCAAGCGGCTTTTCCGGCAGGGTTTCGTAGATTTGGGCGGGGAAATAGATCGCTTCACTCTGGTGAATCTGGCGCGGAGCACGATTGATCAGCACGCCATAGTTGGGATCGCGCCAGCGCAGCCAGGCGTAGTCGAAGGCCATCGCCTGCCAGCTTCCCGCGGCCGAGGCCCGCCCAGTGTCGTTGATCCCGGCGATGGTGCCATCGGGATATGCCAGTTTCAGCGGCGAGTCCCACAGGTTCTTCACGCGGTGCTGGTCATAGCTGTACAGGTCAATCCCGCGTCGAGCCAGTGGCTCAAGGCAGGCAATGAGCGCCATGCGGGCAAAAATCTGGTAACCGATCGCTCCTTCACGCCACATACCATCATCGCCGATGCCCTTGACGATCATGTTGCGCGTGCCGGCCGCACCAATATCGATCCAGTCCTGGTCCCCCAGCACGATGCCGCCCTGGATATAGGCAGCATTGTAGAAGTTGATCCAGTTGCCGGCCCAGCTTCCCTCTGCCGCCGCTGCGGGATCGGCGTTGCGCCAGTTGGGATTGGCGCTGTCACGGCGCGCAACTTCCGTGGCAGCGTCACGCCGCTGGATGAAGGTAAGAGCGGTGCGGATCAGGTCATTCTCGATCAGGGTGCGGTCTTCTGCGCTGAGGGCAGGGCTGTCGTGGATCAGATCGTACGCCTGGATAAGCGGCAGCAGCCACATCGCCTCGCTGAGGCGCTGGGCCATCACCTTGCCGGTGTCGGATCTGTTAACTCCCTTGTGCTCGGCGTAGTCATTGGGATAGAGCCTGGCATAGCCCACGAGGATTTCGCGTGCCTTCTGGGCGAATCGCTCATCATCGGTGAACTGGTAAGCCCAGCCAAGCCGGCCAGCCAGTTTGCTCAACTCACTGTGCGCCTTGGCCGCCGGATCGTTGCGATGCTTGAGTTGGGCAGGCACCTGCGGGTCGGGAAACTCGATCGGCCGATCCAGCGCCCCCCGCGCTCCCTCCACCACCGCCCGCAGCGCGGGCTGGGCACGCTCGCTCTGCTGCATCTGCTGCCGCAGGGCCACAATCTCATCACGCGTCAGGTAGATGCCGGGGAAGGTACCGGCGGGGATGGGCTCGGGCAGCGTGACCTGCGTGTCGGAGTAGTCGCTGCGCGGCGAGGCGGGTTCGATGTAGGTCGGCGCCTCGGGGTTGTAATCCGGCACAGTCAGGTACTCGGCCAGGTTGGCGGAGGTGATCACCTCAATCTCACCGATGCCACCGTAGCGCGCTGTGCCAGGGTGATGGCTCAGCACCTTAACCTCCACCCACTTCAGCGGCTTGTCGCCGATCTCAATCGTCTGCCGCGGCTTGCGGTTCGCGGAGGTGGGGCGAATCACCTCCAGCGTCTTCTCGATCACGGTGCCATCCGAAAGCCGCACCTCGATCTTCTCGGGCGACTGCTCACCCTCGTAGTTGGTGCAGATGAAATGGATGTGCGAAATCGGCAGCGTCTCGACCAGGTCGATGCGGAACAGATACGGCGGGTTTTCCAGCACGGTGCGGGAGCGGGCATTGCCGTCGACAATCATGTCCGGCGGAGTCTGCGCATTGCGGCGGGTATCCTTGCCCAGCAGTTGCAGCGTCACCAGCCCGCCCTTATCCGCGCGGGCGGCATTGTGCGCCTGGATTTGCGCTTCGGACTGACCCAGCGCAGCAGCGCTCAGCGCCAGCACGCCGCCCACCGCGCACAACATCAGATGTCGAACCGAACGCAGCGACAGGGCCTGTTGTGAACTCATGCTGATTTCTCCTCGTTTGCTGGACCCGATATCCATGGTGTAACGGACTGGCGGTGCGCAGGCTTTGCCGCTGGCTCCATGACGGACAGCCGGCCCCCAATCCTGAGCCTGGTCGAAGCGCATGGAGCGAATCCCACCCCGGCATGCTCAGCGCGCTGCCTCCGCGCGGGTGAGACGATAGAGATGGACACCCCACGGCGCGAAGTCATCCTTGAGCAGACCATCGGTCACCGCCAGGGTGCGGTCCTCGCCGATCACCTCAGCGTTCCATTGACCGGCCAGGTCGCGAAGCCGGAACTCGCCGCTGACGGACACGCCGCGCATGGCGACGGCGAACAGGTAGACAGCGTCCTCGGTCCGCTTGACCATCGCCTCGATCGGCACTTCCCCGGATGAACTGCGGATCGTCACCGCATCGGTTTCGCTCGGGCGGTTCAGTACCGGGGCCAGCTCATGAATCTGGCGGTTGATCCGCCCCACCGCATCGCGCATTTCCGGATCGCGCAGCAGTTGCGAGGCGCTGACCATTTTGCCTTTGGCATCCCATTCATGAACGAAATACTGGATCCCGGTTGCGCCGTTGACCAGCGCCATCCAGACCATGGCGCGAACCTCATCGGGCGTGGCCTTGCCCGCGCCGTGAATGCGGGTGCATTCGATGAATGCCCAGACCGGCTTGCCCGGCTGGGCCCACTCTTTCAGGCGCTTGACACCATACCCAACGCGCCACAGTTCCCCCTTGATCGCGCGGCTGCTGGAGGCGGGATAGATGTCGAATGAGAGGATGTCGGCCCCCTTGGCATACTCCGGGTAATCCTCGGGCTTGTTGCTGCGCACGCCGCGCCCAACCCACTGGTCCCACGCCACGCCCTGCGAAAGATTGAGATAGACCGGGCGGGTGGGATCGGCCTGCCTGAGACGCTGATAGTCGGCGATGATGGTGGCCGGCGACACCGGCGGGCCATAGCCACCACCCTCGGGCTTGCGCTGAGCGTTGTCCGGCTCATCCTGGTGCATCCACCCGACAACAGTCTCCAGCAGGGGATCGTTTTTCTTCAGCAGTTCCCGGGCATAGTCATTTTGTGTGCAGATGATCGGCATGCCCGCTTTGCGCAGGGCCACCAGTTGCTCCTCCTTTGGACCGCCCCACAATCCAAGATAGAGGTTGATGCCGATCTGCTTGTACTGCTCGGCCAGCCGCGGATCCTGCAGCCAGACGCCAATGGGGAAGTAGTCGGGATCATCCGGCAGGCCGCTGCGCCACTCCGGTGAGGAGTTGGGATTGGCGGCAACAGCCAGAGTCGAGGCGAAGGTGGAGAGCATCAGGAAAACGGTGAGCGTGGTGAGCTGCTTCATGGTGCGATTCAATCCCGTGCGTTGATGACCCTGTTGCCTGTGCCAACCGGCCGCATCGGCAGGCCGGGGCGCAGCCTCCCTCAAGGCTGCGCCCCGGACAGAGGCGTCTTACTTGAATCCATCGCGCTTGGCGGTGTTCAGATCGCCATCGGGCTGCCAGGTTTCAACGTGGCCATCCACGAACACGAAGTTGCCACGGCCCTGGTGGCGGAACGCGAAATTGCCCCCCTGATAGGCCCACTGGGTCCTGGTTTCAATGTCCGTGGGCTGGCGCTCCATCCGTCCCTCATGACCGAAGGGGCGCGGCAGGGGGCCGAAGAAGTCGCCGGTGGCTTCGCTCTCGATCAGCAGCAGCTTTTCCTGTGGCCGCGCGAAGCGCGAGCGGCGGGCACCCAGGGCGTAACGGCTGTACGGCTTGCTGCCGTTGCCGTAGTCGTAATGGGGCACGTCGGCCAGGGGCACCTCCAGCCCGTCCGGTCCGATGACTTGGGTGCTCTTGTTATAGTTGCCCCCCACCGCGGTAAGGCTGTAGAGATAGCCACGATAGGTGGAGGCCCGAGCAACGATGTCCGGGCAATACAGTGGCTCTTCCGGTTTGTAGGTGTTGCCGTAGCGCGGAATCATCGTCTTCTTGAAGACCTGCTTGTTGAGCACGCCCATCCACTCGTCCTTGCCGCCATCAGCAAAGGCGCCGCGGCCGGGGAAACGATCGCGGTTGTTGTGGGCGAACTCGTGCATCGCCAGGCCAATCTGTCGCATGTGGTTGGCACATTGCAGGGTGCGGGCGGCGTTGCGTGCCCGGCCCAGGGCAGGCATCAGGATACTGATCAGCAGTGCAATGATGCCGATCACAACCAGCAGTTCGACCAGGGTAAACCCGGCCAACGTCGCGGAGGAGCGGCTGAGCGGAGTGCGCCGGGTGGCCTGAGATGTGCGAAGGCTTCTGCCGGAGCGGCGCGGGCGGACGTGTGTCACAGGACACCTCCTTCTGGGTTTTGGCGGTCCAGACAAGCACGAGCGGGCCTCAGGCCCTCCCGGGCTTCATTTTGACGATTCCCGACAACGCAATATTGGCGAAATGGCGACCGACGAAACCGGCTTGCCGTTCATCTTGTCGATGAGCAGCCGCACGGCCCGGCGGCCTCGCTCGCGGAACTCCTGCGAGATAGAACTGAGAGGAACGATGCTTAATTCACAGAAGGGTGCATCGTCCACTCCGATGATTCGGACATCCTGCGGAACCTTTCGGCCCGCCTTCAGCAGTGCATTGAGCGCCCCCACCGCCTGGTGATCCGACTGAGCGACCAGGCCGTCAAACTCAACACCGGCCTGCATCAGGGCGCGGATGGCCTGCTCGCCACGAATGGCGCTGTAGCCATCCACATGGTAGACCAGTTCCGGGCGGAACGGGATGCCATGAGCGGCCAGCGCCGCCTGGTATCCTTCAAAGCGCGGCCCGCCGCTGTCTTTTACACAGATATGGGCGATGCGCTGACTGCCGCGCTCAACCAAATGATTCGTGGCCAGCCGCGACACCTCAACCTGGTCCATCCAGACATTGACCACCCGCGGCTCGGCATGCAGATCATGAATGGTGACCACCGCGACACCGCGCTCCTGCATTTGCAGCAGGTCATCAAACAACTCAGGATGCGCGATGCCCCCTACGATCAGGCCATCCAGGACATTGCGGTCCACACGGGGGCAGAGAGCCTCAAACTGGGCGGCGGTTTCAAAGAACTGCAGCATCAGGCGCTGGCCAACTGCGCCAGCTTCATCGGCAATCCCCTCCACCATGGCCTCGGCGATGGCACTGCCGGGCAGGCCCTTGCGATGGATGAACACGCCGATGACCCCCTGGCGCCCCTTGGCGAGCGCGGCGGCGGCGACATTCTTGCGATAGCCGAGCTGCGCGGCCTTTTCGCGGATGGCCTGGCTGGTCCGCAGGCTCGCCCCACCGGTGCCGATGCGGGCATTAAGCACCTTCGACACCAGGGAAACGGACACGTCCAGCTCTTTGGCAATATCTTGAAGACTGGCCATGCAGCCCACCTGAAACGACATGCGGACTCTGCGAATCTGCCAATAACAATAGCATCGGCGGGGTATTTGTCAAGCGCTTGAATTTATTTTTTCAAGCGCTTGACACAGGCCCAGCCATGGGGTATCTAGATCATGGGGCACAGTTCAGTGTCCGCATGTCAACAGTTCGGGAGGACTAAATGCTGCAGTATTCAAAAATCGCCCTGCTCGCCGCGGCCACGGCCGTGTCCGCTGCTTCCACGGTTCATGCCGCCGCCTATACGTGGAATCCTGACGCCAGTGACAACATCTGGCACAATCCGGATAACTGGTTGATCGACGGCGAGCCCGCCAACAGCTATCCCTCCAGTCTCAGCGATTCGTACAATCTGGGGGCCGAAAATAGCGTCGTCATTAACGCCCCCGGTGCTGCCGGCACGACAACCAATGGCAGCTCCGGCAGCACCGTCACCATTGATGATGGCGGGGTGTTTTCCACCTCAGGTGCCAATGGTCTGCGCTACGTCAGATTGTACGTGAATGATGGGGGTGTATTGATCGTTAGTCCTTCCACACCCATCCGAAGCAATGTCACGATCGCTGAAGGCGGGACCATGGTCGGCTCTGGGGGCTTCTCCACTGACAGCAGGATCTTGAGGGTGGAGGGCAGTTGGCAGCCGCTCGATACGGTTAATGGCAGCAACGGCATCGCAATGCCGCGCGGCAGCGTGTATTTAACCACCGGACAGATCGTGCTGGATGTGTTCGCAGATGGTGTTTCCGAGCATTTCGCAATCGACACGAATGGCGCCAGCCAGCAGACGCTGCGGCTCTATCTTGATGGAATGGCTGACGGCACTTACGTGGGCGGAACGATTCTGCTCCAGCCCCAGGGCGGGTACGTGCCCCAGGTGGGCGATTCATTCCAACTGGTAACGGTTGCCCCACCCGGCTCCGGCTTCTATGAGCCAACCCTTCGCCTCGGTGATGGTTCGAACATCATCCTGGAGGGCTACACACTCGATACCAGTCGCTGGAACACCGATCTTGACGGCGATGGCTATCCCGATGCCATCGTCACCGTGGTACCCGAACCAGCGGCATTGTCGCTGGCGGCCGTCGCGGGTGCGGGGCTGTTGATCCGGCGCCGCCGCACCAACGGTGCCTGATCCGCACCGCCCGCCCGGCCGGGTGGATGAACGCACCTTGGACAACTTCACACCAGGATCCGCCATGGCTGTATGTCCCTGCTCTGGCCGGCCGTCTGGCCGTGTCTTCCGTTTCGTGTGTCTCCTGGCAATCGGCCTGCTTCCGGCTGTCGCCGCTGCCGGTGGCAATGAACGCACCGAGTACAAGCAGGGCATCAGCCTGATCATCGACGGCCAGCAGGGAGTCGATTATGCCTTTGAGCGTTTTTACCACGATCCGCTGATCGACGACCGTGGCGTAATCTACATCCGCAGCGATGTTCCGCTTCGCATCGCCTACAACGAAAACCATCGCCGCTGCGGCGGAGAGATCATCGGCATCCCCAAGCCGGGCGAACCGGGCATCCTGCGCTATAAGGTGGACCTGGACTGGAACCGGCGGTACCGCTGGTCGGGTGTCCGGTCGCTGAATGAGATCCCCCCCGAACGGCTGGCGCCGCGCTACGAGGGGCCGTTTACCTTCGAACAGCTACGCTATTTCGACGACAAGCCCGTGCTTGGCACCACGGGTCCCAGCCGGCCGATCCCTCCCTATCCCCCGCAGAGCAATCAGGATTTTTATTTCGCCGGGCTGCTCGATGAGGCCGGCGATGAATGGCATATCCTGACCGTTGCTTCGGATGACACGCATGAAAGCCTGCACTATCGTCACTGGGCATCGGATGGCCGCATCCACCTGCTGGTGGTCAACCCGCGCACCCCGCTGATCAGCTTCCACGCCTCGCCGGTCGAGCAGCGGCCGCAGTGGTACACCACCCCCGCCAAGGCCTACTGGGTCCCCAAGATCCATCGCCAGACCACCTACGTCACGCGCGGCATTGAGATGCGCTTTACCAACATCACCAATGACCAGCCGGTGATGTGGCGCATTGATGAACTGCATGATCAGGCATGGCAGACTTATGATAAGCCAGTGGCGCTGGACAAGCTGAACCTGACGGCCAACACCGTGTACACCGTGCGTTACCGCATCGGCCGTGATGGCCCGGAAAAGGTGCGCACACTTCACTATGACCCGGCCTATCCCAGCGATGCCGAACCGCGCCCATCCCGCGTGCTCTACGCTGATGAGGCGATGCGACAGCGCGTCCACCAGCAGGTCACCGGGCAGCAGCCGCACCGTGCTGTCTACGAGCGCATGAAATCCCGGATCAAGGCCGCGGCAGCAGACAAGGCCGAGTCCGATTACAAGAGCGGCACCCGCCTGGTGACAGCCGGCGACGGGCCGCTCAACGCCGCGTTTATCATCAACATGGAAGGGCTGGATGCCCATCTGGACCTCGCCCTCCTGGCCCGGATGCGCATGCTCGACAACGAGCTGAACCTCGATCCGGTGGGTGATGAGGATTCGCACAACACCTCCAACCCGGCCCGTGAGCTGAACACCCACGGCTACTATTTCGTGCGCACCCCCCTGTCAGTGGCGCTGGCGTATGACCTGCTCATCGACCAGTATCGCTACCCGAAATATCCCGATGGCTTCACCGCCATCGAAGATTACAAGATCCGCGATAACCTGGGCATGTTTGGCCTCTCCACCATGCAGCGCAAGCTGGCGGGATGGCCCAACCGCGAGCCCGCTCCATCCAATCGCGGCAGTGATATGTGGATCACCGCTCGCGAGATCGCCCTGATGATCGTGGCGATGGTCATGCCCGAGTATGACACCCCCTACTATGGCACCAGCGGCGCGGCCGGCCAGCCTGGCCGCCATACCTGGGCGCCCTACCCTGACCTGCCGTTGACCTGGTGGGAATCGGTCAACAGCGAGGAGTTGGGCGCGGGCTACTATCACCTGGTGACCAATGAACCAGAACCGCGATGGCGTGATCGCCCCTCCTACTGGAGCGGGCAGATGATGGGATGGCTGCACTATGTCATGTCCAACGCCCGCGCCAACTACGATGGCAAGCGATTTGACCACCTGGAACGTGCTTACCAGATGGCGATGGATGGCACGCTCAGCGTGATGAAGCGCGCCGGCCGTGACCGCGAGCACATTCATCACTACTCCGCACTGGTGATCAATGAGTATTTCCCCAAGCTCGCCGAGCAGTCGGAAGCCGCGCTCCGCGCCGGCAGCAAGGAGAAGCCGGCCCCCGGCGAACAATCCCTGGACCACGCGGTCTGGTATCACGGCGTGTACAGTCTGGTCTATTGCCGCCTCGACTGGCGGGACCACGTGAAGCCTGCGCCATCCCAGGATGACTGAGGCGCCCCGCCCACGCAACGACCGCATTGGCGTGCTGCTCGGGATTGTTGCGTAGCGCCCTGCCTGGGCGCTGAACCAGGCCGCATCCACCTGACCTCGGTGCCCTATGAGATCCGCTTCACTCGTGTTTCTGCTCCCGCTGCTGGCGTTCGCCGCCCTGTCTCACGCCGCAACCTACTATGTCGCCCCCACCGGCGATGACACCGCCGGCGACGGATCGATGCAGCGGCCCTGGCGCACCGTGCAGCATGCCGTAGATCGCGCCCAGCCCGGCGATACCATCACGCTTCGCCAGGGCCGCTACCACGAGGGAGTGCGGATCAGCAAGTCGGGCCTGCCCGATGCCCCGATCACCATCACCGCTCACGCGGGTGAAGAGGTGATCCTGGACGGCACCATCTCCCTCACCGATTGGCAGCCGGCCACCAGGGATGACCCCGGCCTGACCGTCCACGGCGTCACCAACCCGCACTGGCAACACATCCGCAAGGCCCGTGTACCGGCTGAGGTGCTGCCGAAGGACAAGGCCAAATGGCGGCTGATTGAAAACGGCCAGTACAGCCGCATCGCCCGCTGGCCGGATCAGTCCGTCGGCTACGGCACGGAGACCGCCGAGTTCCAGCCCGTCCCCGAAGAGGCGTTTGGCGGCAATAAGCTGCTGCGCGACAACATCCATCTCAACCCCGATCATGCCGATGGCTTCTGGCGTCCATTCATGGCCGGCCTGACCGCCGAACAGCGCACCACGTACTTCGACCATGCCCTGGTCCACGTCTGGATGCGCTACCGCGGCAACTTCGATGTCCACCGCCGGATCGTGGGCTGGGCCGACAACGCCATACAGCTTGATGAAGACCTGCGCAGCAATCGCCCCCTGCGTGATGGGGATCGCTACTCCATCCTTCGCCATCCCCATGCCCTCGACTCGGCCGGCGAGTTCTATTTCACGCCGGAACCGGACAGCGAGGGCTACCACACCTTCTATCTCTGGCCGACGGATGAAGCATCGCTGGCCGGCGGGATCGTGCTGCCGGTCCATGAGTACGCCTTCTATGCTGTCCATCAGCGGCACATCACCCTCGATGGTCTGCGCATCTACGGCTACACCGGCAACGGCATCTTCTTCCGGCGTGTCGTCGGCAGCGCACCTGAGAACAGCAATGATGGGACCATCATCCGCAACTGCATCGTGACCGACTGCGGCGGAACGGGGATCTACCTTCAGCAGGCTTCCGACAGCATCGTCGAGCACTGCCGGGTTGAGCGTGTCGGCGGCAGGGGAATTTTCGTCACCGGCGGGCAGCGCGTGAAAGTCCGCCACAGCGAGGTGACGGGCAGCGCCAGCACATGCATCTCCTTCTACAGCGTCCTGAACGGCCAGATCACCGATAACCGCATTTACGGTGCCCGTGGTGTGCATGCCAATGGCTCATCGGTTTACCTCGGCTCGCAGAATATCCTGGTGGCCCGCAACATCTACTACAATGCCACCAACGCCACCTTCCAGAACATTCGCAACGTCGTCTTCTTCGCCAACGTCATTGATGGCCGAAACGAAGCGACAAACCTGGTGGCCACCTGGCCCAATACCCGCAACAGCGATTACCCCACGCAGGGTTACCAGCTCTATCTCAACAACACCATCATTCGCGGTGACAGCCGCGCCCACCTGATCTCGGTGCGGGAAGAAACCGAAAACTACGCCTTCAACAACCTGATCGGCGGCTCCAGCACGATGCCGCTGTTCAACAAGCGCTCGCACAATGCGTGGATTCCCCTCCACAAGCGCTGGGAAGCCGCCAACGGCAGCTTTGATCCGCGCGGTGAGATGGAAGGGTTCGGCCCCGGTGAGTGGAACGTCCCCAGCCAGGAGGTCGCGCAGGTGCTGCCCCGGATGTTCGTGGATCTGGAAAAGCTCGATTACCGCCTGGCCGCCGGTGACAATCGCGCCATCCATGGCGGGCGGGATATCCAGTCCTTGCTGGAGGAGATGGGCGTAAAGCGGGAGCACCCGGACTTCGACTTCAGCGTAGACCTGGCCGGCAATCCCTGGAACGCTACGCCGTCGCTCGGGGCCTACGAATTTGTCCCCGGTGACCAAAGGCGTGAGTGACGGTCCTCCGCGGCCGTTGATCGCCACCGCCCCCCGAACCCCAAGCGCCTGCTTCCCGGCATACGGTCCACAGCTGTCCTGATGAGCACCGTGACCACTCCCGAGCTTTCTCGCCCGCTGGCCGCACCGCGCGAGCGGTTCATCACCCTGCGGAGCGTGCTGCTCGGCTTGTGCGGCGTGGTGATCATCTGCGCGGTTGCCCCCTATAACGATTACGCGCTAAACAACACCTTTTTCATCGGCAACAATCTGCCACTGGGGCTGATGGCGCTGATGCTGGTGCTGGTGGTCTTCAACGGAGCGCTCAATCGCTTCGTGCCGCGGTGGGCCCTCAGCTCCGGTGAACTGGCGGTCTGCTTCTCGATGGCGCTGGTCAGTGCCACCCTTCCCACGAGTGGCCTGCTGCGCTATCTGGCGCCAGCGCTGGTGACTCCGTTCTATCACGCTGCCGGCAATGCCGAGTATCTCAACCTGCTGGAGCGGCTGGACCTGCCGGCGTGGATCTACCCGCGCATGGCCGGCCAGAGCGTGCGTGAGCGGATCAGCGATCCGATCGTCACCGGCTTCTGGACCCGCTGGATCGAAGACGCCCCCCTCCCCTATGCCGCCTGGCTGCAGCCGATCTGTACCTGGGGCCTCTTCCTTGCTGCGCTCTACGGGGCACTTTTCTGCCTCGTGACAATCGTCCGCCGCCAGTGGTTCGAAAACGAGCGCCTGGCATTTCCCCTGGCGCAGATTCAGCTCGCCCTGATCGAGCGTCCAGCCCCCGGCCACTGGTTCAATGCCATGCTGGGGGCGCGCGGTTTCTGGATCGCCTTCACGATTGTGATGCTCATCCGGCTGTGGAATGGCAGCGCGGTTTACTGGCCCACCTATTTCTCCGAAATCCCAATGGGCTTCGACCTGACCGGTCTGCTCAGTGAAGCCCCCCTCTCCCACGTATCGTGGCATGCCAAGGTGGTCACGATCTACCTGATTGTCGTTGGTGTGGCTTACTTTCTCTCCACGCCGGTAGCCTTCAGCCTCTGGGCCTTCTTCCTGTTCGATCAGTTGCGGCGGATGCTGATAGGCACCGCCACCGCTGACCCGGAGAATCCAGGTGCCTGGGATGAGCACATCGGCGCGGTGCTGGCGTTTGCGGTCATGGTCCTCTATCTCGGGCGGGCTCACTGGCTTCTGGTGATCCGCCAGGCGCTGCGAGGCGAGCGCCCGGGGGAACCGGCAGGGCGCTACCTCTCCTACCCGGTGGCCTTCTGGGGTTTCATCGGTTGCTTTCTGTTCATGTGCGCCTGGCTGGTGGCGGCCGGCTGCACGCTGCTGGGCGCTGTGGTGGTCGTCAGCATCCTGCTGATGCTCTTCATGATCATCACCCGCATCATCGCCGAAACGGGGCTGGTCTACGGCCAGTTACTCTTTCCGCTCTATCGTCCCTGGCAATATGTGATGCACTACACGGGTGTGGCACCCGTTCCCACCCGCACTTTCTTCCATGCGGGCATCCTGCAGGTGACGTTTTACGACTTCCGCGAGCCATTGCCGGTCTATGCCACCCACGCCCTGAAGGTGAGCGAGTCGGTGATCGATCCCGCTGATCTCGCCGCCGGCCGACGCCGCGGGCGGCGCTTCCTGGGGCTGCTGGTGCTGGCCCTGGTGGTGGGCTACTTCGTTGCCTGGGGCAGCACGATCTGGACGAATTACTCTTTCGCCGCCACGCTCGATGTGCAGCAGGTGGTGCCCATCAATACCTGGGGCACGAGCAATGCCCAGACCAACTACCTGCTCGGCCCGTCACTGGCCTACCAGAACAACACACTCAACCTGCGGCACAGTCCGCTCATGCATGTGGGCGGCGGCTTCCTGTTTACCGGTGCGCTGGCCCTGCTCAAGGCCAGGCTGGCATGGTGGCCGCTGCACCCGGTTGGATTCCTGATGACGCATACCAGCCCCGTGCAGAAGATGTGGTTCAGCCTTCTGCTGGGGTGGGCGGTCAAGGTCATCATCGTCAAGTATGGCGGTGCGCGGATGTATCAGTCGGCCAAGCCGGTCTTCCTGGGCCTCATCCTCGGAGACACCATGGCCGCGGGGCTCTGGCTGGGCATCAGCATGCTGCTGCACCTGTCAGGCATCGACTTCCACCCGATACGCATCATGCCCGGATAGGCACTGTCTTGTGATGGATGCAGGTCGATTCTCATCACGCTATCTTTCCCATGCGCCGGGCGCCTGCACCGTCCCCTGTCACATTGTTGCCCACATGCATGGCAATACCCTGCCGACCCATCAACTTCTGCAATCTGCGCAACAATGTCGACACGATCACCTGAGGGTTGAAATCGCATCGCAACAATACGAATTCATCGGCATCATGCGCTCCGCCGACCGCTGGAGGCCCCCCAGGAGGCGATAGCACGGGCACACAAACTGTCCTGAAAGACTGATCCCCACCAATTGCCCAGTATCTCATCCGCGCCGCGATTTTGGGGCACTACCTTCGCGAAATCGGTGGCCAATGCACATATACACTTTATGTTTAGGGCAACTCGCCGACGACCATGTGTCGTGACAGTGAACCACACCAGCCGATGAACTGACAAACACTGAAACACCACGAGGTCAGCTTCCAGGGGCCGGTTGGTTTCACCACGGCGGTCCTGCAAACGGAAGCGAACCCTCTTGCGAACAAGCAACGATTTTCGGCAAGCCCACCCGTGGAGTGGTTCCAAGTGGGCAAGGGCTTGCGGTGCATCTTCCTCTCATGAGAGGGGTGGAAGGATACAAGCGATGATGTGCAGTGGTTTGGGCAAAGGTGGTCTGATGAGTGTCGCATCGATCATTGCGGCAGGCGCCATGCTGGCACACGCGCCGGCTGCGGAAGCGGCGGCGATGTCCGTGGTAACCGATCGCCTTGCCTATTCAGGGACGGTCAGCCGCTATGCAAGTCTCGAGGACGCCCAGGCAGGCATCAATCCCCTCGGCACGTACGCGATCACGAGTAAGAACGGCAATCGCGACCTGGCGCTTTACCTGACCGATGATGGCAATGGCAATCGCGAAGCCTATATCCTGACAGCCTGGTATTACAGCATCACCGGGAATCCCAACTCTGGCGTTGCCAATCCGAACAACGTGCAGGAAGGGTTCTTCCAGATCGGTGACCAAGACGGCAATACCGTCACGTCGATGACTGGTCTGTTCAGCAGCGACGGCACGGCGTTTACGATTCAGATCACCGGCAGCGGGGCGCACCGTGATCCCTCGCAACCGCCACATGACTACGCCCGCCTGTGGCCGGCGCCATTCGACGGTCGACAGGAGTGGTCCTATGGGTATTACCACAGCTACGCCCTGGACCTGACGCTCAGCGGTCTCAACGGGGTATACGACGAGGGCGTGTTCACGGCGGAAAACGAGCCGACAAGCGCGACGGGAACGTTCACCGCCATCTTCGAAAACCGCAACTACACCTATTCGCCCAGCCTGGGCAACGCGGAAGCTGAAGGGTTCTACGTCGCGAACTTCACGATCCATATGGATAGCTGGGTGTGGGACAATCTGGACAACCTGAACGGGGACTTCACGCACACGAAGATCACAGCGGTTCCCGAGCCGGCCAGCCTGGGCGTACTGGGCCTTGCAGCGGTGGGCCTGCTCGGCCGCCGACGCGCTACCATCGGTGCCTGATCCAGTCTTTCCGAGTTTGAAATCGCCGACACAAGCCTCCTTTGCGGGGGCTTGTGTCGTTTTGTGCGCGGGTTCTGGGGATTCCAGGCTGGATTGCGCCGGTGGCCAGGCTCGCATGCGATACCAGGATGCCCGATCCTCCATCCCCATGCCGGTTCAGCCGACCAGCCGCAGCGGGTCGACCAGATCACCGACCGGCCCGTTGCCAGCAGCTCAATGCCGGCTGGCAGGCAGCGCTGCCGCAGTGAGCGACTGGCTGGCGGGCATCGTCAATCCGATTGGATCAGGTAGTACATCGAGGGGAAAACCGCGCCGATCTCGAAGGTCAGCTTGCCGTCGGCGAAGGTGGCGGGCATGCGGCCTGTGAGGGAGCCTTCGGGGTCGATCGAGAACACCTTCAGGAATGGCTGGTCGGTTTGCAGCTCGATGACTGCGTGGATCGCCTCGATCAGGACCGGGGCGTGACCAATCTCCAGCCGCCGGGTGTGATCCTCGCTATAGACCGCGCCGCTGTTATCGGCTCGGCCCACGGCCGTCAGCAGCAGATTGCGCGATGTGTGGATCGGTTCATCCGTCAACGAGCTGATCGCGATGACAGCGAACGGCGTTTTCACTGTCAGCGTGAGCCCATCCAGGAGAAGTGGATCGCTGGTTCCGAGGAATCCATAGCCGGCCTTCGTGCGAGGGGTGTCGATCCAGCCGATACGCCGCCCGGGATCACGGCCGATCTGGCCAGTGTCAGCGCGGAGAACTCCATCCGGCACAGGCGCCGCCGAAGCGGTGGCGGGGATGACCTGGTCGGCCGGGGCGTCGTGCCCGGGCAGGAGCAGGCCGCAGCGGTGCTGCTCAACCAGTGCGTCCAACGCCGGAATCCGCTGATGCGCGATCACGCGCCCCAGTGACGCACTGGTGTCAGGCATGTCGATCTGTTCCTGTGACACGCGAATGCCGACCGTCGATTTCGCCTGATCCACATCCCCGCGCCGAAACAGCAGGGCGCCGTGATAGAACAGCCCGAATTTGGCGGGATCGTTGAAGGTGTCGAAGTTCAACCGATAGCCGACACCGTTCAGCAGTACCCCTCCCATGCGATCGACAGGGCTGGTGGTACGATAGCGGTAAGTGTGTATGGTCAGGCCATTCCATCCCTGCAACGCCGCATGGGCAGCCATGCTCAAGGGGGTGGTCGCGCGCCACTCGTTGGGCCAGGTGACACCCCACTCCGAGACGAAAAACGGCTTATCGAGCAGTCGCCGGTGCGACAGGTCCACCAGCATGTGATCCTTCGGCTCGGCCACCAGGGGCCGGTTGGTCCCGCGCGTATCGCTCCACATATCCCAGTAGGCATGTGAGTCGGCGAAGTCGAGATCGCCGGCCGCCGCCGCCTGGTGAATGCTCCCCAGGCTCCAGTTGCTGCCGGTGACCGGAATCCTCACCCCGACTTCGCGAAGATAGGCGTACATCTGGTCGTAATACTGATTTTGCAGTTCCGTCAGGAACTGCACCAGCGGCACGGTCGCCTGGTCAAAATCGATCGGCTCTTCGGGCAGGGAAATATCGCGCCTTTTCGCCCAGGCACGATAACGCTCCTCCAGCCTCGAGCGGTATGGCTCCAGGTTGCGCGTCCGCGTGAACAGATCGTTCTCGTTTGCAAATTCGGTCAGCGCAATCGCAGGATCGTCCTTGTAGGCCAGGCCGGTGTAAGGGTTGATATGCGTCCATAAGTCATGGCTGTACTTCTTCTGCAAGTCGATCAGACGCGGATCGAAATTGCTGTAGGGGGCAGCGGCGATCGGGAGCTCGAAGGCGTTGTCTACGCCATCGCCGGATTTGAACGTCCGATGGCTGAGCTGATCCAGGTAGATATAGATGCCTTCCTGCCGGAGGCAGTGGATGAGATAGTCCAGCCGATCCATGCTTTCAGGGTCAAACGACAGAGAATCGACGCGCAGGCGGCCCCGCGTGCATTGAAATATGTTCGGCGTTGCCCACTCGGCATCCATCTGATGCAGGCGCACCATGTTGACGCCAAACTTGGCCAGACGCCGGGCAACCTTCTCGCTGTAGTCGTGGGTGGGGAAGTTGGCAGCCGAGTTGAACAACGTGCCCCAGAAGCGGGCTTCGTGTCCATCCTCAAAGACGAAGCGATCCCCCTTGACTGTCAAAAAGCCATGCTTTCCAGCCGGCTTTTCGTCCTCGTAGAGAAACGACAGGTCCAGCGGCGCATCATCCCACGGCAGCGTGTAGGGAATCCAAGGCGCGGTGGTTGCCCGTCCTGGCGGTTGAGTGGACATCACTAGTTACTCCCGCATTGCTCTGTTTGCAGTTGTCGCACCATGCTGTGCCAATCCCTCAGACCGCAGAGGGCATCGTATTTCGTGTTCCCGCGCTTTCGGATCATACGACCTCCACGCCCAGCGACGGCTGATCAGCTATCCCAGAGCTGCCCAATCACCTCGATGATGCGGTCAGCGAGTTGCTGTCCCCCCTCCGCGCTGATGGCGTTGCTGGCTGGCAGCGCGCCATAGCCGCCGCCGCGCATGGCCCGCTCGGTGGACAGATACGTGCCACTGCCCGCCAGCTGCACCGGGAAGGTCTGCGCAGCACGGCTGCGCGCTTTGATCTGGATGCCGTAGTCGAGGTAGTACTCGAAGGGGACAGTGGCGATGGCGACATCGCCCAGCCGGATCACGTGGATCTCACAGGGAAGTTCGCTGCGCATCTGCTGCAACTTGTGGCGGGTGACGACGTGCAAGTTCCAGCTCATCTGCCCGTACAGGCGGGTGGGCGCGACATACCATTGCGGATCATTCTTGAGCGCGGGGTCGGCCTCTATTTTGCGCATCTGCTCTTCGAACTGCGCGCGGAGTTTGTCGGCTTCCGCCTGGGCTGAGGCGAGCATCTCCGGGGTGATTGGGATCCTCGGCAACGGCAGCGATTCAACGTGATGCCTCAGCGGAGTATCTGCATCAGTCGTGTCACCGAGGATGGTCAGCACCTGCTCGACGGCGTCGGCGATGTCGCGGGCGATGCGTGCACGGGGGGTGAGGCCCGCCCGTTCCATCATGCGCTTCTCAGCCGCCTGGGCGTACAAGATATGCGGCGCCTGATCGCCGGCGAACGCGCATTGGGGCAGGATGAACAGTTGCTCATCTCCCAGGCGATGGCGCAGCGCCTGGCGCGTCTCATGCCAGTAATCGGCGGTCATCTCAAACCGATGCTCATCCACCTGCGACGGGCAGGCGACGTTCACAACCAGGCCGGTCAGGCGGCCTTCCGCGTTGCGTGTCGCCAGGACGCCTACGCTGTGGTCTTCATACCCCTCCATATGCCTGAAATCAGGATGATTGGTGTTGCCGTACATGCGTGAGACGCCCGCACGGTTAACGACCAGGCGGTTGCGGCCGATGACAGCGTGACCGAGTCCGAAGGCGATCCGCCCCGGCTGCCGTGCCGCCCAGGCCTGTTTGATGGCCTCGGCGATGCGCTCCGCCACAAACGCCCGCAACTCATCGGGAGGACGGGTATTCAGGTCCAGCCCGTAATGGAAACCAGATTCCCCGCTGGGTGTCGTGAGTATCGGCGCGCAATGCGTGTGGGTGGCATTGAGAATGACCTTATTCGGATCGAGGCCTGCCACATCGCCCAGGCGCCCGCGCACCGCATCGCGCAGCTCGTCCGCGATCGCGATCAGGTCACAACTGACCAGGACCGCGTGGTCGTCGTTCCCATCGAGCACCAGCACGGTCGCCGTCAACGGATCGGCCGCCTTCTCCGCAACCCGCGCATAGAACTGCCCCTGCAACAGCACCCGTCCGCTTGGCGTGATATCCGTCTGCGCCCAGCCGATATGGACGCCCGCCCCCACCGGACCGCCAACCACCGCCATCAGCATGAACACGCCCACCAGGATTACCATCCAGACGGCCATAGCATCGCCCATTGGAAAGGCTCCACTCGAATAACCGTAACCCCGAACAACCCGATCACCCGAACCACCTGGCCCATCGCGGCATACATCAAACGCCCGTAAAATGACGTGTTGAACACTGGCTGTACATGGCGTTTTGTGCTATTTGCATACACGAAACGACTGCCAGGTGATCGCCGGCGCGAGGTGGCTGCATGGTGGTGAGCGTAAAACGCATGGTGTTGCCCGCCGGCCACACTTTCGTTCGGACGGATGGGTTCCCCTACTGGACGCTGGAATTGATGCTCAGCGGCCAGTTGGAGTTGATCACGGCGGCGGGCAAGGCCACCATACCAGCCGGCGATTTGTCACTGATCCCTCCCCGAACACCCTACCGCGAACAGAACGCCAGCCCGAGCGAGGAAGTCTTCGCGTTCTTACAGCCCCGCCTCTCATGGCAACCGCTGATGGGCTGGCCGACAACGCCTGCCGGCACGCTGCATCTGCCGTTGAACGGTCATCCCTATCAGGCCGATATCCACAGCGCCATGAAGCGGCTGGCAGATTATTTCGCAGCAACCGGGACGAATCGTGCGCGCCTGCTCGAAAACACCGTCGAACAGGTGTTGCTGCTGGCCACGTGGGACGATCACGCGCACTTCCGTGATGAACGCGTGCAAAAGGCCATCGAGTACATCGGGCACCACCTGGGAGAGGCGCTGAGCGTCGAGCAGGTGGCACGGCATGCCGGACTGTCGGCATCGCGGCTGGCGCATTGCTTTCGGCAGCAGGCGGGTATGCCACTGATGCGGTTCATCGAGGCCATGCGCCTGGAGGAAGCCCGCTCATTGCTGCTGCATACGAACCTTTCGATCAAGCAAATCGCCTACCGGTTGGGGTTCAGCAGCCAGTTCCACTTTGCCACGCGCTTTCGCCTCCGCTGCGGCCAGACACCCACCGATTTCCGCCGCGATCCCGCAGCCGCCAGACAGCCGCCAACTCGGGTAAGAGCTCAGCAGCAGTAGTATGGCCCTGCTGGTAACATCGAGACATTCGCTTTCAGACACCATAGGAGGGCCAGGAAATGAGAAAAGCCGTAAAGCGTTCATTGGCAACGCTTTACGGCTTCTACTTAACGGAGAGGGGGAGATTCGAACTCCCGTAGCCTTTCGGCTAACCGGTTTTCGA